>DAOUKQ010000024.1:0-39031 GCA_034421135.1 Dehalococcoidia bacterium
TGCCCGAAGACAGCCCCATCGGGCCGTCAGACGCAGCGGAAATCGCACTCGACCGGGGAGTTATGAGTACGGTACACGTTGGTGGAGCCGAGGGGATTCGAACCCCTGACCTCTGCCGTGCAAGGGCAGCGCTCTCCCGGCTGAGCTACGGCCCCGGGAGTCTCAGCGTATCGCCTGCGTCCGACTACTGGCGGACCAGGATGCCAATCCGCATACCGGTGACGACCGCCTCGAGCTTGGTCTTGGCGTTGAGCTTGCGGCGCAGGTTGCGGATGTGATTGCGAACGGTGTGCAGGCTGATCTCCAGTTCCTCGGCGATCGACTCCGAGCTGCGGCCGGCGGCGACCAGTTCCAGCACCTGCAGCTCGCGCGGGCTGAGCGGCTTGATCTGTTCCCGCTCGGACTCGTCGATCGACAGGTCGGAGATCACGGTGTGGCCGCTTTGCGCCAGACCCTGGCGCGCGGCGTCCACCATCTGCTGCGAGTCCGTGACGGTAGCGCCGTCATCGATCAGGTGGACCAACAAGGGCGTGTCGGCGTCCTCGGTGGCGACCACCATCGGCGTGAGATTCATCATCCGGTGCTGGCCCGATGCGGTGCGCAGCGCCATGCCGACGCTGTGTGGAATCCGGCCCGAGCGCATCAGGCGCATCGTCGGGCAGCCGTGGGCGCACTCCGAGGTCAGGCCGTCGCCGAAGGGTCCGTCGGGCGCTTCGTAACAGCGCCTGCCGATGACCTGAGCGGGGCGATAGCCGAGCAGCCGCTCGGCTTCACGGTTCCAGAACAACACCGTTTGGTCGATGGACATCACCACGGCGCCGATATCGGCGTTGGCGAGCATGCGAATGATCGTGTCCGGCGTCATCCTGGTCAACCTGCCTCTCGTGGATCGCGAGTGCCACACGGCACGGACGGAGTCGTAGGAACGCATTCCACGCTGCCAGTATCGATACCGGCCTTGTCGCGCTCAGCCCATGCCTCCTCTGTATTATAAGACGCGCACTCGCTCAGCCCTGGGTAGGCGCTCGCCAGGCTCCGTTCCACCCTTCGCGCCGGTAGCGTTCCAGATCGGCGTTGCGCGCCGAGTGTGTTCCAGCCGTGGCGGTGGGCGCATTCGGCTTGGTAGCGAGCCGAGCCGCGGGGAGATGCTTCTACGGTTGACCGCCCAGAGGACGGGAGAGCAGCGCGAGTTGGGAGACGTGGCAGGTCTCGCACCAGAATCTCCACAGCAAGACCCCGGCGTCGCCAAAGTAGGGCGCCACGCGCTCGGTCGTGATCTGGTGGTCGGCGTGACCCCATGCCCGTAACTCCGCATTCGCGTTGCTGGCAACCTGGTCCAGGACGGTTACCGGATACGTCAGTGGCGGTTGAGACCGAGACAGCGCCTCTTCGACTTGATCGGTCGTCAGCATGGCCGCTCCTTACGCCGAGACGTCATACGTTCTACCCGGCCAATGACCATGACAGAGGAGAGCTAGTCTTGGCGACTCCTCGTTGACGATGTGGATAGTGTGGTCCGGTTGATCGCGTTCGGCTTCGCCGATGCAGCCGAACCGCGGGGACCAGCCGTCAGCAGCGCGAGCCCTTCGCGTGGAGGCGCGTGGTCGTCTTTCCGCAGCGGTTCCAGAGCGTCTGTTCAAGGGAGCATCGAGAGTGGCGCGTACTGGCGCAAAGGGCCGCCGACTCTGCAATAATCGACATATCGATCATTACGTCAACTGAAATGGGCCTGATCTGGTGACGTTGCTCAGCGGGACGACGACCCTGATTGGCATCTGGCTGTTCGCCAGCATGTGGTCGGCGACGCCGCCGGGAGCAATCGAGACCCCTGAACCCACGCAGTCGGAACAACACCTGGTTGCCGCAAGACAGGCCCCGCTGGCCGGACTGCTTGAAGAGCGGCAGATTCGCGTCCGGCAGCCGACGGACGTGATGCGCTGGCTGGCCCTGCAGGTGCTCTGGCCGGCCGGTCCGCCGTCGGTATCGATTGACGAGGCGCCGCTGCGGCACGACGGATCTGCCTTCGAGATCGGCATTCGATTCGACAGGCCATTGCACGACGAGCCGCTCGCATTGTGGCCTCATGCGCTGCTGGTCGGCTCGGGAACGATCGGCGGCGTCTCGCGGATCGACGAGTCGGGTAGGCGGTGGCGCGTGATCATCATGCCCGACGGACGGCGGAGCGTGGACATCCATTTACGAAGTCGGATGGGCTGCGGATACATCGGCGCAACCTGCGCTGACGATGCCGAGACCCCAACGGGGCCGACACACGTACGGATTGCGGGACCTGGAGTGACGGCTCGTCTGCTCGATGCGCCCGAGCACCATCATGGAGAGGAACGGCTCGACTTCCTGATCGAGTTGAGCGAGCCGCTCCAGGTCGACCTGCGCGAGATCCGCGACTACGCCATTGAGGTCTCAAACGGTCGGGTCGTCGGCGTCGGACGCGAGGCTGATCGCGGTGACCTGTGGCGCGTCACCCTGGAGGCGAACGCGCGGACAGATGTCGATGTCGCGTTCAATCCGCGGTCCGGCTGCGACGCATCTGAACAAGGGTGCGGAGCAGAACTCAGCAGGATTGAGAACGACCTGGCGCTGAGCGTCCCCGCCGCCAGGCTGTACCTCACCTTCGACGATGGTCCGACTCCCGAGTTCACGCCGCCGATCCTCGACATCCTGTCGCGCTACAACGCGCGGGCGACGTTTTTTGTAACGGGCCAACTCGTTTCGTTGTATCCGCAGTTGGTTGAACGCATTGTCGGCGAAGGCCACACGCTGGCGAACCATACCTGGGACCACGTTTCGCTCGACGGGATATCCGAAGAGGACTTTATCGAGACGATCACACGGACACAGTGGATTCTTGGCGAACACGCGACCCCTTGTCTGCGTCCGCCCTACTACAGCATGGACGAGCACACGGTCGCGCGAGCCGCCCAACTGGGATTGAGGGTCGTGCTGGGCGAAGTACGGCCGCGCGACTGGAGCCGGCCCGGCGCCATGGAGATCGCGAATCGCATCGTCGGCGGAGCAGCGCCCGGCCGGATCGTCGTGCTGCACGACGGAGGCGGCGAACGCAGTCAGACGGTCGAGGGTCTGGAAATGGCGATGGCCTACCTCGAATCGCACAACTACGTCTACGAACCCGTCTGTCAGTAGCGGGACAGCGCCCCAATCGCCGCGAGTGACGTTGTTTCGCCCTGGAAGACCCGCGCGTACATCAGAAAGGTCCAGTTCCTCGCGTGAAGCGGGGACTGGGAAACGGAATGCGCGCACAACGGAGATCGGGTTTGCGCGCAGGTCTCACCTGGAAATGCGCGACGCCCGGACATGACAGCGTGGGAGAGCCTGACCGCTTGCCGACTGCTTCGCTAGGCTGAACCCGTGACCGCCGACGCTCCCGAACAGACCGAACCAACCTCTCCCGAGCAGGCTCGCGCCCAACTCCAGGCGCAGGTTGCGGCGCTTCCGGCCAAGCCGGGCGTCTACACCTTCCGCGACGCCAACGACCGCGTCATCTACATCGGCAAGGCGGCGAATCTCAAGTCCCGCGTGCGCAACTACTTCGGCTCCCCGCGATCGCTCGAAGGCAAGACCCGCGTACTGGCCCGGCGGATCGCCGCCCTGGAATACGTCACGACCCACACCGAGCAGGACGCGCTGCACCTCGAGGCGACGCTGGTCAAGCGTCATCAGCCCTTCTTCAATGTCCGGCTCAAGGACGACAAGCATTACCCCTACCTGAAGATCGATGTCGACGCGCCCTGGCCTCGGGTGACGATCACCCGGCGCGTGGCCAAGGATGGCAGCCGCTACTTCGGGCCCTACGCCTCGGCAAAATCGGTGCGCACGACGCTCGACCTGGTCAAGAAGCTCTTCCCCTGGCGATCCTGCGACAAGGTGATCACCGGTTCCGACCCGCGACCCTGTCTCGAGTACTACATCCGTCGCTGCATCGCGCCTTGCACCTCGTTCTGTACGCCCGACGAGTACCGCGAGGTGATCGATCAGACCATGCTCTTCCTCGACGGCAAGAGCGAGACTGTCGTCAGGCAACTCAAGACCGCCATGACGGACGCGGCGGATGAGTTGAACTTCGAGCGGGCGGCGCAGCTTCGCGATCAGATCAGCGCCGTCGAGCGGGTCACCGAGACGCAGCTCACCGCCGACACCTCGGCGGCCGAGATCGACGTGTTCGGCCTCGCTGCCGACGGCGACGAAGCCGTCGTCCAGGTACTGTTCATTCGCGGTCAGAAGATGGCCGGCTCCGATCACTTCACGCTCGCCGGCGTCAAGGACGAATCCAGCGGATCGGTGGTCGCATCCTTCCTCCGACAGCACTACGAGAGCGGATTGCAGCCGCCCAAGCTGGTGTTGATCCCGGATGAGATCGACGATCTGGACTTGCTGCAGGACTGGCTCTCGGACAAGCGCGGCGCACGGGTCGAGGTTCGCAACCCGAAACGCGGCGACAAGCGGCGGCTGGTCGAGATGGCATCGGAGAACGCCTCCGAGACGCTGGCCATGTCCCGCGTCCGCTGGATGGCCGACCGCGGCCGCACCGACGCAGCCCTCTCAGAGCTTGAAGAGGCGCTGAGCCTGCCCACGCCGCCGAAACGGATCGAGTGTTACGACATCTCCAACACCCAGGGATCGAATGTCGTCGCCTCGATGGTCGTCTTCCTCAACGGCCAGCCCGCGACCGGCGAGTACCGCCGCTTCCGGATCAAGAGCGTCGACACCTCGGACGGCCCCAACGATTTCGCCTCGATGGCCGAGGTGATCCAGCGCCGCTTCAAGCGGCTGGGCGAGGAACGGCGGGCCGAACGATCAGAGGGCTACGACGTGCCCGACGAGCCGCAGATCGCAGGCTCCGACGACGAGGATCAGTCCGAGTCGGAGGGCTGGGGCGCGATCCCTGACCTCGTCATCGTCGACGGCGGCAAGGGCCAGGTCTCCGCCGCCCACGACGTGATGCGGAATCTCGCCGTCGACGACATCCCGCTCGCGGGCCTGGCTAAACGTGAAGAACTGCTCTACCAGGTCGACTCCTCGGACCCGGTTCGGCTCGACCGTCGATCTCAGGGGCTCTATCTCGTCCAACGAATCCGCGACGAGGCTCACCGCTTCGCCATCTCCTACCACCGACGCCTGCGGGCGCGTCAGACATCGCAGAGCACGCTCGACCGGATCAAGGGCATCGGACCGCGTCGCAAGAAGGCTCTGCTCAAGAAGTTCGGCTCGCTGCAGGCCATGCGAGAAGCCGAAGTCACCGATCTGGCCGCGACCCCCGGCATGACTCAGCGTCTGGCCGAACAACTCAAGCTGGAGCTGTAACTACAGCAACCGCGACGCCTGGGGAATCGCCCCGACGCCGGCGTACTCCGCCCGATCCCCAAGTTCCTCCGCGATTCTCAGCAGCCGGTTGTACTTTGCCGTGCGCTCGCCTCGCGCCGGCGCGCCTGTCTTGATCAGGCCTGCGTTCGTCGCGACCGCTAGATCGGCGATCGTCGTGTCCTCGGTCTCGCCCGATCGGTGACTGATGATCGCGGTCCAGCCTGCGTCTTGCGCCACCTGCACCGCCTCCAGCGTCTCCGAGAGCGTGCCGATCTGATTCACCTTGATCAGAATGCTGTTGGCGGCCTTGAGTTCGATGGCTCGCCTGAGACGCGTGGGATTGGTCACGAGCAAATCGTCGCCGACTGTCTGCGCGAGTGCTCCGATCCTTAAAGTCAGCGACTGCCAGCCTTCCCAATCGTCCTCGTGCATGCCGTCTTCGATTGAGATGATCGGGTAACGCTCGCACCAGTCGCGCCAGAGCGACACCATTTCGTCGCTGGTCAGCGAGCGGTCTTCCGTGTGCAGCTCATAGCGGCCGTCCGACCACAACTCGCTCGCTGCGGGATCGAGGGCGATGGCCACGTCGCGGCCCGGTTCGTAACCCGTCGTGCGGATGGCGTTGACGATCAGGTCCAGCGCCGACTCGTTGCTCGGCAAGGACGGCGCAAAGCCGCCCTCGTCGCCGAGTCCGGTCGCCACACCCTGGGTGCGCAGCTCTGCGGCGAGCGCGTGGTAGATCTCGACGACCATGCGCAGCCCGTAGGCGAAGCTCGGCGCGCCGATCGGCGCGATCATGAATTCCTGGAAGTCGGCCCCGTCGTCGGCGTGAGCGCCGCCATTGAGAATGTTGGCCAGCGGCACTGGCAGCAGGACGGCTGCATCTCCGCCAATCGATCGGTAGAGCGGCTGGCCTGCCAATGCCGCTACCGCCTTGGCCGACGCCATCGAAACGGCCAGTAGCGCATTCGCGCCGAGCCGAGCCTTTTGCTCGGTCCCATCGATTGCGCGCAGCGCCGCGTCGATCGCAGACTGGTCAGAAGCATCCTGTCCACGCAGCGCTGCGTCGATTTCCTCGTTCACCGATTGGACCGCGTCGAGCACGCCGCGACCGCGATATCGGTCTGCGTCGCCGTCGCGCCGTTCGACTGCTTCGTGCGAACCCGTGCTTGCGCCCGAGGGCACGGCGGCGCGACCCATCGCGCCGTCTGCAAGCTCGACATCCGCTTCGACGGTTGGGTTGCCGCGCGAGTCGATGATCTCCCGCGCGCGCACTGAGGCAATCCTGGTTGACGCCACACTCTCCTCCGATCAGGGCGGAACTTCCGCCGGCCAGCCCGTTGCTAGCTGGCGCGTGGGTGTGCCCGATCGTAAACGTCGCGCAGGTGCTCGTCGGTCAACTGCGTATAGAGCTGGGTCGTCGAGATGTTGGCGTGACCCATCAGCTCCTGGACGTTGCGCAACGGCGCAGATCCGCGTAGGAGATGCGTGGCGAAGCTGTGTCGCAGCGTGTGCGGCGTGACGCCGTTGATGCCCGCTTCTTGCGCGTAGTGCTTGATGATCAACCAGACGCCCTGGCGCGTCAGGCGCTCGCCGCGACGGTTGATGAACAGGGCGACCTCGCGCCGTCCCCGGGCGAGCTTTGGTCGGGCTTCCTGCAGATAGTGGTGCAGCGCCGCGACGGCGGCCGAATGAATCGGAATCAGGCGCTCGCGGCGGCCCTTGCCGACGCAGCGGACCGATGCCCGCTGGCCTTGCAGCTCGATCGACGAGAGGTCCAGCGACACGAACTCCGAGACGCGCATCCCGGTGGCGTAGAGCATCTCCAGCATCGCCTGATCGCGCGCCGCCTCGGGCGTGTTCCAGCGGCCGGGCTGTTCGAGCAACGCGTCGACCTCCTGGATCGTCAGCGTGCGAGGCAGGCTGCGTCCGACGCGGGGCGATGAGAGCTGCTCGGCCGGATTGTCGTCGATCACGCGCTCGCCGTGCAGGTAGCTGAACAGGCTCTTGACGGCTGCGACCTTGCGCGCGACCGTCGCCGCCGCGTACTGCTGTTCGCGCAGGTGGACGATGTACTCCTGTAGCTGTTCGGTATCGATTTCGCCAATCGGAACAGTCGCAGCGCCCTCTCCGTCCCCTTCGTGCGCGTGTTCGACGAAGTAGGCACGCAGTTGGGCCAGGTCGTTGCGGTACGCGGAAATGGTGTTCGCCGAAGCGCCCCGTTCCGCCGCCATGTAGGTCAGAAACTGCTGGATTTCGTGTTCCATGTCGCTGGTTCGTCTCCTTCGCTCACATCGATGAAGCCGCTGTGTCGGAGTTGGCGGCCACGACGTGCGTCGTTGAATTCGCTCTAGCAAGCGAAGGACTCTGACCGCGTAGCTGATCGGTAATGCCAGTTATCCGTTGTTCCAGCTAACGCTGGCGCAACAATTTCTGTCACCTTGGGCTGAACAGAAGTCCCTGCGATAACCTTGCCTTGTGCCCTCTTCAACCACCCCTGAGTCCCTCGCCGACGAGTCTCCACATCCGCGCCACGAGCGTCTGCGCGCGTGGTGGGACGCAGGCTCCGGCGGGGCCATGGTCTACAACGAATTGCGCCGCGTTCCCGCGGCGACATGGGAAGCCGCGCTCGATCTCCTCCCCGAAGACGACGGCCCCGAGCCTGTTCCGCCGCCCGACCGACCTCCGGCACGCGTCGTCGATCTACCCGAAGTCCTCGCCTTGCGCGCGCTACTGATGGATCGGAAGGTCGCCTTCGACACGGTCGAACGTTGGATCCGCGCACTGACCCAGACCACGCGCATGCTCGACTACGAGCGTCCCCTGGTCTGGACCGCCGACCATGTCGCCACCCGGATCATCCAGATTGGCGCAGGCGGCGAGGGCAGCATGTGGTCGACGATCGAAGTCGTGCGCGAGCTCTGGGCCTGGCACCCCGATCATCCCTATGTCGAAACCCAGTCCGAGCGGCTGTTGAGCTGGCTCGAGGTCCTGCTGGCCATGCGCGATTCGGGGACCGCACCGCCATGAACACCGCCATGAACACCGCCATGAACTCCGACCCGCCGCGCCAGCGCATCTCGCCAATCACCTTTCCCGCCGAGACGCCGACGCTGGCCAAGCCGCGCGACGACGAGCCGCAGCATCGCCGCGACGCATTCCGCGAGACCGGCTTCGCCCTGGCTCTCGATCTGCGCTGGTTGCAGGATGCGTTCGCGCTGCAACGCAAGATCGTCGAGCAGTCTTATGGCTCGTCGTTCCGCAACCGGCGTTATGCCTCTGCGTTGATGTTCTGGTCGCGCGTCTACGGCGGCGGCATCGAGGCTCGGGCGCTGACCGCGCGCGCGTCCTATTCCTCGGCGCTCGCGCTGTTGCGGGCGACGATGGAGTGGCTCGGCGCGGAACAGGCCGTGGTCGGCGAAGAACAGGTCGAGTTCGAGGACTGGCTGCGTGGCGCGTGGTCGACCAACGCCGAGCATCACGCCACCGAGATCGGCATGGGCCAGTACATGGCCGGACAGCAGATCGCGATGGCGCCCGAAACCGGCGACGCCTACCGCGCCGTCTCCGAGCTCTCGCGCTCGCACTTCGGCGCGTCCGCCCTGCTCACCGCCGACGGTTCGCACGACAAGCGATTCCTGGTCAACTGGGCCGACGACGCCTTCCACCTCGGCTGGGCGCAGTTGCTATTCGGCTGGCAGATCACGATCCAGGACCGTCAATGCCGATTCGCGGTCGGCAGCGGATTATTCGGAGTCGAGTCGGAGGATCGGCAGGAGTATCAGCGTCTGCACCGGCAGAGCCAGGCCATCTTGCAGGATCGAAGCCGCTGTCGAGGCGAGTGGATCATCGACGCCGGCCGCCAGCGCCTCCTGATCGACAACTTCCGCAAGCAACCCTCCGGCGCACCCAAGCGCATCCTGCTGTAATCGACGTGTCCATCCTGCTGATCCCACGCTGGTCCCCTCTCCCGGCGAGAGACCTGCGCGTCAACCCGACTTCCATCGCACGCGCACACCGATTCCCAGTCCCCGCCTTATGCGGGGACCCGTTCCCTCGCCGCGTCTGGGAGGCTCGCTCAGATATGTGACGGGGAGCCGAGCGGGTCCCCGAGTAAATCGGGGACTGGACATTGGGTGCGCGTGCGACGTCAATCGGGTGTACGCGCAAGTCTGCCAGGAGAGAACGAAAGCAAGGTGGCGCGCCCGGCAGGACTTGAACCTGCGACCTCTGCCTCCGCAGGGCAGCGCTCTAATCCGCTGAGCTACGGGCGCGAGTTGAAGGAATGAACGGCAAGTGTCGTGAGGCGGCTTCGAAGCGTGGTGCCGACGGAGGGATTCGAACCCCCACGAGCTTAAGCTCACTACGCCCTGAACGTAGCGCGTCTGCCAGTTTCGCCACGTCGGCATCGATTCCAGCCGGTAGGTCCTCCGAACGTGCTCGTCTTCCAACCAGGCCAGCTTATCCGAGGAACTGGTCCGGCAGTGTGTGGTGGGCGATGCAGGACTTGAACCTGCGGCCTCTCGGATGTGAACCGAACGCTCTAGCCAGCTGAGCTAATCGCCCACGGATTCGCAATTCTCGGTGAATGCACCGCGAGGTGCTGGTGGTAGCAGCGGCAGGACTCGAACCTGCGACACGGGGCTTATGAGTCCCCTGCTCTGCCAACTGAGCTACGCTGCCACGTCCGCCCAGCGTATCTCACCCTTCCGCCGTCTGTCGCCCGCCGCTCCGTAAAGCGGGCGGCTGAGACGGAGCCAATCGCATACTCTGTTGCAAATCGAAATCGGCGGCATCGACCGGAGTCCGCGCCCGTGTCTCTCCATTGGCGACCCAACGATCCTGATTCATCACTGACGGGCAGCATCCTGGTCGCCTCGCGGCACCTTGCCGATCCCAACTTCTTCCGCACCGTGGTCTTGATCCTCGAGCATGGAACCGGCGCGCTTGGCGTGGTCCTCAACCGCCCAACCGCCATTGCCATTGCCGATGTCGTGCCGACCTGGTCCGATCTGGTTGCCGCCCCGGCGGTCGTGTTTCAGGGCGGACCGGTCGAGCGGACCTCGGCAATCGGTCTCGCGCGGCCCGGCGGTCAGTTCGTCCCCGACCAGTCCTGGTTCACACTGTCGATACGGGAGCCGGGACGGGAGCTGGGGATCGTCAACTTGAGCGCAGAGCCGAGCGACCTGGTGGAAGTGGTGCGCGATCTCCGGATCTACTCGGGATACGCTGGATGGAGCACGGGACAGTTGGAGAGCGAGATTCAGGCGGGAGGCTGGCTGGTGTTAGATCACGAAGCCTTCGATCCCTTGACCAGCGATCCCGCGACATTGTGGAATCTGGCCGCGAGTCTGGCGAACAGCGGGCAAGGGGTGAGGGCGATCGACGGGCCGCTCGTCGAGAACAACTGATCACGATCTGCTCCTGCGTGGACGGGAGCGGGGCAGATGAGAAGGGATGCGCGATGGCCGATAGCTTCCTCGCTCGATTGCGCAGCAGGCAACAATCGTGGATTCTCTTCACCGTTCTGCGCAAGCCGTACTCGACGCGTGACGCGGTCAATCGCGCCCTGGTCGCGGCCGCGGTGATCGGCGCGATTGTCGCGCCGATCTTCATCGGCGGTCGCGGCGGCGATGTGGCCGAGGGCGCGGGAGTAGCGTTCAGGGCACAACTGGCGGAACTGGAAGAGCTACGCGTACAGCGCGACGAGGATGGCGGCTCGGACGATCTGGACGCCCGAATTCAGCAACTCGAGGACGCGACGCAACTCGGATACCTGGAACGCGACGGCGACGCGTCGGACCGGGGCGCGCTGGCTCCGGACTTCCGCTTGTTGGACCTGGAGGGCGAGCCGCACCGGCTGTCGGAAATCTCCGGGCCGATCGTGCTCAACTTTTGGGCCAGTTGGTGCGAGCCCTGCATCGAGGAGATGCCCGAGTTCGAGGAGGTCAGCCAGGAGGCGGCCGGTCGGGTCACCTTCATCGGTGTCAACGACGGCGAAGACCTGGACACCGCCCGCGAGTTCGCCTACAACGTGACGGGCGTCAGCTACCTGGTGCTGCTCGATCCGACCAAGTCGATGACCGACGGACCGTATCCGCTGGTCGGTCGGCCGACGACCTTCTTCATCGGCGCCGACGGGATCATCAAGGAGTTGCGCGTCGGCATCGTCAGCCTGGAGACGCTCCGCGAGCTGGTCGGCGACCTGATCGGAGAGGAACTCGGCGCGGTCGAGGAAGCAATGCCGGCCGAGTACGGCGAGGCGGTGCTCGACATCGTCGACTCGGCCAGGGCCAACTACGCGACGGCGGCAGCGGAGATTCAGCGCTGGCGCGACAATCCCGCCGTCTTCAGCGATCCAGGCTGGCAGCGCAACATGACGGCGCAGGTCCAGATCTGGATGGACCTGACTGAGCAGTTCGCAGAACTGTCGCCGCCGGCGCAGTGGGAGAGTCTGCACGGCAGCGTCGGCGACGCGCTGGCGCAGATCGCCAACGCCGCCGGTCCGCTGGTGCGCGGCGCAGTCGAGAACGGCAACGAGTCCGACCTCGAGATCGCGGTCAGCCTGTTCGAGACGTTCCGCACGGCGTTCCACACCGCCGCCGATAACCTCGCCGGTGTGATAGACACTCAGTAGAAGCTCAGTAGTGGGCAGCATTCGGCCACCCCAGCGAGGATCAAAGGGCGATTAGCTCAGTCGGCCAGAGCGTCCGGTTTACACCCGGGAGGTCGGAGGTTCGAGCCCTCCATCGCCCACCATGTTTCGACCGATCCGATTCAATTGCCAAGTCAGTAGCGGGATGCTCCGGCGAGTCTTCAATCGGTTCCTCACTCCCTCGGGAAGACCTGCGCGTAAACCCATTCCGGTCCCCTCTCCCCGAGGAGAGTGCGCGTAAACCGAGCGGTTCCAGTCCCCGACTTGTTCGGAGCCTGCCCCAGACTTGTTCAGGGGGACCCGTTCCCTTGCGGCACTACCGGGGGATCTACCAGGTACGAGAGGGAGAACCGAGCGGGTCCCCGAACAAGTCGGGGACTGGGAACAAGGCGCTATCGCGATTGCGAACGGGTTTACGCGCAAGTCCCCTCGGAGAGAAGGGGCCGGAATGCGTTTACGCGTAGGTCTCCAGAGCGAGGGAATAGGTTGCGACTCGCCGAGTAACGAGCCGGTACGCTGACGACTGAGAATGATCGGAAAGGCTTGGACATGAAGCAACTTGAACCGGACCTCTGGCAAACTTCGACGCGCGCGCTGCTCGAGGGCGTGCAGTCGCACGCGTATCTGCTCACCCGTCCGCAAGGGAACCTGTTGATCTACAGCATCGGCGAGGATCAGCAGGACGACCTGGACGCGATGGACGAGTTGGGCGGCGTCGCCGTGCAGGTGCTGAGCCATCGCGACGAAATCGGTCCGGCGCTGTGCCAGATTCGCGACCGATTCTCTTCCCGGCTCGCCTATCACGAAGCGGACGACCATGCGATTCGCGAGGTCGCCGCCGCCGACCTGTTCGTCGGCGCGGACTGCGAAGACCCTGCGCTTGAAGGCGTCGACGTGCTCCACACGCCGGGACACACGCCGGGCAGCGTCTGTCTGCGCTACGAGTCGCCGCACGGCAAGACCTATCTCTTCACGGGCGACACGATCGTCCCGAATGGCGCAAGCTGGGCGACCGGCGTCTACCCGGAGATCGAGGGCGACGCGGCCGCGCTGGTCGAGAGTCTGACCACGCTCCGCGACCAGTCCGCCGACCTGGTCATCAGCAGCGCCTTCGGCGGCGACACCGGCGTCGTTGAGACGACGCCGGACACCTGGCGCGAGGCGGTCGATGGTCGGATCGAGAGTCTCAGGAAGCGCTTCAACTGCTAATCGCGCTGAACGGATTGATCACCCGCAGATCCCCGTAATCCTGCTGGTCGCTGAGATCTTCGGAGTACACCGCATCGCAGCCCATGGCTCGCGCGGCGGCGAGGATCGCCGCGTCCCAGTAGGAAATCTGGTATCGCTGGCAGAAGTCCAGTGCAGATGCGAACAGGTCTCGGTCGAGAATCTGAACGGGGAACGCGTCCAGCTTGTCCAGGAACTCCAGCGCATCCTGGTGGGTGAGACGACCATGACGTGTCGGTCGTGTGGCCTGGTAGTAGAACTCCTGCAGAACCTGTACGGAAAGGCAGAGATCGTCTCGTTCGAGCAGTTCCAGGGCGATCTCGGTCTTGTCTTCCTCACTGGGGTGCGGACTAGCGGCATACAGAAGTACGTTTGTGTCAGTCAGACGCATGTCGGTCGTACAGTTCTTCCCGAGAGACATTGTCGGCCATGCGGAAGTTCGGACTATTGCGGCGAATCTTCTCCCTAACTTCGCGTAGCCCGCGCATCCGACGCTCAGATGCGGATTCCTGCTGCTCAGCCTCGAGACCAGGGTCGGAGAGGCTTTGCAGGTATTCACGCACCAGGGCCGAGACGGACGTATCCAGTTCGGCCGCGCAGACGCGCGCCTGGCGGTAGGTCTCCTCATCGACAGAGACGGTGATGTTCCTCATTGCGGACTCTCCTGGCACAGTTGCACAGTTGCACAGTTGCACAGTTGCTGTGATTCACGGTAACGAGTCAACATCACAGTCGTCAACGCGCGCCTGGCGGCGGCTTCGTCCGCATTCGTGCGACATCACTCGAGTGGGCGGCGTTGACCCGCCGACAGCGCGTACGTAGCCTCTGTATATCCGCGTCCGCCGGAGGGAGCGTTCCGATGTCATCGAAACTCCAGGATTGGCTGGATGGGCCGTACGCCAAGGCGACGGATCGATTTCCTGAACGTCGTGAGTCGTTCCGTCGCTCGTCGGGCGATCCGCTGCCGCCGATCTACGTGAACGGCGACGAGGACCCGCTGCCGGGCGAGTACCCCTACACGCGAGGCATCCAGCCGACCATGTATCGCGGGCGGCTCTGGACGATGCGGCAGTACGCCGGACAGGAAGACGCCGAGGCCTCAAATCGGCGGTACCGATTCTTGCTCGACCAGGGCCAGACCGGGCTCTCGGTGGCCTTCGATCTGCCCACCCAGATCGGCTACGACTCCGACGCGCCGATGGCCGAGGGCGAAGTCGGCAAGGTCGGCGTCGCGATCGACTCGATCGAGGACATGCGCACGCTCTTCGATCAGATCCCGCTTGATCGCGTGACGACATCAATGACGATCAACGCGACGGCGAACATTCTGCTCTCGCTTTATGCGGCGGTGGCGGAAGAGCAGGGCGTCGGACGCGACAAGATCGGCGGGACTGTCCAGAACGACATCCTCAAGGAGTATGTCGCTCGCGGGACGTACATCTATCCTCCGCAGTCGTCGATGCGGCTGATCACGGACAGCTTCGACTACTGCACGCGTGAGGTACCGCGCTGGAACACGATCTCGATCTCCGGCTATCACATGCGCGAGGCCGGCTGCACGGCGGCGCAGGAAGTCGGCTTCACGCTGGCCAACGCGATTGCCTATGTGGAGGCGGCGCTGGAGAAAGGCATGGCCTTCGACAGCTTCGGGCCGCGGCTCTCCTTCTTCTTCGCCTGTCACAGCAACTTCCTTGAGGAAGTGAGCAAGTTCCGCGCCGCACGCCGGCTCTGGGCGAGCATCGCCAGGGAGCGGTTCGGCTCGGAGAACCAGCGCGCGCAGATGCTCCGCTTCCACACGCAAACCGGCGGCGTCACTCTGACCGCGCAGCAGCCTGACAACAATGTGATCCGCACCACCCTGCAGGCGCTCGCCGCCGTGCTCGGCGGTACCCAGTCGTTGCACACGAACTCGCTCGATGAGGCGCTCGGATTGCCGTCCGAGCACGCCGTCGAGATCGCATTGCGCACGCAGCAGGTGATTGGCTACGAGTCCGGCGTCGCCGATGTCATCGATCCACTGGGCGGCTCCTACTACATCGAACAGACCACGGACGCGCTCGAGGAAGAGGCGCGCAACTACATCGAACAGATTGACGCGCTCGGCGGAGCGGTCTCAGCGATTGAGCAGGGCTACCAGCAGTCCGAGATACTCGAAGCGTCGTCGCAGTTCCAACGCGAGGTTGAGACCGAATCGGAGGCGGCTCGCGAGGGCGACCGCACGGCCGGCAAGCGCGGTCGCGTGATCGTCGGCGTCAACCGCTTCGAGACGAACGATGAGAGCGACGTTGAAATCGTCCGCGTCGACCCGACCGTACGCGAGCGCCAGATAGAAAAGCTCGAGCGCCTGCGCGACGCTCGCGACGGGACGGCGGTCTCGGCATCGCTCGATGCGATCCAACAGGCGGCGTCGACTGACGAAAACCTGGTTCCGTTGATGCTCGACGCGGTCAAGCAGTCGGCGACGCTGGGCGAAATCTCCAACGCGCTGCGCGAGGTCTGGGGCGAGTACCGCGAGCGGATCGTCGTGTAGGTGATGGCCGCCAGCAGGAATTGCGGACGAGCGCCGTGCCGTTTGGAAGAAGAGCCGTGAGACGCAGATCGGCCGGCCAGCCGGACCATGAGTGGTCGGACGCGCAGCGTCTGCGCTACTGGTGGCAGGCCGAACGCGAACTGCTGCTCCAGGCGTTGGGCGCGGTCCCGTCGGAAGCCGCCGACGCACCGCTCGACGACGGCGCCTGGTCTCCGCAGGGTCTGGCGGCGCATCGGCTGTTCTGGGAGGCGGAGGAGCGGGCGGCAATCGAGGAGCACCTGGGCGGCGCGTTTCCGTCGCTGCTCGACTTTCCCAACGGCCGGATTGATTCCACCAACGCGGCGGCGGTCGAGTCCCTGGGCGACCGCCGGCTATCGGCCCTGATACGCGCCTTGCAGGATTTGCGAGGCCGCACGGCTACGCTGGTGGAGCGCATCCCGGACACGGATCTGAACTTGCAGGGGAATCCCGCGCGCATCCTGCTGGGCGTGGCGCTGGAGCACGACCGGGAACACCGGCAGGAACTCGAAGCGAGGTTCGGCCCGACCGCCACGGGCGACTGAGACTGTTGAACGAGACGAGAACACAATGACGCTGTCCCACGTACATCACATCGGCATGGTCGTCCGCGACGCGGACAAGGCAGCCGAGCTCTGGCGCGACACGTTTGGCCTGACCAAAGCGGTGGACCGCGTCGTTGAGGACCAGGGCGTGCGGGGCATCGTCTTCCCGTTGGACAACTCCGAGATCGAACTGCTCCAGCCGATCCGTGAGGGTACGGGCATTGCCAGGTTTCTGGAGACCAATGGCGAGGGATTCCACCACCTCTGCCTCGGCACAGACAACGTGGCGAACGAGCTGCGGACCGCCGAAGCCAACGGCATGACCATGATCGATACCGAGCCGCGCGAGGGCCTGGCCGGCATGATTGGTTTCATTCATCCGCGCTCCAATCACGGCGTGCTGATCGAGCTGGCCCAACCGCCCGACGACGCGCCCGTCCACCATGGCCCCGCCCAGGGCCCGTTTCCCCATGCCTTGCACCACATGACGATCGCCGTCAATGAGATTGCACCCGTCGTCGACGAGTGGACCGAACGATTCGGTTTCAGCGTCGAGCGCCACATCGAGTCGGAGGCGCTCGGCCTGGAAGCGCAGTTCCTCAAGCTCGGCGCGACCGACGTCGAGCTCGTGCGCCCGCTCGAAGGCAGCGGCGGGCCGTTACCGCGCAAGCTGGAGACCTCGGGTGAGGGCATGTTCATGCTCGCCCTCACCGTCCGCGACGCCGAAGCGACCGTCGACCACCTGCGCGACCTGGGTTGGACCGTCACCGACGCATCGTCCGGCGGCTTCATCTCGCCCAAACACACCCACGGCGCGCGCCTGCGGCTGTCCGAGGCGTGAGATTCCCGTCGCCATCTCGATCATCGCCAAGAGCCGATGCTCACCCTGGTGCTACGCTGTCAGCCGACCGCGAACGTCGGTCTCCCAACTGTGACAGGACAAGCGAATGACTCTTGCCCCAACCTTTCTGCGCCTGACGGCCGTCGCGGCGTTGGTCGTCGCCGTGTTTGTTGCTGGAACGTCTGTTTGGAACGGGGGGGGGTAAAGCCCTTTCCCAGTGCGCAAGCTGAGGCGACGGAGGAGGCGACGGTTCGCATATCGGCGAAGCGGTTGGCTGACGGACGGACGGAACTCGGTCTGCAGATCAAGCAGGAGGGTGAGTGGAGCGCCGAGCGCTTGAAGCCCACAGGCAGATTTATCCCCACGAACGCTCAAGTGGATCGCGAGTACCGATCCGGACCGCTCGAACTGGAGAGCGGTCACGTAGTGAGGATCGCAGCGCAGTTGCTGGAGAGCGGTCAGATTGAGGTTGGACTGCGCGAAGTCGTAGATGGAGAGTTGGGCGAGCGATTGCCGCTGGGCAACCGTTTGTTCCCGCGTTCGCCGACGGTCGGCGTGTGGCACAATACGTTGCAGTTGGTCCTGGCCGATCCGAATCCTCCGGAGCTCCCGCCGGGCTATACGCCGTTAGTTGGCGCGAGCGGATGGGTGTCAGAGTCGATTGATTACTCCTCCTCGTATGACGAAAACGGCGTTCAGACCCGGGTCGTCAGCCGCGTCGCAAGCGAGAACGCGCCGGACGGCGCCCTCTTTCTGACGCAGGCTTGTTGGAACAGCAACATTCACAGATTGCAGATTGACGGCTTGCCCGGTCCGGCTGGCGCCATGCTGGTGATGACTGACGAGATCGACGGCACGTCAACGGCGGAGCGCCAACTGGTTGAAGTCGAAGTGGCGCTTGGCGACGGCGACGAAGAGACTCAGTTCTGGCAGCTCATTGGACCAACCGAACGGCCAACGGCAAGCGCCGAGGCGTACGCTCCCGATCTCTTGGAGGCTATGCGAGAGGCGGCATCGCTGACGGTGACATTGGTCGGCTCGGGATTGCCGTCGGCGACCTTCGACCTCACCGGCATGTTCGACACCCCGGTGCAGGGCAACATCGACGAATGCGGCAACTACGCCGACCCTGCCTGGACGCCGGTCACAGAGGAACAGAGCGGTACCACCGAGGCAGGCGCTACGTACAGCGTCCGCTACCCAGAGTGGTCGGACGGAGAGAGGTTCACGCAGATCTCAGTCCTCGGTAGTGAGCGAACCTCTGATTCTGATGGTCCCTCGGTTGATCTGTGGGTCTATTGTTGGCCTGGCGGGGATCGCGATGCCTACATCAACCAATTGCCCATTGCTGTTGGGACGCACACCGTCCGCAGCCGGGTAGATGACAGTGAGTGGGCCGAGCAAGAGTTGACACTCAGAGATCAAGGCAACGAGAGATCGTCGTTCACGGTGGTCGAGGATTACGAGGCTCTTCGAAACGGCTCAACCCTGGAGGTCGAGATTCTGTCCGACCCGATCTGGCAAGGGTCGTTCGACCTGGCGGCGCTGTTCAGCACGCCGGTGCAGACCAACATCGACAACTGCGGCGTGCCGGTTTGGCCAGAGCCGGAACCAACCTACGTGCCGTTGGTCAACGTGGACGGTTCGGTGTCTGACAGTCTTGCGTATCGCGCGTATCAAGCCGGCGACGGAGTGTACAGCGAGGTCACCAACTCCGTTGCTGTTGAGTCCGCTCCACGGGGAAGTATCGAGTTCGTTAACTTATGCTCGCCATGGGGAGGGTGGCACGTCACCTTGGGCCACTTTGATCTCACCGATGCAGGGTCACTGGATGTGACCCTGGAGATTGAGGGCCTCTCACTTCCCGCCGAGCCTTGGCGTGTATCGACAACGACCTTCGCAGCTACCGGCACACAGCTGTCGGAGGTTGTGGCTCCGGATAACGGGAGACTGGTCTCGAGTCTGCGTGGCGCGTCTTCGTTGACAGTGACGATTGACGGCTCAGGATTGCCGCCGGTGACCTTCGATCTGACCGGCATGTTCGACACGCCGATCCAGGAGAACATCGACGAGTGCGGCAACTACGTGCCAGGCGAAACGCGTGAGTTGACCTCCACCGGGACGTATGTGCCGCTTGTGAACGTGAGCGGGCAGGCATCGGAGACAATCAGCTACTCGGCCGGCGAGCGGGATGACGGAGTGCACACGCGGGTCGCCAATACGGTAGCCGTGGATTCCGCCCACAGAGGCGAAGTGGAACTCTCGATCCGTTGTTTGGGGGGAACCACCTTATGGACCTACATCGGCTGGTTCGATGTGACTGATGCGGACTCCTTGGCCGTGACGCTAGAGGTCGATGGCGTCGCCTTGCCCGCGGAGACCTGGAGCGAACTGACGACGGCTGGCTCTGACGGGGTGCCAGTGGCGTCGGCCGTTCAGTCACGGAACCCGAACGAATTCATCACACGGATACGCGGCGCGTCGTCACTGACCGTGACCATAGACGGCTCCGGGTTGCCGCCGGTGACGTTCGACGTGACCGGCATGTTCGACACGCCGGTCCAGGAGAACATCGACGAGTGCGGCAACTACGTGCCAGGCGAAACGCGTGAGTTGACCTCCACCGGGACGTATGTGCCGCTGGTAAACGTGAACGGTCAGGTATCGGAGTCGATCTGGTACTACCTGAACCAGTGGGACGACCAAATCACGAGCACCGTCACGAGTATCAGCGATACCGTTGGCTATGAAGACGTGCCTGTTGGTCTCGCGTACAGTTGTTCTCAGGGCGAAAGAACAATCCTGAGTTTCGAGAGATTCTCTCCGTTGGAACCTGGCGAGTACGATGTCACATTCTCGCTTGACGGCAGTGCTGCGGAGGCCGCGACGTGGACGAGCGAGCCCGTAGGGTTCGACTTCAGCACCGGCGAGATCCTGAACTCTCAAGTGCTGGCGCGTGATTTGAGCCTGCTCATTGCGCGACTGCGCGGCGCCTCGTCGCTCACCATCGAGATACCGGCAACCGGACTGGGACCGATCACGTTCGATCTGACCGGCATGTTCGACACGCCGATCCAGGAGAACATCGATGAGTGCGGCAACTACAAGCCGGGCGAAACCCGCGAACTGGAGGATGGCTAGACCTCCGCGGAAGGCTCGCGAGCGTGACCTCCGACGGCGGTGTTTCTTGATCAGCGTCGGCTGAGGGTATCCTACGCTCAGTGGGCGAGCGTAGGAGGGGTCAACATGACCGAAACTGCTGTTGAACAGATCAGGGTCCTGGTGGCGAAGCCGGGGCTGGACGGGCATGACCGGGGGGCCAAGATTGTGGCTCGGGCGCTGCGCGATGCGGGAATGGAAGTGATCTATACCGGCATCCGCCAGACGCCCGACATGATCGCCGAGGCGGCGCTGCAAGAGGATGTGCACGTGGTGGCGCTGTCCGTGCTGTCGGGCGCGCACCTGGAGTTGTTCCCGCGCGTCGTCGATGCCTGCCGCGGGCGCGGAATCACGCCCGAGAACACCCTCTTCCTCGGCGGCGGAATCATCCCCGACGAGGATGCCGACGTGCTCAAAGAGGCGGGATTCTCGGCCGTCTTCGGTCCCGGCGCGCACACCGGCGATATCGCCGAGTACGTTCGTGCCCACGTGCCCGAGCTCGACCGCTCGTGACCACTGAAGCGGCAACAGCGCCGCGTACCGAATTGACGGGCCGGCTCGCGGAGTTGGAAGAGCGCTTGCTCTCGGGCGATCGACGGGCCCTGGCCCGCGTCCTGAGTTGGGTCGAGAGCGGCGATCAGCGCGGACGCGAGATGCTGCGCGCGCTCTACCCGCGCAGCGGTCGAGCGCGCACCATCGGTCTCACCGGTTCGCCCGGCGCGGGCAAGAGCACCGTGACGAACGAACTGGCCAAGTCGTTCCGCGCTCGCGGGCAGACGGTCGGGATTGTCGCGATCGATCCGTCGTCGCCCTACACGATGGGCGCAATCCTCGGCGACCGGGTGCGCATGACCGAGCTGTACTCGGACGAAGGCGTGTTCATCCGCTCGCTCGCCTCGCGTGGGGCGCTGGGCGGGCTCTCGGCGGCGACGCAGGATGTCGTGCACGTGCTCGACGCGTACGGCAAGGACGTGATCCTGATCGAGACGGTCGGCGCGGGACAGGATGAAGTCGATATCGCCGGCGCGGCGCAGACCACGATCCTCGTGAACACGCCCAACATGGGCGACGAGGTGCAGACGCTCAAGGCGGGGATTATGGAGATCGCCGATGTGCTCGCAGTGAACAAGTCCGACCTGCCCGGCGCCGACCGGATGGTCTCGGCGCTCAAGGCGTTGCTCTCGCTCAATCCCGACCGAGGTTGGGACCCGCCCGTTGTCCGCATTGTCGGGACGAAGGGCGAAGGAATCGACAAGTTGACCGAAGCCTGCGACTCGCACTTCGAAGAGTTGCATTCGTCGGGCAGGCTTGAGTCGGCCGAATTGGATCGCGCGCGTCAGCAGATCACGGCGCTGGCTCGTGCGAACGTGCTCAACAAATTGCGCACCGATTCGGGCGAACGGCGGCTGGACGAACTCTCGGACGCCGTCGCCAACCGAACCTCCGATCCCCACACCGCAGCCGCAGCCTGGCTGGCCGAGTCATGAATCAGGCCGAGCCGGCGCAGCGTCTGCAAATCCGCTTCGGCGTCGGCGGACCGCTCAAGTACGTCTCGCACCTCGATCTGATGCGCGTCTGGGAACGGGTCCTCAAGCGAGCGGGGTTGCCGCTCGCCACGTCGCAGGGATTCTCCCCGCGGCCGAAGATCGCGCTCGCGGCGCCGCTCGCGGTGGGCGTGACCTCGGAGGCGGAGCTGCTCGACCTGCTCCTGACCGAGCGCGTCGCCCTGCAGCCGACCATGCAAGCGCTCTCCGCTGAACTCACGCCGGGACTGAGCATCCAGGAGATACGAGAGTCGCCGCTCAAGCAGCCCTCGCTGCAATCGATGCTCAAAGCGACCTGGTACGAGGTCGAGGTTCCCGACCCGCGCTCGCCGTCGGAATGGACGGCGGCGGTCGACGCGCTGCTCGCGCGCGATGAGATTCCCTGGAGCCACCAGCGCGGCAAGGACATCAAGTCGTACGACTTGCGATCGCTGATTTTCGACGTTGTCGTGATCGATGTCGCCGGCGGCGCGGCGATGCTGAAGATGCACCTGCGCAACGACGCGCAGGGCGCGGGGCGGCCGGAGCAAGTTGTTCTGGCGCTCGGCGCAACGCATGAACCGACGCGCATCCATCGGACCGCGATCGAGCTGGACAGAGAACCGGTTAAGGCATGAATCGGATCGTGATCCTTCGTCATGTCGAATCCGAAGCCAACCGCTCCGGCGTCGGTTTGGGCCGTGCCGATTCGCCGCCGACGGATCGTGGGCTGATCCAACTGGAGGCCACCATCGACGCGCTGCGGAGCGAGCCAGTCACCCGAGTGGTCACCAGTCCGCTGTCTCGGGCTCGGTTGCTGGCCGAGGGAATCGCGCAATCGCATCGTCTGGCGGCCGAGACTCGCGATGGGCTGATTGAGCTCGATGTGGGGGAACTCGAAGGCGTCGAATGGCCGATCGTGCGCGAGCGCTTCGGCGAGTTTCTGAGCAACTGGCGGGGAGACGACTCGGTCCGCGTGCCGATGCCCGGCGGTGAATCGTTGCTCGATGTGCTGAATCGGTCAGCCCCGCTCTTCGACGAGCTGGTTCAGGACCCGTCGGAAGGCACGGGAGTGATCGTGACCCACAACTTCGTCGTCAAGATGCTGGTCGTGCATGCGCTGGAGATGCCGCCTCGAGCTTGGCGGCGGATCGACACCGGACTGTGCGGCATCACCGCGTTCCGCATCGCCGCCGGCGTGCCGACTGTCGAACGGTTGAACGATCGGCACCACTTGCGCGACATCTAGCCGCGTCGCAGGTGTAGAGTGCCAACGGCGGCGGCGTTGATCGCACAACATGGACGACTCGGACCTGACCGCGACTGGCCAACCGGCCGCGTCGGCGCTCAACGCGGAAGCCCCGTCTCAGCGCCGGCGTTCCGCCGCGCTGCCCTGGATCTTCCCCCGAGTGGTGTTTATCGCTTCACTGTTACTGGTCGGTTTCGTCGTCTACAGCGGCGTCGAGGGCCTGCTCCAGGTCAACAGCCTGGACGAGCACATCGTCGAGACGCGCGCCGAAATCGCCGAACTGCGGCGCGACGCGGATCAGCTTGGCGCGCTGATCGCCTGGCTGGACTCCGACGCATACATCGAACGCATCGCGCGAGAAGACCTGGGCATGGTCCGCCCCGGAGAAGAAGCCTTCGCCGTCCACGCCCCCGGACGAGGACAGCTCGAGGTCAACCGCTCCCCCTGGTGGGCCAACCTGCTCCCCGAGAGCGTCGATTGACGGCGTCCTGCGCGGAAGCCCATTCCGGTCCCCTCTCCCTGAGGAGACCTGCGCGTAAACCGAGGGGCTTTACCCCCTCTCCCTCTGGGAGAGGGCTGGGGTGAGGGTCCGGGTGCCCCTCGTTATCTGGTCATGGAGCCTGCCTGGGTCGCGGAGAGCTCTCACCCTAACCCTCTCCCGCCGGGAGAGGGGATCGGAGTGGGAGTACACGCAAGTCTCCAAAGGGAGAGGGAGTAGAACCCGGCGATCTAGCCGCAGGTCTACAGTTGCCGAGAAGGCCGGTTCCCAACGAATCCGCGTTGGGACACCTGAGACTCGCATCATGACGCTGCCGACCGATCGACGCATCCGGGCGATTGGACGCACCGTGTCCCGCGCTGTCGTCGACAGCCTGGGTCAGGGCTTCGGCAAGCCGTTGATTGCCGCTGTCTCGGGCGGCGCCGACTCGTCGGCGATGCTGCTGCTGCTGGCAGACACCCAGTCGCGACACGGCTGGCGCGTTCGCGCGGCTCACATCGATCACGGGATACAGTCCGAGGCCGTCAGGTCGAGATTCCGCTCGGCGGCCGAGACGCTCGCGGCGGTCGTCGGTGTGCCGCTCGACATCCGCCGCGCCGATGCGCCGGCGGAGGCCGCGTCGTCGTCCGACGGACTCGAAGCGGCGGCGCGGCGGGTCCGCTACGACGCGCTGGCATCGGTCGCGCTGGAACGCGGCGCCGGCGTGGTCGCGGTCGCGCATACGCAAGACGACCAGGCGGAGACGGTGCTGCTGCACATCCTGCGCGGATCGGGGCTGGAAGGACTCAGCGGCATGCCCGTTCTGAGAGAGCTGAACCAGAATGTCCGGCTGATCCGTCCCCTGCTCGACGCGTCGCGTGAGGACACCGAGGCCGTGTGTCGCGCCTACGGCTGGGAGCCGGTCGACGATCCGTCCAACGACGATCTCGCCCACACCCGCAACCGGATCCGCCGGGCGCTGCTGCCGCTCATGCGCGAGATCAATCCCGGCGCGGAACCGCGGCTGGCTCAGCTTGCGCGCGCGGTCGGAGCGGATCGCGAGTTGCTGGAGCTCATCGGTCGGGAGTCGCTGCAGCAGATACGCGAGCCGGACGGCCAGCTGTCGCGGCGCACCTTCATGACCTTGCCGGGACCGCTCCAGATCCGCGTGATTCGCGCCTATTGCCAGGAGCGCGGCTTGACGCTCTCGGCCGAGCGAACCTCGGCGGCGATCCAGGTGATCCACACCGGGTACGGCGTGGTCGAGCTGCCGGATCGGCTGCGGCTCTCTGTGGCGCGCGGCACAATCTCGCTCGAGCGAGGTTGTCCACCGCCGGAGCGAACGGGTTGACAGCGCGATTTGAATCTGTCTATGATTGGGGTCTGCGCAAATGCAGGGCGCGAGACTCGGCACAGAACCCGATGAGCGCATTGCGGCTGGCAGGCCTTAACAATTGGAGAGCGGAAGTCCAGTGTGCTTGGGGAGCCCCCCCCAAGTTTGAACACTAAGCCGTCTCGGCGCTCACCTCGGTGGGAGCGGGGATGGCCTCTAGAGTCCGAACAATCTCTACCTTTGCAGCCGGCTGAGACCGGCTGATCCAATGGAGAGTTTGATCCTGGCTCAGGATAAACGCTGGCGGCGTGCCTTACGCATGCAAGTCGAACGAAGCCCCTCGCTTCGGTGAGGGAGACTGAGTGGCAAACGGCTGAGTAACGCGTAGGTGATCTGTCCCGAGGTGGGGAACAACCCGTGGAAACGCGGGCTAATGCCCCATGAGTCCACCGGATCGGACCGGTGGGGAAAGCTCCGGCGCCTTGGGAGGAGCCTGCGTCCGATTAGCTAGTTGGTGAGGTAACGGCTCACCAAGGCTGCGATCGGTAGCTGGTCTGAGAGGATGATCAGCCAGACTGGGACTGAGACACGGCCCAGACTCCTACGGGAGGCAGCAGCGAGGAATCTTGCGCAATGGGCGAAAGCCTGACGCAGCAACGCCGCGTGGGTGAAGAAGGCCTTCGGGTTGTAAATCCCTTTTGCCGGGGAAGAAGTTTCTGACGGTACCCGGCGAATAAGCCACGGCTAACTACGTGCCAGCAGCCGCGGTAAGACGTAGGTGGCGAGCGTTATCCGGATTTACTGGGCGTAAAGCGTACGTAGGCGGCGCGATCAGTCTGCCGTGAAATCTCCCGGCTCAACCGGGAGGGGCCGGTGGAAACTGTCGTGCTCGAGGGGCGTAGAGGCAAGCGGAATTCCCGGAGTAGTGGTGGAATGCGTAGATACCGGGAGGAACACCAGTGGCGAAAGCGGCTTGCCAGGCGCAACCTGACGCTGAGGTACGAAAGCGTGGGGAGCGAACCGGATTAGATACCCGGGTAGTCCACGCCGTAAACGATGGATGCTAGACGTGGGGGGTATCGACCCCCTCTGTGTCGCAGCTAACGCAATAAGCATCCCGCCTGGGGACTACGGCCGCAAGGCTAAAACTCAAAGGAATTGACGGGGGCCCGCACAAGCAGCGGAGCGTGTGGTTCAATTCGATGCAACGCGAAGAACCTTACCTGGGCTTGACATGCTGTGGACCGCGCCCGAAAGGGCGTTTCCCTTCGGGGCCGCAGCGCAGATGCTGCACGGCTGTCGTCAGCTCGTGCCGTGAGGTGTTGGGTTAAGTCCCGCAACGAGCGCAACCCCTGTCGCTAGTTGTACTTCTCTAGCGAGACTGCTGCGAACAACGCAGAGGAAGGCGGGGACGACGTCAAGTCAGCGTGGCTCTTACGCCCAGGGCGACACACACGCTACAATGGCCGGCACAGCGGGTTGCCACGTCGTGAGACGGCGCTAATCCCTCAAAGCCGGTCTCAGTTCGGATTGCAGGCTGAAATTCGCCTGCATGAAGTCGGAGTTGCTAGTAAACGCAGGTCAGCCATACTGCGTTGAATACGTTCTCGGGCCTTGTACACACCGCCCGTCACATCATGGGAGTGGGCAACACCTGAAGTCGTTGCGCCAACCGCAAGGGGGCAGGCGCCGAAGGTGGGGCTCGCGACTGGGATGAAGTCGTAACAAGGTAGCCGTAGCGGAAGCTGCGGCTGGATCACCTCCTTTCTAGGGAGTTCCTGACCGATGACCCGCGTTGGTCGTCGGCACTCCTAGGTCGATGGCAAACCATGGCCACGTGCCGTGGTTCAAGGGTTTTGTAGCACTCGGTACGTGTGCCTTCCGCTCTCCAGCGGTTCAGGTGTCCCAAGCCCGGCTCGCGACGCTTGCTCTGCCAGCCGACGGCTCCTCAAGGGCCATTAGCTCAGCTGGTTAGAGCGCAGTCCTGATAAGACTGAGGTCCCTGGTTCGAGTCCAGGATGGCCCACCAAAGGGCCCCCCACGCGGGCGTGCCCCCGGGGCCGTAGCTCAGCTGGGAGAGCGCCGCCTTTGCAAGGCGGAGGTCAGGGGTTCGATCCCCCTCGGCTCCACCACCTTCGCAGGGCGTGTACCCACTGGTGAGAAAGGTGCTGGTGATTAGAGCGCGACGGACCCACCCGTTCCCATCCCGAACACGGTAGTGAAACGTCGCAGCGCTGACGATACTGGGGGGGCAACCCCCTGTGGAAAATAGGCCATTGCCAGCGCTTCTCAAAGCGAAGGCCCGTCTTCGGACGGGTCTTCGCACGTAGGCCCTTTCCCCTGGCCCTGCTAGGCTCACGTCATGTCCATGAACGCCGAAGCGCTACGCGCTCAACTCCCCATCACGCAACGCCTCGCATATCTCAATACCGGCTGGTCCGGCCCCCTCCCCGATTCGGTGGTCGGTGCGATGCGCTCCCGCTTGCAGCTGGAGGCGGAACGCGGGCCCGCGTCACGGGAAGCATTCGTTGCGCATCTCGACATCACTGCCGATCTACGGGAGCAGATCGCCGCAACGGTCGGTGCGCAACCCGCAGAGATCGCACTCACACAGAACACCACCGAGGGGATGAACATTGTCATCAACGGTCTGCACTGGCAGCCTGGCGATCGCATCGTTACGACGACCGCCGAGCATAGCTCTGGACTGATCCCGTGCTACTACTTGCAGCGCCGGCATGGATTGGATCTCAGCTTCGTTCGCACGGACGCGTCTGATTCCCCTGACGAGATGCTGGCCAAGTTCACCGCCGCCATCCTCCCTGGCACAAAGCTCGTCGTTCTCAGCCACATCTCATACTCCACCGGGCAGATCTTCCCGCTCAGGCAGATCAACGAGCTGGCGCACGAGGTCGGCGCCCGTGTCTTGGTCGACGCGGCGCAGGGTCTTGGGCACCTGCCGTTGAACCTTACTGCCGACGACGTTGATTACTACGCGATGGCAGGGCACAAATGGCTGCTGGGACCTGACGGCCAAGGCGCGCTCTTTATTCGGCGGGACCTCATTGCTGGCCTGGAGCCCATGTTCGTCGCTCACGCTGCTGCCGATTCCCTCGATTTTGCAGGAGGCGGCTTTCATCCCGCCGTCGATACGATCGCCAAATTCGCGCTCACATCGGCGAGTACCGCGCTGCGTGCGGGGATGCATACCGCCCTGAGGCTTTACAGAGACGCCGGTCCTGATGCCGTCTGGCAGCGCATTCGGTCGTTGGCTGTCTACGCGTCCGAGGAGCTTGCTCAGGTCGAGCAGGTCAGTCTCTCGAGCCCGATCAACGCCGAGCACCAGTCCGGTCTTGTCGCCTTCCGCATCGCGGGCTTGCCTGCCTCGCGAATCGCCGAGTATCTGGAAGTACGAGAGGGGGTCGTGGCGCGATCCGTAGCGGAGGTAGATGCTGTCCGTCTGTCGACGCACTACTTCAATACCAAGGCGGAGCTTGATCGCGCGGTTGCGGCAGTCCGCCGCATCGCGCGCGAGGGCATTCCGAGTGAGATCACGGGCGCGTCGCCGTGGAGCCGTTCGCGGCAACACTCTGCTGGACCAGCGCCGGGGTCCCCGTGATAAACTTTCGCCCACGTCATGGATAGGCATGGAGCTTCGGTCGCACTTCGTCGGTCGCCCCTCCTGCAGAAGCAACGCGCTTGACTGATCACCCACCCCAGAACGACATGTCAATGGATGATCTCCTCGCCGTGGAGGAGACAAGCATCAAGCAATTGAGCCGCGGTGATGTGATCGACGGCACGATCGTCAGTGCGGCCCCTGAAGCGCTCGTGGTCGATGTCGGGGCCAAGTCGGAGGGCGTCGTCCCGCCCAGCGAGATGCAGTCCCTCACTGCCGATCAGCGCGCCGCCTTGCGGACTGGCGATTCCGTGCTGGTCTACGTGCTCCAGCCAGAAGCGGAGGACGGGCAGGTCACGCTCTCCGTCGACCGCGCTCGCGGAGAGCAGGGCTGGCGCGTCCTCCAAGATCGCTACGAGCTGGGGGAAGTCTTCGATGCGATCGTGAGCGGCTTCAACAAGGGCGGACTGCTGGTCAACGTGGAAGGCGTAAACGCTTTCATCCCGCTCAGCCAAGTCGTCGGCGCGAGTCCCGACCGCAGTAGCGACGGGAGCGGCCTTGCTGAGTACGTCGGCCGCAGCCTGCGTCTCAAAGTGATCGAGATGAACCGGCGGCGGAACCGCGTCATCCTCTCGGAGCGTGCGGCGCTGCAGAAGTGGCGCGCCGAACAGAAAGACCGGCTACTCGCCGAGCTTAATGAAGGTGAGATCCGCCAGGGCACGGTCACCTCGATCCGAAGCTTCGGAGTCTTTGTCGACCTCGGCGGTGCGGACGGTCTCGTCCATCTCTCTGAACTTTCCTGGGACCGGGACGTTGATCCCGAAGAGATGTTCAAGATCAATGATCCGGTCAGCGTGTACGTGATGAAGATCGATCAGGAGAGCAAGAAGATCGGGCTTTCCATTCGCCGAGCGCGCCCCGAAGAATGGGATGGTGTCGTTTCGAGCTACACCATTGGCCAGATCGTGCCGGGCGAAGTGACGAAGTTGGTCACCTTCGGCGCCTTCGCTCGCCTTGATGGTCCGGTTGAGGGCCTGATCCATGTCTCCGAACTCGTTGATCGCCGGATCACCCATCCCAAAGAGGTCGTCTCCGAAGGGGATGTGGTGCCTGTCAAGATCGTACGGATCGAGCGCGATCGCCACCGGCTCGGGCTGAGCTTGCGACAGGCGCGCGCCGAAGCGGAGCAGAAGGGTTGGGTTTTCAACCAGAAGGGCGGCATTCACGAGTTGCCTGCTGATGTTGCCGAGAAGTACGGACGGCCTGCGGTCAGCACCGATCCAGAGAGCATCCCCGCTAAGGCGGCGCAATCGGTGGCCGAGACGTCCGGGGAAGATGCAACGGAATCCGGAGCGGCCGATACGACGCCTGCACCACAGCCTACGCCGGCCACGGCCATGGAAGCGGCGATGCAACGTGCTGGGCTGTCCGAGCAAGCCCTCCGGTCCGATGACGGCGACTAACTGCGTCTTTTCTTTGCTCTAGCTTTGTCGACTCGCGGCGGATGAGAGAGTCGTGCTTCCGTGCGCTGCTCTGCTTGAGGGAAACGGCGCCCTGGACTGCAAGATCCGCAATGCGCGGCGGCCGAGCGTTTTCTAGACGCTGTTTCAAGACGCGTGATACGCTCGGTTCGAAGCGGCAACACGATAATGGCCGATCGATTTGACAAATTCACGGAGCGGGCGCGGCGCGTACTGACGCTTGCGCAGGAAGAGGCGCAGCGCTTTAACCACAACTACATCGGGACAGAGCACCTTCTCCTTGGTCTCGTGCGCGAAGGTGACGGGATCGCTGCCAAAGTGCTGGCGAACCTCGGCGTCGAGACAGGAAAGGTGCGGTCCGCCGTCGAATTCATCATCGGCCGTGGCGACCGCGCCGTGCTTGGCGAAATCGGACTCACCCCTCGCGCCAAGAAGGTCATTGAGCTCTCGGTTGATGAAGCGCGTCGCCTGAATCACCACTACATCGGTACGGAGCACTTGCTTCTGGGCCTCGTGCGCGAAGGGGAAGGCATCGCTGCTGGGGTCTTGGAGAGCCTCGGCGTGAACCTTGAGCGTGTTCGTGCCGAGACGACGCGCGTCCTGTCCCAAACGACCCCACAGACCGCCGCGACCCCTGGTGCCAGATCGTCCACGCGCACGCCTACGATCGATCAACTCGGTATCGACCTTACCGCCGCCGCCCGCAGCGAGTCGCTGGATCCCGTCATCGGCCGTGAGAATGAGATCCAACGAGTCGTGCAGATCCTCTCGCGCCGCACCAAGAACAATCCTGTCCTCATCGGTGAGCCGGGCGTCGGCAAGACCGCCGTCGCGGAGGCGCTGGCGCAGCGAATGGTCAGCGGCGACGTGCCCGAAACCTTGCAAGGTAAGCGCTTGCTCACACTCGACATCGGCTCGCTGGTAGCGGGCACGAAGTACCGTGGCGAGTTCGAGGAACGGCTCAAGAAAGTCATTGAGGAGATCAAAGGGGCGGGGAATTGCATCCTCTTCATCGACGAGCTCCACATGCTCGTTGGTGCCGGTGCGGCCGAGGGCGCGGTCGATGCCGCCAATATCCTCAAGCCATCCTTGGCTCGCGGCGAGCTACAGACGATCGGTGCGACCACCCTTGACGACTACCGCAAGCACATCGAGCGTGACGCCGCGCTTGAGCGGCGCTTTCAAACCGTGATCGTCGAAGAGCCCTCGATCGAAGAGACCGTCGAGATCCTGCGGGGCATCAAGCACAAATACGAGGAGCACCACAAGCTTGAGATCGAGGATGAGGCGCTCGTCTCTGCTGCGGAGTTGGCCGCACGCTACATCTCCGACCGCGCGCTCCCTGACAAGGCCATCGATCTCGTGGACGAATCCGCCTCTCGCGTCCGGATTCGGCGCTCCTATACGCCTCCCGGCCTCAAGGAGGCCATGGTCGGCTTGGACGGTCTTCGCAAAGAGAAAGATGCCGCCATCAACTCGCAGCAGTACGAGCACGCCGCGGAGCTCCGCGACCGTGAGCTCAAGCTGCAAAACCGCATCGCGGAGCTTGAGCAAGAGATGGAGTCCAGCCGCACCAGCGAAGAGGTCAGCGTGACCTCCGAGGACATCGCGGACGTGGTCTCCATGTGGACCGGCATTCCCCTCGTGCAGATCGCACAGGAAGAGTCGCAGCGGTTGCTGAAGATGGAAGAGTCGCTGCACGGCCGGGTGGTCGGCCAGGACGAACCCGTCCGGGCGCTCGCCAAGGCCGTCCGGCGCGCGCGCGCCGGCCTCAAGGACCCCAAGCGCCCGATCGGCGTATTCATGTTCTTGGGGCCCACGGGGGTGGGGAAGACCGAACTCGCGCGGGCACTCGCCGAATTCATGTTCGGGAGCGACGAGAACATGATTAAGCTCGACATGTCCGAATTCATGGAGCGGCACACCGTCGCGCGGCTCGTCGGCGCGCCTCCGGGCTACGTCGGCTATGACGACGGCGGCCAGCTTACCGATACCGTCCGCCGCAAGTCCTACTGCCTCATCCTGCTGGATGAGATCGAGAAGGCCCATCCAGAGGTCTTCAACATGCTGTTGCAGGTCTTCGACGATGGGCACCTCACAGACGCCAAGGGCCGTCGCGTCGACTTTCGCAACACCGTCATGATCATGACCTCCAACGTCGGCTCGGACCTCATTCGACGGGAGTCGACTCTCGGCTTCAGTGCGAAGACGGATGCGGCACAGACGGAAGCGCAGATCTACGAGCGCATGAAAACCAAGGTGCTGGAGGCAATGAAGAAAGCTTTCCGGCCCGAGTTCCTCAACCGGATCGATGCCAAGGTCGTCTTCCATCCGCTCAGCAAGCCGCAGATCCGCGAGATCGTCGACATGATGCTGCGCGACATTGAGAAGCAAGTCCTGTTGCAGGGCTTCAAGCTCGAGGTGACCCCGGCGGCGCGCGACTGGCTGGGCGAGAAGGGCTACGATCCCGAATTCGGCGCCCGCCCGCTGCGCCGCGTGATTCAGGAGCGAATGGAGGACTCGCTTTCCGAGGCTCTCCTGCGCGGCGAGTTCCAGGCGGGTGACACGATCCGAGTTGACATCGTCGAGGAGTCGAACGAACAGGGCATGACCGAGTCCAAGCTCAACTACGAGCACATTCCGGCTCCCTCGCCGCCCGCGAACGAGGAAGCGGATGCTTCCACGGAAGAAGAGAAGCCAGCGGTCGCGACGAGCTAGCCTCGCTTCACCTAGCGTAGGAACCGGGACGCGCGTGAGCCGGCTCGCTCTTCGTGTCCTCGCGCGTCATGCTCCCCTCAATGCTGCTAGCGTTCATCCTGTCGCAGCAGAACGCTCTGTACGATTCCCAGCGCCACGAATAGGACCAGCAGGGCCGAGTTCCCCACGCTGATGAATGGCAGCGGCACCCCGGTCACTGGGACCAGCCGAATGTTCACGCCCACGGCGACGAACGTTTGCACTGTGACCATGGTTGCAATACCCGCGACGATGAGTTGTCCCAGCGTATCTGGGGCCTTCAAGATCGCGCGCAGCAAACGGAAGATCAGGAGCAGGAACAAGGCAAACAACACCATTGCTCCCACGAAACCGAGTTCCTCGCCCAGCACGCTGAAGATGAAATCCGTCTGCTGTGTTTGCAGGAAATCCAGCTGCGTCTGGGTGCCCTCCGTCAGCCCCTTGCCGAATATCCCCCCTGCACCGACGGATGTTTCCGCCTGTAGAACATTGAACCCGGTTCCGAGTTCATCCCGCGAGGGATCGATGAAGATCCGTACCCGGTCGCGTTGATACTCGCTCACCCCTGTGATCAGTCCGAAGGGCACGAGGGCGAGGACCGCCGTGGCGAGAACGGCGAACGCGCGTAACCGCGCACCGGCGAAGGCCGCCATTACGGCCCAGATCACGAAAAACATGACCGCGCCGCCTAAATCGGGCTCGATGAATACGAGTGCTGCCGGTAGCGCTGCGAGTCCCAGTGATTGGAGGAAGACCCGGGCCGTGTGCATCTGATCTCGCCGGTCCGACATGAACTTTGCCAGGGCCACGATGGTCAGAACCTTCGCCATCTCGGAGGCCTGTACGGTCACGAACCCTAGGTCGAACCAACGGTTCGCAGAGAAGCGATCCGACCCCAAGAAGAACACGGCCACTAAGAGGATGATCCCAAAGCCGTAGGCGAACCAGCTAAAGGTGTCGAGCAGGCGGTAATTTGTCCGAGCGGCGAACAGCATCGCGATAACGCCGGCTCCGGCGACGGCGATGTGACGAATCACCGGCTCGCTGATCACTACCCCCGTTGCGTCGCGCGGGAGCGTCGCACTGTAGATCACCAGCGCCCCGTAGCCAGTGAGCGCTAACGCTGCCACCAAAATGACGGGATCGAAGCGTCGCCAGCTATACGAGCGTATGGTCGGTCTGAACGTCGTCATTCCGTCGTCTCGGAGCTGCCGTCGTCGGTGCCGCTCCCGTCTGTAGCGGACGTATCGACGTCGACGAATCGCTCGCCGAGCGTCGCGCGCTGGGGCGGGGCCGGGTTCGCTGGGTCGATAGAGCCACTCAGTTCCGCCCATGTCTTGAGAATGAGGCCACCGGTCTCTGCCGTGAGAAACCCCGCTCCGAGCTCGTGGAAGACGACGACGGCCACTCGCGGCTCGTTGTACGGGGCGAAGCCGATGAACCAGCCATGCGTCGGAAGAAGATCACGGAACGTGGGCTCCGCGCCGAACTCGGCCGTGCCAGTCTTCCCCGCGATTTGCATCTCCGCGAAGTAGGCGTTCCCGGAGGTGCCAGCCAGTACCGATTGCGCCATCCCCTCGCGTACCAGCGCGAGATTGGCCGGGTCGATTTCCAGGCGACGGCGTACTGTCGGTCCGATCGTTCGGCCCACGTTGCCTTCGCTGTCGAGGACCGATCGCACAACGTGGGGCTCCAAGAGATTGCCCCCATTGGCGATAGCCGCTGTCACCATGAGCATCTGTAGCGGTGTCACCGCGATGAAGCCCTGTCCGATTCCGAAGTTGTACGAATCTCCCTGTCCCCACCCCTCTCCGAACGTATCGATCTTCCATTGCGAGTCCGGGATGAAGCCCGAGGCTTCGCCTCCCAGATCGATGCCGGTCGCCTCGTCTTGTCCGAAGGCCCGCGCCCAGAACGCGAGTCGGTCGATCCCCAGCCCCTCGAAATCTTGCTCGCCACTGATCACGCCTGCCTCAAGCAGCGCCTTCTGTTCCGCCTGCTGCTCGGGCGTAAGCAGTTCCTCCGCGATCGCGCGCCGGAAGGGAGAGCCCCCGGCCAGATACCAGAAGTAGACATTGCTCGATTCAGCCAGCCCTGTTACGAAATCAAAATCTCCGGCAGTCGTGTCGCGGAAGATGTAGGTGATGCGCGGATCGAGGACGTTCTGCACCTCAATGGCTCCCAAGGATCGAATGCGCTGCCGTGCGTCGATCACACCCTCTTCCAGCGCGGCGGCGCCGGTCACGACCTTCTGAATCGATCCGGGCGGGAACTGGTCGGCTACCGCGTGATTGACCAGCGGGCGTGCCTCATCTTCGAAGATTGCCTGGAGATCTTCCTCGGCGATCTCTTCCGAAAAGATGTTGTTGTCGTATGTCGGGAGGGACACCAGCGCGAGGATCTCCCCGGTGTGGATATCGACGACCGCGGCGGCGGCAAAGAGGGACCCACCCATGCTGTCCGCCAAGATCGCCTCCACTTGTCGCTGTAACTCGAGATCAATGGTCAATACCAAGCTTTGTCCGGGAGTTGGAGGCTCCGAGTCCAAAGCCCGAAGCACGCGGCCGCTGGCGTTCACCTCCACCTGCTCCCGGCCCGGCACGCCGCGCAGCAGCGTCTCGTACGACGCTTCCACGCCGGTCTGCCCGATGCTGTCGGCTAACCGGTAGCGATCGGCACGCAGTTGCTCGAACTCCTCCTCGGTGATTGGACCGACATGCCCCAATAGGTGTGCGAGCAGCGAACCGAGTGGATAATGCCGCTCCGGAATCGACCCCACCCGCACCCCTGGCAGATCGACCTGCAGCGTCTCCAACTCAAACACCAAGTCCGGGTCCAAATGGCGCTGCAGAACAACCGGCTGAAATGGATCGATGCTGCGTTTGCCTTCCAGGATCCGCGTCTCGATCTCGAAGGCCTGGATCTCCAGTGTCGGCGAGAGTATCTCGGCGATCGTCCGCACGGACTCCTCCGGCACGTCGGCCGGGACGATAGTCGCGGCGAACCCGGGTACGTTCTCGGCGAGCAGGGTGCCGTTGCGCGAAAAGATCAGCCCTCGCTCTGCTGGAACATCGATCAAGCGCAGCCGGTTGGTCGCCGCGCGCAGCTCGAACTCGTCGTGCCGCAAGATCTGCAGGCGGATGAGTTGGATCGTGAGCGCTGCGAACAGCACCACGATGCCGGCAGCAAACACCAGAACCTTGAGTTGCAGCGTTCCCTTGCTTTCAGGCGGCGCCTTGATGATGACCGGCTTGCCGCTCCGCCTCAGCCGATCGATCCCGTACGACACGGTTCACGTGCCCATCAGCGGCCGCGGTCGCGGCAGGGACCACCGGATCAGCCAATACAGAGGAATGGCGAGGACGAAGTTCACGAGGACCCTCGGCAGCAGCACATCCAAGATCTCGCGGATCCAATTGATGCTGCTTCCATCCAACTCCAGCGCGAGCGCGGTGATGATGAAGTGCGCGAGTGTCGCCGCTACCACCACGGCGAGCGTCCAGCCGAACGTACTGTGCACACTGAAGTGCGGGCGCAAGGCTGCGATCACGATGATCGGCAGGAATGCCGCGACGGATGTCGCGAGTTCCTGTAAGGAGAGTAGCCCTACCAGCAGCCCAGCGAGCGGCACCAAAATCATCCCTTCCTCAGTTCCCCTCACGATTACCCAGCAGCACAGCACTACCAACAGCAGGTTGGAGCCGACGCCGAGCACCTGGAATGCCGGCACGGCCGATGTCTGCAGCAACGTCAGGCCGAGAGTCCCTGCGATTAGAAGCGGCCATTTCACGTTGTGCTCGCCTCCCCGGTCGTCCCTTTCGGTTCGGCCTCTTCTGCGAGACGCTAAGGTGCGGCGATCGGTTCCGGAGTAAACGTAATCTGCACCAGCACATCCTCCAGTTCCGCTAGCGGGGCAAGCGGTCTCAGCCGGATCTGTCGAAAGACGTCCTGCACTGCTCCTTCCGCCGATGTGACCGCCCCCACCGGCACGCCGGCCGGCAGCAGTCCGCCTAGCCCTGACGTCACAAAGGTATGCCCGGGCTGCACATCCGCCGCTTGCGGTATGAACTCCACGTGTAAATCGTCGGCCGGACCGCCGTTGATGATCCCCTCGGTGCGGGAAAGTTGGTGCAGGCCGCGAATGCTCATCTTGGGATCTGTGATCAATCTGATGAGCGCGACATGATCACGCGTCTCGACGATCACGCCAACCAGCGCGCCGCCCCCGGCCAGCACGGGCATCCCGTTCTCGATGCCGTCGCTGGCGCCGCGGTTGATCCGGATGATGTCGCTCAGTCCTGTCAAGTCACGCGTGATCACATCCGCCGCGATGAAGATCTCATCGGCGTTCGCCTCCTGCACGGCGATGAGCGCTTCGCGGCCGCGTACTTCGATCTGCTCCTCACGCAGGCGGGCGTTCTCCGCTTCCAGTTGCGCTACACGGTTCCGCAGTGCGCGGTTCTCGTCATCGGCGGCGTTGAAATCGTCGATGTTGTTGATCAGGCTGGCGACCGGCTCGGCCGCGTGCCGCAGCGTGCGCTGCACGGGGCCGAACACTGTGAGGGCGGCATCTTCCACTTGCGCGACCGCGCCGAATACCGCCAACGCGGCGAGCAGGGCAATGAGTAGGGCCATGAGGATGAGCCACTGGCCGAGCTTGCTTGAAAGAAGCGCCATCGCTGTCGCCTAACGGCGGCCTCGCATCGACGCAATATCCGCCTGGACGCGGCTTAAAATCTGTGCTTCCTCTAGGACCTCGGCGCAGCCGCGCACAACGCAGGTCAATGGGTCCTCCACCACGTACACCGGGAACTTCGTCTCTTGGGAGATACGCCGGTCCAAGCCCTGCAAGAGTGCTCCCCCACCTGCCAGCGCGATGCCTTGATTCATCAGGTCGGAAACGATCTCCGCGGGCGTCGCCTCAATCGTCTGGCGGACTGCCTCGACGATCGCACGGATAGAGTCGCCGAGGGCGTCACGGATCTCGACGCTGCTCACCTCCACGCTCTTCGGCAGCCCGCTCGCGATATCGCGGCCGCGGAGCACCACGGGCCGCTCCCGCTCCAGCGGGAAGGCGGAACCGGCTTCGATTTTCGTCTCTTCGGCGCTTGAGGATCCAATCACCATGTTGTGCACGTTGCGCGCGTAGGCAATGATGTCCTCGTCCACCTCGTCCCCCGCCACGCGAATCGATGTACTGACAACGGTGCCGCCGAGCGCGAAGACCGCCACCTCTGTCGTTCCGCCTCCCACATCCACGATCATCGTGCCGGCGGGGTCCTGCGCGGGCAGCCCGGCCCCGATCGCCGCGGCGAGTGGCTCCTCGATCAAGAAGGCATCGCGCGCGCCGCCGTTGATCGCGGCATCGTAGATGGCGCGCTTCTCCACCTCGGTCGCGCCACCTGGGATCCCGACCGCGACCCGAGGCCGCGGCGTTCCCAGCAGCGTGCGGTCGTGGACTGCCCGGATAAAGTACTGCAGCATGCGCTCGGTCACGTCGAAATCGTGGATCACGCCGTCCTTGAGCGGCCGCATCGCGACGATGTTGGCGGGGGTCCTGCCCACCATGCGCTTCGCTTCTGCTCCAATCGCAAGCACCGCTTTGGCGTTGCGATCGATCGCCACGACCGATGGCTCGTTGATCACGATCCCGCGCCCCCGCACCGCCACGAGCGTGTTGGCCGTGCCTAAGTCGATAGCGATATCGTGTGAGAACTGCCCGAAGAGCCAGGACAGCGGATTGAAGCGCATCTTCCCCCGGAGTCGAAAATGACCCGTGCAGCGGATGCCGGGCCAGTGCAGACACTATATCTGAGGCTGCCGTTATATCTAGTATGTCCGCCGCTCTGCCGTCGCTTAGGGTACTGAGCTGCCCGTTGCCGCCGTTCCTGCCTCTTGCTGGCGCAGGAATGTGCGGAGCTGCTCCTCGTCCCAGATAGCGATATCGAGCGCTTGCGCCTGTTCCAGCTTGCTTCCGGGTGCTTCGCCTGCGATCAGCACGGCGGTTTTCTTCGTGACGCGGCTTCCAATCGACGCCCCGAGCTGCTTTAGGTTCCCCTCCACTTGGTTACGGGTCATCGACTCCAGCCGTCCTGTTACGACGAACTGCTGTCCGGCGAGTGGTCCCCCTCGACTCGCGCGTCGGCGCGCCGTCATCTGCACTTCTGCCTGCTCAAGCTTCTTGATCAGTTGGCGGTTACGCTCGGCTTGAAACCAGGCCGCCACGCTCGCCGCGATCATCGGGCCTACGCCGTCGGCGGCCGCCAGCTCTTCCTCGCTCGCCGCCGCCAAGCTCGC
>DAOUKQ010000025.1:0-2030 GCA_034421135.1 Dehalococcoidia bacterium
TACGAGCTGCCCAACGGCAATCTGGTCGTCGTCGACTACAAGACCGACGCGCTGCAATCGGGAGAGTCAGTGGCCGCCGCGGTCGATCGCTACCGGCTGCAGGCTGCCTCATATGCGCTGATCCTGGAGCAATCACTCCAACGCACCGTCGAGCGCTGCGTACTCCTCTTTCTCGAGCCGGACGAGGAACGGGAGATTCCCGACTTGAGACAGGCGGTCACGGACATTCGCTCGACCCTGGCCGCCGTCGGACCCTGAACGGTTCGCCCATCTCGAAATGCCTGCCTCGGTAGGCTCAGACCCATGGCGGTCTATCTGTTCCACGGCGAGGATCGGTTTGCGCGGCTGGAAGCCGTGGCGGCCTTGCGGCGCGAACAAGACGCCGACGGCTCGTTGACCAACAATTCGATCAGTTTCGACGGCGCGCGCGTCTCACTGGGCGAACTGGGAGCAGCGGTCTCGGCAGCGCCGTTCCTGGGCGGCGTGCGCTGGGTCCGCGTCGATGGACTCTGCGCTCGTTTCGGAGCGCTGCGGCGAGGGCGCCGTCAACTGGGCGAGTGGGATGGCCTGACTGACGTGTTGGAGCAGGTGCCTTCGACGACCGTCCTGGTTTTCGTCGAGGACGAACTGCGGCGCGGCAATCCTATACTGCAACTGATCGAGCCGCTGGCCGATGCTCGAGAGTTCGCTCGACTGAAGCCCGAGGAGGCGCTCGAGTGGCTGCGCGGCGAGGTGCGCAGCCGCGGATTGCATTTGACCCGGAACGCCGCCCAGGCACTTGTAGACCGGGCTGGCGGCGATCGGGGCGCGCTGACCCACGCCGTGGACAAGCTCTCGCTCTACGCCGGCGACGCCAACGTCGACGAGACGATCGTCGATGCGATGGTTCCGGCGACGCGCTCCGTCTCAATCTTCAACCTCGTCGATGCGGTTGCCGAACGACGTTTGCCCGACGCCATGCGGGCGCTCGACGGCGTCCGCTCCGACGGTGAGTCGGAGACGCGAATCATCCAGATGCTGGCCCGAACCTATCGGCAGATCGTGGCGGCCAGAGAGGTCATCGATCAAGGTGGTTCGAACGACGAGATTCAGCAGGCGGCCAAAGCAAACTTCGCGTGGCTCGCGCGCCGACTCCGTAGACAGGCACAGACCTACTCGCAGCCGGCAGCCGATGCCGCGCTCGCACGAATTCTCGAGGCCGAGGAAGCGATCCTGCAGCAACGTGAGGAAGGCAGCGGCCTTTCCTCGAGCGTGGCCGAACAACTCGTAGTGGAACTGCTGGTCTCGGAGTTAGCTGGCGCCGGGCGCGACTAGGACCTGCTAGACCTCGAGCACCGGGTTGTAACAGGCCACGCGTTGACCAATCCGGCCGCCAATCACGTCGGCGAGTTCGGGCTCGCCATCGGTGCGGCATCGGGTGAGCGCCTTGGGACAACGCTCGAGATATGCGCAGTGCTCGCCGATCTCTTCGTCGGTCAGGTCGGGCAGACCGCCGGGAATCTGGCGCAGCCGGGAGCGCCGCCGTCGGTCAAGCCGGGGCAGTGTGTCGAGCAACGCCCAGGTGTAAGGATGTCGCGGTTGCCGATAGAGCGGCACGACATCGTCGACCTCCATCATCCGCCCGGCATAAATGATTGCCACGCGCTCAGCGATCTGCGCCACGACGCCCATGTCGTGAGTGATCAGCAGGATCGCCGTGCCCCGTTCGTCGCGGAGACGCTCCAGCTCGTAGAGGATCTGGGCCTGGACAGTGACATCCAGCGATGCCGTCGGTTCGTCGGCGATCAGAACCTGCGGATCGAGCGCCGTGGCGATCGCGATCATGATCCGCTGGCACATGCCTCCCGAGAGCTCGCCCGGGAACGACTTGGCGATCCTGATCGGGTCGGGTAGCTGCATCGCATTGAGCGCCTCCAACGCCCGCTCCCGCGCTTCACCCTTGCTGACCGTGCGGTGAGAGGTGATCACTTCTTCGACTTGTTGGCCAACCGTGATGATCGGATTCAGCCCTGCGATCGGGTCCTGGAAAA
>DAOUKQ010000026.1:0-1833 GCA_034421135.1 Dehalococcoidia bacterium
CCGGTCGTTCCGCGCTCGCTGCAGATCGAGTCCGACCGGGTCATGGACTCAACCGACGCGCTGGAGCTACGCGACATCCCCGATTCGCTGCTCGTGGTCGGCGGAGGCTACATCGGCCTCGAGCTGGGCACCGTCTACGCGGAACTCGGCACGGAAGTGACGGTCGTCGAGGCTCTCCCCCAGATCCTCACCGGAGTCGAGCGCGAGCTGGTTCGGGTGCTGGAACGAAGCCTCAGATCAAGGCTGAAGTCCGTCAGAGTGAACACCTCGGTGATCTCCCTCGCTGAGGTCGAGGATGGAATCGAAGCGGTCATCGCCGACAAGGAAGGCGTCGAAAGCACCGAGCGGTTCGACCGCGTCCTGATCGCCACCGGACGGCGGCCCAACAGCGCCGGACTCGGGCTACACCGAACCCGCGCTCACGTCGACGCCGCCGGCTTCATCATGACCGATCAGCAGCGACGAACCGCCGAACCGTCGATCTTCGCCATCGGCGACGTCGCTGGCGAGCCGATGCTGGCCCACAAAGCGACCGCGGAAGCCTCGATCGCCGTACAGGCAATCCTCGGCGAGCCCGCCGTCTTCCGACCGCTCGCCGTCCCCGCCGTCATCTTCACCGACCCCGAGATCGCCTGGTGCGGTCTGACCCAGGCCGACGCCGCCGGACTTGATATCGACGCCACGACCGTCGGCTTCCCCTGGGCGGCGTTGGGACGCGCCTCTGCATCGGGGCGCAACGACGGCCTGACCAGACTTGTCGTCGAAAACGGCTCCGAGCGAGTCATCGGCATGCAGGTCGTCGGACCGGGCGCCGGAGAACTGATCGGCGAAGGCGTCCTCGCAGTGGAAATGGGCGCCCGAGTCTCCGACCTCGCCGAGTCCATCCACGCGCATCCAACCCTGAACGAATCAATCATGGAAGCCGCTCAGGTCTTCTTCGGCCGCAGCCCGCATTACCTCCCTCGCCGCCGATGAGACTCCGACCATGCTGATCGAACTCGGCGGCCAGACGCTCGACGCCACCGATCGCTGCCTCGTCATGGGCATCCTCAACGTCGCGACCGACTCGCCTGTCACCAACTCGGTCGTCGATGTCGGCGACGCGCCGCGCCGAGCCGACGAAATGCGCCAGGCCGGAGCGGCCATCATCGACGTTGGAGCCCAATCAACCAGAACCGGCGCGGCCGAAGTCTCTCCCGACGAGGAAATCGCGCGCATCGCTCCCGTAATCGAGATGCTCGTCTCCGAGGGACACCTCGTCTCAATCGACACCTGGACCGCCCCCGTCGCCCGCGCCGCTGTCGATGCCGGAGCCCATCTGATCAACGACATCACCGGCGCAGACTCGGACACGGTCGCCGTCGCCGTCGAAACCAAAACGCCAATCGCCGTTATGCACATGCGCGGACGACCCCAGCGACACCGCGAAGTCGCTCACGAGTACGACGATGTCGCTGTGGAAGTGCGCGACTATCTCGACCGGCGCGCCACCGAGATCGAAACCGCCGGCGCTCCCGACGTCTGGATCGACCCCGGCTTCCAGTTCGGCAGAGGGCTGGACGACAATCTGCGATTGCTGCTCGACCTGCCCAATCTCGCTAGGCTCGGACACCCCGTCCTGATCTCTGCATCGCGCAAGGGATTCTTGGCCGAAATGCTCGGTCATGGTGAGCTCCGTTCCCACGATGCGCAGGGACGCCCCGGCATGCTCGAAGCGACCATCGCCTTCAACGTGCTCGCCGCCTGGATGGGCGCGCACGTCGTTCGCGTACACGATGTCGCCGAGGTCGCCAGGGCCTTGAATGTCTCCGAAGCAGCCCGCGCCCTGCAGCG
>DAOUKQ010000027.1:0-1802 GCA_034421135.1 Dehalococcoidia bacterium
AACCTTTGTCTTCAGGAAGTGGGAGACAACGGATCCATGCGCGGCGCACTTGTCCATCGAGTCTGGCAGCCCAGGACGGACACCCTGGCGCCGCGACGCTTTCGCCGACCGTGCGACTACGCCGCATTCATCCCCGACGCAATCGGCGATGCGGACTTCCACCTGCCGGTCGATCTTGCCGCCGATCTGGCGGACGCGGAATCCGCGCTGCAGCGTCTGCAGTATCCCGCCGACCGACTGCTCGATCCGCTCACCCATCTGCTCATACGCAGCGAGTCGATCGCGTCCTCAAGAATCGAAGGCATCCAGCTCGACGCCCGTGCGCTTGCCCGCGCCGAGGCGAGGCGACGGGTCGGTCGGCGGGTCGGTTCGCGGGCGCGGGAAGTGATCGGCAACGTCGAGGCGATGCAGCTCGCGATCGGGCGCGCGGCGGCGGTGGAACATCTGGGTCCGCGCGAGTTGCTCGAGATCCACGAGGTGCTCATGCGCGGCCACCTGCCGACGGCGGGGCAACTGCGCACGGTGCAGAACTGGATCGGCGGCAACGACTACAACCCCTGCGGCGCGGATTTCGTGCCTCCGCCGCCCGAGCAGGTGCCGGCTCTGATCGAGAACCTGTGCGAGTTCTGCAACTCCGAACAGACGCCGCCGCTGTTTCAGGCGGCGGTTGCGCACGCGCAGTTTGAGACGATTCACCCCTTCGACGACGGCAACGGACGCACCGGGCGGGCGCTGATCCATATCCTCTTGCGCCGGCGCGGACTGGCCCCGCGCGTGACGCCGCCGGTCAGCGTGGCGCTCTCGCACGCCAGGGACGCCTACATCCGAGGACTGAATGCGTACCGCGAGGACGATCTCGACGAGTGGCTCGGAACACTCGCCGTGGCTGTGCTGAGCAGCGTGGCGCTGGCCGAACGCTATCGGACCTCCGTCGCCGAACTGGCGGCGGAGTGGCGGCAGCGCTTGCGCGATCACGCGAATCCCCGCGCGGACGCCGCCGCCTGGCTCATCCTCGATCAACTTCCCGCCTACCCGGTCCTGAATCGGGCCGACGCTGCGGAGTTCAGCGGTCGCTCGCTGCCGGCGGTCGATCTCGGCCTGCGGCAACTCGAGGACGCCGGCGTCCTGGTCCCGATCCGCGACCAGCCGCCCAGCCGCCGCAGCTGGGAGCCGTCGGGACTGCTCGACTTGATCATCCGGCTCGACGCCCAAGCGACGTTCGGCCGCCGTGTGGGATTGGTCCCCTAGACTGGCGCTGCCAACCTTCACCTTCCAGGAGACCATCCGATGACCGACTTTGAGAACATCATCTACCGCGTCGAAGACCGTAAGGCCTATGTGACGCTGAACCGACCGGAGAAGCTGAACGCGCTCTCGATCGCCCTGCAGGACGAACTGTCACAGGCGATGTGGGAGGCCGACAACGACACGGCCGTCCACTGCGTGATCCTCAGCGGCGCCGGACGTGCCTTCTCCGCCGGCTACGACCTGACCGGCTCGACCCGCGATTCCCAGGAGACCTACGACAAGGTCTACCGCGGCCGCGTCTCGTTCGACGACGACACCTGGGGCATGGAGAAGGCGCAGCGCGCGCGCATGGCGATCTTCGACATGCACAAGCCGGTGATCGGCAAGGTGCACGGATACTGCCTGGCCGGCGGCACCGACCTGGTTCTGCTCTCGGACATCATCATCGCCGCCGAGGACGCCATCATCGGCTTCCCGCCGGTCCGCGCGATGGGCGCCCCGCCCGCGCACATGTGGCTCTACCACGGCGGCCCGCAGTTCGCCAAGCGCATGCT
>DAOUKQ010000028.1:0-3069 GCA_034421135.1 Dehalococcoidia bacterium
TCCGGTCCGCGCTCGATCTGGCGCTACATCGACTTCCTCCCCGTGGACGAAGACTTCATCGTCGATCTCAACGTCGGTTGGACGCCGCTGCTCAAGGCCGATCGGCTGGCCGAGCGTCTGGGCATGCGCGAACTCTGGATCAAGAACGACACCTGCAACCCGTCCTGGTCGTTCAAGGACCGCGTCGTCGCGGTAGCGTCGTCGCGAGCCCGCCAGCTTGGCTTCAAGACGCTGGCCTGCGCCTCGACCGGCAACCTGGCCAACTCGGTCTCGGCGCATGCGGCGCGAGCTGGCATGGAGGCAATTGTCTTCATCCCCCACGACCTCGAAGCGGGCAAAGTGCTCGGCTCGGCCATCTACAACCCGACGATTGTGTCGGTCAACGGCTCCTATGACGATGTCAATCGGCTCTGCTCGGAGCTGGCCGACAATCGCCATTGGGCGTTCGTCAACATTAATGTGCGTCCCTACTACGCCGAGGGCTCGCGCACGCTGGCATACGAGGTGGCGGAGCAGCTCGGCTGGCGAGCGCCGCGCCAGGTCGTCGCTCCGATGGCGTCGGGTTCGCTCTTCACGAAAATCCACAAGGGATTCCAGGAGTTCCAGCAGTACGGACTGATCGAGGAGACGCCGGTGCGCATGATCGGCGCGCAGGCAGAAGGTTGCTCGCCGATCACGACCGCCTGGCGCAACGAGACGACCAACATCCGTCCGGTCAAGCCCGACACCATCGCCAAGTCCCTGGCGATCGGTAACCCGGCCGACGGCTACTACGCGCTGAAGACGATGAAGCGCACCGACGGCGGTTCGACGGCAGTGACCGATCCGGAGGTCGTCGAGGGCATCCAGATGCTGGCCGAGTGCGAGGGCGTCTTCGCCGAGACCGCCGGCGGTGTGACGATCGCCGGGCTGCGCCAGGCGATTGAGAGCGGTCAGGTCGACCCGGATGAGACGACGGTTGCCTTCATCACCGGCGGCGGTCTGAAGACGGCCGACGCCGTGGTCGAGCACGTGACGCAGCCGATTCCGGTCGAAGGTACGCTGCAGTCATTCGAGGATGCCTTCGCCGAGGCGCCGCAAGCCGTCGGCGTGGGAGGCTAACCATGGCGACCCGACGAGTCCGATTCACCTTCGAGGGCGACGCCGTCAAAGAACCGGTGATCTACCTCGTCGGGCACGAGTTCGACGTGGTCACGAACATCCGCATGGCCGACGTTGAACACGATTTCGGCTGGGTCGTGCTGGAGCTCGACGGCGATCACGACGAGATCGACCGCGCCCTCGCCTGGGTCGAGGCCAAGGGCGTGCGCATCGACCCGGTCGCCGGCGACGTCGTCGAGAGCTAGACGGGTCGTTGTTCGCCTACGCTGACTCCGACCGAGAGGGTGGATGTCGATGACCACCGATACTCCTCCAAGGCTGCTGACCGCTGACGACCTGTTGCAATTGTCCAGCGAGGGGTTCTACGGCGAACTGATCCGAGGGGTACTATGCGAGTCCATGCCGCCCGGAGTAGACCACGCGCAGATCGCAGCCAAGTTTGTGACTCGACTTGGTCCATTCGTTGAGCAGAGGCGACTCGGCCGAGTCGCCGTCGGAGACCCCGGGATCAAGATCGAGCGCGATCCCGACACTGTACGCGCCCCAGACCTCGCGTTCTTCTCCGCGCAGCGACTCCCGCTTGACCAGCGGATTCAGGGATATGCCGATGTCATTCCCGAGCTGGTCGTCGAGGTGAAATCGCCTCGCGATAGTCGCGACCAGCTCAACGACAAGGCCGAGATGTGGCTGCGCCACGGTGTCCGACTCGTCTGGGTCGCCTTCCCCGATGAGCGAACGGTCGAAGCGCATCACGCCGAACAGGGGGTCGCCCTGCATCGCGTGGACGACGAACTCGATGGTATGGATGTCCTGCCGGGCTTCGCCTGCGCCGTGGGTCCCCTGTTCGAGGCCTGAGCCCTGACCTTCCAGAGTTCACCGACGCCCGACCTTTTGGGCGTGACGATTCCCTCCTCGGCCCGAGGGCGACATCAACGATGCGGCCCGACAAGACTCGTTCACGCGATACTGCCCGCGAGCCGCATCAGCGACGGCTTCGCCGAGCAGATTGGAACAGAGCATGCCCGAGCCGTTCACGATCGATATTCCCGATTCGGAAGTCCGAGACCTGGAGCGCCGGCTGGCGCAAACCCGGTGGCCATCGGAGGTCGCCGACTCAGGCTGGCAATACGGCTCCAACCTCGCCTACATCCAGGAACTCTGCGAGTACTGGCGCACCGACTTCGACTGGCCCGCCCGGCAGGCCGAGCTGAACCGCATGCCCCAGTTCACCACCCGGGTCTCTGCCGACGGCGTCGAGGACTACGCCGTCCACTTCGTTCACCAGCAAGGCGTTGGGCCCGACCCCTTCCCGATCGTCTTCACCCACGGCTGGCCCGGTTCCTTCTTCGAGGTCAGCAAGGTCATAGGTCCGCTCACCGATCCCGCCACCCACGGCGGTGATCCCGCCGATGCATTCACCGTCGTCGCGCCCTCGCTGCCCGGCTACGGCTTTTCCCAGATTCCTCAGACTGGAGGCTTCGGCCACATGCGAGCCGCTCGGATCTGGGTCGCGCTGATGGCCCGGCTCGGCTATGACCGCTACGGAGCCCAGGGCGGCGACATCGGCGCGCGAGTCTCCGCACTGACCGCCTATGAGGATCCCGAGCACTGCATCGGCGCGCAGATCAACATGCCCAACAGTCAGCCGCCTGCCGATCATCCCGAGGAGAACTGGAACGAAATCGAGCGCGCAACCATCGCCCGCATGCGCGACTGGCAATCCAGGGAAGCCGCCTACCAGTGGATTCAGGGAACCCGACCCCAGACCCTCTCCTACGGCCTGACCGACTCGCCCACGGGCCTCGCCGCCTGGATCACCGAGAAGTGGCGCACCTGGTCCGACTGCGACGGCGACATCGAGACGCGCTTCACCAAGGACGAGCTGCTGACCAACATCTCGATCTACTGGTTCACGCGGACGATGAACTCCGCCACTCGCTACTACTACGAGCGTCGCCAGCACGACCG
>DAOUKQ010000029.1:0-165817 GCA_034421135.1 Dehalococcoidia bacterium
GGGAACTCGGGGTAGGCGCCGATGCCGTGCTCTTGCACGTCGAGTCCGGCCAGTTCCTCGTTCTCCGGGACGCGCAGACCGATGGTGTTCTTGATGACGAAGAACAGGATGCCTGCGGTCACGGTGACCCAGCCGAGGATGGCGAGCACGCCGATGAGCTGTTCGAGCAGGGCGCGGAAGCCGCCGCCCATGAACAGGCCGTGTCCGGGAGCGCCCCAGGCCTCGGCCGCGCCTGCGGTGGCAAAGAGGCCGACCGCGAGGGTGCCCCAGACGCCGCAGGTGCCGTGGACGGAGATCGCGCCGACGGGGTCGTCGATCTTGACCTTGTCGAAGAACTCGACCGAGAGGACGACCAGTCCACCGCCGATTGCGCCAATCAGCAATGCGGCCCAGGGCTCAACGAAGCCGCAACCGGCGGTGATCGAGACGAGTCCGGCCAGCGCGCCGTTGAGGGTCAGGCCGAGGTCGGCCTTGCCGTAGCGCAGCTTGGCGACCGCGACGGCGACGATTGCGCCTGCGCCGGCGGAGAGGGTGGTGTTGATCGCGATCCAGGCAGCCTCAGTCGCGAGTCCGCCGGAGAGTCCCAGGGTCGAGCCGGGGTTGAATCCGTACCAGCCGAACCAGAGGATGAACATGCCCAGTGTGGCCAGGGTCATGTTGTGGCCGGGGATGGCGCGGACTTCGGAGCCGACGTACTTGCCGATGCGCGGTCCGACGAGGATGGCGCCCATCAGTCCGGCCCATGCGCCAACGGAGTGGACGAGCGTCGAGCCGGCGTAGTCCATGAAGCCGCGCTCGCCAAGCCAGCCGCCGCCCCAGCCCCAGTGAATCACGATCGGATAGATGATCCCGGTCACGAACACCGTGTAGAAGAGGTAAGCGGAGAACTTGGTGCGCTCGGCCAGCGCGCCGGAGACGATCGTCGCGGCGGTCGCGGCGAACGCCCACTGGAAGAAGAAGACGGCCGCCTCGGAGACGCCGTCGGTCTCGGTCAACCCGCCGAGTGCAGGGAAGAACGAGTCGCCGCCGATGAATCCGCCCTGCGATCCGCCGAAGGCGAAGCCGAAGCCGACCGCCCACCAGACGACCGCGCCGAGCGAGGCGTCGAGCACGTTCTTCATCAGGATGTTGGCGGTGTTCTTGACACGCACAAAGCCGGCTTCGAGCAATCCGAAGCCAGCCTGCATGAAGAACACCAGGATGCCGGCGATGACGAACCAGATCGTATCGACGGCGAGGATGATGTCGGCAAGCGCGGCGGCGTTCTCCTCGACGCTCTGTCCATACGCAATGCCGAATGTGGCCAGCAGGCCAGTCAGGATGCCGAGGAATATCCCCAGTCCAGGTTTGCGGACCGCGCCGACTGAGATCGACGGGGTCCTGACGTTACCGGCCAACGTGCGGGCTAGTGTCACAAAAGCCTCCCTTCCCGAGTTCCGGTCTGTTGGCAACCTATGGAGCGGGAAGGCGTGAATGGTTTCACAAGCGTTGCGCGCAGATGTCGGTTCGGTTGCGCATACATTTCGGGAGTGTGTCGGGTGTTTCGAGGACGTTTCGGCATCTCAGACAGCCAAGACCCGCGCAGGGTCTCCTCCTGGTCCCCTCTCCCAGAGGAGAGTTGCGCGCAAACCCGATCCTCATTGCGTGGGCACACATTTCCCAGTCCCCGACTTGTTCGGGGACCCGCTCGGCTCTCCGTCTCGTACCTGGTAGACCCCCGGTAGTGCCGAACGGGAACGGGTCCCCGAACAAGTCGGGGACTGGACCGGGTCGGTTTACGCGCAGGTCTCCAGAGGGAGAGGGAGAGGGAGTAAGAGCCCGGCGGTTTACGCGCAGCTTCCCAATGGGAGAGTGGGTAGGTGACTGCAGGGTGAGACCTCGAAGCGCTAGTCTTGCGACATGGGACCACGGTTGATCAAGGCGCTGACCCGGATTCAGAGTCCGGTGTTTACGCTGTTTCGCGGCAGGATGCAGGGACCGCCGACGCTGCGGCTCTGGACCATGGGGCGCTCGTCGGGCCGCGAGCGGGCGGTCTTGCTGCTCTACCTCGATGATGGGCCGCGCGTGATTGTGGTGGCGTCCTACGGCGGTCACTCCGAGCATCCGCAATGGTGGAAGAACCTGCTCGCGGAACCCAATTGCCGAATCTGGTCGGCGGATCGCGGCGCCGAGGAGATGGTCGCATCCGAACTCGAGGGTGAAGAGCGCGAGGCCGTCTGGAGTCGCTTGACTTCGATGTACTCGCCGTATGAGGGATACCAGCGCAAAACGTCGCGCCGGATACCCTTGATAGCGCTCTCCCCGCGAGACGGATGATCCTCCGCGAGTTGCTGGTACGCTTACGCTGTGAATCGACATAACTGCGCGGGTCGCGCATAGCTGCGGTGGATCGTTTGAGTTTCTTTCGGCGTTTGCTCGGTAGTCCTTCCCAGTCTTCCCCTGCTACTCCCTCCGACGCACCGCCTCCGGTTGCGGCCGAGCCGGCTGCCCCGGAGCCGGTTGCACGGGAGAATTCAACAAGGGCGGGCGCTCAAACGTCTCCCCCTCGACGTCGGCGCAAGCGAAAGCCGCGCTCGCAGCGCAAGCCTCGGGCGACTGCCGCCCCCGCACCGGAGGCTGCGGCGCCGAGGGGATCGGTAGCCGAACCATCGGATCGCAAGCCTCGGCGCAGCCGTGAGCGGCGTCGACGATCCGGTGGCGGACCCGCGCCCGGGACTCCGCAGAGCGCCACGCAGAAGGCGCTGCTCTCCGGCGGCTATCAGCTTCCGCCATTGGCCGAGTTGGATGAGATCTCGTCCGACCAATGGCCCGAGCCGTTCGCGGACCTGGGATTGTCGGAGCGGATGCTTTCCGCGCTGACCGCGCTCAAGTTCTCGGAGCCAACCCCGATTCAGGCGCAGTCGATCCCGTTGCTGCTGGACGGACGCGATGTCGTCGGGCAGGCGCAGACCGGGACCGGCAAGACCGTTGCGTTCGGCCTGCCTGCGGTCGAATGCTGCGATCCCGATCTGGGCGAGTGCCAGGCGATCATTCTCACGCCCACTCGCGAGTTGGCCCAACAGGTTGGCTCCGTGCTCGACTTCTTCGCCCGCGCCAAGGGACTTGAAGCGACGGTGCTGATGGGCGGACGCCGGCTCTCGGACGACTTCGCCAATCTGGAGCGGCGTCCGCAGATCGTGGTCGGCACGCCGGGCCGCGTGATCGATCACCTCGAGCGCCGCACGCTGCGTCTGGGCTACGTGCGCATGGCGGTGCTCGACGAGGCGGATCGGATGCTCGACATCGGTTTCTACCCCGACATGCGGCGCATCCTGCGGCGCTCCCCCGACGATCGTCAGACGGCGCTGTTCTCGGCCACGGTGCCGACCCCGATCAAGTCGCTGATTCATCAGTTCATGCACGATCCGGAGCATGTGCACATCGCACCGGAAGCGGCGACCGCGGAAGGCATCAACCAGCGCTACTACGAGGTAGCCGGCCGGGACAAGATGCGAGCGGTCGAGGAGCTACTGCCGGAGTTGTCGGGTCGGACGCTGGTCTTCTGCAACATGAAGGTCACCGTCGATCGGCTGGTCAAGCGGCTGCGCGATCGAGGGTTAAACGCCGACGCCATCCACGGCGACCGCGATCAGCGCAAGCGAGATCGCGTGATGGGCCAGTTCCGCGCCGGTGACCTCCAGTTTCTGATCGCCACCGATGTCGCGGCTCGCGGCCTCGACATCCCCGACGTGCAACACGTGGTCAACTTCGATCTGCCGCAAACTCCGGAGGACTACGTCCACCGGGTCGGCCGGACCGGACGCGCGGGCGCTGAGGGTTCGGCAATCTCATTCGTCGGCGAGTGGGATTTTGACCAGTTGGAGAAGATCCTCAAGCTCGTCGGCGAGGAGCTGAGCAGAGGCGAACTCGGCCTCTACGGGAACTAGCGAGGGATGTGGGAAGCGACCCTCAGACCTTGTAGCCGCCGTCGACGCTGATGACCTGGCCCGTGATGCCGGCGGACTCCGGCGCGGCCAGGAGTGCGGCCATGGGGCCAAGCTCCTCGGGCTCGAGGACGCGGTTCTGCAAGTTCTCCGAGGCGCGCCAGGCGTGGGCCGCCTCGGCCGAGATGCCCGCCGCACGGCCCATCGCTTCCCAGTCGACCAACGCCGTGTTGGTCCAGCCGGGACACAGGCAGTTGACGGTGATCCCATACTCGGCGGTGTCATGAGCTAATGCGCGGGTGAAGCCGATCAGTCCGTGCTTGGCTGCGGTGTAGGCCAGCGCTCCGCCGGAACGCTTGGCGTAGCCCGATCCAATGTTGATGATCCGCCCGTAGCCGGCGTCGCGCATGTGCGGCAACGCCTCGCGCGTGGTCCAGTAGGCCGAAGTCAGGTTGAGCGCCAGATTCGCTTCGAAGACGTCGTCATCGTGGGAGAACGCGTTCTGCGATCCGCGCACGGGCGCGCCGCCGCCGACGTTGTTGATCAGGATGTCGCAGGAGCCGTAGCGCTCCACGGCCTGCCGCACCGGGTCCTTCGCCTGTTCTCGGTCCAGCGCATCGGCGACCACGGCCAGACCGGATCGGCCCAGCGCCTCGATTTCCTTGACCACTGATTGAAGCTGTTCGCTCGTCCGTGAGGACACGACGACGTTCGCTCCGTGCCGAGCCAACTCAAGCGCGATCGCACGGCCAATCCCGCGTCCGCCGCCGGTCACAACCGCTGTCCGATGCTCGAGATTGGACATCTCGCCCCGCCTTTCAGGATCAACTCAGGATCAACTCACAATGCACCGGCAGAGTACGCGACGCGTCGAATCCTCTTTCAAGAGAGTCGCGAGCAAACCGATCCGGTCCAGTCCCCGAACAAGTCGGGGCTGGAAGGAGTGCGCCATCGCAATGAAGAACGGGTTTACGCGCAACTCTCCCGCCGGGAGGGGGGATCGGAAGGGAGATCACCCACAAGGCGCCTCAGGGGATGCGCCAACCCGAACGCTGCCACATGGTGCGAGCTTCCTCGTGCACTTCAGGTCTGGCGGCGATTAGACCCTTCACCGACGGATCCGCCTGATTGAGTTGCAGCGGACGGCCCTCGATGTCGGTCACGACGGCTCCCGCAGCGTCCAGTAACGCGGCGCCGGCGGCCAGGTCCCACTCGCTTCGGCGTCCGGGGGTGAAGACCAGGCATCCCTGACCGGTTGCGAGCAGCGCCATTCGGTAGGCGATCGAACCGACGGGCATCACCCGGGTGCCGTCGGGCACGGGCGGCAGCTCGCGGTAGTGCCACTCGCCGCGTCCGACCAACATGAAGCTCTCGGACAAGGCCTGCGCCTGATCAAGCTTGAAGCGTTCATCTTCGGAGTCGCTGGCAACGGCGTACATCTCGTCCGCGTCGGGGTTGAAGACCACGCCCAGAACTGGTTGTCCATTGAATGCCAGCGCGATGGAGACCGCATACTCGGGGACGCCCTGCAGGAACTCGCGGGTGCCGTCCAGCGGATCGACAATCCAGACGCGGCGGTGCCGCAAACGCTCGCGGTCGTCGTGGGCCTCCTCCGAGAGCCAGGCATCGTCGGGAAACGCGCCGAGCAGGGTCTCTTGTAAGACCTGATCGACCTCGACATCAGCTTCGGAGACGACCTCGTAGGCGCGGCCCTGTAGGGGGTCGCCGTGCTTCCAACCGTAGCGTGCGCCCGAGTCCCGGTAGCGCTGCAGGATCGCGCCGCCGCGCCGGGCGGCTTCCTGGGCAGCTTCGAGTTCGGCGAGATAGTCCACTGGCAAGGGCAACGGTTCCCCGCTAGAAGCCGGCCTGCTTGTCGACTTCGCCGACAAGCTCGCGGTTGCCTCGGTAACGTCTCAAGTTCTCGCAGAACCGCTCGAGGTTGCGGCCGGCTCGGAGTTGCGAGGCGCCGGCGGTGTGAGGCGTCATGACGATGTTGTCGATCTCGAACACGCGATGATCCTTGTCCAACGGCTCGCCTTCGACCACGTCGAGCGCCGCTCCGCGCAAGTGACCGGATTCCACCGCGTCGATCAGCGCTTCCAGTTCGATGATCTCGCCGCGCGTGACGTTGACGACCACGGAGCCGGGCTTCATCTTGGCGAAGGTCTCGCTGTTGAAGAGGTGATGGGTCTCCTCGGTGAGCGGGGTGCAGACGGCGACGACATCGGATTTTTCGAGCAGCGTGTCGAGCTGGTTCATGTGGCCGACGACGGGAACGATCGGCGTGCCGCGCACGGCGATGGCGTCAACGGCGCGCACACTCATACCGAACCCGTTGGCGCGTTCGGAGATGGCGCGTCCGGTGCCTCCAAACCCGACGATGCCCATGGTCAGGCCGGAGAGCTCGAATGCGGCGCGTCGCATGGGAACCCGCGAACCCCATGCGTCGCCCTTGAGCGTCAGCGCCGGCTTGAGCGAGCGCGCCAACGCGAGCAGTAGGGCGAAGGCGTGGTCGGCCAAATGCGGACCAACGAGGCCCTTCTCGCCCGTCAGCGGGATGTCGGCGTTCTTGAAGTCGTCGAACAGGTAGCCATCGACGCCCGATGCGGTCGCGTGGACCCATTTGAGCTGCTTCGCTTCGGCAAACAGGTCGGGCGTGAGGTAGCCGAGCAGCACTTCGGCGTCGGCGATCATCTCCATCGCGTCCTCGCGATTGTTGGCGACGACGACCTCGGCATCGGGTCCGGCGGATGCGCGGATCATGTCGAGCTGCGCCTCCGAGACTTCGGGTAGCGTGAGTCCGGGCATCACAAGTACGCGCATGTTTCTGGAGTCTCCTGAACTCAGCCTCGCTTCGGCGCTGGATATGCGGCAATCGCCGAACGTCAGGCTATCACCGGCGAGCGTGAGCCAGACCGGGCGTAGACTCCCTCTCGAACCGCGGAGCTGAATGAGGAGCGCGTCATGGCAGATGTCCAGTTCGGAGCCCAGGTCTCGGCCTATCTGACCTCATGGGACGAGATTCGCGCCGTCGCCGAGACGATGGATGCCGGGCGCTACGACTCGATTTGGTTCGCGGACCACTTCGTCCCGCCGAATCGTGGGAAGGATGTCGAGGGGCGTGAGGCATTCGAGGCGTTCTCGCTCGCCGCTGCGGTCGCAGTAGCGACTGAGACGCTAAGAATCGGCCACCTGGTGCTGGGCAACACGTATCGGAATCCGGGTCTGGTGGCAAAGATCGCCGGCTCAATCGATCACATTTCGCACGGACGGTTCACGCTGGGCATCGGCGCGTCCTGGTTCCGGCGCGAGCACGCCGCCTACGGCTGGGAGTTCCCAGGAATGAAGGAGCGGCAGGATCGGTTCGAGGAAGCGTGCAAGATGTTGCGCTCGATCATCCACAACGACGGCGGCACGGTCACGTTCGCCGGTCAATACTATTCACTGGACGACGCGCCGCTGTCGCCGGGAAGTTACGACCATCCGATACCAATCCTGGTCGGTGGTACCGGACCCAAGCGAACACTACGCACGCTCGCGATGTACGGCGACATCATGAACCTGGACGGCTGGGCAGGTCGCGGAATGTCCGTTGAACTGCTCAAGGAGAAAGTAGATACACTTCATGCTCATTGTGAGGACATCGGTCGCGATCCATCCGAGATCAAGATTACTGCTCTCATGCCGTGTCTCTTGACTGAGGATGCGTCGGAAGCGAAGGCATGGGAGGAACGGATCGGTCCGGGCACGCTCAACGGCAGCGCCGATCAGATTGCCGAGCGGATCGGAGAGTTCATCGACTTTGGTATCGACGAGATCATGTTCGGTCGCCGCGGCGACAACGATCCGGAGTACTTCCAGCGCCTCGACGACGAAGTGATCGCCCAGTTCCGCTAAGCTGGTCAGCGTCGGAAGGAGCGGGACGATGGACGCCAAGGAAGCTGTCTCGGTGGCGAAGGGTTACGCCGCCGAGCTGTTCGCTGAAGACGAGATCACCGGGCTCGGCCTTGAAGAGATCGACTACGACTTCGACGAAGATGAGTGGAAGATCACTGTTGGCTTCTTTCAGCCGTGGAATTTGGAGGACGAGGCGCCGGTACGCAAGAGTTTCCTGGCTGCCGAGCCCGATTACATCAGTCGACGCTCATACAAGGTGGTGCGGATCAAGGATCACGATGGACAGGTGTTGTCGGTCAGGGATCGACTGCTCAAGTGGTCTGAAGAGTAAATGTCGATCAGGGACGTACTTCTTGACTCGAATCTGCTCGTGCTGCTGGTGGTTGGAGAGACCGATCGCAACTTGATCAGTCGCCACCGGCGTCTGAAGAAGTTCCGTGTTGACGACTATCTCAGGCTTGTCGAGTTCCTTGAAGACGTCGAGACCGTGATTGTGACGCCGAACACGCTGACGGAGACATCCAATCTGTTGCCATACGGTGTGCAGGCGCGTCGTGTTGAGCTACTGCGGACGCTCGGGCGCATGATAGACCATCAGTTTCTGGAGGTAGTAGTGGCAAGTCGGGATGCAGTCAGGCGGTGGGAGTACGAGACGCTCGGGCTGACCGACGCAGCATTGCTCGATCTGATATCGGCGGATAGACGCCTGTTGACCGTGGACATCGACCTCTATCGGATCGCCGCTTCGATACACCCGGACTCCGTCGTCAGCTTCATCGAGTGGGTGGAGCAGCACTAAGATTCAAGGACTAGCGCGTCGAGAGTAGAAGGAGCGTCATGCGATTTCGACCAATGGGACGGACCGGACTGCGAGTCTCGGAGATCTGCCTTGGGACGATGACCTTCGGTTTCCAGACCGAGGCCGAGGATGCCTTCAAGATCATGGATGCGGCCTTCGATGGCGGCGTCAACTTCATCGACACGGCCGACGTCTACCCGATCGGCACCGAGGATGTGGGCACGACCGAGTCGATCGTGGGGCGCTGGCTGGCCGGTCGTCCGCGCGACCAGGTCGTGCTGGCGACCAAGTGCGTGGGCGCGATGGGGCCGTCGCCGAACCAGCGCGGCGCCTCGCGTCAGCACATTCTCTCGGCGGTCGACGAGTCGCTGCGGCGGCTGGGCACGGACTACATCGACCTCTACCAGCTCCACAGCCCCGATCCGCGCACGCCGATCGAAGAGACCATGCAAGCGCTTGACGACCTCGTGCGCTGGGGCAAGGTTCGCTACGTGGGCGCGTCGAACTATCGCGCCTGGCAGTTAGCCCTCGCGCTCGGCGCGTCGGACAAGGCGGGCATCGCCCGCTTCGACTGCGACCAGCCGCGCTACAACATCCTCTGGCGAGACATCGAGTCCGACCTGTTGCCGCTCTGCCGCGATCAGGGTGTCGGAATCATCGCGTACAACCCGCTGGCCGGCGGTTTCCTGACCGGCAAGTACCGCAACACCGCCGACCTCCAGGAGAACACCCGCTTCACCCTCGGCAACGCAGGACCCCGCTATCGGAATCGCTACTGGGACGAGATCCAGTTCGAGCAGGTCGCCCGCCTCCAGGCCTACTTCGCCGAGCGAGAGATGAGCATCACGCACGCCGCCATCGCCTGGGTTCTCGCCCAGGAAGGCATCACCTCCGCCATCGTCGGAGCCTCCAGGGCCGAGCAGATCGAGGACTCGCTGAGGTACTCGGAGATTGAGCTGACCGAGGACGACCTGGAGTTCTGCGATCAACCGTGGTACGAGATCCCTCGCCCGACGGACCCCGAAGTCGCGATGCGGTAGGGAGATCAACGTGAACAATGGAGCTAACAGCGGTCCAACAGTCTGGCTTGTCGCGCACGGCTCTGACGGGGAGTACGAGAGTGCAGCGCTTGATCTCGGCATTCTCCTGCTTGGCTTTCAGGACGTTCCCGACTTGACAGACAAGACCGAAGAAGAAATCGATGCTCTCATCCCGGAGCTAAGCGGTTACGCATCAAATTCATCAAAGTCGCAGGGAATGAATGCGGGCATGATGAAGGCATTCGCTGTGCAGATGAAAAAGGGAGACGTTGTTGCTAGCCCACTCAAGACTCAGCAGGGACAGATCGCACTCGGAAAGGTAACCGGCGACTACCTCTTCATGGAGATTGACGGAACAGGCCGTCACACACGAGCCGTCGAATGGAAAGATGACACCGCTTCGAGAGCCTCCTTCGGAGCCGACGCATTCCACTATCTTGTGACTAAGCGAACAATCAGCCGCGTCCTCGATCCTGAAGTCGCCGATAAGCTGCGAGCTCGCTTGTTGGGAGAAGGCGCAATAGAGGACCAAGCCGACACAGAAGAAGAAGAGGAGGCTGCAACTTCGTCAGTAGAGGAGTCGATCCGCGATCAGATCGTAAGTCGCATCCATGACAGGTTTCCAGGCAGGAAGCTGGAGCACCTTGTTGCAGCCCTTCTTGAGGCGCAGGGCTTTGTTGTGCAAGAATCAGATCCAGGTAAGGACCAAGGAGTGGACGTGCTGGCAGGGCACGGACCCCTCGGATTCGATCATCCTCGTATCTGCGTCCAAGTCAAACATACGAGTAGCCGTGTAAGCCAGCCAGACATTCAGCAGCTGCACGGTGCGATGAAACAATTCAGCGCTGACCAAGGCCTGTTTGTTAGTTGGAGTGACTATACGAGTGACGCCAAACAGATGGCTCGGTTGGATTTCTTTACTATGAGGCTTTGGAATGCCAACGATCTCTTGGATGCTATCTATACCTATTACGGTGAACTACCCGAGGACATTCAAACAGAGATTCCGCTCAAGCAGATTTGGACCCTTGCGCTAGATGAATCGCAAGGAGGGCCTTAGCCATGTGGTCAACGCGAAGCTCTACAGCCACACCGCCTCGTGCGACCCCGGCTTCACCGTCGGACCCCACCTCGGCTCGATTTCGCTGAACTGGATCGGAAAGCTCAGCCTGGTGAGCGTCCCGTAGTCCGACTCAACCTCTTCGCTGTACTTGTCGGCCAGGCGATAGCCCTCGTTGGGGTCGGCGTCCTCTATCTGGTGGGGTGTTCCCAGCCTCAGGAACCAGGCGGCCGTCTGGCCCAGGGCGACCTTGACGTGCCAGCTTCCTCCTTCGACGGCCCGTCGGCGCAGAGCTTCCAGTGCTCCGTAGGCGCCCCAATAGCCCGTGCCGTAGTCGTTCAGTGCGATAGCCGGGCCGACGCCCATCATGCTGGTCGGGTCCTTTTGCTGGACGTGATGAATCCCCGTGGCAGCCTGGACGTTGCCGTCGAACCCGCGTTTCTCCTGCCAGGGACCGAACTGTCCGTAGGCGTTTTCGGAGATGTAGATGATCCCCGGGCGACGCTCGGCCAGCGCTTCCGGGCTGAGTCCCCTGCGGGCGAGCGATTTGGCGCGGTAGGACTGGCTGAAGATGTCTGCGTCATCAAGCAGATTCCGCAGGGTTTCGCGCCCGTCTGCGGTGTCGAAATCGACGTGAGCGCGACGTTTGCCGTGTCCGGTATCGGCCTGGGCGGCTTGCATGTCGGCGACGCCTGGCGCGCCGATGTGCAGGACGTCGGCGCCGAGCGCGGCGAGGGTGCGTGAGATTGTTGGTCCGGCGAGCACTTTGGTGTTGTCGATTACGCGGACTCCGTTGAGCGGCAGGTCTCCGCCAGGAATCGGTCTGGCCGGGGCATCGCCAATGCGCTCGATGATCACGGCGGGTGATTCGGCCAGCAGCTTGCCCTGAGGGTGGGCGAGCCATTCCTCCGGCGACTTGACGACCACACCGGGGAGCTGCGCGTCGATCAACTTGGCTTCGAGGTCTGCGGAGTCGCGGGAGGCGACGTGTTCCGTGACGTTGTCGTACGTGCAGCCGAGGACCTCGAACGTGCGCTCGACGATGTGCGGGAAGCCACTGAGCAGATAGAGATAGCGGCCGTCGCGGGTTGGGAAAATCCCCTGTCCTGGGGCAAGCGAATCGGGCATGGACTCGAGCGCGTTGACGCCATTGACCTTGAGCACCCACATCGAGGAGATACCGACGGCGGCCTGACCCATGTGAATCTGCGCGGTCTGACGCTCGCCGGTCTGTTGGCAGCGGATGTCATCAACGACGCCGGCGATGTTGCCGAGGATGGTCGAGACTCCTGAAGCGAGACGCAGCGGGGATGGGTAGATGGGGTCGCCGTCGCCGATGAACTGGATGTCGGAGTTGGTCGGCTCAACGCCTGCCGCTCGGCTAATGGCTTTGAAATCTGCTCGGTCCATGAGGCGCTCCAACTGGTCCGGGTCTGCGCGGCTGTCGCGCAGGCTAGCGAGGCGACGCCGGTCGCGTGCTTGGCTCTTCTATCCTGTCTGCCCGGAGGCTTCGCGGGGGGAGCGTGCGATGTCCGACCTGATAGCAGACGACTCGCAGGACGCGCTGTGGCGGTTGGCCTACGACTGCGGCATGAGCCGTCGGCGGTTCCTCTCGTTGCTGGTCGCGGGTGGTGCGGCTGCTGTGCTGGCGGCTTGTCGTGATGTCGTTCCGGATCGCTCCAGCGAGGGCGCCCGCGTGGCGCCGTTGGTCTTCAAGGACACCTCGCCGTTCTTCGATCACGGCCGTGCAGGACTGGAGTCGCGGCTGGAGCTGCTGGAGGACTGGCTCACGCCGACAGAGCAGTTCTTCGTACGCAACAACTCGCGAAGCCTCGATGTTTCGGCCGAGGATTGGTCGCTCGTGATTGAGGGCGCCGTTGAGTCGCCGCTCTCGCTGCGGCTCGACGATTTGTTCGCATTGCCCACTCGGACACTGGTCTCCTACCTCGAATGCGCAGGCAATCAGCGGGTCATGTTCGAGCGGCTCCAGGGACGTTCGACGGATGGGACGCAGTGGGGCCCCGGCGCGGTCGGCAACGCCGAGTGGCAGGGCGTGGCGCTGGCCGACGTGCTGTCGCTGGCCGGACTCTCCGCCACGACCGCAGGTGTGTTGTTGATTGGGCTGGATGTCGGCTCGCCGGAGCGCGGATTCCGCCGCTTTCTGCCGATCGAACAAGCGCTCCGCTCCGAGACGATCCTTGCCTATGCGATGAACGGCGCGCCGTTGGCCCGCGATCACGGCTTTCCTCTGCGCGCGATCGTGCCTGGGTGGATTGGCGCGTCGCAAGTCAAGTGGTTGACCCGGATCGTCGTCTCGGAAGAGCCGCTCTGGACTCGCAACAACACCACGTCCTACGTCATGTTCGGCGACGACTTCGGGCCCGAGGGTGAGGCGGACGGCGAAGTGGTCACGACGCAATCGATCAAGAGCGCGTTAGCGCTCCCCTGGCCGGCGACGCTTGAGCGAGGGCGGCATCGGCTGCACGGGTTTGCACACTCCGCGCACGGACCGATCACGCGGGTCGAATGGAGCGACGACGACGGGGAGTCGTGGCAATCCGCCAGTCTCGGACGGCAGCAGGATTACTCCTGGGTGCGGTTCGACTTCGAGTGGACGGCGGTATCCGGAGAGCGCGCAATCATGACTCGGGCGACGGACGGGGCGGGCAACACCCAGCCCGATGTCGCGCCGTTCAACGCCAAGGGCTACTTGTTCAATCAGCCGCTGCCGCATCCAGTGACGGTGACTTGACGGACCGTCGCCTGCGATACCCTTGGCCAAATCAGACACCTGGAAGGGAATGCCATGCGCGCCGCCGTACTCAACGCTCCGAACACTCCGCTAGTGATTAAGGACCTGGTCCAGGACGAGCCGCAGCATGGCGAAGTGCGGGTCAAGATGGGCGCTGCGGGGATTTGCGCCTCCGACCACCACATCATGGACGGCACGGCGGCGTTTCCATTGCCGTCGGTGCTGGGTCATGAGGGCGCGGGGACGATCGAGGCTGTCGGGCCAGGCGTCATCGAGCTGAAGCCCGGCGACCGCTGCATCCTCTCCTTCGTCACGCCTTGCGGTCAGTGTCCGACCTGCCGCAAGGGGTCGCCGCAGTTGTGCGACCTGCACCAGGCGACCGGATCGCGACTGCTGGACGGCACCGTCCGGCTGCACGACCAGGACGGCTCGGAAGTCTTCCAGATGGGCAAGCTGGGCGTGTTCGGCGAGCACGTCGTGACTGCGCAGCAGGCTTGCTTCCCGATTCCCGACCAGGTCCCGATGGAAGTGGCGGCGCTGATTGGCTGCTCAGTCACGACCGGCGTGGGCGCCGTGATCAATCAGCCGACCGCCGAGGCGGGCATGACCGTCGCCGTGATCGGCGCCGGCGGAGTGGGACTCAACGCGATCCAGGGCGCCAGGATGCTCAACGCATCGCGCATCATCGCGGTCGACATTCACGACCACAAGCTGGAATTCGCCCGACGATTCGGCGCGACCGACACCGTCAACGCTCGTAACGTCGACGCGGCGGCAGCGGTGCGCGAGCTGTCCAATGGCGGCGTCGATTTCGCCTTCGACACCTTCGGCTCAGATGTGACCGCAGGCCAGGTCTTCGACTCCCTGGGCAAGGGCGGCACCGGCGTGATCGTAGGACTCGCGCCCACCGAGGCGGTCGGATCGTTCGACCTGGTCGACATGGTGCGCAAGCAGAAGACGATGGTCGGTTCCTACTACGGCTCGGCCTCGCCGCATCGAACGTTTCAGAAGCTGGTCGACATGTACGTCACCGGTCGGATCGATATCGACCACATCGTCCAGCGCAAGTACCCGCTGGACGAGATCAACGAGGCGTTCGAAGCGCTCGAACGGGGCGAGGACGGTCGCGGCGTGATTGTCTACGATTAGCGCATGGACGAGAACGACATCGAGCACGAGATCGAAACGCCGAGCATCACCGCCGTCGCGCCTCGCGCGGGGTTCAGGGTCTGGGTGTCGTTCAGCGATGGGGTGAGTGGCGAGTTTGACGCTGCCGCGTTCGTCGAGTGGACGATCCCGGAGTCGTATGACGTCCAGCCTGGCGTGCCGCCGCGCTGGCGGGATCGACCGTTCTTCGAGAGCGTCCGCGTCGACGAAGACGGCTGGGCGCTGCACTGGGGCTACTCCGACGGTCGGGGCAACGACATCTGGCTCGACGACTATCGCGCCTACGCGGCCGTCCTCGGGCGTCCGCCGGACGAGGTCAAGGTCGAGTGGTGGGGCGAGGATCCGGAGCCGATCAAGTATCCGCAAGCCGTTCGGGTCGAAGCGCGTGACGGCTATCGCCTGTATCTCGAGTACGACGACGGCGTGACTGGTGAAGTCGACATGTCGCATCTCGTCGGCAGAGGCGTGTTTGCCCTCTGGAACGATCCTGCGAGCTTCGCGCGATTTCGCATTGATCGGTGGGGTGACGGAATTATCTGGAGCGACCAGGTGGATGCCTCGGCATGGCACCTCTATGAGAAGATCACCGGTAAGGACTTGCACGGTCTGACCGCGACCTCCGACGCTGTCGCCGACTGACGGTGCCGACCCTCTGTCGCATCACCGACAGCCTGATCGTCTCACTCTGGATGGACGATCACCCTTGGCCGCATGTCCATGTCAGGTATGCCGAGTACCAGGCCGTGCTTCGGCTGAACGACCTCGTGATCACCGAAGGCCGACTCCCAAATGCCCAACGCAAGATGCTGATGAACTGGGCTCGGGCACGGCACTCGGAGCTCGTTGACGCCTGGTCGCGTGCAGAGCGCCATCTGCCTGTCTATCCGATTGAGCGACTGTGAGTGCGCTACCCCAACGTCGCCACGTGCTGACGTTTGACCAGCTCCCAGTCGATCTCGTAGCCCAGACCTGGCTCCGTCGGGGCTGAGACCGTGCCGCCCGACATGTCGATGTCGTTGACCAGGCCGTAGAGGAAACCTCCCGTGCTGGGGAAGTACTCGTAGAACTCGCAGTTGGGGACGGCCATGATCACGTGCAGGTTGGCGACGTTGTTGAGGCTGTTGCCGCCGTGGTGAATCTCGCACTTCATGCCGAAACCCTCGGCCAGGTGACAGAGCCGAACCAGCGGCGTGATCCCGCCGGTCACGGCGACATCGCCGCGCAGGATGTCGGTCGCGTACTGCGTGATCCACTGCGTCATCCCGTAGTAGCGACCCGGAGCGTACTCGGTTGACATGATGGGGATGTCGAGCTTCTGGTGCAGCTTGACGTAGCTGTAGAGGTCCTCCTCGGCCAGCGGATCCTCGTACCAGTAGTAGTCCAGCTCCTCGATCGCCCGCCCGACCCGCACCGCATCCTCGTAGCCGTACGACCACATCGAGTCCAGCATCAGGATCATGTCATCGCCGACCGCCTCGCGGACCGCCTTGCAGATCTCGATGTCCGCCTTCGCCTCGCCGTGCGGATGAATCTTGTGCGCGATCCAACCGTCCGACTGGAACTGGAGCGCTTCCTCGACGTACTCCTCCGGCGACTCCCACCACGCCGTCGACGAGTAGACCGGAACCTCATCCTTGCACGTGCCCAGCAATCGGTGAATCGGCTGACCCGCCAGCTTGCCGTTGATGTCCCAGAGCGCAATGTCGACCGCCCCAATCGCCGCAGTCGAGACCGTCCGGTTCTGCTTGTAGCAATCCGCCCAGATACGCCCGATGTCCTGGGCGTTCTTGCCCATCACCCGAGGCTTGAGCACATCGATCAGCGCCTGCGCCTGATACTGAGGCCGCGAGAGAAACGCATTGCCAGTCACACCAGCATCAGTCTCGACACTCAGCACCGACAACTGGTTCGCCCCGCCAAAGCGCATCCCCGAGCCAACCCGCCAGTTGGGCGTCTCCCAGTTGAAGACATCGATCTTGACGTCGGTGATGGTGGTCATTGGAGTTCCTCCGCTGTGGGATTGCTTCATCTAACGTGGAGCTAGGGCAGGCGGCCGTCGTGTCGGGGAAAGCGGCTTTCCACAGCGACCGCCCTAGCGCCGGGTGCTAAACCGGCGCTTGCCCGATCCTATCGGCTCCCCCAGTCCCCGACTTGTTCGGGGACCCGCTCAGATTCCCAGTCCCCGACTTGTTCGGGGACCCGCTCGGCTCCGGCAAACCCAAGCGGGCCCCTGAACAAGTCAGGGGCTGGAACCGGACCCGCTCGATTCCCAGTCCCCGACTTGTTCGGGGACCCGCTCGGCTCCGGCAAACCCAAGCAGGCCCCTGAACAAGTCAGGGGCTGGAACCGGAACCGCTCGGCTTCGGCGGGCCCCTGAACGAGTCAGGGGCGGGGACCTCGGCCCCTACCGACCGCGAAATTCCGCAGGGCGCTTCTCCAGGAAGCTGTCGATGCCCTCCTGCCGATCCTCCGACGCTCCGGTGATGCTCAGACCCCAGGCTTCGCGCTCGACCTGCATGTCGAAGCTGGGCGCCTGATTGTTGACCAGGCGCTTGGTCAGCTCGATGGCCAAGGACGGACCTCGCGCGATCTTCTCCGCCAGCGCGATCGCCTCCTCGACCAGCGACTCCGGGTCCAGCGTCCGATTCGTCAGACCGTAGCGCTCGGCGTCGGCGGCATTCAGCGGCTCGCCCGTGTACATCAGCTCGAGCGCTCGGCCCTTGCCCAGCATCTGCGGCAGATAGAACGTGCTGCCCGTGTCCGGCACAATCGCCCGATGCACGAACGCCGAGATGAAGCGCGCGTTCGTCGACGCCAGGCGGATGTCGCAGGCCAGCGCCAGCGACATGCCCGCGCCCGCCGCCGCCCCGTTGACCGCCGCCACAATCGGCTTCGGATAGTCGTTCAGCGCCGAGAACAGCACCCCGTAATGCCCAATCGGCGCCTCCGTATGCCGCCGGTACGAGTCCGCCTCGACCAACTCCGCCGTCAACCGCTGAGCCTCCGCCCCGCCCGACACATCCGCCCCCGCGCAGAACCCGCGCCCCGCGCCCGTAATCACCATCGCCTTCACCCCGTCGTCATGCCGGGTCGCCTCCAGCACGCCCAGCAACTCGTGCACCAGCCGAGGCCCCATCGCATTCATCTTCTCGGGCCGGTTCAGCGTCACAATCGCCACCGAGTTCTGGATGTCGAGGGTCAGGTCCTGGTAGGTCATGGCGTCACTCCAATTCACGATCAGGCCGATACGCCAACATGCTATTGCGCCTCATGCGCTGATACACTGTCTCACAGGGCAGGGGGAAGGACATAGATCAGTTGGACAGTGCCCTTCCCCCCTAGCCCCGCAGCGTCTCTCAACCGCTTGCGGGGCTCGCCCCAACCTACCAGCCGCCCCGTAGACGATATTTCCTAGCCCCTGACCGATCTCGTCATTCCACGCTTTGCCTGGAATGACGAGATCCTGCACCCGGGAGTTTTTCAGCAGCTAGGGGCCCGCTTGGGTTTGCCGAGCCGAGCGGGTCCAGGTTCCAGCCCCTGGTTCATCCAGGGGCCCGCTTGGGGGCAAGCCGAGCGGGTCCCCGAACGAGTCGGGGACTGGGGAACCGAGCGGGTCCAGGTTCCAGCCCCTGACTTGTTCAGGGGCCCGCTTGGGGTCTGCCGAAGCCGAGCGGGTCCCCGAACAAGTCGGGGACTGGGAAGCCGAGCGGGTCCCCGAACAAGTCGGGGACCAGGGGACGCCTATACTGATCCCCATGACTACCGAAACGCCGCCGATCGACCCCATCGTCGAGGCCTGGTCCGACCGGCCGGAGGACGACCTCGTCGAGGCTGGGATGGACCAGCCGCAGGCGCGCGCTTACCGATATGCCTTTGAACTGGGCATGCACCGGCTGATGTCCGTCGTCGCGACCAAGCAGGAGTCGCTGCAGGTCAAACACGACCTGCAACGCGAGATGGAGATTCGGTTCGCCGAGTTCGACAAGCGGCTCAAGGTGATGCTCTGGGGCATGGCCCTGGGCTTCGGCATCGTCACCGCGCTGCTCAGCGCAATCCTCGCCATCGTGGCCTGATGCGCTCCGGTTCCCGCCCCTGACGGTCCCCAGACTTGTTCAGGGGTCATCAGGGGCCCGCTTGGGGTTGCCCGAACCGAGCGGGTCCCCGAACAAGTCGGGGACTGGGGAAAGGTTCCAGCCCCTGACTTGTTCAGGGGCCTGCTTGGGCTCGGCCGAAGCCGAGCGGGTCCCCGAACAAGTCGGGGACTGGGAAGCCGAGCGGGTCCCCGAACGAGTCGGGGACTGAGGGACGCCTATACTGATCTCCATGACTACCGAAACGCCGCCAATCGACCCCATCGTTGACGCCTGGTCCGACCGACTGGAGGACGACCTCGTTGAAGCCGGTATGGCCCAGGCCCAGGCGCGGGCCTACCGATACGCCTTCGAACTCGGCCTCACCCGCGTCATCTCGCAGACCGCGACCAAGCAGGAACTCAAGGACGCGATTGCCGGGCTGCGCGGGGAAATGCGCTTTCTCTTCCTGCTGGTTGGCGGCATCATCACCGCGCTGCTCAGCGCGATCCTCGCCATCGTGGCCTGATGCTCTCGGGTTCCAGCCCCTGACGGTCCCCAGACTTGTTCGGGGGTCATCAGGGGCCCGCTTTGGGGTTGCGGGAAGCCGAGCGGAGTCCAGGCTCCAGCCCCTGACTTGTTCAGGGGCCTGCTTGGGCTCGGCCACAGCGGTGGGAAGGGAGCCGAGCGGGTCCCCGAACAAGTCGGGGACTGGGAAGCCGAGCGGGTCCGGGTTCCAGCCCCTGACTTGTTCAGGGGCCCGCTTGGGGTCGGCCACAGCGGCGGGAAGGGAGCCGAGCGGGTCCCCGAACGAGTCGGGGACTGGGGAGCCGAGCGGGTCCCCGAACAAGTCGGGGACTGGGAGGCTGAGTGAATCGGGGACTAGGGGACGCCTATACTGATCCCCATGACCACCGAAACGCCGCCAATCGACCCCATCATCGAGGCCTGGTCCGACCGGCTGGAGGACGACCTCGTTGAGGCCGGATTGACCCAGGCCCAGGCGCGGGTCTACCGACTCGCCTTCGAGCTGGGCCTCACCCGCGTCATCTCCCAGACCGCGACCCGCCAGGAACTCAAGGACGGACTGGCGGACCTGCGCGAGGAAATCCGGCGGGAGATGGGGATCCGCTTTGCCGCCGTTGATCGGCGCTTTGCCGCCATTGACCAGCGCTTCGACGATGCCGCCGAGTACGTCGAGCGGCGCTTCGACGGCGTTGACGACCGCTTCGACCGGATCGAGCGGCGCTGGTGGATTGCGCTGGGCCTCGTGGTCAGTATGCAGGCGGGCATCTATGCGCTGCTGGGCGTCCTGCTCAGCCGCTGATGCGCACTTCGTTACGCCAACGTAATATCGACCGCCCACGACCCTCGATTCGCTTGCGGACGCGACCGATGATCGGCGATGATCACTACGTGGAAACTAGAAGCAGTAGGCGAACCATGTGTGGGCGGGGCCCTCACACGGCCCCATCGCCACGGAACAGGAGGCGCGACACGCACCACACAGCCCCTGAACCCCTCAGGGGCGCCGCGTCCGGCAACGTGAGCCGGACGTCCCCAGTCATCCCCGATCACTCGGGGGTCATCCCCGCGAAAGCGGGGACAGCCCAATGAAAGGGCACACAATGATTGGAACTCTCGCGCGAAAGCGCACCAATTGGAGACTGTCTCACTTGACAGCTCTGGCGGTGATCGCCGCCCTGGTTGCCGCGATGTTCGTCGCGACGACTTCGTCGCAGTCCGCGACGCATAAGATCGTCAGCACGACCGACACCGACTTCCTGATTGCTGATGGCGGCTCCATTACCGTCCAGGTGGAAGCGATTGCTGCTGCCGGTACTCCCGTAGACGCATACGTGTTCGGCGAGATCTTCGGTTTCGTCCTGACAGGCGGTTCCGCTACTGACTCCACCGCGACTTACAGGCACCAGGCTGGCGGGCCGACCGGTGAGTTCACCATCACAGCGAAAAATGCAGAGCAGTCGGTAACCCAAAAGCTGATCGTTGGCGACGCGGGTACGAACCTCGCAACAGTCAACCTGCATCTCAGTCACACGGACGTCGCCGGAACTAGTCGTGGCGCGACCCCGCGTGCAGCGACTGACGTGGATGAGAAGGACACCTCCGCCTTAGGCACGGCGATCTTCATCCACGCCGAAGCGCTGAACAGTCTTGGAGAAAAGTCGAACGTTCTCGGCACTCCCGCCACCGCGAACCTCTCGGTGACGGTCTTTGCCGTTGGTGGCGCAGTGACCTCCGATGACTCAATCGGCACGACGACATCCGCAACGGGCACATCGGCAACCTTCGGAACCAACACGGTTAACTTCGCTGTGACTCGAGCCACCGCAGGTGCGGTACGAGTCTTTGCGATCGCAACCATCAGTGGCGAGACCGTTCAATCCGACGACCTGAATTTGACGTTTACGGCAACCCCAGGTGATCCTGCCAACGTGAGCCTTAGTGACGGCGGAACAGTCGCGCAAGGTGGCGCAATGGTCGATGGCGCCGGGGGTGCCACTATGGTCGCAGCGACTCAGGCGTCTCTCCCAGTCTCCGCTACGGATACCGCTGGCGTAGACGCTACGATTGTTGCCGGCACTACTGTGATCACAAGCACGGTCAAGGGCCCCGATGGCAAAGATGTGGCGGCCGACAACGGCTTCTCTGCCATTGCGCTTGCCGTTTTGACCGCGGACATCGATCCCAAGACGACGGGCAACCAGCCCGGCATCGTGGTGACGTTGCCGGCTGATGCGGCTCCCGGTGTGTACACCGTCGAGTCAACTCTCGGCACGTCGAAGGACACGGCGACGTTCACCGTCACCGGTCCGCCCACGAACGTTGAGGTCGAGATTGCCGCTGACGATGGCACCGGCCTTGGAGCCCAGATCACCGCCACCGCAACCGTCACCGACACCAACGGCAACCTTGTGGCGCCGACTGATGTCGCGTTCACCGTTGGCACTGGCTCTCCGGCCACCTTCGTCGGGGTTGACAAGAAGACTAAGGACGGCGTCGCCTCGCGCAACGCAGTCATCACTGGCGCCGGCGTCGTCACCGTCATCGCGACATCTGGCGGCGTTTCCGGCGTAGCCGTCATCCGAGCTTCCGAAACGGCCGTCGTGGTCGAAGAGTCTGAGGCTCTGGTCGTGGACAGCGTTGAGCTGAGCCACATCGACGCCGAATTCTCGGCGGGCGACAGCGTGGTGATCACCGCCACAGTGAAGGACCAGAACGACGACTACGTGGCCGACGGCACGATGGTCACGTTCACCTCTCACGGTGGCGGCACGAGACTCAGCCCGGCGACGGTAGCCACCAGCGACGGCATGGCCTCGGTTGAGTACATCAACCTGACCGACGACCTCTACGTCCAGGCCTACTCCAGCCCCGTTCGCTCCGACACGCTCCGCGTGATGGTCGAGAGCGAAGCCGAGGAAGCCGCGCGTCTCGCGGCCGAGCAGGCTGAAGCCGACCGCATCGCCGCTGAAGAAGAGGCCCAGCGCCTCGCCGACGAAGAGGCCGAGCGCCAGCGCATGGCCGACGAAGAGGCCGAGCGCCAGCGCATGGCCGACGAAGAGGCCCAGCGCCTCGCCGACGAAGAGGCCGAGCGCCAGCGGCAAGAGGCCGAGCGCCAGGCGGCTGAAGAGGCCGAGCGCCAGGCTCAGGAAGAGCGCGACGCGCAGATCCTGGCCAGCATCCGCGCCGAGCTCGCTGCTGCCGCAGCGGCGCAAGACGCGGCGAGCGCGGCCCAGGCCGCCGCTAACGCGGCCGAAGCCGCAGCAGCGGCGGAAACCGCCGCTGACGCTCAGGCTGCCGCCGACATGGCGAAGGCCTACGCGGACAAGGCACAGGCCGCCGCCAACAGCGCCAGCGATGAGTCGGAGACCGCCGGCACGGACGCCGCTCAGGCATCCGCCGACGCCGCCGCCGCATCCGCTGAGGCTGCTCAGGAATCCGCCGACGCCGCGCAGGCATCCGCCGACGCGACCGCTCAGGATGAGGCCGACGCCAAGGCCGAGGCCGAGCGCATCGCCGCCGAGGAGGCCAAGCGCCAGGCTGAAGCAGACCGTCAGCAGGAGATCCAGGACGCGATCGACGCCGCCCTTGAGGCTGAGCGCCAGCGTCTCGCCGACGAAGAGGCCGAGCGCCAGCGCCAAGAGGCCGAGCGCCAGGCCGAGGAAGAGGCCGAGCGCCAGCGTCAGGCCGAGGAAGAGGCCGCACGTCAGGCCGCTGAAGAAGCCGCGCGACTGGCCATGCCCGCCGCCGTCTCGATCAGCAGCAGCCCCGACGACCTCGCCGACGGCTCCGTCGTGACCGTCACCATCTCGGTGACCGACCACAACGGTGAGCCCGTCGCCGACGGCACCACCGTTTCGGTCGCCCTGGGTGGCTCGTTGGGTCTCAACGCCGTAACCGTCGGCACCGGCACCATCGATGGCGCCGTGACTGCGGTCTACATCGTTGACGGCAGCGAAGGCTCCGCCACCATCGTGGCGACCGCCGGCGAAGCCGTTGGCACCGCGACGCTGACGATCGAAGCTCCGGCCCCGCCGCCGGCTCCCGAGCCCGCGCCCGAGGTCGCCTCGCTGGACTGCTTCAGCAACCTGGTCGGTTTCTCGACCTGGACCTGTGGCGTGGACAGCACGGCGTCCGAGGCCTTCGCTCTGGTCGCCGGTCGTGGCGCGACTGCCATCCACCTGTGGAACGGCAGCGCCTGGGTCCGCTACGCCATCGTCGATGGCAATGAGGTTCCGGGTTCGAGCGACTTCATGATCGCCGAGGACGACATCCTCTACATCAGCAACTAGCCGGTTGGGCGCTCTCGCCCCTCCCTCTCCCGCTGGGAGAGGGCTGGGGTGAGGGCCCCACCCGAGTTGCAGGCGACCATTGAAAGGACGCTGACATGACTCGATTCAAACTGATGTCGAAGGTTGTCGCCGCAGTAACGGGCGTCGTGGCCGCTATCGCCTTGCTGGCGACCGCGTTCGCGCAGCCCAGCGGTCCGCCGCACTACTACTACGGCACGGACGGCACGCCCGGCGACACGATCGGCCTGTGGGAACCGCACGGCGACCACAACGATCAGGTCGGCGAAGCCACGGTCGACGCCGACGGCGGCTGGTCGATCCAGGCCGATGTCGACCCCGACGAGGCGATCTTCTCGGTCAACGGCGAAGTCGCCACTGCCGACCTGACGCCCGCCGGCGAAGGCGCGACCCAGGTGAGCAACCTGGTCGTCCCCGAGCCCGAGCCCGAAGCCGTGGACTGCCCCGACGAGGGCGCCATGAGCGAGGACTCGATGGGCGAGGACTCCATGGGCGAGGACTCCATGGGTGAAGATTCCATGGGCGAAGACTCCATGGGTGAAGACTCCATGAGCGAAGACTCCATGGGTGAAGACTCCATGGACGCCATGGCAGAGGACTGCCCTGAGGACGCCATGGGTGAAGATTCCATGGGCGAAGACTCCATGGGTGAAGACGAAGAGTCGATGCTCGACGAGGACACCATGGGTGACGAGGACCACGCGTACCCGGAGACGGGTAGCGGCGGTCTCGCCGACAACGGCGGCGTCTCGGCCGGCCTGATCGGCCTGCTGATCGCCATCGGAGCAGTCGCGATCACCGGCCTCGGCCTCCGCCGAGTCCGCAACCGCGCCTAACCTCCGAGCCAGAGCATCCCGCTCACCAGAGGCGGCCCCCCCGGGGGCCGCCTCTGTCGTTACCCAGTCCCCGACTCGTTCGGGGACCCGCTCGGCCTCCCCAGTCCCCGACTCGTTCGGGGACCCGCTCGGCCTCCCAGTCCCCGACTTGTTCGGGGACCCGCTCGGCCTCCCAGTCCCCGACTCGTTCGGGGACCCGCTCGGCCTCCCAGTCCCCGACTCGTTCGGGGACCCGCTCGGTTCCCTTTCTGCTGCTGTGGCCGTCCCCAAGCAGGCCCCTGATGACCCCCGAACAAGTCTGGGGACCGTCAGGGGCTGGACCCTCTCCCAGTCCCCGACTTGTTCGGGGACCCGCTCGGTTCGGGCAACCCCAAGCAGGCCCCTGATGACCCCTGAACAAGTCTGGGGACCGTCAGGGGCTGGCTCAGGCGAGGTCCTCGAACAGATCTCGCCACTCTGGATTGAACTCGGTGATGACCTTGTCTTTGTCTTTCCGCACCCACCGCTTCATCTTGTATTCCTTGACCTTCGCCTCTTCGATCGACTCGTGTCGTTCGTACCACACCAAGCGCCGGATTCGGTATCGACGCGTGTGAACGCTGCCCTGCCCAATCCGGTGCTCCCACGCCCGCCGAGGCAGGTCCGTCGTCGAGCCGACATACAGAGGTATCCGCCCCTGCTCAGGCTTGTTCCCAGCCATGATGTACACAAAGGCGTCTCGGTCCATACCCAAACGCTACACCCCCCCCCAGTCCCCGACTCGTTCGGGGACCCGCTCGGCCTCCCAGCCCCCGACTCGTTCGGGGACCCGCTCGGTCTCCGACAGCCCCCAAGCGGGCCCCTGAACAAGTCAGGGGCTGGGACCCTCCCTTCCCAGTCCCCGACTTGTTCGGGGACCCGCTCGGTCTCCGACAGCTCCCAAGCAGGCCCCTGAACAAGTCAGGGGCTGGGACCTTGCCTACATTGCGGCAACGTAACGACCGTTTCAGCTTCACCGATTATCGGCTGGCGCGGGGTTGGGGCTGTCTTGCACAGTGACTCCAGACGAATGGAGGCGAACGTGCAACGACGAGAGATTTCCCGAGGTTGGCGATTGGCGATTCTGGCGGGGCTGGGCATCCTGGCGCTGGCGCTGTGGAGCGCGCAGAGTTCGGCGCAGTCGCCGACTCCGCCGCCGTTCTGGCTGTACGGGTCCGGCAATCCCGGCGACGTGATTACGATCTACGACGCCGACAACGAAGAGTTGGGCGCGGCGACGGTCGACGGGGACGGCGAGTGGTACGTCGGCGTCGCCTGCGCAGGGGAGAAGGTGGCGACCCTGAGTTTCCGCATCAACGGCATGGCGGCGACGCCGGAGATCAACCGCACGGGCGACAGCCAGGCCGAGGTCACGCTGACGCTGAGTGCCGCCCCCGTCTCGGAGGACGAGGCGAGCGAGATGACGGACGACGACCAGTTGGTCGAAGATATGCCGGCCGAGTCTGAGGACGGGATGTCGGAGGACGAGATGTCGGAAGACGGCATGTCGGAAGAGGGCATGTCGGAGGACGAGATGGGCGAGGACGAGCTGGCCGGAGCCGGCGACGAGGGCGACGAGTCGGCGATGTCGGCGATGTCGGAGGGTACCGGCTACCCGGACTCGGGCACCGGCGGTCTGGCCGACACAGGCTCCTCGGGCACGACGCTGACCGCACTTCTGGTCGCGCTGGCCACGGCGTCGGTGATGGCCCTGGGCCTCACCATCCGCCGCCGCCGAGGACTGAGCTAGTCCTATCCCAGTCCCCGACTCGTTCGGGGACCCGCTCGGCTTCCGCGAGCCCCGAGCGGGCCCCTGAACAAGTCAGGGGCTGGGACCGGGACCCGCTCGGTCTCCGCAAACCCCAAGCGGGCCCCTGAACAAGTCAGGGGCTGGTCCCGCTCGGTTGTGGTGTAGTCTGCTCTGAGTGTGAGCGAATTCACTTGAGGAGTATCCCGTGGCTGAACTGACCGGCGCACAGATTGTCGCCAAGTCGCTGAAGACCCAGGGTGTCGAGGAGATGTTCGGCCTTGTCGGCGTCCCCGTGGTACCGATTTCTATTGCCTGGATGCAGGAAGGCAAGCCGTTCATCGGCGTGCGTCACGAACAGGCCGCGGGCTACGCGGCGCAGGCGGCGTCGTACATGCGCGGCCACCTCTCGGCGGCGCTGGTCGTCTCGGGGCCGGGCATGACCAACGTCGTCTCGGCGCTGGGCAACGCGCAGGCCAACTGCTGGCCGATGATCCTGCTCGGCGGCGCAGCCAACATCGGCCTCTCGCAGATGGGCGACTTCCAGGACGCCCCGCAGGTCGAGTCGGCGCGCCCGTTCGTCAAGTGGGCCGACCAGGCTCGCGACGTGCGTCTGATCCCGCGTCTGATCGCGCAAGCGACGCGAGCGGCGGTCAACGGCCGCCCGGGTCCGGTCTACCTGGACCTGCCGGGCGACATCATCGACGCGACGGTGGACGAGGACGAGGTCCAGTGGGCCCCGCGGATCGAAGAGCCGCAGCGTCCGATGGTTTCGGCGGAGTCGGTGGAGGCCGCGATCGAGGCGCTCAAGACGGCGTCGAACCCGCTGGTCATCGTGGGCAAGGGCATGGCCTGGTCGCAGGCCGAGCAGGAGGTCCAGGAGTTCGTCGACAAGACGGGCATTCCCTGGCTGTCGACGCCGATGGGCGCCGGCGTGGTCCCGGCCGACGCGCCGAACAACGCCGCCGCGGCTCGCACGCACGTCCTGCGCAACGCCGACCTGGTGGTCCTGCTGGGCGCGCGTCTCAACTGGATCCTGCACTTCGGCAAGCCGCCCCGCTTCAAGGAGGGCGTGCGCATCATCCAGCTCGACATCGAGCCGGAGGAGATCGGCACGAACGTCCCAACGGAGGTCGCGCTGGTCGGCGATGGCAAGGCCGTGATGGGTCAGATCAACAGCTACCTGGACGAGAATCCGTGGCAGTTCGAGGATACGACCGAGTGGATCGCCTCGATCAACGCCGAGGTCGAGCGCAAGACCGCCGAGCAGGCCGAGTGGGCCTCGTCGGACGAGACGCCGATGAACTACTACCGGCCGCTCAAGGAAATTCAGGACCGCATGCCGCGCGACGCGGTGTTCGTCACCGAGGGTGAGAACACGATGGGGATCGCGCGCCAGGTAATCCAGTCGTACGAGCCGCGCAAGCGTCTCGACGCCGGCACCTGGGGCACGATGGGCGTCGGTCCGGGCTTCGCGCTGGCCGCGCAGGTCGTGCATCCCGGCAAGCGCGTGATCGCGCTCGAGGGCGACGCGGCGTTCGGGTTCGGTCCGGGCGAGGTCGAGACCGCGGTCCGGCAGAAGCTGCCGATCACCTGGATCATCTTCAACAACAACGGCATCGGCGGAGGCGCGCCGGAACTGCCGGAGGAGTACGAGACCGGCGGTCTCTCGCCGGGACAGCTCACGCCAATGGCGCACTACGAGATGATCATCGAAGCCTTCGGCGGCAAGGGCTACTACGCTCGCAGCCCCGAGGAGCTGACCGCAGCGCTCGACGACTCGTTCAAGCAGGAAGGCTCGACGCTGATCAACGTCGAGATCTCGCCGCAGGCCCAGCGTCGGAAGCAGCAGTTCGGCTGGCTCCAGCGCTAACGCGCGGCTACGGCAACTGCGTCCAGGTCGACCCCACCTCCACGACGAGGTGGAAGGCGTCGCCTGAGCGCAGTTCGCCGAGGGTGTTGAGCACACTCGGTCCACCGGGGACGTAGAGGTCCCACGAGTCGGTGTGCGGGTCGTAGCGGTAGGCCCGCTCCAGGTGGGCCACGTTGCGTAGCGCCTCGGCGATATCGCGGTCGGGTCCCTGCCACGAGACCATGTTCGACCCTGCCGCCAACCTGATCGTCACCGATCGCGGCGACACCGGTGGCGCCGGCAGCCAGCGCGCCTCGGGCTCGACCAGCGCCCAGACCGCCTGTCCCGGTCGCAGCGACTGCACGGCAATCGTCGCCGATGCCTCGTCGTTGGGGTCGAATCGGTGATAGGCGTCGAGGAAGGGATTGTGGACGACGAACTCAAGCAGCGGGGACCGCAGGTTGGCGAACAGCCCGGCGACCGATGTCCGTTCGTACACGCCGACCGTCCGCCATCCGCCGACCGGCGCATCGGCGGGCACGATCCACTCCGGACCGTGGTCCTCCTCTGTCTCAGGGTTGGGTACCGGGGTCTCTGTCTCGGGCGGTTCGGTGCTCGATCCGGGCTCGGATATCTGTGGCGCGGTCCAGCCGGGACGATTGGTCGAGGTGAACTCGACCCCGGCGTGGAGGTTGTAGTCATCCGCGTAGTGCAACTCGCGACCTTCAATCGCATACGTACCGGTAAAGGGGATGCTGCGGGCCAGGTATCCGCCGCCGTAGGTTGCATGAACGGCATAGTGGATGTGCGCGATTCCCCCATTGGCGTCGTATCCGGCCGGGAAGACCTGGCCCACTTCGTCGCCGACGCTGACGTCGATGCCGCGTCTGATGTGTTCGTGAGGCGCGAGATGGCAAAGCAGATGGGCGTATCCGTTGCCGTCGCGGATGGTCAAGCAGTTGTTGTCGTGCCAGGTCACGGAGCCGTCGACCGGCGACAGCACCCGGGTCCAGTCGGTGGAGTCGTCAGTGCGCACGATGTCGATGGCATGAGGGTCGCCGCGGTCGGCATCGGAATGGGTCGCGGTGTTGTAACCGGCGATGATCCGCCAGGTCGTGCCGGCCGGCGCGGGGATCGGGACGCCACCATCGGCGCCGACCGGGGCGGTCAACGCGAGGAACGCGGCAAACACGAGCGCGCCGCATAGCAGCAAGAGGGTAGGCCGAGCCGCCCGCGACACACCACTCATACGCCCGAACTTGCCCCGACTGTCGCCCCACCGCAGTCTCATTCAAACTCTACAGAGTTTCACGAAGACCGTCGTTCCGCCGCCCGAAATCGCTTCCGTCCCCGGTTCCCAGTCCCGGCCCTTGAGCCGGGCCCCGCTCGGCTCCCCGGGGATCTGAAGTCCCCTTCAAGACCTGCGCGTAAGTCCCTTTCCGGTCCCCTCTCCCCGCAGAGACCTGCGCGTGAATCCCTTATTGGTCCCCTCTCCCCGAGGGAGAGGGTTAGGGTGAGGGCCCTCTGTGGTGCCGTTGAGTGCGGTCCCTAGCAGATACGATCGCCGCGCCGGACCCTCACCCCAGCCCCCCCGCCTTCGCGGGGGCAGGCTTCTCCCAATGGGAGAGGGAGTAAAGCCCCACTTTCGTCGCACGCGGACTCTGTCTCCCATTCTCGGCTCTACGCGGGGACTGAACCCTTTCGATCTACGCGCGGGTCTCCCTTCGCAAGGGCGTGAGCTAACTCACTTCCAGATTCCGCGTGAAACGGGCAGGCCGTAACATCGAACGAGAACAAACTGAATCGATGCCGGAGCGTTGCTCCGGGGAAGGACATGTCAATGAAGCACCGCCGACTGGGCAACTCCGGACTTCAGGTCTCGCTGGCTGGCCTGGGGACGAACAACTTTGGAATGCGGCTCGACTACGAAGGGACGAAGTCGGTCGTTGACGCGGCGCTCGATGCGGGCATCAACTTCTTCGATACGGCAGATATCTATGGCGGCGGCAAGTCGGAGGAGTTCCTGGGCAAGGCGCTGGGATCGCGGCGCGAGGATGTGCTGATCGCGACCAAGTTCGGGATGCCCATCGGCGATGGACCGTTCACCCGCGGCGGCTCGCGCCACTACATCGAGAAGGCGGTCGAGCGCTCGCTGCGTCGCCTGGGCACCGACTACATCGACGTCTACCAGATGCACCAGCCGGACCCCGACACGCCGATCGAGGAGACGCTTGAGGCGCTCTCCGACCTGGTCCATCGGGGGGTCGTGCGCTACATCGGACACTCCAACTTCACCGGCTGGCAGATCGCCGACGCCGACTGGACCTCGAAAGCGAAGGGCTACGTGCGCTTCGTTTCGGCGCAGAACGAGTGGAGCCTGCTTGAGCGCAAGATCGAGCCGGAGATCATGCCGGCTTGCCGGGAATTCGGACTGGGTCAGCTCCCCTTCTTCCCGCTCGCGTCGGGATTCCTGACCGGCAAATACACCCGCGGCGCCGACCTGCCCGAAGGCACGCGGCTCGCGGCCTGGTCGAAGGCGATGCCTGCGCGGATCGGCGCCTTGACCTCGGATGACAACTGGGACAAGCTCGACGGCCTGACCAGGTTCGCCGAGGACAACGGCCACACGATCCTCGACCTGGCCCTGAGCTGGCTGGCGTCCGACCAGGCGGTCTCGTCGGTGATTGCCGGAGCGACCAGGCCGGAACAGATCGAGGCCAACGTCTCCGCGACGCTAAGTTGGGAACTCTCGGCGGACGACTTCGCCGCCGTCGACGAGATCCTGGGCTAGCCGAGTTGCGTCTCTCCAGCCTGGCGCAATGGATCCGCCCGCTCAGCGCGGTCGGCGTCGGCGCGGCGCTATACGCCTGGTGGGAATCAACGGCAGTTGAGGTGACCGAGCGCGAGCTCGTCTGCTCGGAGTTGCCGCCGGGACTTGACGGCCTGCGCATCCTGCACATCTCCGATACCCATTTCCCGGCTTCGGGCGACTCGGTCGGTCGGTTCCTTGACGTGGTGCACTCGCTGGACTTCGACCTGGTGCTCTGCACGGGAGACTACGTGGAGACGGCCGCCGGCTGGGATGCCGCAGCCGATGCGTTGACTCAACTGCGGGCGCCCTTTGGCGTCTTCGCGACCTTGGGCGCCCACGATTACTGCGCTCCGGTGCGAACGGTCGACGATTGGGTGTCGCTCAACGTCGCGCGATTGACGGGCGCTCGTCGCCGCTTCGTCAATCCCCAGTCCTTCATCGACCGGTTGGAAGACGCCGGCATCGTCGTGTTGCGCAACGAGTGGCGATCACTGGAGATTGGCGGAGAGCTGGTCAGGATCGGCGGCGCCGGCGATGACTCGGTCGGAATGGCGCGGCTCGAGTCGGCGGTTCCTCCGCCGGTCGAGGTTTCCTCGGGCCGACCGGGCGGTTTCTCCATCCTACTGACCCACGCTCCGGACGCGGCCTTGCGGCTGCCTCCTCGAGCGGACGGCGGGCCGTCGCTAGTGCTCTGCGGGCACACCCACGGCGGTCAGATTCGCGTACCCGGCTGGGGCGCGCCGATGACCCACTCACGACTCGCCTCACGTCGGCACGCCGACGGAGTGTTCGAAGTTGCTGGGACCCAGGTTGTGGTGAGCCGGGGGTTCGGCACCGCGCACGTGCCGTTGCGTGTCGCCTGTCGGCCCGAGATTGGGTTGCTGACACTCGCAAGGCGGAAGGGTTAACTGTCTCACAGTTCTGTAAAGCGATTGCGCGGGATCGGCTTCAATTCAAGGTCGCTAGAATGCAAAGTGAGCGGATATGACAAGTATCTCGCTGCAAATCGTCGGTGTGCGGTCGCCCCGGCGCGGCAGTGAAGTGAGGAGACTTGCCGATGGTGTCCCAGCAGTATGACGTCACGAATCTGGAATCGATGGACTTCGGTTCCGAGCACTACCAGGCCATCAACCTGCACAACTTCGAACAGCTTGAGCAGATCCAGGCGCTGCCCAACGAAGTCGTCTACAACATCAACGTCGTCGGACGCGTCCTGCCGTTCAAGTCGAATCGCTATGTCGTCGACCACCTGATCGACTGGAGCGACGCGCTCAACGACGGCATGTTCCGCCTGACCTTCCCGCAGAAGGACATGCTCGCGTCCGCCGACTTCGACAAGATGGCGGCGGCGATTGACTCGGGCAAGAACTCGCGCGAGCTGAAAGTGGTGGCGGACGAGATCCGGATGACCCTCAATCCGCATCCGGCGGGTCAGATGGAACACAACATGCCCAGCTATCAGGGCCAACCGCTGCCCGGGATGCAGCACAAGTACCGCGAGACGGCGTTGTTCTTCCCGTCGCAAGGTCAGACCTGCCACGCCTACTGCACGTTCTGCTTCCGCTGGCCGCAGTTCGTCGGACTCGAGGGCAAGAAGTTCGCGATGCGCGAGGGAGAACTGCTGCGCGGCTACCTGTCGGAGCATCACGAGATTTCCGACATCCTGTTCACCGGCGGCGACCCGCTGATCATGAAGACCAAGACGCTGCGCGAGTACATCGAGCCGCTGACCAAGCCGGACGCGGGACATAACCTGCGGACCGTGCGGATCGGCTCCAAGGCAATCGCCTACTGGCCGCACCGTTTCGTCTACGACGATGACGCTGAGGACCTGCTCGACCTGTTCCGCGAAGTGACCGACGCCGGCATGCAACTCGCATTGATGGCGCACTTCAACCATCCGGCCGAGCTGCGCACGCCGGTCGCGCTGGAAGCCGTCAGGCGAATTCGCGAGACTGGCGCGCAGATCCGGACGCAGACGCCGCTGCTCAATCACATCAACGCCGATTCGCAGTTGCTCGCCGATATGTGGGCCGAGCAGACTCAGGCCGGCTGCGTGCCGTACTACCTGTTCGTCGCCCGCGACACGGGCGCGAAGCGCTACTTCGAGCTGCCGCTGGTCGATTGCCAGGAGATTTTCCGCGGCGCATACTCAAAGGTCTCTGGCGTTTCAAGGACCGTGCGCGGCCCGTCGATGTCGGCCGGACCGGGAAAGGTCCAGATTCTGGGCGTCTCGGAGTTCCGCGGCGAGAAACTGATCGTGCTGCGATTCCTCCAGGGCCGCGACCCTGACTGGGTCGGCAAGCCCTTCTTCGCCAAGTACTCCGACACCGCGAGTTGGCTGGATGAGCTCGAGCCGGCCGAGGGCGACGAGTTCTTCTACGAGGCGCGTCTGCGCGAGCTGCTGGCCGAGGAAGGCTCGCCTTGGTCGCGCGAGGAGACTCGCATCCAGTTGCTGGACGCCGCCGCTGCCGGCGGCGGCTAGGGTCCTGGTTCGATGACCGACGACGCACGGCAGGACGACGACCCTGTCGTGCGTCCCGGCACGCCCTCATTCCGATGTATCGCCGATGAATGCGGCGCCATGTGCTGTCGTAACCCATACCGCGTCGATCTCGGCGAAGATGAAGTGACGCGGCTCGCCAGCCGGGTCGATGTCTGGGAGGTCGTGGAAGAGCGGGCGGCAATGGTGCTCATGCGCCAGTCAGACGACGCCTGCGTCCTGTTGACTGAGGACTTGCGTTGCAGTGAGTACGAGGTCAGGCCGAAGGGTTGTCGCGACTACCCGTTCCGACTGGAAGTCGAGGAGGGCCGCCCGCCGAGGGTCGAACGGGATCTGGCCTGCCCGGGATTTATCGGACCACCGATGACGGAGTCGGAGTACAAGAGTCTGGTCGCGTCGCTTGCTACGCGGTCTTGAGCATGAGTGCTGACAGGTCAAGCCCTTCCGGCTGCTGGGACAGCCGCAGCACCTCGATGCCGACGACGTTATCGGTCTGGTTGTAGTCCAGGATTACGCCTGGCGCGACTTCCTCGGATTCGACGATGCTCGAGTCTTCAAGCTCGAGATAGAGAGCGTCGGCGTCTTTGTCGAAGGTCAGCTTCATAGTCGCCCTCGCATTCGGTGATCGAAGAACACCGTGACGATACGCCATAGGGACGCGGTCGTGTTGACCGCCACGCGCAATACTCTGTCATCGTCGAGGCTGTAGCGACCAAGAAAGTGCTCGACGGTTGGATCGTCCCTGTCCCGCCTACGCAAGGCAGGTGCAACCACCACAGCCTCCACCCACTCGGCGCTGATGAGACGGCGACGCATCCTGATCAAGGCGTGATGGGAGTAATCGAGCTCCACTCCGACCCAGTATCGGGTGTCCGCACGCAAGCTTCGTATACTCGACCCAGAGCGAGTGGTACCAGGCGGGAGACGGCGATGCTTGATTCGGCGACGATTGATGCGCTGCGGAAGTCCAGGTCGGAGTGGGATGCTCGGGTTGAGGCCGATGGCCGCGAGCGGCCTGGGCCGTTCATGACCGTGTCCTCGCGGCCGATCGAGCGGCTTTATGACGCGACCACGCTGGACGATTCGGGTTGGGATGTCGAACGCGACCTCGGGCTGCCGGGCGAGTACCCGTTCACGCGCGGCGTGCATCCGACCGGTTATCGCGGGCGGCCATGGACGATTCGCATGTTCGCCGGCTTCGGCTCGGCCGAGGAAACCAACGCGCGCTTCCGGCGTTTGCTTGACGACGGGCAGACCGGGCTCTCGATCGCGTTCGACATGCCGACGTTGATGGGCTACGACCACGACGACGACCTGGCCGCAGGCGAGTTCGGCAAGTGCGGCGTGGCCGTCTCCTCGCTTGCCGACATGGAGATCCTGCTGGACGAGTTGCCGCTCGATCAGATCACGACATCAATGACGATCAACTCCCCGGCTGCGCCGATCTGGGCGATGTACATCGCCGCAGCCGAGAAGCGCGGCATCGACCGTTCCAAGCTGGGCGGGACCCTGCAGAACGACATTCTCAAGGAGTACATCGCCCAGAACGAGTTCGTCTTCCCGCCGCGGCCGTCGATGCGTTTGGTGACGGACACCGTGGAGTTCGCATCGGAGTACATGCCGCGCTGGAACTCGATCTCGGTCTCGGGCTATCACATCCGCGAGGCCGGCTCGACGGCGGCGCAGGAGCTCGCCTTCACGCTCGCCGACGGCATGGAGTACGTCCGCTGGGCGCTGGAGCGCGGCCTGCACGTCGACGAGTTCGCGCCGCGGCTGTCGTTCTTCTTCAATTCGCACAACGACTTCTTCGAGGAAATCGCCAAGTTCCGCGCCGCTCGCCGGATCTGGGCTCGGGAGATGCGGGAGACATTTGGGGCCGAGAATCCCCGCTCGTGGTGGATGCGATTCCACACACAGACCGCCGGCGTCTCGCTGACCGACGTGCAACCCGAAGTCAACCTGCTGCGGGTCACAATCCAGGCGCTGGCGGCAGCGCTGGGCGGCACGCAATCGCTGCACACCGACGCGATGGATGAGGCGCTCGCTCTGCCGTCGGAGAAAGCGGCGCGGCTGGCGGTTCGCACGCAGCAGGTGATCATGCACGAGTCGGGCGCGATCAATACGGTCGACCCGCTGGGCGGTTCATACTTCGTCGAGCAGCTCACGAACGACATCGAGCGCGATGTCTACCAGTACTTCGAGCAGATCGAGGCGCTGGGCGGCGTGATCGCGTCGATTGAGTCGGGCTACTTCCAGAAGGAGATCGCCGACGCCTCGGCCCGTTTCCAGCGGGAGATCGAGCGCGGCGAGCGGACGATCGTCGGTGTCAACGACTTCGAGATCGAAGAACCGATCGAGATTCCGATCTTGAAGATGGACCCACACGGCGAGGCTCGCCACCTGGAGCGTCTGCGCCGGACCCGGGCCGAACGCGACCAGGAGCAGGCCGAGTCGGCGCTGCGGGCGTTGGCCAATGTCTGTCGAGACCCGCGCGCGAACTCGATGCCGTACATGCTGGATGCGGTCAACAGCTACTGCTCGCTGGGCGAGATCATGGACACGATGCGCGAGGTGTTCGGCGAACACCAGGAACACGTGGTGCTCTAGGCTGAGCCGTCAAGTCGCCCAGTCTCCCAGACTGTGAGGTGAGGACATGGTTACTGCTGAGCCAACGCAATCTGCCGCTGAGCAGGCTGCCCGCCGAATCTGGCAGGAACAGCGCGAGCTGGCATCCGACTATGGCTTCATCGAGTTTCTACTGCGACTGCCGACCGACTGGCAACTGACCTACGAGCGACTGTTCGAGATTGGGGAGTTGAATGAACTCTGCCAGGTGGAGCGTTCCGCCGAAGGAGCGCTCATCGTGAGCGCGCCGCCGCCCGCTCCTGAGAGCGGCTGGATCGAGAGTGTCCTGTTCGGGCAGTTCTACAGTTGGGCAACCAGGGCAGGATGGCGAGCGTTCGGCAGCACCTTCGGCTACACGTTGCGCGATGGATCGCTGCTCGTGCCGGACTTTTCCTGCGTGCCGTTGGCTCAGATTCCTCCGCGTAACGATCCAATGTGGGACGAGCCGTTTGCGCTAGCGCCGCCATTCGTGATAGAAACTCGATCGCCAAGTCAGTCACTCGCCAGCCAGCAACGCAAGATGCAGCGATATCTCGACAACGGTGTGCACCTGGGCTGGCTGATCGACCCGAGGCGGAAACAGATTCACATCTATCGTCCCAACCAGAAACCCGAAGTGCTGGATGATCCGCAATCGCTGTCGGGAGACGATGTGATGGAGGGGTTGGTCGTTGATCTGTCGGACCTCTGGCCGTAGCCGAGAACCGAGGGAGGGCATCATGGCGGGACCGCTTGACGGAATCAAGGTGCTGGAGTGCTCGACCTGGGGGTTCGGGCCGATCGGCGGGATGATGCTGGGCGATCTCGGCGCCGACGTGATCAAGATTGAGTCGCCGACTCGACCCGATGCGGCCCGGTTCGTCGAGTCGGTCGCCGGCATCCCCAACCGGATGCCGGACGGCCGCTCGGCGCTGTTCGAGGCGGTCAACCGCAACAAGCGGTCGCTGGCGCTGGACCTGAAGTCGGAACGGGGACAGGCGATCTTCCGCGACCTGATCCGCGACACCGATGTCTTCATCGAGAACTACCGGCCCGGCACATTCGCGAAGTTGGGACTCTCGACCGAGGCGCTGACGGAGATCAATCCCGGATTGATCCACGCCGCAACCGCGGGCTACGGATTCAAGGGCGACGAGGCCCATCTGCCCGCGCTGGACGCTGTCGGACAGGCGCGCGGCGGCTTCATGTACTCGGGCGGCGCTCCGGATGATCCGCCGAATTGGAACACGCTCGGCATTGCCGATGTGATGGGTGCGACCTGTCTGGCCTACGGCTGCCTGGCGGCGGTTGCCGGACGCGAGTTGAACGGCGGCAAGGGGCAGCGGATCGAAGTCTCGCACATCATGGCGACGATGTGGTTGCAGTTCTGGGGTATCAGCGTCGCCACAATGCAAAACCTCGATCTGTGGCCGAGATTCGACCGCACGAAGGCGGCGAACCCGCTCTGGAATCTCTACCAGTGCGGCGACGGTGAGTGGCTCATGCTCGGCATCCTCGAGGCGGAGCGCGATTGGCCGGCATTCTGCCGAGCCATGGGTCTAGACGAGATCGTTGAGGACGAGCGGTTCACGACGCTGTCGGCCATGGGCCAGCATTGCGAAGCGCTGATCGCTCTGATCGAAGAGCGCTTCGCCGGCGCCTCGCGCGAGGAATGGGAGCAACGGCTGCTGACCGAGCCCAATCTGATCTTCACCAGGGTCCAGAAGATCAGCGAGTTGGCCAGCGATCCGGCGGTGATCGCAAACGAGTACCTCGTCGACCACGATCACCGGATCTACGGCCCGACGCCGACGTTGACGCATCCCGTAATGCTGCACGGGCAGCCGGCGTCGATCCGCAGGGATGCGCCGGAACTCGGCGAGCACTCCGGCGAGGTGCTCAAGGAGCGCCTCGGTCTGTCGGACGAAGACCTGGCCGCACTCATCGTTGATGGTGTGATCGGCTGAGTCGAGACCTGCTTCTGGAGAGAGTCGCGGAAACGCCTTATCCGGTCCCCTCTCCCCGCGGGAGAGGGTTAGGGTGAGGGCCCTCTGCGGTCCAAATGACCACGATGACCAGATAGCGAGCGCCGCGCCGGACCCTCACCCCAGCCCCCCGTGTCAAGCACGGGGCAGGCTTCTCCCAGAGGGAGAGGGGGTAAGTCCCCAGGGATTACGCGCAACTCTCCCGGCGGGAGAGGGGGTCAAGAGCAGCGAATCACGCGCAGGTCGCTTTTGCGACTAGCGTCCGATGATCATCGAGACCGAGGTCGTGCCGGAGCCGCCGATGTTGAGCATGGCGGTTCGGCTGGCGCCTTCAACCTGGTAGTCGCCGGCGTTGCCGGTGACCTGCTTCCAGCAGTCGAGCGCCTGGCGCACGCCGGTCGCGCCGACCGGGTGGCCGCCGCCGATCAGACCGCCCGACGGATTCATCGGCAGTTCTCCGCCGAAGTCGATGCGGCCGTCCTCGATCGCCTCGAAGCTCTTGCCAGGCTCGGTCAAGCCGAAGTGGTCGATGGCCATGTAGTGGCTGGTCGTGAAGCAGTCGTGGGTCTCGATGGCGTCGAGTTCGGATGGTCCGTCGATACCCGCGCGCTGGTAGGCGTCGGTGATCGCACGCCGCGTGTGCGGGAGCACGTAGTCGTCGCCCTGGGCCTGCGCGATCTTCTCGTCGAAGGTGAGCGCGGCGGTGTGGTGTCCCCAACCCTGAATCGTGGGCACGTCGGCGAGGTCGATGCCGCGAGCCTCGGCCCACTCCGCCGCTCGCTCTTCGTTGGCGAGGATCAGCGCGGCGGCGCCGTCGGTGATCTGCGAGCAGTCGCGGAGCAGCAGCCGTCCGGTGATCGGCGCGACGTACTTGCCCTCGGAGAGGTCGGTCTGCACGTCGCCGAGCCATCCGCGGGTCTGAGCGCCCGGGTTGCGCTTCGCGTTCTCGTAGTTGAGCTCGGCCAGTCGCTGCAAGTGGGCTCCGTCGAGACCGTAGCGCTCGTCGTAGACATCGCCGAGGCGACCGAAGAGCTTGGGGAAGGGCAGTTCGACGCCTTCGGCCTCCAACTCGTACCAGCCGGCGGTGCCGAGGAAGTCGCCGCCCTCGACCGGGCTGACGGTCTTCATTTGCTCGACGCCCAGCACCAGCGCGGTGCCGTAGCGCTCGGCCTCGAGTTCGGCCGAGGCCATCAGGATCGAGATGCTGCCGGAAGCGCAGGCCGCCTCGTGCCGCGACGTCGGCAGGCCGCCGAAGTCGGGATTGATCTCGGCGAAGAATCCGCCGAGCTGTCCCTGCTTGGCGTAGAGCTCGCCGGCGAAGTTGCCGACATGCGCGGTGTCGATGTCGCCGGGCTCCATCGAGGCCGTGTCGAGTGCTCCGTGGACGGCTTCGGCCATCACGTCGCGCAGGTTCTGCTCTTCCTTGCGCCAGTTGCGCGCGAAGTCGGACTGGTATCCGCCGAGGATGTAGGTCTTGGACATGGTGTCTCCCGGTAGCTGCTGTCAGTACGGTTGGTGATCCGTAGGGTATCAGGCAAGCGGGCGCAGCTTCTGGATGAGTTCCTCCACATCGCGGATACCCAGGGATACTTCTGCCTCGTTGTAGAAATCCTCGTAGAAGTTCTTGTGCAGATTCTGCGCCGCATTGAACAGGAGTCGCATCTCCTTGTCGTCGAGCTCTTCAGACAACCGCTCGTTGGCTCGGCGGAGCGAGGCATGACTTTGATGGGACCAGCCCCGCCTGACGCAAACAGCTTTGGTCATCTGCGCCGTCGCGCCCCACGCCTTCTCCGCCGCCTGGCGGAAGTCGCCCGCGATGAGCTCCTGGTCCGCCTGGCTGAGCAGATGCAGGCTTGCGTCCTCGTAACTCTGCGTAGTCACGTTGCCGTCGCTCCCTGGTCCAGCGCGTTGAGCTTGTCGATGAAGCGGCGAACATCGCGGAGCCCATCCGCCACGATCTGCGGCTCCTCGGCGTCCTCATAGAAGTTGACGTGGAGCAGATTCGCGCTGCGAAACTGTGGTCGAATCTCCAAGTCGCCGGTTTCTTCCTCCAGGCGTTTCACCGCTCGCGCCAGGGCCTTGTCGTTGCGGTGTTGCCACCCTCGACGCTCACAGATTGCCTTGAGAATCTGAGTCGCGGCGCCCCATCCCTGTTCCGAGGCCTGCCGTGCGTCGCCGAGTTGGAGTTCGGTCTCAGCCTGGGCCAGCAGGTGAAACGCGGCATCGTGGTAGGTCCGCGCGATCATGTCGCGGAGTCCTCGTAGTCCAGCGCGTCGAGCTTTGTGATGAAGCGGTGTACCCGCGCCAACCTTCTGCCGACTTCCGTCGTGTTATAGAAGTCCTCGTAGAAGTTCTTATGCAGGTTCTGTGCTGTGTCAAACAGCAGCGCGAGGTCTTCATCCCCCGTCTCATCGGTGAGTCGGTCCACCGCCTGGCGGAGCAGGAAGTGACTGTGGTGTCTCCAGCCACGCCCTTCACATACCGACTTGACCTTCTGCGCTGCGGCGCCCCACGCTTTCTCCGCCGCTTGCCGGGCATCGCCGGCTGCGAGCTCGGTCTCTGCCTGTTGCAGCAGAACTTCTGTAGCGTCTCGATACTTCTGGGTGGTCATGAATCGCTCCTGCGTGCCAGCGTATCAATCGGACCGGCGAGCGATGGTCAGTAGCCGCGGAACACCGATGGGCGCTTCTCGCGCCAGGCGCGGCGGCCCTCTCGCGCGTCCTCGGTGAAGCGATAGCGATCGGCGACCTCGACCTCGTGCGCGAGGCTGTCTCGGAGGGAGTGCTCGGCTGAGTAGTCGATCATTTCCTTGAAGGCGGAGAGATTGAGCGTGGGTAGCCTGGTCAGGTTGTCGATGTAGGCGTCGGCCTCGCGGTCAAAGTCCTCCAACGGCCAGACGCGATTGGCCCAGCCCGATTGCAGCGCTTCCTCGGCGAACATATGCCGGCCCGTCATCAACAGTTCCAGGGCGCGGCCGCGACCGATGATCCGCGGTGCGAACCAGGTCGTGCCGCCGTTCATGCCGATGGCGCGCTGGGCGCGGTGGTCGCCGACTTCCAGGTTGTCGGCGCAGAGCCGGATGTCGCAGGCGCTGGCGATCTCCCAGCCATGCCCCAGCGCCCAGCCGGTGACCAGCGCGACCACAGGCTTCTTCAATGCTCGGAGCGAGAGCAGGAACGGATGATGGACGGTGATCGACGAGTCGATGCCGGTCGTTGGCTCCATGCCGTAAAGGTCGTCGCCCGAGCAGAATGCCTGGCTGCCGGATCCGCGCAATGTGACGACGCGGATGTCGGGACGCGCGTCGGCGAAGTCGATCAGCGCTTGCAACTCGTAGAGCAGGCGGTAGGAAAGGGCATTGAGACGTTCGGGCCGGTTGAGCGTGATGGCAAGCACGCCGTTGTCGGTGATGTCCCAGAGCGTCACATCCCACTCTCCGTCCAGGGGAGCAATGGGTGCGTCGGGCCAGGGTTCGTGGTCGGTCATGAAGTCTGCTCTCTCGTAGCAATCGCTTGACTAGCGGAGCGGTTGGTAGTCGATGGCAAGTCTAATCGCGTGCGTGAACCGTTGGTAAAACTGCTCCAACTGCGCTCTGCGCTTGCGCTGGCGTAGGAGTCGGATTGCCTCCGATGCGTACACTGAATTCGTGATGATCGGACAGATGTTGACGTTGAGCGCGGGGAGCGTGTGGAACGTGGGCTTGGCCGGTGGACTTGCGGCCAGGCGTAGGACGCGTGCGACGCTGACAACGTTGCTTCTGCTCACGGCCATGATCGCCGCGCTGATCCTGTCCGAGGTCGGCCATGCGTCCGCTCAACGTGTGCTCTCGGTTACGGCGTCTCCGACGGCGATTCAAGCCCGAGGCGGCCAGTCGACGATTACGGTGCGCGTACCCGTCAGCGCCGCTGGCGATGAGGACCGCGTCCAGCTTTCCACAGAACTTGGCGCGTTCCAGGCGTCGAGTGGGCCTTCGGAGATTTCGACGGCCTTGGACGATGTCGGGAATGACACGCTCGGCGCTTCAGTACGGTTGGTGGGCGACGGACGAGCGGGAGCAACCGTGGTTACCGCGCGCGTCGGTTCCCTCGTCGACACCGTTACCGTCCGGCTCGTCGGCGACCCAACCGAACTGCGCCTGCTGACGCCGACGGAGAGCGCCAATCTTGACGCATCCCGGCAGCATCAGATCCGATTCGTGGCGACTGATAGCGCCGGGGTCCGCGTGCCTTCGGCGACCGTGAGCGTGGAACTGCTGGAAGCGCCCGACGGCGCGACGCTGCGCGGTGGCGGCGCCTCCTCGGAACGCTCGTTGGACGTCGCGACCTCCCAGAGCGGCGAGGCGAGCGTCTCGCTGTCGTCGAGTCCCGGAGATGTCCGGATCCAGGCCAGGAGCGGCACGGCGTCGCTGACCTCGCGGTTTCGGTTCTACGGTGCGCCCACGACGTTGCGCATCGTGCCGGTAGCCGGCAGCGCAATCGAACGGGGGACGGTCGGCGACGCAGGATCGCTCCAGGTACTGCTGCTCGACGAGCGCAGGCAAGGCGTGCCCAACCGGCGCGTCCGGTTCCTGCCCGAGGGCGGGCTGGTCGTGTCGTCCGACGGCGACGGCGAGTCGTTGATCACCGACGACGCGGGAAGGGCTCGCGTGCATCTCGATGCCGGCAATGCCCGGCTGGGCGTGCGCAAGCTGACCGCAACCTGGACATCGGGCGATCTGATGCTGAGCGACGAGTTGGAGATCCGCGTGACGGGCCCACCGACGGCGCTGTATCTCACCGCGGAGGAGACGTTGACCGATGTCGGCGAACCGCTGGTCGAAGAGTTCGCAGCGCTGACGCGCTATCGGGTGACGGCCGAGGTGGTCGACGAACTTGGTCAACCCGTGGCCGGCGAGTACCTGGTGCGCTGGCGACCGCTGGTTTCGGAAGCGCCGGCGCATGTCGATCCGGTTGAGGGGGCCACGAGCGATGGCATCGCGGTCGCGACATTCAGCCTGGCGCATGATGACGCCGCGCCGCAGATCGAGTCGACATGGGCGCAAGCATGGTTGGTTGCGAAGGCGCAGGTGAACAATCGCGGTCTAATCGCTGACCTGATCGGTGACGGCGTGCCCTTGCGGGCAAGCTGGAACAGTCTCGTCTGGCAGGGACCCGACTTGCCGGTCAGTATCGTCGTCGACCAGATCAAGCACGTCGTGTCGGCGGCCTGGCGGCGGACCGAGGACGGCCGATGGCAGGCCTGGTTCACCGCCGGCGTGCCCGGCGCGGTCGACTTCACGCTTGAAACCGGCGACCGTTTTCTTCTGGTCCTGCATTCCGCTGCGTTGCTGTCCAACGTCGAGCGCCGCTAACGCCGCTGGCGGCCCAATCGCCGCCGAGGGCGCCACCCGATATCCCGAGCCCGTCTTAGAGTGAATCTGTGAATCTCCGCACGGCCATGGTTGCTGCGCTCGGCGTCCTGATCGCCGGACTGATCCTGGGCGGCGGTCGATCGTTGGCCCAGACCACGCAGGAGTGGTTGGTCAGCTCGGACGCCGACAACGGGGTCGGCACGCTGCGCTGGGCGATCGAGGGCGCGAACGCGTCGGCCCAGGATGACATCATTCGCTTCGCGTCGGCGATGACGATCCGTCCGCGATCGGCATTGCCTGCGCTTGAGGGCGAGGGCATATCAATTGTGGGATCGGACGGAGATCACTCCGCTGATGATCCACCTCGCGTGTGGATCGACGGGTCGAACGCCGGCGACGCGGCGGGGCTGGAGATGCTGGGCTCCGCCGGGACAGTGCGGGGTCTGGGCATCGTCGGATTCGAGCGCTACGGGATCGGCGTGATCGGCCCTGACGCGACCGGCGTGAGCATCGTCGGCAACTGGATCGGCCTCCGGGCCAACGGCGACGCCGCGCCCAACCTGTTGAGCGGCGTGGCCGTCCTGGCCGGCGCCGCCCGAGCGCAGGTATCGGACAACCGCATCGGGGGCAACAGCGCCGCCCGACGCACCGGTCACGGAATCGTTGTCGGCGGAGAGGGCAGTAGCGGCGTCGTGATCGAAGACAACGTGATCGGCATCGCGGCCGATGGCAGCGCCGCGCCGAACGACGACGGCATCCTGATTGTCGATGCCGCGCAGGCCACGATTCGCCGTAACACGATTGGCAATAGCAGGGTCGCCGGTATCGAGTTGCGGGAGACCCGGCATCCGATCAGCGTGGACGGCAATCGCATCGGCCTGCGGCGCGACGGCAGGGCGGCGCCGAACGATGTCGGGGTGTTCATGGGACCCGGGTTGTCGGGAGCGAGGATTGGCGCTTCGGAAGCGAACATCATTGTCGCCAATCGTGTGGGGGTCGCCGTCGAGCAGGGCGCTCGCGAGGTATGGGTGCAGTCCAACTGGATCGGTATCGCTCCGCCTCGAGGACAATCGACGATGGACATTGCAGACCTACCCCGTGCGGCGATCATGCCCAACCGCGAGCGAGGCATCTCGGTGATTGCCGGTGCGGCGGCCATACGCGTCGTCAACAACTATGTCGCGGCCGGCGACTTCGGCATCGTGGTAGACGGCGAGGGCACTTCACGAGTCAGCCTGAGTCGGAACGTCGTCGCCGGAGCGAGAAGCGGTCCGACCGAGGCGGCAATCGATGTGCGCGGCGGGGCGGAGATCAGCATTGGCGGCGATCAGCACTTCGGCAACGACGTGTGTGGCGCGGAGTACGGCATCCGTGTTGCCAACACCGAGGAGATCAGCGTGCGTTCGAACGCCGTTGGCGCAGGTGCAGCGGATCGCGTCACGTTCGACAGCGACGCGGAGATGCGTTGGGGCATCCGGCTTGAAGACGGTGTCGAGCGGTCGCGCGTGCAACACAACCACATCGCCGAGATTTCCGAGGCTGCGATCTCTGTCGTCGGCGCGGATTCGCAGGACAACAACTTGACCCTGAACCAGTTCGGCTGGAACGGTATCGACATCGACCTGGGCGCGGACGGCATGAGCGAGAACGACCCCCGCGACCGGGATCGTGGACCGAACGAGATGCTGAATCGGCCGGAGATCAGCGGACACGACGTGGACATCAGGGGAACCGGCATTTTCAACTCGACGATTCGGGGTACCGCGACGCCGGGTTCGTACGTGGAGATTTACGTCTGGCGAGACTCCCGCTGGAATCGCACCGCTCGCAGTCAACGGACGGATCGCCGCGGCGAGTGGACGGCCAACACCTCGGTCGTGCCGTCTGCACCGATCCGTGCGCTGGCGGTCACGGGAGCGGGAGCGACATCGGAGTTTTCCAATGTCTTCCTGCCATCGCAGCGTGTCCGGCTCAAGGCGGGCGTGGTCCAGTTCGCGTGGACTGGTCCCGACATGACGATCGCCGAGGCCTTCACCGAGCTTGAACGCTGGATCGAGTCGGTCTGGCGTTGGGACGCAGCGCAGGGTCGCTGGCAAGGCTGGTCGCCAAAGGTTCCGTCGACCATTGGCGGGACGCTCTCGAACGTGCGGACCGGTGATGTGCTCCGTGTGACGCTCTCCGGCCGGCCCCCGCGGGACTTCTTCGTTCCGTCCGGCGGCGACCTCGCTATGCCGGACTCGCTCGACCTCAACGCCGGTTTCAACAACGTCGCCTGGCTCGGCGGTCGCGTGGATGCCCTCGACACGCTGGAGCGCCTCGAAGCTGCGACACCGGGACTGATTGGATCGCTCTGGCAGTGGGATGGCGAGCGCTGGGAACTTGTATGGCCGCGAGTGAGTCGCGCCTGGGATCCGGGCCGCTGGGAGTTTCCAGTCTTCTGGCTCCGGGCAACTCGCGAGGGGACGCTGGGCCCGCCTTAGTGGAGACGCGCGCGTACATCGTGGGGCTTTACTCCCTCTCCCTCTGGGAGAGGGCTGGGGTGAGGGTCCGGCGGGCGTCCTCTATCTGGTCATAGCGACTCTCGGTGCTACGGAGGGCCCTCACCCTAACCCTCTCCCTCGGGGAGAGGGGATCGGAATGGGTTTGCGCGCACGTCTCCAAGAGGGAGAGGGAGTTAGTCCTGTCGACTCACGCGAAGGTCTCCGCGAGAGGAGATTTTCTCAGCTCATCAGCCGCGTTCGAGGATGGTGACCTGGCCGTTGGAGCCGTCGATGCGGAGGAGGTCTCCGCTGCGGATGGTTTGGGTGGCCCGCTGGACATTGACGACTGCGGGGATGCCGAACTCTCGGGCGACGATGGCGCCGTGACTGAGGACGCCGCCGATCTCGGTCACGACCGCTGCGGCAATAGGGAAGATTGGCGTCCAACCCGGGTCGGTGAAGCGGGCGACGAGGATCTGTCCCGACTTGATTTCTCGTCCAACCGCCGGGGAATCGGCGACATGGGCCAGACCTTCGGCGATTCCGGCAGCGGCGGCGATGCCTCGCAGCGTGATGGGGAGTTCGATGTCATGCTCGGCATCGGCCTCAGATGTTTGGTCCGCAGAGACGTGGGAGACCACTGCGTCGACGCTGACGCTGCTGACGCCGATCACGTCTCCGTGGCGATCCCGCAGCGGCGGCGCGGCAATGTTCTTCCACTCGGCGTACTGCGCGCGACGGCGTCGGATGCGGCTGCGCATTCTGGCTCCGACCATTGGGTCGCTCGAACGGCGGGCCAGGGTCGCCAGTTCTTCGAAGAGGAGATAGTAGATGTCCTCCTCGTCGCTGATGAGCCCGGCGTCGATCCAGCGCGCCGTGAGTTCTTTCCACAGCATCCGTTGTTGCTGGGAGAGCTCCAACAACGTGAACTTGGGATTTTCGCGCAGCGGTTGCAGCCTGCGGGCCTGATAGATCTGCGCGCGGAACAGCGGCCAGCGGAAGTAGCCGAGGACGTTGCGATAAAGCTGATCCTTGATCTGCCGCTCGGCATCTAGCCGGGTCCGGCGCTGGCGTTCAATCGATTCGGAGACGCCCAACTCGCCCGGATGCAGCACATAATCGCGGAAGGTGTCCAGGATCAGTTCGGGTTGCTCGACCCAGCGCGGCTCGGCAATCTCCAGTTCGCCCGCCGCTCGATGGCCGTACTCGTCGATGAAGCCGTCGAGGTCCTGTCTCAGCCAGAGCAACGATGCCGGCAGATCGGGCGAGTGGATTGCGGGCCAAATCTGGTCGGCTTCATGACTGCGGACGAAATCGACAGCATCGGACTCTCGCGAGGCTCGTTCGGCGATCTGCCTCAGGGCGAGATTGCCTTCCTGGGTGCGGATTCCCGGCACGCCCTGCAGGAGGGAGAGGACGATGTTGCGTTGGTTCATGCCCAGCCAGCGGTCGATGGCCCAGAGCAGACCCTGGGCGGCGGCGTAGACGGCGCTCTGGGCGCGCATCAGGAAGATGACCTGGCGTTCGCTCTCGGCCGCCGACTGGGTCAGCTCGCGCAGGATTTCGCGGTCTGAGAGTTGCGAAACATCGAGCGCCTTGAGCCGGTCGCGTTCGGCTTCGGCCGTGGCTCGTTCGACCGGCCAGCGTTTGGGCAGGGTGTCCTGATCGCGCAACCAGCCGATCAGCCAGGGGATTTGACGCAGCAGCCTCGTCCAACGAATCCGCGTGGCCCGGTTCGTGTCGCCGTTCTGCTTGACGGCGGCCGCCTCGGGTCCGCCCACTGCTTCAAGGAAGTGCGCGCCGGTCAGCCCGAACCGCTCCTGGATGATCTCCAGCATCAGGCCGAGGTTGAAGTAGACGTAGCCGTCGTACATCGCTACGAAGCGGCGGCCCTCGGTCCAATCGCCCCAGGGACCGTGCATTCCTCGATCGAGCGAGTCGGCGATCACCGACCAGCTCAGCGGCGTGATCACGTTGGGAATCACCTCGCCCGCGTTCGCCCGTGACCATCGGTCGAGGCGGTGCGGAGTCTCCGGCAAACCGCGACCGGGGCCTCCGCCCCAGGGCAGCGGCTCATCGATCAGCCGAGCCTCGCTCGTCACGGCGCCGCCGAGGCCGTCTGCTCGCCAGCGCAGGACCGAAGGTCCGCCCAGCGAGCGTTCAGTCTCCAGCAGATCGTCGCGAACGGCGCTGAGCGCATCGGCCTCGGCATGTTCGGAGAGCCTGATCGGTCCGCGACGCGGGAGCGAGACCGAATGCGGCGACGCGCCCTCGAAGTCGATACGCAAAGCGTTCAACTCGACGCCCAGCGGGTCCTCCGACCAGGCCATACCGCCTACGTGCTCAGTGAGCGTCGCGTTCATATCGTCACTATATGCAAGTCTGGTTCCAGAAACCCTGACCAACGAACTAACAGTTCGTCGCTGCGGTAGGACATCGTGCATCTACAATCCAAACCGCTCGGACCAGGCAAAGCGCCGCCGGAGATGCTGGCGGCCGCGCTTGGCGATCTCTCCGGCGCCGATCTTATCCAAGGGCCGGGAGTCGGCATGGATGCCGCCATCGTGCGGTGGGGCGACGAAGCGTTGGTCGCGACTGCCGATCCGATCACGTTTGTCGATGCCGACGCCGGTCGCCTCGCGGTCACGGTCAATGCGAACGACATCTTCGCCGTCGGCGCGGAGCCGCGCTGGATGCTGACCACGATTCTGGCGCCCGTGGGCTTGGAGGCGGTGGAGCTTGAGTCCTTACTCGTCAATCTGCGAGAGGCCTGCGAAGAGGCCGGCATCGAGCTGGTCGGCGGCCACACGGAGGTCACGGATGCGGTGACCCGGACGGTCGTATCGAGCACGATGATCGGCAGCGCTCCCATTGCGGACATTGTCCGCTCCGGCGGGGCCGAAAATGGAGATCTGGTCATCCGGGCGGGCCGAGCGGCGGTCGAGGGTACCGCGATCCTGGGCCATCCGGAGTTGCTGGACGACCCGGGCATCAGCATCGCCGTCGCCGGGCGCGCGCTGAGATCGATCGACGGCATCCACGCGATGCACGATGTGACCGAAGGCGGGATTGCCACTGCGTCGCTCGAGCTGGCGGAAGCGGCAGCGCTGGGAGTCGAGCTGTTCGCCGACGACATCCTCTGGTTGCCGCAGACGCTGGAGGAGTGCGAATCGCGTGATCTGGACCCGTTGGGATTGCTGGGATCGGGGACGCTGCTGGCCGCAGTCTCGCCAGATGCGGCAGACGCGGCGCTGGCCGCGCTGGCTGCGACAGGGGTTGCGTCCTATCTGATCGGGCGATTGGAATCCGGGCTACGCGCTACACTCAGATTCGGCGGCCGGACGCGACCGCTCCCACGCTTCGTGCGTGATGAAGCGCTGCGGGCATTGGACGATGCCCGGCGCTCACACCAGCAGGTCCGCAGTGATGTGGCGCTGTCTCGTTCGAGTGAGGATGACCCGGACTCGGGCGGCGATGAACAGGAGACGATGTGAGCACACCGACGAGCGAGAGGGCGGCCACTGTTGGAGAGCTGAAGCAGTCGGGCTACCGGCCTCGAACGGTCAGAGAAGAGATTCGCGACAACCTGATCGCCAGGCTGGAGTCGGGCGAACCGCTGTTTCCCGAGATTCACGGTTATGAGGACACGGTCGTGCCAGCGCTCGAAAACGCGCTGCTGGCCGAGCAGGATGTGATCTTCCTGGGCGAGCGCGGACAGGCCAAGAGCCGCATGATCCGCGCGCTGACCAGTCTGCTCGACGATGAGATTCCCGCGCTTGAAGGGGTCGAGATTTTCGAGGAGCCGCTTGAGCCGATTTCGCTCGAGGGCAAGCAGAAGATCGAAGAACTGGGCGACGACGCGCCAATCCGATGGGTGCCTCGCGGCGACCGCTACGGCGAAAAGCTCGCCACGCCTGACATCACGATCGCCGACCTGATCGGCGAGGTCGACCCGATCAAGGTGGCCGAGGGTCGCTATCTCTCGGACGAGATGACGATCCACTTCGGTCTGATTCCGCGGACGAATCGCGGCATCTTCTGCATCAACGAGCTGCCCGACCTGGCCGAACGCATCCAGGTGGGCCTGCTCAACATCATGGAAGAGCGCGACGTTCAGATTCGCGGCTTCCGCGTGCGGCTGCCGCTGGACGTGCTGATCGTCGCTTCGGCCAACCCTGAGGATTACACCAATCGCGGTCGAATCATCACGCCGCTCAAGGACCGCTACGGTGCGCAGATTCGGACGCATTACCCGTCGGAACTGGAAACCGAGCTGGAGATCGTCTCGCAGGAGTCGGTGCCGATGTCGGCTCCGGGACGCAACCTGAACACGCCCGACTACATGGCCGAGATCGTGGCCGAGATCGTGCGCCTGGCGCGTCGCAGTCCCGACGTGGCCCAGCGGTCGGGCGTCTCGGTCCGAGCTTCGATCGCCGGATACGAAACGCTGACCGCGAACGCGATGCGTCGCGCCATCCTGGCCGGCGAAGAGCAGGTTGCGCCGCGCATCTGCGACCTCTGGCATCTCGCGCCGGCCTTGCAGGGCAAGATGGAGCTGGAGACGGTCGACGAGGGCGCGGACGAAAAGGTGATCGAGAAACTGATCGCGGGAGCGATCGCGGTCGTCTTCGGACGCTACTTCGACCTGGGCGCGCTGGAACCGGTGATCGCGGAGTTCAAGTCGGGCATCGCAGTCGAGGTCGGCGAGGCGCTGAAGGCGGGCGACTACGCCTCGATCGTCGGCCGGATCGAAGGTCTCGACGAAGCGCTGCAGCCGCTCAACGTCGGCGAAGACGCCGCCTCGATCGCGGCAGCGGTGGAGTTCCTGTTCGAGGGTCTGCACCTCAACAAGCGCCTGAACAAGGACGTAGTCGGCGGCAACGTCTTCTATCGGGCATAGGCGTCACCTGGATCCGTTGACCACTCGGGGCTATCGCGTGATCCCCTTTCCATCCCCTCTCCCCGAGGGAGAGGGTTAGGGCGAGGGCCCCTGCGACAATCCGCCGGACCCTCACCCCAGCCCTCCCCCGCCTTCGCGGGGGCAGGCTTCTCCCAGAGGAGACCTGCGCGTGAACCGACCCGGTCCAGTCCCCGACTTGTTCGGGGACCCGCTCGGCTCCCCGTCTCGTACCTGGTAGATCCCCGGTAGTGCCGAACGGGAGCGGGTCCCCGAACAAGTCGGGGACTGGGAGGAGTGCGCCATCGCATTGAAGCCCCACGATTTACGCGTTGGTCTCCAGAGGGGTTGCCACAGCGACGCGCGCCCGGGTGTCCGGTCGGTGGGCGATACACTTGGCCAAACTGACCGCGACGGCGGACGTCTGACTTGAAGGATGTGTCCATGCCCACTCGATTCCGATACACGCAGTGGGACGGCACGCAGGATGTCCCCGCGCTCGACGCCGATGAGGTGTTGCAGTCGTTGTCCGACGACTTGCTCTCCTTCGGGGACCTCCAGCAGGCGTTGCGCAACATGCTCCAGCGCGGGATTCGCACGCCCGACGGCGACCGCACCGATGGCCTCCGCGATCTGCTCCAACAGTTGCGGCAACAGCGACGACAGCAGCTTGAGCGGTTCGATCTGTCCTCGGTCTTCGACGACATCCAGCGACAGCTCGAAGAGATCCTCGACATGGAGCGAGACACGCTGGACGATCGGCTCGACGAAGTGGGTCCGCGTCCGCAGCCGCAACAGCCTGACGGTGAGCAGGCGCCCGGCGATCCGAGTCAGCAGGGTCAACAGGCGGCAACGCAGCAGGCCGATCAGCAGCAAGACGGTCAGCAACAGGGCAGTCAGCAACAGGACACGGGGTTGACCGAGGAAGAGATGGAGCGGCTGGTTGAAGCGCTCCGCCAGCGGCTGGAACGCAAACAGGATCAGCTTGAGCAGCTTCCCGAGGACGCCGCCGGTCAGATGAAGGACCTGCAGGAGTACGACTTCGAGAACGACGAAGCGAGGCAGAAGTACGAGGAACTGGTCGAGCAGTTGAAGCAGGCGATGATGGATCGCTTCTTCAACGACATGAGCCAGATGATGTCGGACATGTCCCCCGAGGACATGGATCAGATGCGCGAGATGATGAGTGACCTCAACGAGATGCTGGAACGCCAGCGTCGCGGCGAGGACCCTCGCTTCGACGAGTTCATGGATAAGTGGGGCGACATGTTCGGCGACGATCCGCCGCAGTCGCTGGATGAACTGGTCGAGCAGATGCAGCGCCAGGCGGCGCAGATGCAGAATCTGATGTCGTCGCTGCCGGGCGAGATGCGCCAGCAGCTCAACGACATGATGCAGCAACTCATGGGCGACATGGGTATGCAGCAGGAGATGTCGCAGCTCGCCCAGAACCTGGAAGCGCTCTACCCGATGCGCGACCTGCTCAACCAGTACCCCTTCCGGGGACAGGAAGAGCTGGACTTGCAGGCGGCGATGTCGCTGATGGGCGACATGCAGCAGCTCGACGAGCTTGAGCGCGCGCTGGAGCGGGTCCAGTACGGCGGGAACATCGACGACATCGATCCGGATCAACTCGAGGAGCTGATGGGCGAAGACGCGCGGGAGATTCTGGAGCAGCTCAAGCAACTGCTCGAGCTGCTGGAGGAAGCCGGCTACCTGGAGAAGAAGGGCAACTCATACGAGTTGACCCCGCGAGGTAATCGGCGCATCGGCGAGAAGGCGCTGGCGGAGATCTACGCCAACCTCAAGCGTCAGAACTTCGGCAAGCACAACGTGCCGGAAACCGGACGCTACGGCGATCGGGCCGACGACAGCAAGCTGTACGAGTTCGGCGACCCCTTCCATCTCAATCTCAAGGAGACGATCTCCAACGCCATCCTGCGCACCGCTCCCGAGAGCGGGCCTCAGCTTCCGGTCAATCTGACCCCCGACGACTTCGAGGTGTACCGCTCGGAGACGCTGACGCAGACCGCGACGGTGGTGATGCTCGACCTCTCTTGGTCAATGGCGCTGCGTGGATCGTTCCAGGCGGCCAAGAAGGTCGCGATGGCCTTGAACAATCTGATCCGGATGCAGTACCCGCGCGACTCGCTCTACTTGATCGGGTTTAGCGCCTATGCTCGCGAGCTCAAGGCGGACCAGCTTCCCTACGTGCGATGGGACGAGACGGTCCTGGGCACCAACATGCATCATGCGCTGCTGATCGCGCAGCAACTGTTGGCCAAGCACAAGGTTGGAACCCGACAGATCATCATGATCACCGACGGCGAGCCGACGGCGCATCTGGAGCAGGGACGCTCATACTTCGCCTATCCACCGTCGCCAATCACGATCCGGGAAACGCTCAAGGAAGTGCGGCAATGCACGAAGAAGGACATTGTGATCAATGTCTTCATGCTCGACCGCAGTTACTACCTGAAGGAGTTCGTCGACCGAGTAGCGCGGATTAACGGCGGTCGCGTCTTCTACAGCCAGCCGGACGAACTGGGCGAGTACGTCCTGCATGACTTCGTCACCCATCGCCGCAAGACGCTGTCGCGGTCCTGATTCGACACGTGCTACGGCCTGATACGACCTCGGCGCAACGGAGCAGGCACGGTGAACCGCTGGTCGCAGTTCGTTCGCCAACTGGCCGCCATTCCCTTCAACCTCTTCTGGCGGCTGATTCTGTTTATCAATCCGCTTGCGCCGGATGAGGCGCTCCATCGGTTGCTTTGGGCATTCGCCAGTATCATCGCGACCTGCGCCGTCGGCGTAGTCGGCTATTGGTTGATCGAGGACTTCTCGCCCTTTGACGCGCTCTACCAGACGCTGCTGACGCTGACGACCGTCGGATTCCAGGAGGTGCATCCGCTCAGTCGCGAGGCGCGCGCCTTCACCATGTTCCTGATGATCTTCGGCGTCGGCATCGCGTTGTACCTGATCGGATTGATCGCGGCGCTGATCTTCGAGGGCGATGTCTATCGGGATATCATGGGCCGCAGGAGGCGGCGGATGATTGACCGGTTGTCCGGACACACCATTTTCGTTGGCGCCGGGAGGATGGGCACGATCACCGCAGAACTGTTGACCGCGAGCGGTGAGCAGTTGGTGATTGTGGAGCGCGATCCGGCCGCCGCTCAGAAGGCGCGCGAACGCGAATGGACGGTGCTGCAGGACGACGCCGAACTCGTTTCAGCCCTGCTCGCCGCCGGTACCGAGCGGGCCGCCAAGATGTACGTGATGACCGGTTCCGACTCCGCCAACCTGGTGGTGACGTTGCGAGCGCGCCAGATCGCGCCTGATCTGTACGTGATCGCTCGCGCGAACCAGCCCGACAACGAAGATCTGATGCGCAGCGCGGGAGCCACCGAAGTTGTGTCCCCCGCGGCGCTGATGGCGCGCCAGTTGTTGGAGTCGGCCGCCCGCTGACCCTCGAGGGACGGACCTACACAGATCGTCCGGCTCCCGCCCGCCACTCGGCCCAGCGTCTGGCGAACATCTTTAGTCCGGCTCGGTAGGCGTAGCCCTGGATCAGGACGTTGCCGAAGAAGACGCCGGCAAAGTACCCGCCGAGCACCAGGAAGATGATCGCGAAGACCTTCGTCCAGCCGGGCAGGAAGAGAATCATCAGAATCGACAAGCCTGTCGCCAGCAGGATGCCGGTCCAGGCGGCGAGGTGGACGTACAGACCCTCGCGCTTGCGTTTGGCCTGGTAAATCTGGGCGAGATCGCGGTCAATCTTGTCGACGGCCGGAGTGCGCTCCGTCGTCTCTCCACAGACTGCGCAGGACTCCAACTCGCCGATTGGAGCGCAGCAATAGCCGCAGAACCGACCGATATTCGGGGCGTTACCGGCCCGGATCTCGGCGATCAGCTCGTCCAGCTCCGATGAGAAGGGAACGTCCCGCGTGGGAACGAACTCGCCGTCGCGGTAGGCCGGCTCGGGGATGCTTGATGTTGCGGAAGTCGACATGTGCGGGTCGTTCGCTCAGTCGGGCCAGTCGGCCGGGCGCCGGCCGGGCAGCCAGGAGTAGATCTGAACCAGCACGCCGCCGGTGTCGCGAGGATGAATAAAGAACTGACTCCACTCGAAGTCGTTGTAGGGCTCGCTGATTGGCTCAATGCCCATATCCTCTCGAACGAACGCGTGGGCGGCGTCGGCGTCTTCGACTTCGACCGTGATGTGGTGCATCCCGGGTCCGCGCTCGTCGATGAACTTCTGCACGAACGACGACTCGTCGAATGGTCCGATGATCTCGACGCCGGCCTGCCGCTTGGGCAGGTGGAACTGCGCAACGCGGAATCCGCCCTCATTCGAGACGGTCCAATGGTCGAGGTCCATGCCGAACAGCTTGCCCCAGAACTTCGCCGACGCCTTCGGGTCCTCCGCCGCAATCGCGAAGTGGTCCAAACGGACCCAACCCAGCCCCTTCTCAGCCATATAGACCTCCAATCGAAGTCAGCTTAGACGACGCTTCCGACTATCCAACGTGTGCGGCGCTCGAACGCCGTGCCTCATAGGGGCGATTGAACGTATCTTGCATAGATGCATCCGTCCCATCAAGACATCGTCTTCGTCCTCAATCCCAATGCCGGTCAGGCGCTACAGGCGCGAACGCTGAATGCCATCTGCCATGCGGCCTGCGAGCAGGCGGGACGCACCGCCAACGTCGTGGCGGCGCAGTCGCCCGAGGAGGCAACCGAGACCGCCAGGCGCGCTCACGAGTCCGGCGCCGCCGCGATCTTCGGCTGCGGCGGTGACGGAACGTTGTCGGCGATCCTGCAAGGACTCCCAGTCGGTTCGGAAACTGCGCTCGGCGCGGTACCGATGGGCACGGCCAACGTGTGGGCCTACGAAACGCACCTGCCCTCGACGCCGATGGCCGCGATATCAGCCCAGCTAGGCGCGCTGGATGGATCGATGGGCCAGTCGATGTGGATCGACACCGGCAAGGTCTGGGCGACAGAGCCGGATGGATCGCTCAGTTCGAAGCGATTCCTGCTCATGGCGAGCTGGGGCCTGGACGCGGCTGCCGTGAGCGGCATCGTCGGCAGTCAGCGCCGCACCCGGATCAAGCGGATGCTGGGCGAACCGGCTTACTTGCTCTCGGCGGTGCAGGAAGCGATCGGACGCAAGGCCTGGCCGGTTGCGGTGAGCATTGACGGTCAGCCGTACGTTGAGACCGAGATTGGACTGCTCACCGTCGGCAACACGCGGATGTTGGGCACGTGGTTGGAGGTCAATCCCCGGGCCACGGTGGTTGACGGCCAGCTCGACGTGCTGATGGTCGAGGGTGCGCCCTGGCGCGCGCTCGCGCTATCGCCGCTTGCGCGACATAACTGGTTGCCGAACGGTCCGGGAGTCACCAATCTGCGCTTCCGCCGACTCGAGGTCGCCTACCTGCAGGATCCACTGCCGACGCAGATCGACGGAGATCCTGGACCGCCGACGGCATATGCCGTCGATGTCGAGCCCGGCGCTCTGAGAGTCCTCTGTCCCAACCCAACAGCGGCAGTCCTGGGCGGCTAACGCCGCTCGACCCACATCCGCGTCGCTTACAGCACCTTGTACATGATCGTGATCGCGGCGATCACAAATGCGCCAACGGTGATCGTCCAACGCATCAACCGGGCTTCCGACTGGGCGATCGTTGCGGCCAAGTGGTCCTTGAGCCGTGCTTCGGCACCGGCCAGCGCCTCGTTTGTGGCGTGCCCCTGCGTTGCTTCGTTGACCATCGTCGTGACGACATTGGCCGTCTCTTCGGCGGCTTCCTCGTCGAACTTGCCTCGGATGAGCGCTTTGACCAGCGTCATGCGATCAACGGTTCGACCTTCGGGGAGCGGGATCTGCGCCATCCGCTCGCTCTTTCAGCAACGCTTGACTAAGGCCATGTGACTACCGAAGCGCGGGCCAAGTTAGTGCCAGGTCGGTGCTAGTTCTGCGCGACAGCTCGCGTGGCGACGACTCCGCCCTCCAGCGGATCGACGATCTGGCCGGCCAGACCGGGGTGAACCGTGGGCCGATCGAAGTTGATCGAGGCGAGGTGCTCAAGGTACGCGTCGTGCTGACGCTGACGCAGGGTCTTGAGCTTGTCGACGCCGGCCTGCAAGTTTTCGACACCGCCCGCGAAGAGCACGATCAGCGCTTCACGCTCGCTGGTCGAGAGACGCATCTCCTGGACCAGGGCCGCCTCGGCGCGTACGAATTGGATACCCAGTCGCCGCTCGGCCTCGGGCTTGTAGCGCACGTACCACTCCAGGTGACCCAGACCGTAGTCGAGGTGACGGCGCGAGTCGGTGGCCAAGCGCTCGAAGAGATCGCGGTCGAAGTCGGTGTGAGCCCACTCGGCCGCCGACTCGAACAGCGTGACCTCGTAGCTCTTGTAAACCACGTTGAGCGCGATCAGGAAATCGGTGAACGTCAGTCCCTGGTACCAGCCGCGATAGATCTGACCGAGCGGCGCCTGTCCGAGACCGCCCCCGTTGGCGAGCGCCCGCTTGCGCAGGACTTCCACCTTGCGTCCGGCGTCGTAGGCCTGGGTGGCCAGGAAGAGCTTGACTTCGTGGAAGCCGTAGGAGATTTCCTCGAGCCAGCGGCCGATGATCTTCTGCTCGACAAGTCCGTTGTTGGAGTAGATCGTGCAGATCTGGTCGAACGCGCGCTCGAGATCCTCGGGCAACTCGTCCAGGCCGTTGTCCCAATCCAGGTCGGTGGCCGGAGCCCAGCGATCCTTGATTGCGTCTTCATACAGGTCGACCGCGTTCTCCGACCAGACCTCGGCTTTGTCGAAGATCGAGTAACCGGCGGCCATGATCAGGCCGGTCGACACGGTCCCCCGCGGAGCATCGTTGGGAAGATTCCACTCGTCGGGCACCACGCCGTAGCTGCCGATGTTGACGTCGCGCAGTCGCAAACCGTCGGGACCCGGAGTCGCCTTGACGCCGATCTCGGCAGGCGAGTTGAAGATGTTGAACGGCGCGGCCGCGAAGGGGTTGTCGGGATTGTTCTCGAGGAAGTCGAGCCAGCCGTTGATCCGCGGCTCGGGCAGTTCGCCGCGAGCGAGGTTCTCGATCTGTTTGTCGGTCGCGGCCGAGGACTCGATCCGCTCGATCAGTTCTTCCGACCAGCCGGCCCGCTTGGCTCGCGCCTTGGTCGCCATCGACAGTTCCATGAGTGCTCCAGGTGTTGTTGCGGTTCTCTGGTGATCGACAACGACCGCGCGGGTTGCGCGGCCGTTGTCGGTTGGATCGTGGTCTCGTGCGCTGAGTGCGAAGGACTAGTTGTCTTCGCCCAGCAGCGCTCGCACCTCGGGCGCGAAGCGGTCGGAGCGGTCGAGGCCGATCACCTCGAGCCGGTGGGCGTACTCGACGAACTGCTTCTTGCGCATCAGCATGACCATGTTGTAGCCCTCGTCGAGGTGCTCGATGCCGCCGCCGGAGAGAATAGCCAGTGCTTCGCCGGTCAGCGGGTTGGTGGTCAGCGAAGTCTGCTGCGATTGGGTCAGCAGCGCTTCCTGCATGTCGAGGATGTGGTGCAGTTCTTCCTTGCGCCAGGGCTCGGTCTCGACGGTGTACTTGAGGTGGGTCACGCCGAACGCGAGGTGGCGGGACTCGTCCTGCGCCGAAAGGCGGAAGATCTTCTTCTCGGCCTCGTTCTGCGCGATCAGCTCGCCCATGCGGAAGAGGGTCTGGACGAAGCCTTCGCCGACGAGGTGGAGCAGCGCGGTCATCTCGGTGAAGTCGTCCGAGCTGAGCAACTGCACCGCGCCGAGGCCCGCGCCGGACATACCGCCGCCGTTCATCAGAATGCGCTTGCGGAACACGTCAAGGTGACGCGCCTCGTCCATGAGCTGCGTGCCGAGGAAGAGCTGCGACTCGAAGAACTCGGGGTGAATCTGTTCGAGGTAGCGGCCCGGCACGTCGCCGGCGATGAACTCGACCTGGGTCAGGAAGGTGCAGAGCGTGCACATGGCGCGCTCAAGGTCGGCGGGCAGCTCGTCGATCGTGTCCCACGGGATGTCGCGAGCGGAGGACCACTGACGCTGCAGCGCCTCTTCGTAGAGGAGCATGGCGGACTCGGTCCAGACATCGGCCTTGTTGGTGTACTGGACGCTGCTCGAGGGCGAGCGCTCGTCGGCGACGGCGCCGCGAGGCGCCCACTGCCGCATCCGCGCCTCGTCGCGGTCGTCCACGCCGTAGGTCATCTGGTTGATCGTCTCGAGACGGAGGCCCTTGCGGCCCATCTCGATGTCCATGCCCTGTTCGGTGTCAACGTTGAGCCAGTCAAGGTTGATTCCTGGGACCTCATGCTGAATCGTGGCCATCAAAACGCTCCAGAGGTTGGCGGGGAGTTCCGCGTACGGGTTTCGCGTATCATACAGCAACGCGAACTGTTGTGGGAGTCTCCGGCAGTTTGATCAGCCGAGACGATGGACACAGCGCCGGGCGCATCCGGCGGATTGTCAATGGCATACAGCAGCCTTCAGGCCTTCGACGAGCTGGTCGCAAGCGGAATCCCCGAGCCCCAGGCCCGCGCCATCGTGCAGACACAGGAACGCAGCACGGCCGAACTGGCCACCAAGGGTGATCTCGACCAATCGCGGGGCGAAATGGGGAAGCTCTTCTGGCGAGCAATCGTGTTCCAGGCCGGCGTCAATGTTGCGATCGCCGCCGCGGCAGTGGCGATCGCCGAGGTGCTGTAGCGCCCGCATACACTCCGACGTGTGTACCTGACACGCGTCCAACTCTCCAACTTCCGCTCCTGGACTGAGCTGCAACTTGAGCTGACGCCGGGGGTCTCGCTGGTCAGCGGGGCGAATGCCGCAGGGAAATCGAATCTCGTCGAGGCGCTGTACATGCTCGCGGCGCTGCGCTCGACGCGCGCGCAGACCGAAGGCGAGCTGATCCGCTGGTCGGCGCCCGATCCTCAGGTCATGCGGGTGGCGGGAACGGCGCTGCGCGGCGGCGAGTCGGTTGAAGTCGAGATCGGGCTTGCTGCCCGCGACGGCGCGCGTGTGAGCGCTGCGCGGCAGCGGAGCCAGGCGCCGTTGACATCGAAGCGCATTCGCGTCAACGGGGTCGCGCGGCGCGCCTCCGATGCGTTGGGCGCGATTCGCGCCGTCCAGTTCACGACGCTCGACATCGAACTGCTGACCGGAGCGGCTGCGCTGCGACGCCGATTTCTCGACGTGGCCGTCGGTCAGCTTGAGTCGTCGCATGCCGCCAACCTCAGCCGTTATCAACGAGCGCTGACCCAGCGCAACGCTCTGCTGAAGCGGATCGCAGACGGACGCGCGCGGGAGTCGGAGCTGGACCAGTGGGACGATCTGCTGACCGATGCGGCGAGGCCGATCTGGCAGGCCCGCTCCGATGCTGCGATTGCGCTCTCGGCGCGGGCGGAAGCGAGGCACGTGGAGCTGCGATCGCCCGATGACCCGGCCGAGTCGCTCGCGCTGACCTACACGCCCGCCAACGAACCTTCGCTGGCGGAGTCTCGGCGTCGGGACCTGGCGCGCGGGTCGACCAGCGTTGGACCTCACCGAGACGATCTGTTGATCGACCTCGACGGCCGGCCCGCGGCGAACTTCGCTTCTCGCGCTCAGCAACGCGCAGCGGCGTTGAGCATGCGACTCGCGGAGGCCGACTATCTCCTGAGCCATGATGGCGATGCTCCCGTGCTGTTGCTTGACGATGTCTTTAGCGAGCTCGACCCGTTGCGGCGCGAGCGGACGGCCGAGGCGGTGTCGGCGATGGACCAGGTGATCCTGACCACCGCCGATACGGCTGCCGTGCCGTTCAGCGCATCGCAACTTGCCGCGTCGTACGTCATCGAGGCGGGCGAGCTGCTTGCGGCCGGCTAGCGACCGCTAACGCTTGGGCAGCGGCGTGCGTTGATCCTGTTTGCAGCGCCGGCACTTCCAGACGACCGTCACGTGGTTGGCGTGTTCTTCGACTCGGCAGGCCAGGGCTCCGCGCTCGGCGTGCTTGCGGCTTGGACAGTCGGGGTTGCCGCAGCGAATCTCGTGTTCCTCGTTCATGGGCGCCTCCGCTCCCTGGTGTGTGTCGTTACGGATTCACGGTTCGGTCGTCGTCGCTGGCTGCTAACCGGCCAAGCGGCGTGAGTTGGCCGCGAAACCGATCGGATGCGGGCGCCTGAGCGGCACTGCTCGCGTTCACGTCTGGCGGATCGTCGCCCTGAATCACGGCCAGCTCGCGGGCGAATCGGGCTTGTTCGATCCGCCACTGCCGATGCCGGGAGAGCACCTGCTCGGCATGTTCCTCGCCGATGTACTGCTCCAGGTAGGCTCGCTGGTCCAGCGGATCGAGCGGATCGTTGAGTCTCGCGCGGCCATGTTCCTGGACTGCGATGCGCTGTGCCGACGAGTACGGATCGATCCAGACGTCGATATCCAAGGAGGGAATCTGCGCCGGTTCGACGCAGACGGTCTCGCGGCGCTGGATCCTGCCGCGCTCGCCCCTGGCGAAGACCCAGACAGGCGCGCCGAATCCGCCTTCGGCCAACGGCTTCGACATCACGAGCGCCATGTTGCGCAGCATGGTCCGCACGGCCTGCGTTTGCGCTCGCTTGAGCTGCTGCACCTGCAGGTTGCGCGATCCCAGCAGCAGGTTCAACGTGTGCGGCTGGGTGTTGGGCCCGATTTCGCCGCGGTCGACCGCACCCGAGTCAGGCGCCGCGTTGAGCAACTCGTCGTGCGACATGCGCAGGAACTCGACGAAGGCCGGGTCGACGCGGAACTCCACGCGATGCAGCGACGATCCGGCGGGAAGCGCCAGGGTCGCGGCGGCATCGGGCGTCAGTTCAATCCGGCTGCCCTCGTCATCGGTCTGCCAGGAGCCGTCTGCGAGTTGGACCCAGTAGAGCGGCGTCGCCGTCTGTTCGGCCAGGAAGCGGCCCAGCGATCGCTCGAAGTCGTACATCGGCTTGGTCCGATAGATGCCCTCCAGGGTCGGCTCCCAGCGACGGACCATGTCGGGATGGTCGTTGGTGTCCGCTTCGGCGATCGCGAAGGGCGGCATCTCGTATGGATGCGTGTGCGACTTGATCAGCGTCCAATCGTGCCGCAGCTTGTCGTCCGGCGAGCGCGCGGTGGACGCGGCCCGATCGAGCGCGACCAACTCGTAGTACTCGTCGCGGGTCCAGACCGAGGCGACACGCAAGCGCTCGCCCCAACCGGCGCCCGACGGATCTTCGCGCAAGGGCGCATCGACCGCCGGCGCGATGCTCAGCGATGGCTCGCCGGCGATCGCCTTCATCTGCAGTTCGAGCCCGTCCTGTTCGCGGAGCTGTCGGCGGTACTCGAACAGCCCGACCTCGCGCAAGACGACCGCCAGGCCAAGCCCGTTGCCCGATCCGCGATCCTCGACAAAGGCGAACTGATCGGGGCGGATGACCTCGATGTCCCAGGGAAATCCCGCCGCAGCCTGTCGTTGACGATCACGGTCGCGGCGGCTCTCCTCGGTTTCGATCCAGGGAAGCGACGGTCCGTCCTCCGAGCGCGCGCGGCGGAATCTGCGCCGCTCCTCGTGGTCCTCGGGCCTCGATCCGCGTTGCTCCCTGGCCGGGAACACCGGCATCCGATGCTGCGCCTGTTGCCAGTGCAGCACGCCGAAACAGAGGCAGACCTGGCCGTAACCGAGGTCGGCCTGCAACGAGAGCTGGGTTCGCTCCTCGACGTGGCGTAAGCCCTGCTCCAGCACGTGTTCGAGATTGTCCGCCGCTTGCCGCGCCGTGGGCGAGTTGTCGGGCGGTTCGACGTGGACGCGCAAGGGATGCTCGGTCAGCCGTTGCCGCAGTTGCGACCAGGTTCGTCGGGGCAGGTCCGTCTGCCAAGGCTCTGCACTCTGATGCGGCGATTGAAACCGCGGGTTCGCCTCGGGCGCGTTGTAGAGGTGCGCCTCCCGATCGCGAATCCGGTTGTGCAGCGCCGAGAAGCGGCTCAATACCCCCTGCGTGCGGCCCCGACCCCCGCCAAGTTGTCCAAGGATGTGGTTGAGGTCGGCCTCTCCCAGCGTTCGCGCGAGCACTCGTCCGACTTCAGGTTCGGCCGCATCCGCATGCGGTGTCGCAGTCATGGTTACCATTCGCCATCCCCAATCAGCATGTGTGTTCTCAAGTGCGATGTTCATTATGAGAATATCAGTTCTGTTTATGCAAGTCTGAGGCTCGCGAATCCACGGTTTTCCCTCCGGATTGTGGATGACTTGTGGAAATCGTGGACCGGCGGAGGACGTCTTGCCGGAGGAGACCTGCGTGCGAACTGCTTTCCGCTCCCCTCTCCCAGAGGGAGAGGGTTAGGGTGAGGGCCCTCCGCGACCCAGGTAGGTCCCACGACCAGGTAACGAATGGCGGCCGGACCCTCACCCCAGCCCTCTCCCAGAGGGAGAGGGAGAGAAGCCCCACGATTTACGCACAGGTCTCCAGACGGAGAAGGAGAGGGAGCGAAGATCTCCGATTCTCGCGCGAGTCTCGGATCGGTACTGGAACCTAGCCCGACTCGGCCAGTTCCTTGACCAGCTCGATCAGGGCGTCGCCGGAGCTGGGGGCGCGTCGGCCGTTGACAACGATGGTCGGGGTGCTGTTGCGACCGTTGGCGACGGCGTCGGCGTGTTGTTCGTAGATGCGGTCGATGTGGGTCCGGTTGTCGATGCACTGGCCGAACTGCTCCGTGTCGAGGCCGAAGTCTTCGGCGATGGCGACGGCTCCGTCGCGTGTGTAGGCCTCACGGCCGGGTCGCGAGAAGTAGTGGTCGTGGAACTCCCACCAGTGGTCTTGGTCGCCGGCGCACTCGGTGGCGAGCGCCGCCATTTCGGAGCTGACGCCGTGATTGATGATGTGGCGGTACTCGAACCGGGCGAGTCCGGTGGCGATCAGCTCTTCTTCGATGCGCGGCCCAACCTGGGTCGCGAATTGACGGCAGCCGCCTCAAAGGAAATCGGAGTAGTCCTGGATCAGGATCGGCGCGTCGGGATTGCCCAGCGTGGCGCGTCCGCGGATGATTTGCAGTCGCGTTTCCTCGGCCGGCTGAGTGGATTGCCGGGCCTCCGACGCGGTCGGCGGCTCTTGTTCCCCGCCGCTACAGGCGGAGAGCAGGCCGCCCAACAACAGCGCAGCGAGCAGCGCAACAGGCAATGCGACGAGGATTCGAGGTCGGTTCATGTCTAGCCTTCTCCGTCATCTTCCTGGGCCTGGAGCTCGGCGGCGAGCGCCTGCACCTGCTCGATCAGCGGATCCGCGACGATGGCCGCGCCCTCGCCGTTGACGCGGACCGTTGGCGTCCGGCGCACTCCCGCCTCGACCGATACCCGGTGTTGCTCCATCACGAGATCGAGGTGCTGTTCCGAGTCGATGCACTCGGCGAATTGCTCGGTATCCAGCTCCAGCGAGGCCGCCAGCGCCAGCGCACCGTCGCGGCTGAAATCGTTGGTGGTCATGTAGTGATCGTGCAAGTCCCACCATGCGCCCTGGTCGCCGCCGCATTCGGTCGCCATGGCGGCAAACACGGAGGGCGGACCGTGGTTGAGGATGTGGTAGTACTCGAACCGCACCTGACCGGTTCGGATCAGCTCGTCCACCAGTCGCGGCTCAACCTGAGCCGCGAAACGCCGGCAGTTCGGTCAAAGGAAATCGGAGTACTCGGCGATCACGATTGGCGCGTCGGGACTGCCCAGCACATTGCGATTGGCGAACACGCCCGCGCGATGCCCCGACTCAATAGTCATACCGACCATCGCCTGATCGCCGGCCTCTTCCGATTCAACCGGTTGGTCTTGCTGGGAGGGCGTTTCTTCCCGTGCGGCGGTTTCGACTTGTTCCGGTTGCGCCGCCTCGGGCTGTTGCGCTGGTTGCTCGGCCGCCTGCTCTTGTGTTTGCTCGTGCTCTGCCTGGATTGGCTGCGCAGCCTGCTCCTCTTCCGACTCGCTCTCGCCCGCTTGATACGCCGCGGGCGCTTGCTCTTGCTGGTCCGACTGCTGCGACTGAGCTACCGCCGCTGACGACTGTTGCGTTGCCTGCGGTTGGTCGCCGTCCGACGAGCACCCGACTGCCAGCGCAAGCAACGCGGCAACCAGCAGTATCGCTGCGAATCTGCGCATCATCCGCCCTCCTGATTCTCCGCAAGTTCAGCGGCGGCCCGAATCTGATCGAGCAGCGCGTTGAGTGAACGCGCCCCTGGCCGTCCGTTGACGCGGAAGGTCGGTGTGCCGCTGACGCCGTCGGCGATGCCTTGCTGCTGCATCCGCAGGATCCGATCGCGGTGCTCTTCGTTGTCGAGGCACCGGGTGAACAGCGCCACGTCGAGTCCTTCGTCGCGAGCGAGCTCTATCGCTCCGGCGCGCGTGAACGATCGGGCGCGAGCTTCAAGCAGGTACGCGTCGTGGAACTCCCACCAGGCTCCCTGGTCGCCTGCGCATTCGGTCGCCATGGCCCCGAACTGCGACGCCGCACCGAAGATGATGAAGTGCCGATACTCGTAGCGCGCCAGTCCGGTGCGAATCGCTTCTTCCATGATGTGCGGCTCCAACTGAGCCGCGAAATCTCTGCAGATTGGTCACTGGAAGTCGGAATACTCGATCACCAGCACCGGCGCTTCGGGGTCGCCCACGATGTTTCGAGTGAAGGGCAGACCCTCGCGATGACCAAAGTCGATCTCGGATGGAATCGCGATCTCTTGCTCGACCTCCACCTGGTCCGCCTGGTTCATCTGCGCGGGCTGTTCGGCATCCTGTTGCTGCAGGACCGACGCTTGCCGGTATTGGCGCTCGCTGCGAACGGTCTCGTCGGCGGACTGAGCCTGCCGCTCGTCTTGACCGCCCGATCCGCAAGCGCCGAGCAACAGTCCGAGCGTTCCAACAATCGCCGCAATCGCCGACAGCCGCAGGAGGTCTCGCATGAGTCGAGCGTACCGCTTCACCGGCTCGCCTCGTACGCCGTTTCAACCGCTGCTTTGATCGATTCCCAGTCCGAATCGACGCGTTCGCCGTTGACGAAGACCGTCGGCGTCGCCCGGACGCCGCGCTGTCCGCCTTCCTCGTAGGACGCGGAGACGATGGGGAACGTGTCGCCGTTCTCGACACAGGACCGGAAGCGTTCGAGGTCGAGCCCCTCGAAGGTCGCCTGGCGGTTGAGCCCAAGCTCGGTGAAGAGCGTGGCGTCGTCGGCCATGAACCGATCGTGGAAGGGCCAGAAGGCGCCCTGATTCGCCGCGCACTCGACGGCGACGGCGGCGTACACCGAGTCCTCGCCCAGCACCGGCATGTGACGGAACTCGTAGCGGGCGATGCCCGTCGCGATGAACGCTTCGATGATCTGCGGCTCAACCTGAGCCGAGAAGCGCTGGCAGAACGGTCAAGTGAAGTCGCCGTAGTACTCGATCAGCACGGGCGCGTCAGGCTCGCCGAGCAGGTTGCGTTGGGAGCGCACGCCCTTGTGTTCGCCGATCTCGTCGGGCGGCAGATTGATGGCTTGTTGCTCCTGCCCCTGATCGGCAGATTCAGCTTGAGCCGCTCCGTCCCTAGCCTGTTGGTCGACTGGCTGCGCAGTTTCCTGCGGCTCACGCTCCTGTTCCTGCAGGACCGTCGCCTGACGGGCCTCGCGAGGCGAAATCTCAGTCCCGGTGGGTTGCACATCCTCGCCGGATCCGCAGGCGGAGAGAAGCAGCCCAGCACCGATCGCGGCCAAGAGCAGGACAAGCAGAAGGCGTCGCATACGGTCAGCGTATCGCGCCGTTGCGTTTGCGCCTTGACGACGGCATGTGCCTGATCTACCGTTCGGGGTACACCCCCTGCTCGCTTCGGCGGCAGGGTGCGAGGCTGCCGCGAGGCAGCCTCAGCCATTTCCGAGATGATCTCATTCGCGCAAACGTCTACATTGACGGCTTCAATCTCTACTATCGCGCCTTGCGCAACACGCCTGATCGTTGGCTGAATCTCGGGCAGTTAAGCCGCACGCTGCTGCCTGGGCACCAGGTCAACCGCATTCGCTATTTCACGGCCCCCGTGAGAAGCCGGCCTAGCGATCCGGCGCAGGCGCAGCGCCAGCAAGCGTATCTCCGAGCGCTGCAGACCATCCCCAATCTGAGCATTCACCACGGACACTTTCTGTCCAAGCGCAAGCGACGTCCATTGGCCACGGAGCCGCCCTCCGGGGCGCGCACCGTCGAGATTCTGGAGACCGAGGAGAAGGGCTCCGACGTCAACCTCGCGTCGTACCTGTTGCTGGACGGCTTTGAAGAGGACTACGAACTCGCTGTCGTCATTTCCAACGATTCCGATCTCCAGGTGCCGATTGCCATGGTGCGAGATCGTCTGGGCAAGATTGTCGGGGTCTATGACCCCAGCCGGCAACGGAGCTTTCAGTTGGCTCAATCGGCGTCCTGGTATCGGCAATTGAGACGTGGGCCACTGCGCACCAGCCATTCCCCGACTCACTCAGGGACGAACACGGAGTGATAGTCAAGCCACCCGGCTGGTAGCGCGATCAGCTTCATCCACGAAGCCGCGACATTTCGTCTCGGAGTTGTTGCAGACCCATGGGGCCCAGGTTGAGGGCGGCCTTGTGGAAGCTCTTGAGATCGAAGGCGTCGCCCAGAGACTCGCGGGCCGCCTCGCGCGCGGCGAGCCATTCTCGTTCGCCGACCTTGTAGGAGATGGCCTGTCCGGGCCAGCCCAGGTAGCGATCAACCTCGCTGGCGAGCATCTTCTCGGGGAAGAACGAGCGTTGGATCATGAAGGGCAGCGCAATCTCGGGCCGCCAGTTCTCGCCCGGGTGATAGGACTCCGAGTCGGGAATCGACAACTCCAGGTGCAACCCGATATCGACGACGATTCGCGCTGCTCGCATGGCCTGACTGCTCAGGAGTCCCATGTAGTACGCGGGATCCTCCAGGTAGCCCAGTTCGGCCATGAGGCGCTCGGCGTAGAGCGCCCAGCCCTCGACGTAGCCCGAGGTGCCGGCCAGCAGGCGCTGGTAGCGGGTCAGTTGATCGCCGAGATAGCGCGTCGTGCCGATCTGCAGGTGATGTCCGGGCACGCCCTCGTGGTAGCAGATCGACAGCTCGCGCCAGAGCGGGAATCGGGTCTCGCCGCCGGTTGGATACCAGGTCCGGCCGGGACGCGAGAAGTCCTCCGACGGTCCTGTGTAGTACATCGCCAGCGCCCCGCCTGGAGGCGCGATCATCGCCTCGATTCGTTGCACCGGTTCCGCGATATCGAAGTGCGTGCCGAGCAGCGCCTGCATCGTCTCGTCCTGCGTCTGCTGCATCCACTCGCGGAACGGCTCTTCGCCCTCGATTGCGCGAGCGTCGTCCCGCTCGAGTATCTCGATTGCTTCGGCGACCGAGGCGCCCGCAGAGATGCGCTCGGCGGTCTGCGCCATCTCCGACTGGATGCGCCAGAGTTCCTCCCAGCCCCACTGATAGGTCTCGTCGAGGTCGAGCTCGATCCCGTTGAATCCCCTGGATGCGGCCTGGTATCGGTCGCGACCGACCGGGTCGTGCGGATTGGCATTGGGCAGATAGACCGACTCCAACCAGTCGCCCAGGGCCGCATAACCCTCTGCAGCAGCCCGAGCATGCGACCCGCCGTCGATCCCCAGGTCATCGCACAACCTGTCGAAGAATGATCTCCCAGTCCCCGCTTCATGCGGGGACCCGCTCGGTCCCTGGCCCGACCACGCCCGGCACTGCTCGACGCCGCCTCGGACCTGGCGTTGCGCGACCACGATGCCCTGGTCCATGCCGGCCGCCAGCGACGCGCGATAGCCTTCGAGCGCTTCGGGTACCGCGCCCATCCGCTCGACCAGGCGCGCCTGATCCTCCTCGGACTCGCGGGGCATCAGATCGAAGACCTGGCGCGTGTTCTGCAGCGGCGAGGCGAGGATGTTCAGCGAGCGCAGGTGCTCCTGCTGCGATTCCAGCTCCGATTCGTAGGCGAAGCGCTCGAGCATCACGTCGCGCGCGACGCGATCTCGCTCGGTCTCCACGTTGAGCAGCCGCAGCGCCGACTCCGCCTGGCGACGGATCGCCGCCCGTTCCTCATGTCCGTCGGGCGAGTAGTCGGTCAGCTCGGTCTCGCGGCCGGGAATGCCGAGCGAGGTGGCCAGGTTGGGGCTCGCCGCGGCGAGCGCATCAACGTACCAGTCCGAGATCGCGGCGACGGTGGTCATTTCAGGTGTGGTCATGTGGAGTCCTGTTCACGGAAGTTCAGGCGAGCGGCGGAGCGGGTTCGAGCAAGGATCGCGTCTGGCCGTCGACGAGCAGCGGCATGTAGTCCCAGCCGGCCAGCAGCAGCGGATCGATTCCGCGCAGCGCGGTGGTGACGAGTTCGCGATCGAGGCTGTTGGCCAGCGTGAACATGGCCGCGATGCGGAATCCGTCGGCCGCGCCGATGGCCGCTTCGGCCTCGCGCAGTGAGCGGCGCATCATGCGCCGCACGGCGCGGCCATCGGCGACCGAGGCCGGGGGTGCGCAAAGGACGATCGGTTCCTCGACTCCTTCGAGCCGCTGAATCCGCCAGGTGTCTTCGGCCTTGACCACGGTGCTGTTGCCGTCGCTGCGGATGCCGTTGGCGACCAGGACGAGGAAATCGACCATCTGCGTGATCTTGCCTTCGTCCTCGGGCAGCCGGTGGATGTTGGAGGAATCGAGCTGGTACTCGCCCATGACCTGGTTGGTGAACTTGGCCCAGTGCTGCGAAAGCCCGCCCAGGACGCTCATGTACGAGCCGTCCGAGCCCGTCTTGCGGATTGCGACATCGACCTTGAACGCGACCTCGCCTGCAGCGCCGGCCTCAAGCTCGCGGGCGGCGTCGGCGACGAGTCCGGCGGTGTGGTCGGGATCGTCGGGCAGCGCGGCACCCGGCGGCACCCAGACGACGACATCGCGCGCGCCGTAGGCGTGCAGCCGCTCCTCGAACGCCGCTTTGCGGGCGAGCGTCTGACCGTCGCCCAGCAGTCCGGCGAAATCGAAGAGGGAACATGCGGCGACTGTTCCCGATGCTCCGTTGGCGCTGAATCCGGTCGTGCGCGCCCCGGGCGACGGCTGGTCGAACGTCACATCCGACGCGCCGTGTTCGATCAGCGCATCGCGAGTCATCGCGGCGGCGAGGAGAGTCAATTGCTGTTGGGGATCCATGGCTGGCAGCGTATCGCAGGGTCTGTCCGGTCACGATCGCGCCTTCGCGGCGGCTCCGTTGGCGGCACGGCGAATCTGCCGCTGTGCAGCGCGGATATGACGGAACGGTCTACGCGTAGGTCTCCTATCAGGGCGCTGAAAAACGACTGGGTTCCACGGCCTTGTCCGATCTCGTCATTCCCGGCCCCAGCCGGGAATCTCGCCCGACTAGATGCGCCAGCGGAGTGGAACGAGATTCCAGGCAAAGCCTGGAATGACGAGATCGTGCCCCCGGCAGTTTGTCGGCAGCCTGCTATGGGAGCGGCAACCGCACGATGATGATGGTGCCGGCTCCGAGTTCGCTTTCGGCGCTGATCTGGCCCCCGTGGGCTCGGACGATCTCTCGGGAGATGGCCAGACCGAGGCCGGCGCCCGGCCCGCTGCGAGATTCGGGCTGCCAGAAGCGGTCGAAGAGGTGCGCGAGGTCGTCGGGCGCGATGCCCTGACCCGTATCAACCACGCGCAAGTCGAGTCCGTCGGCGGACCCTTGGGCGCTAATCGTGACTGATCCCTCAGACGTGTGCCGCAGCGCATTGTCGACGAGGTTATTGAGCACCTGGACGAGACGGTCGTAGTCGGCCTCGACCGTCGGTGAGCCGGTGGCGATGTTCGTGCGCAGCTCGATTCCCTGTTCGAGCGCTCGCGGCTCGAAGATGGCCTCGATGTGTGCGAAGAGCTCGGCCAAGTCGATGGTCGACCGATCCAGCCGATACTGGCCTGCTTCGAGACGGGAAAGATCGAGGAGCTGCTCGATCATCCGCAGCATCCGGCGGGTCTCCTCGTGAATGACCTCCAGCGAGGAGTCGCGCCGCGCAGGATCGGTCACGGTCCCGTCGCGGAGCGCTTCGACGAAGCCGCGAATCGAGGTCAGCGGCGTGCGCAACTCGTGCGAGACATCAGCGATGAATCCGCGCATCGCCCGCTCATTGTCGGCGACGCGGTCGGCCATCGCATTGAAGGCGGCGGCGAGCTCGCGGACTTGCGAGGGCCCCGCTTCGGCGGCGCGCATGTCGTAGCGGTCGGGGCCGAAGCGGCGGACGACGCCGGTCAGCGCCTCCAGCGGTCGCATCATACTTCGCGACAGGAGCAGCGCGAGCAGCACGGCGACGCTGAGTCCGGCCAATCCGGCGACCAGCAGGCGGCCGACCAGCTCGCCGGGATCGGTCAGGCGGAAGTCGTCGTCGAACGTCACGCCCATCAGGACCGCGTTTTGCGTGTCGGCGGTGTTGCCGCCTGGCGGAGCGATCAATGCGCGCGCCAGGGCCGGTCGGTACTGACCGCCAACCTCGACCCTTGTGTCCATCCAACCGGTCGCGTCGGCCTTGGCCACGATGTCGCGATACGCGACGCCGGTGTTTCCGCCTCGCAGTCCGCGACTCGGCTCAAAGCCCGAGATCACCTGACCCCGACCGTCGGTCAGGATCACGATCAAGCCTGCGTGTTCGGCTTGTTCCCGGATCAGCGTGACGAGTTCGTCGCGGTTGACATCACCGGCGCGACGCAGGATGCGCAGAATCTCAACGCGCAGCGCATTGCCGGCTGTGCGCAGCTCGGAGCGGTCGATCTCTTCCTTGTACCCACCGAACAGGGAGAGAAACACGACTCCGGACACGATCAACATGACCAACACCAGGCCGGCGAATCCAGCGAAGAGTCGGAGTCCATATCCCGTGATCAATGCGGCTCCCAGTTATCCCTCAGGACGTGTTGCTCAGGAGGATTGCGCCCACATCTCGTCCGGTTCCCTCTGTCAGTGGAGACATGCGCGTACGCCGCTGGGTCTCACTCCCTCTCCCTCTGGGAGAAGGCTGGGGTGAGGGTCCGGCTTGCCGCTCGCTATCTGGTCGTCGTCGTTTCTCGGGACCAACGAGGGCCCTCACCCTAACCCTCTCCCTCGGGGAGAGGGGACCGGACGGGGATTGCGCGCAACTCTCCTCAAGGGGGTAGAACCTCCTCGACTGTCGGCGCTATTGGCCGGCATGGCTGGTCTCCACGAGTTTGTAACCGACCCCTCGGACCGTCTCGATGGTGATGCCCGGGTCGGCGTCGTCGGGGGCGAGTTTGCGGCGTAGTTGGTTGACGTGGACATCGACGGTGCGAGTCTCGCCGAAGTACTCGTAGCCCCAGACCTGTTCGAGCAACTGCTCACGCGTGAGGACGATGCCCTGGTACTCCGCGAGTTGTTTGAGCAGTTCGAACTCCTTGTTGCGCAGCGTCAGCTTGGAGCCGTTGAGCCGGACCTCGCGGCGGTCCCAGTCCAGGTCGAGCGGGCCGACCGTGATGCGTCCGCGTCCGTGAGGACCGGTTCCCGCCTGCGTCTGGGGCATGGCCGCCCGGCGCAAGATCGCCTTGACGCGCGCTGTGAGTTCGCGCGGATGAAAGGGCTTGCCCAGATAGTCGTCCGCGCCGAGTTCGAGACCGACGATGCGGTCGACATCCTCGGAGCGGGCGGTCAGCATCAGGATTGGTACATCGCGAATCGCCGAGCCGTCGGCGCGAAGCTCGCGCGTGACCTCGTAGCCCGATTTCTTCGGCAGCATCAGATCGAGCACGATCAGGTCGGGTAATTCGGCGCGGGCGGCGGTGAGCGCTGCCTCGCCGTCATCGGCGGTGATCACGGCGAAACCTTCGCGCTCAAGATAGAGCGAGCAGAGTTCGCGGATGTTCGCCTCGTCATCGACGACGAGGATGGTTCGGTCGGTGCTGTCGTTGAGCGTCATGGCGCCACACCCTTCGTCATCCATCATCATGATCGATGGTACGAAGTGTCATCAGCCACGCGTCAGCCGGGGGTCATCCGGGCGTCATCATTGAGTAAAGCGAGATCCTGCCGCGACGAAATGCGGCGCAAGCCGGAGCTGGGTCAGCGGGCCGCTCGCGGGCGGCGGACCTTGACCATCGAACGTCGGCGTCGGCGGGCGGCGCGACGCTCGGCCTGGCGCTGCTTCTCGCGATTGCTGATGAACCGGCGACGACGCCGCGCCTCTTGCAGCACGCCGTCGCGCTGCACCATCTTGTTGAAGCGGCGAATGAGAGCCTCTGGGCCCTCCTGCTCTTTGCGGCTCACCAGTAGCATGGGTGCTCAGTTCCTCTGCTCATCGCTTTCCACACGGTTGAGCATAGGGTAACAGGACTACTCCCCGGATTGTTGTTCGCGGACACGCAAGTAGACGCTCGATCCGAGAACCGCGAGCAGGAGGAACAACAGTCCGCCGCCAAACAACAAGGCATCGTTGAGCGGGTCGCCGCTCCGATCGCCGGACTGACCCAGCGCGCCGCCGGTGCCGGTTCCCGGCGCTCGTTCCACGAGCACCTCGTCCGTGCGGCTGACCGGCCCGTCATCCATGCCGCTATCGACGCGCTGATCGCATGGCACGCGAGCGAGATCGGGGTCGATCGATCGGTTGAGCCAGACGCGAATGCTCCAGAATCGGCCGTGGATTCCGATTCGCTCGGTCGGAACCGGATTCGGATCGAACTGCGCGACGGCAAGCTGGGGCGGTTCTCCGTACTGAGAGATGCTGAACGCGGCCTCGAATGAGCAATGGCGCGGTTGACCACTCTCGTCAACCTCGCATTCCAATAGTGAACTGCTGGTGTACGTGTCCCAACCCGAATCAGGCTGGACGCCGGTTACATCAACCGTCCGGCCGCGATGGTGGAGCGAGACTACATCGCTCGTCAACGAATCGCCGCTGGGCAGGGCGCCGTCGGACAGGCGCGTCGCGCCCGGATGCGAACACAGCCAGATCGACCAGTTTGCGTCGTCGAAGTGAGGTGGATCCTCGCTCAACGTCGAGTCGAGGCCGAATGCCAACGCCGCCGCGGCGACACACAGCAACAGGAAGACACGCTGCGCTGCAATCGAGTGTCCGCGACGGTGTGCCACAATCCGTTCGCTTCATCTCAGGTCGTTGCCGAGCGAACCGGCGATCGCCGCTAAGCGGTGTTGTCGGATCGGCGGCTGATCAGCAACGCGGCGAGCGCCGCGCCCAGGGTCAGCACGGCGGTGATCGCCGCAGTGCGCGGCCAGTTGCTTGCGGGCTGGCCCTCCGCGAGCCCGCCGCTGCCGGTGCGCGGCGGCTCCGGTCGGACGACCGGGCCGGCCTGGGTCAGCTCTTCGTCATCGGCCGAGCCCGCATCATCCGCGACGGCTGCGCCCGTCGGTTCGTCGCTGCTGAACGCCAACCGGACGCGCAACGAGCAGTTGTCGGACGGTTGCCGGGCCTGCAAGCCCTCGACTTCGAAGACGATGTTGCAGGTCGCTTCGTCGAAGTCGTCGCTATCGACATCGAGCACCCAGGCGCCGGCGGCGTTGACCTCGCTGCGACCGACCTCCTCGCCGTTGATGCTCGCCACGATCACCGTTCCCGAAGCGATCGGCTCGCCGTCGACGGTCACGTCGCCCGCGAACCCGAAAAAGCGGTACATGGGAGCGTCCTGCGCGCCTATGGCGGTCCAGCCGATCAAGACGATCAGCAACGCCGCGACAGCGGCGACGAGGCGTCGCGTCGGCAGCGCGACATGAGCGAGTTGCATCAACGCGTCCTCTCGGCAGGCATTGTTTGCACTTTGCGCCGAGAGTGCGCAGGCGATCAACCAGCCGGTAACGGGCCAACCGGCAGCTTTACGCCGCCGCAACAATCACGTCGGAGACCGTCGCAGGGAACGGTCGTGCCGTGTCGCACGATCAAGATTGGTAGTCAGGTCGGGTCCGAGTCGCGTCGGATGGGGAACCGGAGCATGAACAGCCGCGGGCCGGCTGCGGTCGCTACGTCAGCCGGGCGATGGCCAGCGCGATGCCGGCGATCAGGCCCATGGCGGCGACCAACTTGATCATGGCTGCATTGATCTTCGCGTCAATCCGGTCGTCCATCAGCGTCAACTGCTCGCGCAGCCACTGCTTGAGGTCGGCGACATCGGCATGAGTGGCCGTCTCGGCAAACTCGACCTGCAATGCATCAACCGCTTCGGTCGCGTCTTCGTCGCCGAAGTGCCGCCGATAGACCTGGAACAACCGTAGTCGATCTATCAGTCTCCGGCGCGAGGGCAGTTCCGCTTGCATGGCTCGGCCTCCAGCGCCAGTACAGCGCAGGATTAGCCGTTCTGTATCAAGAACGGCTGGCGCTCCCGATCGCGGACATGGCTGCGGGGGAGATGCCGACCGGGTCGGCATCATCGGGCAGGTCGAAGGGGCCGGGCAGGTCGAGTTCCTGCGCCATTTCGCGGACGGCGGGCAGGACTTCCTCGCCCATCAGACGCAGCGATCGCATCGAGTCCTCGTGCGACATCGAGCCGTCGCCGTCCCAGAAGCAGATGCTGCCTGGGCGGAGGTACTCCAGCACGTGGCGAATCTTGGGAATCACCGTCTTCGGCGTGCCGGAGATGATGCTGTACGACTCGGTCAGCCCTCGGTAGGTGTCCTCGGTCTCGGCGAAGCTTTCGGCCGCGTCGAGCGTGAGGCGCTTGTAGTCATCCGGGTTCACTTCTCCGGTGCCGCGGGACTCCTCAACGTGACGCACGCCTGCCGTTGGCAACAATCGCCGTCGGTCGATCATCCCGGGCAGGTTCTGGATGTGGCGTTTGACGTCTCCACGCGAGCCTTCGAGGAAGATGTTGCCGGGTCCGGTCAGGTACTTACGTCCGACCTCCTCGGCCAGTTCCTCCGTCTCGTCGACGTGGACCTTCCAGAGGTAGCCGCGATGCTGAGGCCCGGCCTCGTAGCCAAACTCGGCGGCGATCTTGTCGTAGTAGGCGAACGAATCGCGGGTCGGCGCGAGCCGCGTGGCCAGCATCACATAGGGGTACCGACGCTCGGCCGCCCAGGCGACCGTGCGTTGCGAGACGGCGCCGGGAATCCAGATCGGCGGATGCGGACGCTGCAGCGGCTTCGACCACGGGTTCACGTAGCGATAGTCGTAGTGCTCGCCCTCCCAGCGGAAGGGTCCGGCGTCGGTCCAGGCCTTGACCACGAGGTCGTGGGCCTCCTGGTAGCGCTCCCAGTTGTAGGGCGACTGCGAGTTGTGCGCGAGCGACTCGCGTCCGGTTCCTCGCACCCATCCGGTGATCAGGCGGCCGCCCGAGATCATGTCGATCTCGGCGAGCGTCTCGGCCAGCCAGAGCGGATCCTCCCAGATCGGCAGGATGTTGCCGAGCAGGCAGATCTTGGCCTTTTGCGTGATGCGGGCAAGGATCGCGGCCTCGACGTTCAAGACCGATCCCATGCAGAAGGGTGTCGAGTGGTGTTCGTTGAGGATGATTCCGTCGAACCCCGCGTTCTCAGCCGCCACAGCCTCGTCGAGGTAGCGGTGGTAGAGATTCGCGCCCAGGACCGGGTCGTACTCGTCGTTGGACGAGTCGAGGTCGGTCAGCCGCCGCCCGGTGCGACCCCACCACGAAGCCTCAGGGTCCTGATAGGGACGCTCGGTAAACCAGCCAATGAACATCATCCACTCCCAACGCCATTGAGCGACTCAAACTCCCTGCAAGGTACCGCACGATGTGAGATCTAGCAGGCTGCTGAACCCCTCCAAACTGCTAGATTCCGTCATTCCAGGCTTGGCCAGGAATCTCGCTCCCCTCCACCGGCGTACACGGTCGGTCGAGATTCCCGGCTGGAGCCGGGAATGACGAGACAGGAAGGGTCGCCGAAATGAGGATCTGTGCAGCGCGCTGCCACGTCCTCAAGGGCGCCGACCACAACCAGATGTGGTTACCCGCCGACCACAGAAGTCATGGCGGGCAGTCATCCCGAATTCCAGGCCGTGCCGGTCCGCGATAATCTTGAGTGGCACGCCCGGAGGGACTCGAACCCCCGACCCCCAGGTCCGAAGCCTGGTGCTCTATCCGCTGAGCTACGGGCGCATGGTCCCAGCTTATCGCGCCGGCAAGAGACTCTCGCATGGTTCAGCGCACGCCTAGCCAGCACGCCCGCACCACGCGTCGCTTCGACGACATAGACGAGCCGTCGGCGGCGGTCTGGGATGTAGTCGCACGCGTCGATTCGGGCGAACTGGCGACGGCGGCGGCGCTGCTCCACAACCTGCATCCCGCCGATCAGGCCGACGCGCTGGCGGCGCTCGACCGCACGGAGCGCCAGCGCTTGCTCGACCGGATCGATTCGCACACGCTCGCCGAGTTGTTGCCCTTCCTCACGCCCGAGGAACTGGAGCACGTCGCGCCCGATGTCGCGCTGCCGCAACTGACCGCCGCCCTGGACGAGACGCCGGCCCAGCTCGGCGCTGACGTGTTGCATGCGTTGCCGGTCGGCGACGCGGAGATCGTGCTCGATCGGTTGCCCAAAGCCGGGCTCGTTGAACCGCTGCTCGAACACGACGACGAATCGGCCGGCGGGATCATGGCGCCTGAGCTGATGGTGCTCAATCCGCACCTCGCGGCCGAGCAGGCGTTATCACTGCTGCGCGCCGCCTCGCCCGCTCCGACGGTCCGCGACACGGTCTACATCGTCGACACCGAGGGTGTGCTGCTCGGCTCGATCGGGCTGCACACGCTGGTCTTCGCGTCGCCGATGACGGCGTTGCGCGACCTGATGAATCCTGTCGGACCGACGGTCGCCACCGACATCGACCAGGAAGACGCGCTCAAGATTCTCCAGCGCTATGGATTGCACTCGCTGCCGGTCCTGGATGACGACGGCCGGCTGGTCGGTGTGACGACGGCAGACGACCTGCTCGATATTGCCCAGCAGGAAGCGACCGAGGACATGTACCGCCTGGTCGGTCTGGTCGACGACGAGGCGCTGACCGCGCCGGTGCTGACGGCGCTCCGACGGCGGCTCCCGTGGCTGCTGCTCAATCTCGCCACCGCATTTGCGGCGGCTGCGGTGGTGGCGGCGTTCGAGAGCACTCTGGCGAGAGTGGCGGCGCTGGCGATCTTCCTGCCGATCATCGCCGGACAGGGCGGGAACGCCGGCATGCAGGTGACGACGCTCGCCGTCCGCGCGATGGGATTGGGCGAGTTCGACCGGCATTTCACGCGCATCGTGCTACCCCGCGAGGTGATGATTGGGATCGTGTCCGGGATTGCATTCGGACTCCTGGTCGGAATCGTCGGCTGGGTTTGGCAGGACAATCCCTGGCTGGGTGTCGCCGTGGGCGTCGCCATGCTCGGCACCATGGTCGCAGCGGGTCTGTTCGGTCTCCTGATCCCGATTGTCCTGCGGGCGCTCGGCGCCGATCCGGCGCTGGCTGCCAGCATCTTCGTCACCACGGCGACCGATATGCTGGGCTTCCTCTTCTTCCTCGGCCTGGCTGCGCTCCTGATCAACCAGATTGCGTGAGCCCATGGACAGCACGACGGACATCGCTGTGGACATGGCGGGGAAGTCGCGGTTGACACCGAGGCGATCTGCTCGGTGATACCCTGATCGAACGCGAAGCCGTGACGCGGCTCGCCCAGTTCGTGCGTGGTGGGCGTCGCCTAGAGGCCTAAGGCGCCAGGTTGTGGCCCTGGTATTCGTGGGTTCGAATCCCACCGTCCACCCCACCGAATCTTCGCACTCCTCTCTCTCCATCCCGAACGGCAATCGCGGAGAACGATGGTGAACTTCTCAATGGCCCGTCTACCGCTCGCCTTCATGCTGCTGATCGCGCTGCTCGGCGGTCTGGCGGCCGCCTGCGGCGGCGACGACGATGAGGAGCGGCTGGCCGCACAGCGGATGTTCCGCAACTACCTGATTCAATCGGATCGCACCGCGATCGCCGATGTTCGTGTGCAGGGACTCGTCGACGAGTTGCCGCCGAGCTTCCCCGAGCATGAGCAGTTGGAATTGCTCGGCTCGGCCTTCAGCGACACTGAAACGCGTCGCGAACTCATCGTTGGCTGGCAATCGGACGACGAGCACGCCGACGACATCTTCAGTTGGTTCCGATCCCGTCTCGACACCGATCCCTGGCGAGTGACCGCCGATCCACAACGCGCTGGCGTCGATTTCATCACCTTCCGCGACGCTGACAATCCCGCGTTCCGCGGCGAACTGCGCATCGCCCAGGAGGGCGACCGAGCGATCGTCGTGCTCGTCGCCGTCGAGACGCTCGCAGTTGACGACGGGGCGTAGGCTCACCGATCGTGGTTTGATGCCGTTCGTCGTTCGTTTGCGACCTGTCTCGTGGACAATCGGTTCCGTCATTGCCTCACTCCGGCGCGGCAATCTCACCTTCGACAAGCGCGGGTATGACGGTGTGGTGTGTACGTGACCCGCTTCTCCGACTGTGTCCGGCGGCACTGATTCGGCTCTATACAGATCATATGTTCTTGTAGTATTGCTCGCACTCGCTTGCGTGGCGATGGCGCTGTCGCTGGGCAAGCGTCCGATGCAGTGCAGCAACGAAACAGGGGTGTCCCATGACCGAACACGAAGGAGGCGAACAGATTGAGGTTCCTCACGGTCCCGCGACTCGTGAGGAGGTGATGGCGGGGATACGCAGGTTGGCCTATGAGGCCAGTTCCGAGACCGTCTGCCTGCGAGCGTGGGAGTTGATGGGCAAGGACATCGGCATGTTCAAGGACGCGCCCGGGGAAGGCGGCGCGCCGGTTGTGCGCATGACGCCGTCGCTGGAAGCCGAACCGAGCATCGAAGGGGCGGACCATGACAACGAGCAGTAGCGTCTCCCTTGACCTCCGCGTCTTGCAACCAGGCGACCGCCACTTCAGACCGACCGAGCGCCAGCTCGCTGTCTATGAAGCGCTGCGCGGGACGCCGGCGAGTGGTCTCACGCTGGTCGGATACGGCGGCGCGATGGGCGGCGGCAAGACTCGGGCCGTCGCCGAACTGGCGATCGATACCGCCCTCTCCTTCCCTGGCACAAACATCCTCGTCGCCAGGCAGCATTACTCCAACCTGCAAACGACGACCATGCGCGAGTTCTTCGATTGCCTGCCCCAGCGATTGGTCGTGGAACGACATCGGTCGTCGCCGCAGTGGGTGGCGATCCGCGACGCCGCCTGGCCGAGGGGCGAGCGATCCACGATTCACTTCCGCCACCTGACCGAGTGGTCGGGCTTGGGTTCGGAGCAGTACGGCGCGGTGTTCATCGACGAAGCGGGCGAGGTCGCCGAAGAGGCCGCGCAAATGCTGCTCACCCGGCTCCGCCATCCGGCTCAGCCGCAGCGATGGTTTGTCGCTGCGTCGAATCCCTGGCCGGGCTGGTTCGAGCGCTGGTTCACCCGTCGCGAGCTCGACGAGGAATCCCTCGCCGCGGCGGGCGGCCGAATCGTCTTCATTCCCGCCAAAGTCGACGACAATCCGCATCTGCCCGCTCACTACGCCGAGCAGCAGCGCGCGCTGCAGCCGGGCGAGTGGGTCGACCGTTTCATCGACGGCCGCTTCGACGCGTTCGACGGCCAGATCTACCAGCACTTCGACGCGTCGCGGCACTGCTGGGACGCCCCGCTGCCGCCGTTCGCCCGCTACATCGGTGGTCTCGACTTCGGAGGACAATCGCCGCGCGACCACTACACGGCGGGTGTCGTCGCGGGCATCACCGGCGGGAATGCGCCGTGCGGCGCAAACATCCTCATTCGTCTCGGCGAGTTCGAGGATCGCGGCCCCGGCGTCACCGAGCGGCTGGAGCAGTGGCAGCGATCCTGGCGACATAAGCTGGGTCCGATCCAGTGGTGCGCCGACCGCTCGCAGTCGGCCTGGATCGATCATCAACGCCGCCAGGGACTCAACGTCGTGCCCAGCAAGGGCGGCCCCGACTCCGTCAATTGGGGCATTTCGCTGGTCCAGCAACGACTCAACGGCGATCCGCCCAGCTCGTACTACGTCCCCGGCATGACCCAGTTTCCAACTCGCATTCGCGAGTACCAGTGGGATCGCTCGGCGCACGATCAGTCGCCCAAACCGCGCAAGCGCAACGACGACTTGCTCGACGCCGACCGCTATATGCACGAACTCAGCGTCAAGTCGCAGTCGTTCCCTCCGCGAATCATCATCAACCATCCGCCCCGAGGCCAGGATGCCCGCTGGCGGGGATGACGGTGCGTCGCGGAGTCGTTCGGCAAGTGCGAACAGACCCTAATCGAACACCACTTCGATCAGCGGCGACCCGTCGACCCATTCCTGGACGTTGTCCTCGTTGATGTACTCGCTGAGCTTCTTCGCTGCGAGGAACACGGCGCGCTTCTCCTCCGCGTCGGTGACGGCTCGCGCGGCGCCTTCGAGATCGGCCTCGGTCGTTTCTTTGAGGTGAAAGGTGACGGCCGGGTTGGCCAGCACATTGGCGTACCACGAGCGCGGACCGGGGCGGCCGGTGATGTAGTAGCGATCGTCCACGTTATGGAACCAGATCTCGATCCGCTTCGGCTCGCCGCTGGCGCGTCCGGTCGTCGTGATGTCGATTACCAGGTCGTTGGCCAACGCCGCGGCGACGGCGGGGTCGGAGGACGAAGTCATGCGTTGTGTCCGTTCCCGGAATGTCTGTCGATGTGGGTGCGCTCGTGCTCGAGGAACCACTCCTTGCGATGCAATCCGCCGCCGTAGCCGCCCAGACCGCCGTCGGAGCGAACGATTCGGTGGCACGGAACGGCAATGCCGACGGGATTGCGTCCCGTCGCGGTTCCCACCGCACGATACGCCGCTGGTTTGCCGACCGCCCGCGCGATGTCCTGGTACGACACCGTCGTCCCGGCGGGTACCTCGCGGATGGCCTGCCACACCGCTCGCTGGAACTCGGTCCCCTGGGGATCGATCTCAATCTCATCGATCAGTTCGACATCGCCTTCGAAGTACGCCGCGACCGCGTCGCGAAGACGCTGGGCCTCGCTCGACAGGCCCGACTCCTCCGAGTCCGCTTCGGGCTCCAGCACCGGCCGCGCCCAGGTCTCGACGAATCCCGCCTCGCGCAGCGCGCCATCGGCGATCGCCAGGTACATCGTGCCCAGCGGGGTCTCAATCCAGCAGTGCTCGGTCATGTCGGTGCTCCTCGGTGTTCGCTGCTGCTAGGCTACGCCGCTGTCAAGTAGAACGCAAGTACTGTGCGCCCTGGTATCCACTGAGTATCATGACCCGCAGGAGGATTGCGACATGGTGACCACGGCCGCGCCGTCCAGGCAATCCGCAGACCGGTCTCCCGGTTTCAACCGGTCGGATGAAGTGGTGATCGCCTTCCCCGACGACCTCAGCCTGACCGATGAACTGATCTGCGAACTGTCGCGCCTCAACGATTCGCTCAGGCTGGAACGGGACGAGCAAGGGAGGCTGCTGGTGTCGCCTGGGCCGGACTATGACAGCGACGATCACGCTGCGGAGTTGATCGAACAGATCAGCGTGTGGAATCGTACCCAACGCGGTCGCACGTTGATCCCAAGTACCACGTTGCATCTCCCCGACCACAATCTGCGCATGCCGGACGCCGGCTGGCTCAGTCCCGAGACGGCGGAACAAGCGCGCTCGGGCGAGCGCCCCTATCCGCAGGTCGTGCCGGACTTCGTGGTTGAGGTGCGTTCCTCAAACGACCGGTTGCCGGTTCAACAGGAAAAGATGGCCATGTGGATGCGCAATGGCGTCCGCCTCGGCTGGCTCGTCGATCCGTCTTCGCGCACGGTCTGGGTCTATCGACCCGACACAGAAGCGCAGGCTCATCAGGATCCCGGAGAGCTTTCGGCCGATCCTCCCTGCGAGGGCCTGACGATCTCGTTCGAACGCGTTTGGCGGACAGCGGAGTAGGCTCGAACAGCCATGTCCGAATGCGACACCCGCGCCGTGCGTCTGACCGATCTCCTCCGAGTCCGCTTCAAGTTCCAGCACCGGCCGCGCCCAGGTTTCCACGAGTCCCGCCTCGCGCAGCGCGTCGTCGGCGATCGCCAGGTACATCGTATCCAGCGGCGTCTCGATCCAGTCGTGCTCGTTCGTGTCGCCGCTCCGCCTCTTCGCTGGCATTAGGCTCAGGCGACATGAACTAGCACGTAAGTACTGTGCTAATCGCGCCTACCTGGGTATCATGGCGCTAAGGAGGATTGCGACATGGTGACCACGGCAGCGCCGTCCAGGCAATCCGCATCCCGCTCGTTCGCCTCAGTCTTGCAGGGCGAGGTCGCGATTGCGTTTCCGGACTCGATCAGCCTGACCGATGAGCTGATCTGCGAACTGTCGCGCCTCAACGATTCGCTCAGGCTGGAGCGGGACGAGCAAGGGAGGCTGCTGGTGTCGCCTGGGCCGGACTATGACAGCAACCGAGTGGGCGCTCGCATTTTGGCGCAAATCTTCGCCTGGGATCCGGAATGGCTTGGGGAGCCGCTTGATCCTTCGTCGACGCTGCACCTTCCCGACCACAATCTGCGCATGCCGGACGCCGGTTGGCTCAGTCCCGAGACGGCGGAACGGGCGCGCTCGGGCGAGCGCCCCTATCCGCAGGTCGTGCCGGACTTCGTGGTTGAGGTGCGGTCTTCGAACGACCGGCTGTCCGTTCAACAGGAAAAAATGGCCATGTGGATGCGCAATGGCGTCCGCCTCGGCTGGCTCGTCGATCCGCCTTCGCGCACGGTCTGGGTCTATCGACCCGACACAGAAGCGCAGGCGCATCAGGATCCCGGAGAGCTTGCGGCCGATCCTCCCTGCGAGGGCCTGACGATCTCGTTCGAGCGCGTTTGGCTGATGGCGGAGTAGGCTCGAAGGCATGTCCGACCGCGACAATCGAGCCGTCCGACTCACCGACCTCGCCCGCTGCGGCGGTTGAGGCTCGAAGTTTGGCCCCGAGGGGCTGGCGCACGTGCTGCGCCATCTTGGACCACAGTTTCCGCCCGAGCAGCATCCCGAGTTGCTCGTCGGCCTCGACCGGCCCGACGACGCAGCGGTCTACGCGCTCGACGACGAACGCGCGCTTGTGCAGACGCTCGATTTCTTCGCGCCGTTGGTCGACGACCCATACCAGTTCGGCGCAATCGCGGCCGCCAACGCCATGTCGGATGTCTACGCAATGGGTGGACGCGTCCTCTTCGCGCTCAACATCGCCGCCTTCCCCGACGACCTCCCGCCCGACATAATCGCGGAAGTCCTGCGCGGAGGCGCAGACAAGGTTCGCGAAGCTGGAGCCGTGATCGCCGGCGGACACACGATCATCGACGAAGAGCCCAAGTACGGTCTCGCGGTCACTGGCGAAGTCGCACGCGAACTGATTCGCACAACCGGCGGCGCACAGCCGGGCGACACGATCATTCTGACCAAGGAAATCGGCACCGGCGTCCTGATTGGCGCGAACCAGCAGGGCGCGGTGTCAGCGGAGCACTGGGACGGTGCAGTCTCGCAAATGATGTCGCTGAACCGGGATGCGGCCGAAGTCTCATCCGCTTCCGACCTGGCGCAGGGCGTCCATGCGATCGCAGACGTGACCGGCTTCGGACTCGCTGGACACCTGCATGAGATGTCGGGGCTGAGCGATGCCGCGATCGAGATTGACCTCGGCGCGGCGCCGGCGCTGGGCGGCCTTTCGGAGGCCGTGGCGGCAGGATTCGGCAGCGGCGGACAGAGTCGCAATCGCGAGTACTATGGCGCGCGCCTGACGGTCGAGGGCGACCGCGCACTGACCGCCTTCGAGGAAGCGCTGCTCTACGACCCGCAAACTTCCGGAGGCCTGCTGATCTCTGCGGGCATCATCGAGGCGCCGCATCTGATCCACGAACTTCAGCAACGCGGCGTCCAGGCGACACCCGTCGCTCGCGTGATTGAATCCGCCGCCGGCGGGCGACTGAGCGTTATTCCCTCGGAGACGCCGCGTGTCTGATGCGTCCGGCAGTTGGGACGCCGATATCGCCGTCATCGGCGCGGGCATTCTCGGACTCTCGACTGCGATGGCCCTCGCCACATCGCACGACGACCTGCGTGTCGTCGCGCTGGAGCAGGAATCCGGCGTCGGACGACACCAGAGCGGCAACAACTCGGGCGTGATTCACTCCGGGCTGTACTACCGGCCCGGCTCAGCCAAGGCGCGCATGGCCGTGGCCGGCGCCGAGCGGATGTACGCCTTCTGCGACGAACACGGCATCGGCGCAGAGCGCTGCGGTAAGGTTGTCGTCGCGACCCATGAGTCCGAACTCGAGCGGATGCGCGAGCTGCACCGTCGCGGCGACGCCAACGGCGTGCCCGACATCCGCGAGCTCGGACCCGACGAACTGCGCGAGTTTGAGCCCAACGCGGCCGGCGTCGCCGCGCTGCACATCCCGTCGACCGGCATCGCCGACTACCGAGGCGTCTGCGAGAAGTACCGCGAGCTGCTGCAATCGGCTGGCGGATCGGTGCGGCTGCGGTCCCGCGTCTCGGGCGTTCGCGTCGACGCCGACGGCGTCCGGCTCTCGACCTCTACGGGAATCGTCCGCGCCAGGTACGTCGTCAACTGCGCCGGACTGCAGGCAGACCGCATCGCTCGGCGGGCGGGCGCGTCCGAGGCTCGCGACCTGCGCATCGTCCCGTTTCGCGGCGAGTACTACGACCTCGTGCCCTCGGCGCGGCACATGCTCAAGAACCTGATCTATCCCGTGCCCGACCCGGCCTTCCCGTTCCTCGGCGTGCATTTCACGCGGCGGCTGGACGGCACCGTCGAGGCGGGCCCCAACGCCGTCCTGGCGCTCAAGCGCGAGGGCTACCGCTGGCGCGACATCTCCGCCCGCGACACGGCGGAATCGCTGACCTGGCCCGGCTTCCTCCGGCTGGCCAGGGGCCACTGGCAGACCGGCCTCGGAGAAATCTGGCGCAGCGCCAACAAACCCGCCTTCGTCAACGCCCTCCAACGCCTGATGCCCAACCTCGAACCCGATCAACTCACCCGAGGAGGAGCCGGAGTCAGAGCCCAAGCCCTCCGCCGAGACGGCACCTTAGCCGACGACTTCGAAATCGCCCACCAGGATCGCCTCATCCACATCCTCAACGCCCCCAGCCCCGGCGCCACGGCCAGCCTGCTTATCGGAGAAGAAATCGCAGCGACGGCAGAGTCGGCATGGTTGGGGGGATAACCTATCCGTTATGACGACCTACCGAGCCACCGAGGAATCGCAGGATCAACAGGTGCGAGAGCAGTTGCTGCTCAAGGGCATGCCGTCCGAGTACGCGGATAGGCGGGCTTCCCGAAACCAGATACTGGACGGCGACCGCCCGATCCACGACTGGTATCGCTTCGTCCTGTCCTTTCCACCGCACCTGGTCCGGGAGTACCTCGAACGCTTTGAGGTCGAGGACGGCATGGTCGTGCTCGATCCGTTCTGCGGCACCGGCACCACAACGGTCGAAGCCAAGAAGCAGGGAATCGAGTCGATCGGCATCGAGGCGGTTCCCCTCTCAGCCTTCGCAGCCCGAACCAAGGTCGACTGGTCAATCGATCCGGATGAATTGGTACGCAACGCAGAAGCGATCTCTGAAAGAGCGAACACCAGCATTGCTGCTTCCGATGATCAATCGCCTCGTCGGCTCTCCCCTGACCAGAACAGGTTGCTTCTAAAGGATTCGATCAGCCCGCGGCCTCTGCACCGAACACTGCTGCTGCTCGACGAAATCGATCAGTGCGCCGGTCCGAGCACTCCATTTCTGAGGCTGGCCCTGGCGCGAGAGCTTCCAACTAGGATCGGCAATCTCCGCTTTGGCCCGGAAATCGGTCTCGGCAACATCAAAGAGGATGCGCCGGTCGTCGATGTCTGGTCCGATCAGGTGCGGCGGATGGCCGACCACCTGCGCATGTGGAAGAAGCACGACTCAGTGCCGTCGCAGGTGATTCATGGCGACGCACGCACGCCCGACGCGCTCTTGGAGCCCGACAGTATCGATCTGGTCATCACCTCACCGCCATACCCAAACGAGAAGGACTACACCCGCACCGTTCGGCTCGAATCGGTGCTGCTCGGCTTCATTCACGACCGGGATTCATTGCGAGAAGTCAAGAAGGGCCTGGTCCGCTCGAACACGCGAAGCGTCTACAAGCACGATGACGACGACGCCTGGCTTGATCAGTTCCCGTTGATCGGCGAACTGGCCGACCAGATCGAAGCGAAGCGCATCGAACTGGGCAAAACCTCAGGCTTCGAGCGGATGTATCACCGCGTGACCCGACTCTATTTCGGTGGTATGGCGAGACACCTGGCGTCCCTCAGGACACCGCTCAAATCAGGTGCGCGGCTCGCCTACGTCGTCGGCGATCAGGCCTCGTACTTCCGAATCATGATCCGAACCGGAACGCTATTGGCCGAGATTGCGGAGCGCCTCGGCTACCAGGTGGACAGCATCGACCTCTTCCGGACGCGGGCCGCGACCGCCACCCGTGCCCAGATTAATGAAGAGGTCGTCGTGTTGAAGTGGCCGGGTTGATGCCTCGAATCACGAAGTACGACCGAATCATCTCGCAGATATTCAAGACACACGACGACGGCAGCGCTTCCTTCGAGTTTCCCCGAGCAGCTATTGCCGAGGCTGCTGATGCGCTCGGTCTGTCTGCTCCGAAGAACGTCGGCGATGTGATCTATACCTACCGCTCTCGCAGGGATCTACCAGCCGACATTCAGCAACGAGCGGAGTCGGGGCGCGAATGGATCATCCGGACCGTCGGAACCGCGCAGTATGAGTTCGTCCAGGTCCGTTGGGGAGGAGCGCAACCATCCCAGAGCCTCGCGGAGACACTGATCCCGGACAGCACTCCGGCCTTGATCGAAAAGTACCGTCAGTCTGATGAACAGGCCTTGCTCGCCATCGTCCGCTATAACCGGTTGATCGACGTATTCACCAAGCTGAGCTGCTTCTCGGTGCAGAGCCACCTGCGAACCAATCTTGAGGGCATCAGCCAAGTCGAGATCGACGAGCTCTACGTCGGCATCGACCGGCGCGGCGCACACTACGTCCTACCGATCGAGGTCAAGTCGCGCACGGATCGTCTCGGCGCGGCGCAGGTATCCAATCTGTTCGCCCTCGCCGATCAGAAGTTCCCCAGCCTGATCCCGCGCCCAATCGGCGCGCAGTTCGTTACCGACGATCTGATTGCACTGTTCGAGTTCGAACGCGGCGTCAACAACCTCGACCTCTCAGTCGTCGCCGAGAAACACTATCGCTTGGCGCCAGCAGACGACATCTCCGACGATCTGATTCGCCGCTACGCCCAAAGACCCGACGACTGACTCATCCATTTCAGACAGGCGCCGACTTAGTCGCAACACTCCCCGACGTCCAGGCGGCAGAAGCATGAGGACTGCACTGGCAGGTCTGCTCTTGCCTGGGCTAGGTCCAGGCGTTGCCGTGCTACCGAGGCGAGGTCATCCTGGCCGAGGCGGTCCAGGCACTCGGTGTAGCCGGCGAGGGCCCAGATGTTGTCGAGGTGCTGGCGGGGGCGGCTGACCTGTGAGTCGTAGCCGAGGTCGGCTCGGTAGACGTCGAGCGCCTGCTCAACCTGGCCCTGCTCCAGCAGCAGCGCGCCCAGCGCGTGGCGCACAGGCTGCATCCAGCCCCAGGGCTCGTCGTAGTGCAGATGGTCGTCGAGCTCGACCGCGTGGCGCAGATGCGCGAAGGCGGCGTCGAACTCGCCCTGCCGATAGGCAATCTCGCCGCGCATCATCTCCTGCGCGATGGCGAGGATGTCTCGGCTGGGATTGTTGAACTGATAGCGCGTTTCGGGCACGGCGTCGTACGCGCGATCGAACTCCGCCGCCTCGGCGATGGCCTCGTCCGTTCGGCCCAGCGTCGCCAGCGCCACAGCCCGTGCGTAGCGCATCGTCGCGGTGGTCACGCAGTACAACTCGCGATCCTCCGGCAGCTCCTGTGTGAGAATCTCTTCCCACTTGCCAAAGCGGACCATTACGTGTTGCTCGATCGGGACGAAGGACTCCAGCCAGTCGGCCATGTTCGGTGATTCCATGCGCAGCAGCGCCTCGGGAATCTCCCCTTGCATCGCACGGGCGGTCTCGATCGCCTGTCCGTACCGACCCAGGAACATCGCGCCGTAGATCTTGAAGTGATAGTTATGGCAGCGGTACATCGTGTAGAAGTTGAATGCTCCGCGCTCCTCGACGAATAGCCTGTCGGCCTGGATTGCCCGCTCGTTCCAGTCGACGACGCTGCGGTAGTCGCCGCACAGCACGTCAATGTGCGTGCCCATGTGCTGCAAATGGCCCGAGTCCGGCATCAATCCCTTCAACTGGTCGGCGGCATGCAGCGCCTCCTGCGGGAAGGGCGACATTTCCATCAGGTGGATATACATGTGCAGCATCCCCGCATGAGGCGGGTCGCCGCAGTGTTCGCAGTGATTCATCGCCCGCTCGAGCACGTCGCGAGCTTCGACCGTGTCCGCGCCCTCGGCCGGTTCGCCGGTCTCCAGATTCCAGAGCGACCACGGCGTGCGATTCATCATCGCCTCGGCAAACAGCGACGCCACATCAGGGTCGTCTGAGTGGGTGGCGTAGACCTCGCGCATGGCATTGGCGTAGTCGTCGACCCAGGGCATCATGTCGTCGAGCGGCTGGCTCGACGGGTAGCGCCTCAGCAGCGCCGCAGTCAGGTCGCGCTCGGCGTCCGTGCCCTCTTTCGCCAATTCAGCCGCGCGATTCGCCGAGTCGTAGGCTCGGCCCAGCGCATGCGCCGTCTCCTTGCGGCCAAACGCCTCCCAGGGCTTGTTGTAGTTGGGCCCAATCGCATAGGCGACGCCCCAGTGCGCCATCGCGCAGTCGGGATCGGCCTCGACCGCTTGCTCGAAGCAGTAGACCGCTTCGTCGTGGTTGAAACCGTAGGTCCATGCCAGACCGCGGTCGAACCAGCGTTGCGCCTCGGAGGACGTCGTCGTGATCGGTCGGCTGTAGTCGCCGAGGTCGTAGCGGTAGGTCATGGCGGTGGTCCCTCAGAAGCGGCGGTCATCCAGTCTCACTCAGAATCGTAATCTGTTGGCGGGTCTGATCCCTCAACCGACCAGCCTGGATCAGCATCTTGATACCCTCACGGGGAGGAGGCTGACATGGCCCTGCAATGCACCGCAGAGATCTACGAAGAGCGCGTGGGTGGGTACTCCTCGGTTTGTCCCGAGCTGGTCATTGCCAGCCAGGGCGAGACGATCGACGAAGCTCGTGCCATGCTCATCGAGGCAATCGAGCTCACCCTCGAGGACATGACTCCGCAGGAATACGAGTACCGCGTTAGCGGACAGATGTTGGCCGACAGCCACATCTCAGAAGACGAGCTGCGCGACGAATCGGTGTTGGTCGAGTCCAGCGTGGTCGATGTGAATGTCGACCTGCCGTTCGTGTCTGCGCGCTGACGGTGCGCGTCCGTACCGCACGGCAGATCAACCGGATTCTTGAACGGCAAGGGTTCGTCCAGGTCAGGCAACGCGGCAGCCACCGCCGGTACCGGGCCGTCATCAAGGGTATTGAACGAAACGTGACCGTGTCTCAGCATCGTGACATTCCTCCACGAACACTGAAGACGATCATCGAACAATCCGGACTCCCGCGAGACCTGTTCGAGTAGCCCGCGTATCCTCCTCTGCATGACTACTGACAACACTCTCCTCCCGCCGCTCGACGGCATCACCGTCATCAACGCCGGCCAGATTCTCGCCGCTCCTCACTGCGCCACCATGTTGGCCGAGTTTGGGGCGGATGTCATCAAGGTCGAACGGCCTGGATCCGGCGAACCCAATCACGGCACCATCTCCTATGTCCAGGAGAACCGTTCGCAGCGCGGGGTGACCTGCAACCTCGCCGATCCGCGCGGCAAGGAGCTGTTCCGACAACTCTGCGGGCGGGCCGATGTGCTGATCGAGAACTTCCGGCCGGGCACGTTGGAGAAGATGGGGCTATCGCCCGACTCGCTGCGCGAGCTGAATCCCGAGCTTGTCGTGACCCGCGTCTCGGGCTACGGTCAGACCGGACCGTATCGCGAGAAGGCCGGTTTCGACCGGGTCGCGCTGGGATTCGCCGGAATGACCTACACGACCGGCTGGGCCGACGGTCCGCCGGTGCGACCGGGCTACATGGTCGCCGACTACTCGGCCGGCGTCTTCGCCGCGATGGGCACGCTGATGGCGCTGCGGGCGCGCGATGTCAACGGCGGCGTGGGACAGGATGTCGATGTCGCGCTCTACGAGGCGATCTGGAAACAGTCGGGCACGCACGCGTCGCAGTTCTACATGACGGGAGAGAATCGCGAGCGCTCGGGCAACTATTGGCCCGGCGTCGTGCCAGCCGAACAATGGCAGACCGCCGACGGACACCACCTGATCATTAACGCGACTACGCAGGGCACATTCGTCCGCCTGGTCGAGGCGATGCAGCGTCCCGACCTGCTGACTGACGAGCGCTTCGAGATCCACCGCGACCGTCGTCGCAACTACGAGTCTCTGCACGAGATCGTGGGCGAGTGGATCGGCTCAATGACGCTGGAACAGGTCCAGCACCTACTGGACAAGCACGGCGTCCCGGCAACCAAGGTCTACGCGACATCCGACGTGATGGCGGACGAGCACTACGAGGCTCGCGAGCAAATCGTCACGGTGCCCTCGGAGCAGCACGGCGAGCTGCCCCAGCCTGGCATCACGCCGAGGCTGTCGAAGACGCCAGGCGCCGTCAAGCATCGAGCGCCGACGCTGGGCGAGCACAATCGCGAAATCTACGGCGGGATGCTCGGCGTGAGCGACGATGAGCTGGACGCGTTGTCGGCAGACGGTGTGATCTAGGGACTCACGCATTGCTACGATTTCGGCAACTATTGGAGATGGCATGATCACCAGCGCTCCTGCCGACGCACCACCGCTCCCCGGGTTGATCCGCATCGGTTGCGGCCTGAGTGCGATCAGCGACGAAGACCTCGAGCGGATCTGTGACGAGAACCCAGGTTGGAAGTTCGAGCTCGACGAAGACGGGGAGTTGGTGATCAACGTGTACGCCGGTGATGAGAGTTCGGACGTCGGAGCGGAACTTGGGGGACAGCTTCGCAATTGGCGCATCGGCGGCGGCGGTGGACGAGCCCGAGACGCCAGCGCCGGTTACCGCATGACCGACACCGAGGGACGCACGCGGTTGCTGGAACCGGATGTCTCCTGGGTGAGTCCTGAACGGCTGGCCGCGGCCACACGCGAAGACGTGAAGGGCGCGATGTCGTTCAATCCGGACTTTGTCGTCGAGGTTCGCTCGCCCAGCGATAGCTTGAGTGATCAACAGACCAAGATGGAAATCTGGATGCACTTCGGCGTGCGCCTCGGCTGGCTCGTCGATCTCGACGCCTGCAACGTGTGGATCTACCGGCAAGGTCAGGAGCCGCAGCTCCTTGAGCGACCCTCGACGCTGGACGGCGAAGACGTGCTGGTCGGCCTTGAGGTCGACTGCGCTGAAATCTGGCGTCTGGCCGACGAAGCCAACGCGGACTGAATTGGAGATTGGACAACCATGACCACTGCCATCGTTGAACGAACCATCACCGCCTTCCTCGACGGTGACGACTCGCTGGAGATCAACAACATCATTCACTCCACGGCGGGCGCGGCGCGCTATGGCTACAGTGGACCGCTGGTCGGCGGCACGACGGTCTACTCGTGGTCGGTCGCCGCGCTGGTCGAGGCTCTGGGCGACGCCTGGCTGGACGAGGGCTGGGTGGCGTTCCAGTTGCGCAGGCCCGTGTATCCGAATGAGGTGATCACGACGCGCGTGGAATCAAACGGCGGCGATGTCGCCTTCACCATGACCAAGCACAACGGCGACATCGCCGTCCGGGGAACCGCCGGGCTCGGCATCGCCGACTTCAACGCCGAGATTTCAGACGCAACCGACCGAACGCCGGTCCCGGAGCCCGAGCATCGTCTCTACATCACCAGGGAACTCGCCCCGCTCGGCGACGACCTGCCGGCCATGTCGATCGACCTGAGTTCCGGCGAAGCGGAACGGTACGCCGCAGAACTGGCTCGAGATCCCGACCAGCGCTGGTGCGGAGCGAATGCTCCCGTGCATCCGGGCTGGATCGCCCAGCGAGCGAATGCGCTGCTCGCGCACACCTGGCGCTACACCTCGATCCACGCATCAAGCCAGATTCAGCACCTGGCGCCCGTCCATGCCGACCAACGGCTGCTCGTCAGCGGCAGGCTCGACTCGGGCTACGAGCGCAAGGGCCACGAGTACGCGATCATCGATCTCACGGTGACCTCTGAGGACGGCCGGGACCTGGTGCGGATGCGGCAACCGACGATCTATCAGGTTGGAGCACGCTGACGAGCGGAAGCATGACTACGCCGACCATCGAACGCTCGATCACGGCATTCCTCGACGGCGAGGACTCGATCGAGATCGACAACATCATCCACTCGACCGAGGGCGCCGCGAAGTTCGGCTTCACCGGCGCGCTGGTCGGCGGCGTCACCGTCTACTCCTGGGCCGTACCGGCGTTAATCGAAGCCCTCGGCGAGGAGTGGCTGGACAGCGGCTGGATTGAGTTCCGCCTGCGCCGTCCCGTCTACCCGGGCGACGAAATCACGACACGCGTGACTCCAACAGCGAATGCCGTCGCTCCCGCGCAGGCGGGAGCCTGGCCGGACGCCTCCACGTTCGAGTTCTCCATGGCGAAGGAGTCGGGCGAAGTCTGCATCGCCGGGACGGCGGGCCTGGGCGAGGCCGAGTTCTACGCCGACCTGGCAGTGGCGCAGAATCGGAACGCGGTTCCGCCCGCCGATCCGCCCGCGCTGCTCACGCCCGAGAATCTGCCAATCGGCGAAGACCTGCCGGCGATGTCCGTGCCGATGTCGCTCGACGATGCTGCAACCTACGCCGATCAGTTCGCCCGCGACCCGCACCCGCGCTGGCGCGGCGAGGGCGCGCGCTTGCATCCCGGCTGGATCGCCGGTCGCTGCGTGCGCCTGACCAAGCACACCTACCACTATCCGGCCGGCATCCACGCCGGCAGCCAGATCCAGATGCTCGCCCCTGCGAGAGCCGGCCAAACGCTGATCGTTTCCGGCCACGTCACCGACGGCTATCGCCGCAAGCAGCACGAGTACTGCCTCCTGGACGTCACGATCAGCGACGAATCGGGCCGGGACATCGCCCGAATCCGCCATCGAACCATCTACCAGGTCGGCGGCGGGGACGACTAGCTCATCCAGCGGCGCCAGATGATCAGGGCGATGGCGAAGATCAGGCCCAGGAAGACGAGGACGTAGAGGAAGATGCGCAGCGTGTCGACGATCGGCTGATGGTAGACGACGCGCACGCTGAGCGGCGGCGAGTAGGTCCAGGTCTCACTGCGCACTTGCTCGAGCGTAACCGGATCGTGCGAGGGGAAGCGAGTACTGCCGTAGCGGCGGTTCGGACGGAGGCTCCTGAAGCCCAGGATGATCTCCTCGTCGCTGAGCCCTCGTTGGGTGATCCGTACCTTGCTGGGCGCGTTGTCGTCGTCGTTCGAGAGCACGATCGGCTCCGAATAAAGCGAACGGGGCCGGTCGACCAGCGACAGGTCGAGCGGGAACCCCTCGGCTTCGTAGAAGTGCTCGACGCCTTCGTGATCGGTCTCGAGAATGCCCAGTTCGGCTTGCTGATCGCCGGCGTGGCGCATCGCGATCTGGACCTGGACCGTGCGCGGCGGCTTGTCGACGCCGAACGCCCAGATGCCGAGCGCGATGATCGCTCCAACAACGATGACGAGGATCCAGCGCTGGAGGCCGAGGTTCGGGAGTGTCACCGGAGTAGCGTATCGAAGGATCTGCAACGTGCCTCAATGCGCCCCAGCGCGCTACGAGGCGGGCGGCGCTCGTAGACTGTTCGCATGACGCGAAGTATCTCCGCTTTCGCCACATGGCGGCGCCACACGTTCGCAGCGCTCAACGATCGTCACTTCCGCGTGCTCTTCGCAGGCACGATGTTCGCCACCTTCGGCTACATGATGATGATGATGGTCATGGCGATCGTCGCCTATGACCTGTCTGGCAACAACACGGCGGTGGGGCTGATTGGGAGCGGGGTCGGACTGGCGATGCTGCTGGCCCCGTTTGGCGGCGTGATCGCCGACCGGGTGAATCGCAAGCGGTTGATTGTCCTGGGACAGGGCGGCGGAGCGGGGATGCTGATCCTGACGGGTCTGCTGCTCGCCTTCGACCTGATGTCGCTGCCCTTGATGTTCGTCTTGATGATGGTGCTGGGCTTCACCTTTGTGCTGATGGGACCGGCCCGCAACGCCTTCACCGCCGATCTCGTGGGTCCGCGGCTGATCGGCAATGCGGTGGTGCTGAACCAGTTGGCCCATACCTGGGGAGCGCCGTTCTCACCCTTCATTGCGACCTTCGCGATGGATTCGTTCATCGGTTCCGGCGGCACATACATGTTGATGGGCGCGCTAGTCAGCGTCGGCGTCTTCACGATGGTCATCATGCCGAATCGCGGCAAAGTGGCGAGGCGCGCCGAGACGACCGATGGGCCGATCCGGAGCGTGCTCAGCGACATCGCCGACGGAGCCCGCTACGTGTGGCAACGGCCATCGTTGAGGTTGATGCTCGCCGTGTTCGTCAGCGCGGTCGTGATTGGCTTCCTCTTCCGCACGTTGGCGCCGGCCCTGCTCGAAGAGCACCTGGGCCGCAAGTCGACCGAGATGGGGCCGCTCCTGTTGGTCTATGGACTCGCATCAGCGGCCGTATCGCTCTTTGTCGCCGGCGCAGCGACCACGCGCTGGGCCTGGCCGGTCGTGCTCATCATGATCGCGGTGATGGGCGTTGGTTACTTCGTGCTTGCACAGGCTCAAAGCTACGGCGGCGCGATGATCTCCATGGCTCTGCTCGGTCCCGGCATGATGGGACCGGTCATGATCCTCCAGGCGCGGCTGATGATGCACACCGAGTCGGCCTACTACGGCCGGGTCATGTCATTCACCATGATGTCGTGGGGCGTGCAGATGCTCTGCGGGCTGCCGGCCGGGATTCTCGCGGACATGATTGGCGAGCGGGAGGTGCTCGCCGGAGCGGGGCTACTCTCGGTCGTCGTTGCGGTGCTGGCGACGCTCGGTTGGCTAGCGATTCGCAAGCACGACCGTCCGCCGTTGCCGGCGATTCCATCTCTGGCGGGCGAAACAAATGGCGGAGGCGCAGTGGCCGTACAAGCCATGCCCCCACCGCCAATGCTCCGCTCGGTGGCGCTGATGTCGGGTCAGAAGCTCGACAACTGAGCGGGCGACCCGCCTCTGGTCCATTTTCCTGATGTAGGGGCGATCCTTGTGGTCGCCCTGCCTGCTCTCTGCGGTTGCCTCGCCCCGAGAAGACTTGCGTGTAAACCGACCCGGTCCAGTCCCCGACTTGTTCGGGGACCCGTTCCCGTTCGGCTCTACCGGGTATCTACCAGGTACGAGACGGGGAGCCGAGCGGGTCCCCGAACAAGTCGGGGACTGGGCGGAGTGCGCCATCGCTTTGAAGCTCGGGTTCACGCGCAGGCCTCCAGCGGGAGGGGAGGTTACTCCGAGGTGAAGGCCAGCGCCGGCGGACCGTGCCGATGATCCTCCAGGGCGGAGAGCCGACGTTCGATCGCCTGGAGCCTTGAATCGATATCGCGGATGGACAGCTCCGCCACGCGAGCGAGCAACGCATCCCAGGGAAAGTCTCGGCCGGGGTCCGACTTCTGCCGCGTCAGTTCGCTGTGGCCGACGTGGTGGCGGCGGTCGATGGGGATGCCGTACTTCGCGCAGATGAAGGCCGACCAGGCGGCGACTGTCTCGAACTGACGGCTGCCTGGCTTGAACGTCTCGCCAATCTGGCGGGCGTAGCCCTCGATCTCGATCGACAACATGCACGCGTTGTAGCTGATGTACTCGTCCCGCCACCAGGCCGGACGCGGGAGGATCAGGTCCTTATTGCGCACGCCCTGCGCCCAGGCGAAGTCCTCGTCGCGGACCATCTGATAGAGGTCGCCGTCCGAGTCGGCGTAGTAGTTGGTGCTCGCGTTGGCTCGCGGGTCTTCGAACCAGGCCGGCGTGACCTCGTTGTCGTCCCACGGCTCTTCCGGCGTGTGGTAGCAGATCGCGACGAAGCGGCGTTGCGCCCCCGAGTAAGGACGCGACCCCGCCGCGTAGTAGTTCGACCGATGCGCCGGACGCCAGATCGTGCGAGCGCCCTCGGGCAATCCCGCGATGCCCGCCAGGTCCGGCGCAGGTTGGTTGGGTGTGGTTGCGGTGGTCACTCGGGGTCTCCCGTCCGGTTGTTGCGATCTTCCCGGCTGCGCAGGACGCCGTAGCCGGCAGCCACCGCGACGGCAATCGAGCGCACGGCGTCGGACGCGGGAAGCCCGACCAGACCGGTTTCCAACGCGGCCCAGACGCCGATCATGCCAATCGCGATCATCGCCCTGACGCTGCCGCGCGGCAGCCAGAGCGGGTTGGGATCCGGGCCCGACTCCGGTTCCGGCCGCGCAAACGGACTTGTCTGTCCTGACTGTTCACTCACAATGCGTTCCTTTCCGGTTGCGGCGGCGGACTCAGCCGCCGCGCACGATGAATGCCGAGGCCAGGCCGATCGCGGCCAGCAGCACCGTGCCGCCGCCGAGGGCGACGTAGAGCCGGTCGATGCGGGCGTCGATCTGGTCGAGTCCGCTCTCGATCCGGCGCAGGTACTGCCAGAGCGCGTCGGTCTGACTCTCGTGTACAGGCTCGGAGCGCGAAGTCGGGCAGCCGTCCGGCGCCGACTCGTTGACGGCGCCGGACGGCTTCGAGCTTCTTCGCGCGAAGTGTGGAATGGACATGATGCTCCTCTCATTCGGTTGTTGACCCAGTCCCCGCATGACGTGGGGACTGGGTCAGGGATGAGCGCCGCGCTAGGCGGGCGCAGCCGGGAACGGGTCCCGTCCCGCCGCCGACTCCCGCCAGCGCTCGGGGAGTTCGTCCAGCGACTCGGCCTCGCGCCACTCGATGGCGCGGTGCTTGAGGTACTTGACGGCCGGGACGGGCATCCAGCGTTCCTCCTCGCTCAGTTCGCGGCCCGTCGAGTCGACATCCTCCGGGTTGCGCATGAGGATGTCGTACTCCTGTAGACCCTGGCCTCGGGCCCGGACGAGCTGGTACTCGTGGTGGCTGAGCAGGATCCGCTGTTCGCGCGGAGCGATCGTCGGCGGACCCTCCGGCTGTCGCTTCTTGGTTCTGGGTGCCATCGGTCGGTTCCTTTCGGTCGTCCCCGTGGACTCACAGGGGTCCCACAGGGGAAGTGTGGTGGTGGGTAGGTGGTCAGCTCGGACCAAAACCGGCGTTGATCTCGGTTGCCAGCCATGGCTGGGCCTCGATCGCCAGCGAATCGTGCGGCAGACCTTGCGCCGCCGCCGTTTCCAGCAGCAGACGCTCGGCCTCGCGCAGATCGTGGAAACCGTGACCCAGTAGCGCGTGATCGCGGCCGAGATACTCCCGGCCGTGACGGTCGCGCCTGGGCGTCTTCAGATACGCCCGCTGCGCTCGGAGGCCGCCTCCCAGACGCGGCGCCGAGTAGCGCTCGGACCGCGTCTGGGAGAAATCGGCCGGCGACCAGAGGCCGCGTTCGTCAAGCGGCATGGCTAGACTCCGTCCGCGGTGATCTGGCAGCCGTGATGGGAGAATCCGGCAATGCCCGTGTCGTAGTCAGCCATCGAGCGCAAGGTGACGCCGGGCCACTCGGCTTCCTCGAAGATCGACATCTCCCAATCCATCGAGCAGGCCCAGACCAGCGCCTCGGTGCCAAACATCGAGCAGATGTAGTCGCCGGCGCCGTCCGGGGCCATGTAGCCGTCGACGAACACCGCCGTGCCCATCAGCGGAATCTCGGACACGTGGAAACGGCGGATCAGCCGCTCGGAAATCCCCGCCGGGATCCAGTTCGAGTTGCTGCCGACGCCCGACACGCCAAGGTCCTCAAGCACGTGCTCGGCGACGACCGGCGAGAGCACGGTGACGACGTCGCCGCGCGGCGGGCCGCCCTTGGAGCGCTTGACCGACTGCAGCACGCGGCGCGCCTCGCGCAGCTTGGCCAGCGTCAGCTTCTTGCCGGTCGCGCCGATGTCGTTGTCGGTGTGCCAGTTGGCGAACTCGCCGGTCAGGTCGGTGTCGATGTCCTGGCCCTGCGAGAGCGCCATCTCGTCCGAGACGAGCCGGACCAGGTCCTGTTGCGAGTAGTTGATCGCGCGCACGTGGATGCGCACGTAGATCGCGCGGAACGTGGGCGAGATCGTGGTGCTCGCCAGGGTGAAGCGCGAGGTGGTCGAGAGCTCGTTGCCCTCGCTCGGCTTCTGCACGGTCGAAACGCTCGACACGCGCGGAATCTGGGCGCTGTTCGAGCCCTTGGGCACAATCAGCTTGCGCGCCAGCGAGAGCATCGGCGCCGACTGCGGCATCTGCGCAATCGTCCGCTCGACCATCGCCGCGTAGGACGCTGAAATGTTGGTGGAGAGAGTGTCGGCCATGTGGGGCATTCCTTTCTGTGCGGTCCGTCATTCCCGCGGGCGCGGGAATCGACGTGTACAAATGCGTTCGCGCGTGCGGGCGCGTTCGCGTGCGGTTCAGGCTTCGGGGTGCGCCGCCAACCAGTTGGCGAACTGAGCCCGGCGCTGCTGCCGCAGGTCGTGCCCTTCCGCCGAGCGGATGAACTCGGTCCACTCGTTGACCGAACCGGGCTGCGGCGCCGGAGCGCCGCCCTGCAGTCCGGATGTGGGACGCTGGCGAGCCGAGCGGACTTGAGACTCGAACTCGCGCGTCAACTCGGCGCGGACGGTCTGCTCCCGCTCACGTGCCGCGCGCTCCGCGATCAGATCGCGCCAGGCGTTGGCGACATCGCCGGGCTGCTCCGACGACGCGAGCCGTTCGCGCTCATCCGGAGAGAGCTCGCCAATCGCCGAGAGCATCGCCTCACGCAGGGCCGTATCGCCGTCGGCGGGTCGATCGTCCGGCTCCGGCAGATCGCCGGGCGGCGCTTCCATCGTGACCGTGGTCGGTGCTGCATCCATCGCATGCCTCCAAACAAACTGAGCGCCGACGGCTGGTGTCCGTCCGGCGCTCGGAGGCGCGCATTGGTGTCGACGCGATGTATCTGAACATATGTTCGTTCCAAGCGCATTGCAAGCGCTTCGTTGTGACGCGAGTTACTGTTCGCTACTGCGAACGCAGACCCTCAGCGCGGGCGGATCCGCCCAGCCTCCGCGCCGCATGATCCTCTCCGACGCCGGTCTGGCGGGTCTTCGCTTATCCTCCGCTCATGCTGACCGAAACCAGAATTCTCGACCTGACCGACGAACCGTTGGCGCTGGGCGCGCGACTCCTGGCCGACCTGGGCGCGGAGGTGGTTCGCGTCGAAGACGCCGCGGGCGACCATCTACGCATGAGGGAACCGGCGATTGATGGCCACGCACCTCGCTGCGAGCGCGGCTGGGCGCACCTGCTCTACAACGCCGGTAAGCGTTCCGTCGCGGTCGACGTCGCCGATCCTCAGACGTGGTCCCGGATCGAATCGCTGTTGCCGGAGTTCGATGCGCTCCTCGCTCCGCTCGCGCCCCGGGATGTGTCCGACGCGCTGGCCGAGTGGCTCGAACGCGGACGGCGCGGGGAATGGGCGTCTGAGATTCCGGTCGTCGACGCCGTGTTCCGCTTCGGCGCCGACGAGCCGATGACCGACCTGACCGCGATGGCCGCGGGCGGGCATGTCGTGCTCAACGGTCACCCCGAGGACCCGCCGGTCTGGCCAGGCGGCAATCTCTCGCACAAGCAAGGTTCGATCTCAATGGCCGAGGCCGCCATGGCGCTCATCCTGCAACGCCGACGAGGCGGAGGGTGCGGGCGTATCACGGTCGGGATGCAGGAGGCGGTCGCCTTCACCACGTTGCAGACCGCCAGCGGCAACTTCTGGACCTGGCACGGCATGTCGCCCGACCGTCACATCCCGATCGGCTCCGGCGCCACCTTCCAGGCCGGCGACGGCCATTGGCTCTCGTTCACGATCCATCCGCCGCACTGGTACCGATTCGTCAACTGGGTCGACGAGGTGCTCGGCCTTGAGCCGGGCGAGTTGCGCGGCGAGCACTGGGACGACGAGTTCTGGCGCGAGCAGCAGCAGGACGAGATCAGAACGTACATCGACCGGCTCTGCAAGGCGCTCAGCATCGGCGAACTCCACGATCGAGGCCAGGAGCTTGGCCTGCTGGTGCTGCCTATCAACACCGTCGAGGAGGTCGCCGAGGACCCGCACCTCTGGGCTCGCGGCTACTACCAGGAGACCGAACACCCTCAGCTCAACCGGGCGCTGATCCTCCCACGCCCCGCCGTCCGCACTCGAGGCGAGCAACCCCAGGCCGTACGAGCTCCACACCTCGGCGAACACAACGACGAAGTCCTCCCAAGCTCCCCCTCCGATCCCCTCTCCCTGCGGGAGAGGGCTAGGGTGAGGGTCCCCTCCGCCACGCTCTACGACACCCAACCCCCACCCCGACGCCCGCTCGACGGCGTCCGCGTGATGGACTTCACCTGGGCAATCGCCGGATCTCTCGGCACTCGGCTGCTTGCCGACCTCGGCGCCGAGGTGATCAAGATCGAGTCCGAATCACGTATCGATCCGATCCGCTACCGCGGCGTGCAGCCGCCCGATCACTTCTCGATCAACACCAACGGCACGTTCAACGACTGCGCCGGCGGCAAGAAATCGGTCACGCTCAATCTCAAGACCGAAGAGGGCATTGAGGCCGTCCGCCGCCTGGCTGAACAGGCCGACGTGGTCACCTCCAACTACACGCCATACCGGCTCGACCGCTGGGGCATCGGCTACGACGACCTGCGCAAGATCAAGGACGACATCATCGTCTGCAACGTCGCTGTGATGGGCATCGAGGGACCGCGAGCCGAATGGCGCTCCTATGGCAACGGCATCATTGCGATGTGCGGTCTGGCCCATCGTTCGGGCTTCCCTGGTCGCGCGCCGATCGGTCTGGGCACGTTGCACTCCGACTTCACGGTCCCCTACTACCTGTCGATGTCGGTCATGGCCGCGCTCGATGAGCGAGAGCGCACCGGCAACGGTCGATACCTCGAAATCGCGCAGTACGAGACCGCCGTGCAACTGCTCGACACCGAGCTGATCGAGGCGCTCAACGGCGCCGGCGAGCGTCCGCGCATGGGTAACCGCTCGCCGTTCATGTCCCCGCACGGCGTCTTTCCCGCCATCGGCGACGACCGCTGGGTCGCCATCGCCTGCCGCGACGACGCCGACTGGCGCAACCTGTGCCGCGTCATCGGCCGTGCCGACCTGGCCTCGCGGGACGACCTCTCAACCGTCGCCGGTCGTAAGGCCAGCGAGGACGAGTTGGAAGCGATCCTTTCAGGGTGGACGCAATCGCAGGACGAGTGGACGTCCTACCGCTTGCTGATCAACGCCGGCGTTCCAGCCAGTCCGGTCGAGCGTCTTGAGGATTTCTTCGTCGGTCAGGACCCGGCGATGAATGACCACTTCAACCCGGCCGAGTCGCCCGAGGGCTGCACCTTCCAGATTCAGCAAGAACCGATCCTCTGGGACGGCCATCGCCTACCCGCCGTCCGAGCCCCGATCTGGGGAGAGCACAACGACGACATCCTGCGAAACCTCCTCGGCTACTCCGAAGAAGACATGATCCAACTCGCCGCCTCAGGCGCGATTGGCTAACCATTGCACCCGCCCAGCTCGGACTTCAAACCCTCGACATGCGATGAGCTGGTCAGGGAATGTCAGGGTCGTAATCCATGCCGATGTGACCCCGCTCGACCAGGCCGGCGATCTCAGCGTCTGAGAAACCGAGCACCTCGCGATAGACGTACTCGTTGTCCTCACCCAGCGCGACGGGCGGCTTGCGGATGCTGAGCGGCGTCTCGGAGAACTTCATGAACGGAGTGTTGAAGCGGAATCTGCCGACGCCGTCGTGCAAATCGTGCGCTTCATTCAGGCCGCGGAACTGAACGTGCGGATCGTCGTAGATGCGCGCCGCTTCCAGGACCGGCGCAGCAGGAACGCCGTGGGACTGCAGCAAGTGCATCAGCTCGTAGTCGTCTCGTGACGAAGTCCACTCGCCGATTCGCTGGTCTAGCTCGTCGTGCCGCGCCATCCGGCCCTCGTTGTAGCGCAATTCCGGATCACGAGCCCACTCAGGATCGCCCATCGCCTCGCGCAGGCCGAACCACTGCTCGTCGTCCATCACCGAGATCGAAATCCAGCGGTCGCCGCCATCCGATCCATCGCCGTCGGACTTCGCCGGATACAGGTTGTACGGCGCATATCCGTCCACCGAGCGATTGCCCCGACGCTCCTGCACGACTCCGTTGAAGGAGTAGTCCATGAAGGCCTGGGCGAGCATGCCTCCTGCGCACTCGGCTTGCGCGAGTTCGATGAACTGACCCTCGCCGGTGCGCCGACGATGCCGCAGCGCGGACATGACCGCGAATGCGCCATGAGCGCCGGCCACATAATCCCCGGAGAAGATCGACGTGATGTACGACGGGTCGAGATCGGGATATCCGCGCAGGAGTGTGTGTCCCATCACCGATTCGAGATGTACGCCCAGCGCTCGGGCGTAGAGGTACGGACCGCTCGCGCCGTAGGCCGGCATCCGCACGGCGACCAGGTCCTCGCGCGCCTCGCGGAGGAAGTCGGGGCCAATGCCAATCTTCTCCAGCGTGCCGGTCGCGTTGTTCTCGACCAGCGCATCGGACTCGGCCACGAGTCGCGCGAAGATCTCGCGGCCCTCGTCGGAGACCAGGTCAACCGTCATTGAGTGCTTGTTGCGGTACTGCTGCACGAACGTGGGGCAGTAGTTCCACGGTCGAGGCCCGGGCTCGGCGTTGGGATACCCCATCGCCCAGCCTGCGCCGGCGCTCACCAACGCCGGCGAAGGACGCGCCTGACCGCCGCGCGTCATCGGCTGCCAGACGTGCATGTTCTCGACCTTGATCACCTCCGCGCCAAGATCGGCGAGCAACGTCGTGGCAAACGTCCCCGCCCAGACGACGGTGAGGTCAATCACCCGGATTCCCGACAGCGGTAAGGTCATAGACGCAATCCTAGTCCCTACTCGAACAACGAACGCGGCAGGCCGGAACGTCGGATGATCGCGGCGAGGGTGCCACGACGCAGCGTGCGGTGCAGCGGTACGGTAAGCGGCCGATTGAGATCGCCGTCGGGTGACACGAAATTCACATGGCTGCCGCGTTGGCTGAGTTCTTCGATGCCATTCCGCGAGAGTGTCTCGCAGACTTGCCGCCCCGACAGCGCTCGTAGCTTAGCCAACGGCGATCTCGCTCACCGGCGTCTCCATGGCAAACGAGAACCGGCCCACTTCCACGATCGATACTTCATCTTCATCCTCAAACTGCTCCGGCAGAGATGAGAACGGTCCACTCAAGCGCTGTTCGATCTCATTCCCCGACAGGGTCTTCAAGACACTCTCCACCGCGTCTCGAATCATCTCCTCTGCATCCTCGACTGAGTCACCCTGCGTCAACACGTCGAACTGCGGGCAATAGACGAGGTAGCCCGGCGGCGGCTCTCCATCGTCGTAAAGGATTCCGGTCAGCTCGTGCCTCATACGAACTCCACATCCCTGCTGCGAACGAGTGTTCCGTAGATGTTCATCCTACCACTCCGGAACTCCGCATTGCTGCAATCTCTCCAGCCCCAAACCCGCACTCCCCCAGCACTTCATCCGTGTGCTGACCAAGCAGGGGCGGCGGACGACGCATTGTCCACGGCGACTTCGGCATGATCAACGGACGTCCGGGGATCCGCACTTCGCCCAGCTCGGCGTGCTCCACGGTCGACCAGAAGCCACGGTCGCTGAAATGGCTGTCCTCGAACAGCTCGTCGACTGAGAACAGCGGACCGCACAGCACCTTCGCCTCGCGTGCGGCCTCCCAGATTTCGCGCTTGGTCCGCTCCAACGCCCAGGGCAGGAACAGACCGTTGAACTCTTCGACCAGGTCGGGGATCAGATTGACGCCTGGCTGCCACCACTTCTCGTCCTGCAACCACTCAGGGCGACCCAGCATCTCATTCAGCCGCGGGATGCGGATCGCCGCTCCCGAGAACTCCACATAACCGTCGGCGCAGGGATAGACCCCGGCGAGCATCCCGGCGGCTGGACCCGGCGCTCGCAAGGAGCGGCGACCGGCGAACTCGAACCCAATTGTGGCCGCATGGCGACGGTCGACCCCGTTGAACTGGGCGTCGGCCATGGAAAAGTCGACATGCTGTCCCGCACCCTGCAACTCGGCGGCCGTCAGCGCAGCCATCGCGCCCGAGGCCGCGGCCGCCCCGCACTCCACCAGCGAGGCGGTCCCGTACATCTTCACCGGCTCGCGATCCTGCACGCCAATCGAGTACATCTCGCCGGCGAACCCATAGAGCACGAGGTCGGAGATCCGGTAGTCGCGATACGGCGATTCCTGGCCGAACGGGGTGATCGAGACCATCGGCAGATCGTCCCGCAGTGACGCCACGCGCTCCCAACCAAAGCCCAACGAGTCGAGACGCCCCGGCGCTTGCGACTCAATCACGATGTCGGCACGTTCCAGCAGCCGTTCAAGAATCGGTGCCGCCTCAGGTCGCTCGATATCGAGCGCCAGCGAGCGCTTATTGGTGTTGAAGTAGAAGAACGTGCCCGACCGCTCCGGTCCCTCGACGCCCTGGTACCAGGGACCGACCGAGCGCGACGGATCGCCGCCCGGGGGTTCGATCTTGATCACATCTGCGCCGAAGTCGGCGAAGAGCTTGGTGCAATACGGCCCGGCGATGTGCTCGGTCAGGTCGAGGACGGTCACGCCGTCAAGCGGTCCAGAAGTCATGTCGCGATTCTACGTCGTGGCCTGTTGGAGAGATGTGCGTACCGTCTGCGCCTTCCCCTTGCAGGGGGAGGCGCAGACGGCGGAGGGGGTCCCGCTCGGCCGCTCCTGATCTGGTGGCGATGCCGGAGCCCCCCAGTCCCTACGGAGGGCTGTTCGTATTGCGACGGGTCTCACTCCCTATCCCTCAGGAGACCTGCGCGTCAACCGCTGGGACGTTACTCCCTCTCCCTCTGGGAGAGGGCTGGGGTGAGGGTCCGGCGCGGCGATCGAGTCTGGTAGGGACCGCATCCATCGGCACAGAGGGCCCTCACCCTAACCCCCCTGCCTTCGCAGGGGCAGGCTTCTCCCGCCGGGAGAGGGGACCGGAAGGGGTCTACGCGCAGGTCTGCGTTGGGGACGCCGTCTCTAGGCGTCGCCCCTACATTTGTCGTTGCGATGTCCGACCTTTGCACATAAGTGTCAGCGGGCGGCCAGCACCGCGATCTGGGTAAACATGAAGAACGGCTCGCGCGACTCCGACCAGGTTGCCCAGCCGTGAGAGATGCGTTCCAACTGCGACTGATTCGCCAGGCCGTACTCCAAAGCCTGATCGGCGATGCCGCTGTAGAGAATGCGTTGCGACCACGTCCGACCCCAGATTCTGGCTTCCTCGCCATCCATGGCGACGACGTTGGGGTGAATCTCGATTTCGGTGAGTCCAGCCGCTCGGACCCAGGCCGGCAGGGTGCGACCGGCGTCGGGTTCGGCGTGGTTCCGATACGCGACCTCGTGGTAGAGCCGGTTCCAGTCCAGGAACTCCGGGAACTTGGGATGCGGGCACATCGTGGCGTAGTCTGCGTCGCGCACCGCGAGCAGGCCGCCGGGTTTGAGCACGCGGCGCATCTCCTGAATGGCTCGCACGGGGTCCGTCAAGTGCTGGAGAAGCTGGTTGGCGTAGACCACATCGAAGTGCGAATCCGGGAAATCGAGTGCATAGACGTCGCCGGCGACGAACGTGACGTTGCCGATTCCCTCCTCGGCGGCGTGTGCGCGGGCGTGGTCCAGCACCTCCGACGCCGCGTCGATGCCGATGACTTCACCGGGAGATACCGCTCGAGCGAGCCCCGCGGTCACAGTCCCCGGACCACAACCCGCGTCCAGTAGTCGCATATCCGGCCCAAGACGGGGCAATAGAAACCACGCCTCGACCTCTGCTCGCCGGCGCGCGTGCGATTGCACCACCGACTCATGGTGGCCGTGCGTGTAGCGATCTTGCGGCGCCTGCGGAGTCTCAGTCATCCGGGAATCCGTCCACGAGACGGGTGAGCGTCTCGACCGCGCGGTCCGAGAGCGCCAGACCCTTCGCGGCGGCTTGGCCTCGCGGCGACATCTTACGCCATGTCCGTCCGAGCGCCCGCCGCAGTTGACGGTCGTCAAGGTCGTCTAGCAGCGGCTCAAGCTGGGTATCGAGGAACACCAGCGAGAGCGCGTCTTCCAGCGTCTGCGCATCGGCATCGCCGGCTTGCAGCAGATCGGCCTTGGCGACCAGCGCCGCAACTCGCTCGACCGAGCCTCGCGGGTACCCGCAGTCCTCCAGAATCGCCGCCGTCAGTTCAGCATGAACCGCGTGCAGCGCCCGCCGCCAGCGCAGATAGGATGTCCGTCCTGCCGGAAACGACGATCGAGGCACCATCCAGCGGCGAACGTGGTGCGCTCGAGCCGCCAGCAGCAGTTCCTCCGACGCATCCGGTTCCAACTCCCGGACCCAACGAGTCATCATCTCGGCGTGGGTTTGTTCCTTGGGCAACGACTCGCCGTTGACGGTGAGCGTGAAGGGATCGTCGGCGTTGGCCGCGTCAATGGCGGCGATCGCGTCGTTGAAGCGGTCGGACGTGGTGCTCACGGTCGCAGCTTATCCGGCGCTGTGCCGTACCCGGCGAGATACGCGCGACGAGCGCGGGTATGACGAGTGAACGGAATGCTGAAACTACTGTGGTTGCGCCGAGTCCCACTCCGACGCAAACTCGTCGCAGACGTCGATCGCCCTGCCGAATCTGACGCCCGACTTTGAGCGCATGTATTGGATCAGCCGCTCCAACATCGCTACGCGGCCGGGCCGGCCGATGATGTAGGGGTGCATCGTCAGCGTAAAGACGCCGCCCCGTCGCCGGATCTCGTCGAAGGCGGCTTTCCAGGTCGATTCCACCTGCTCGGGCGCCGCTTGCAGGCGCCGACCGTCGGTGGGGGCGAAGACGAAGTAGGGATAGTCGTCCAGCGCCCAATGGATCGGAAGCTCAACCAGCCTCGAGTCGCCGGCCGCGACCCAGTACGGCGCGTCCGATCCCATCAGCGATGAGTCGTAGCGGAAGCCGCGCTCGGCCATCAGGTCCAATGAGACATCACTCAGCTCCCACGACGGCGAACGATAGCCGGCCACCGGTTCGCCGGTGATGCCTTGCAGAATCTCGCTGCCTTTGTCCAGCACTTCCGCCTCTTCCTCGGGCGAGAGCGTGGCAGGCGGTTCGTGCAGGTAGCCGTGATGTCCGATCTCATGTCCGGCGGCGGCGATGCGCTCGACCGTCGCCGGATTGCGCTCGGCCACCCAGCCGGGAATGTAGAACGAGGCGGGCACGTTCGCCCGAGCCAGGGCCGTCAGAATGTGCGGCACGGCAACCGTGGGTCCATAGTCCCCGAACGACCGCGCCGAGGGTCGTTGCTCAACACGAGGATCGCGGTTGATCATGCCCGAGGAGCCGTCGACGTCGAATGAGAGCACCACGACGCACTCGCCCGCGCCTTCCTCGGAATCAGGAGACCACAGCGCCGCCCCGCAAGCAGGGCAAAACCGGCGCTCGCCGATCCATGCGCAGTGAGGACAGTCGTTCGGCATGGCTGTGTCTCCCGGACTTAACTCAGCCTCCCAATGGGATCTGAGAGTAGCGCTCGTTGCTGTCCCCTCTCCCAGAGGAGACTGGCGCGTAAACCCGACTTTCGTCGCACGCGGGCTCTGGCTCCCAGTCCCCGACTTGTTCGGGGACCCGTTCCCGTTCGGCACTACCGGAGATCTAGCAGGTACGAGACGGGCAGCCGAGCGGGTCCCCGAACAAGTCGGGGACTGGATCGGGTCGGTTTACGCGAAGGTCTCCTGTCTTGGGGATTCCCGACTGCCTAGGCGAAGTCCGTGATCGTGACGAATCCAGTGGTCTGGAAGGTCGTCATCGATTCCACGACCTCGGGTACCTGGTCGATGGAGATGGTGTCGCTGACGATCGTCTCCGGCTGCAGCTTGCCCGAGGCGACCATGTTCAGCATCGACGGGTAGTTCTGGTTCGGCAGACCCAGCGAGCCGCGGAACTCAATCTCGGACATCGTGATGAAGTCGATCGGCAGGCCGACTTCGCCGGCCTCGTCGGCCGAGGTGATGCCGATCTGCACATGGACGCCGCCCTTGCGCAGCGAGTTGACCGAGTTGAGCATCGTCGCCCTAATCCCCAGCGCATCGACCGAAACGTCGGCGCCGCCCTCGGTGATCTGGCGGACCTTCGTAGGCACATCGTCTTCGAGCGCGTTGATTGTTTCCACCGCGCCCTGCGAGCGGGCCAGCGAGAGCTTGCCCTCTTCCAGGTCGACGGCGATCACCTGCGCGCCCAGCGAAGCGGCGACTTGCACCGCCGACAGACCGATGCCGCCGCAGCCGTTGACGACGACCCAATCGCCGCCCGAGACTTCGCCGCGGTCGGCCACCCCGTGGTACGAGGTCATGAAGCGGCAGCCCATCGCCGCGCCCGCCTCGAACGAGACATTGTCGGGCAGCGGGATGGCGTTGAAATCGGCGTTGTAGATCGCCGCCTTCTGCGCGAAGCCACCGGCGAATCCGCCCTGCGTGTCGCAGATGTTCGGCAGGCCGGATCGGCAGATGTTGCAGTTGCCGCAACCATTGTGGAACGGCGTCAACACACGCATTCCGGGACGGATGTGTTCGACGTCGTCGCCGACAGCCTCCACCGTTCCAGCCCACTCATGGCCGAGCACGCAGGGAATCGGCAGCTCGAAGCCGACCCACGAGAGGTCGCCCTGCCACAGGTGCCAGTCCGAGCGGCAGACGCCGCAGGCCTCGACGCGGACCAACGCATCCTTCGGTCCGATCACCGGCTCGGGAAAATCCCGGACCACCAGCGGCTGGCGGACGCCTTCCATCACAACGGCTTTCATGTCCGATTCCTTTCTAGTGCCTCAGCTCCAAGTGCTCGACAGCGGTTTGCTGCCTGACATGCTACTCGCCGCCAACAACCATTGCCGCTGCATCCAGGGAAGCCCTGCGCGCAAACCGAACGGGTCCAGTCCCCGACTTGTTCGGGGACCCGTTCCCTGACTGCACTGCGGGGGCTCTACCAGTGTCGAGACGGTGAGCCGAGCGGGTCCCCGAACAAGTCGGGGACTGGAACACAGGGTGCGTTTGTGACGACGATCGGGTTTACACGCAGGTCTGCGGAAGGGGTGCCGGCGTTGGACGGCGGCGAACCGACCGCACACCTACCCCGACCGATGCAACTGCAACGGACCGACATCGATCGATTCGGATACGACGTACACGTTCAGCGTCTCGTTGAGCCTCACCCGACGCCGGACGTCGCTGACCGGTAATCCGATCACCTCCGAGTCTCCAACAGCCTGCGACCTCGTCCACTCGGCGATCTGGTCCGCCACAGGTTGTTGAGCCGACCTTGCCCGTTCTCGATCCAGCGGCAGCACATAACGTCGGCCTCGTTCGACCTCTTGCCAGGTGTAGCGGTAGGTCCAGTTGAAGGTCCGCGACTCGCTGTGATGCGCTCCCAGTGGAACAACGGGAACGCCGAGGCGCTCCTGCAAACCGACATCCTCCTCGATCTGCGCGAGTTCGCGAGCGAGGTACTCCATCAGCGGATCGTCGGCGTCGGTCATCGCATATCCCGGGTGCGGTTTGAGGATGGAAGCATCGTGGGCCGGACCCGGTTAGCGGAACACCGGATCGCGCTTCTCGAAGAATGCTGCCAGGCCTTCTTTCGTCTCCGGCCGCCGCGCCGCGTCGCTGATGGCGCGGGTTTCCCACTCCATCTGCGTCTCCAGACCCTCGTTCCACGACAGGTGATAGAGCCGCTTGGCTGCGCCGATCGACTCGGTTGGTCCGGCAGCGAGCTGGGCGGCCAGCTCATGCGCTGCGCTGTGCAGTTCGTCGTCGGGGACGACTCGGTTGATCATGCCCCAGTCCAGCGCCTCCTGCGACGAGAGCATGCGATTCGTCAGGCAGAGCTCGATCGCTCGGCGCAAGCCGACCAGGCGCGGCAAGAAGTAAGTCGACGATCCGTCGGGCGTCAGGCCGATGCGCGAGTAGGCCATGGTGAAGCGCGACGACTCGCCCGCCAGGGCGAGGTCGCCGATCAGGGCGAGGCTCATCCCCGCGCCGGCGCAGGTGCCGTTGATCGCGGTGATCATCGGCGCGTCCATCCGCGTGAAGCGAGATACGGCGGCGTGCAGATAGGTGGTCATGTCCTTGATGTACGTTGCCATCTCAGGACCAGCGGGCGGAAAGCCGCGCAGGTCTGCGCCGGTGCAGAAGAACCGGCCCGAGCCGCGAAACACGACCGCGCGCACATCCGGATCGTCATCGACGCGGATCGAGGCTTCCATCAGTTCCTTGCACATCTCCAACGAGAGCGAGTTGGCCGCTTCGGGGCGGTCAATCGTGATCGTCGCTACGCTGTCCGCCACCTCGTAACCGAGCGTCTCGTACGTCATCAGTCAGCCTTTCGATACTGTTGGCACATTCGCAGGCTACCCCTACAGCGGAGATGACCATGCACAACGACCCTGCCCATATCGCGCAACCCATCGTGGACGTGCGCATCCCAACGACTCACGGCGAACTGAAGGCGGCATTGGCGCGTCCTGCCGACAGCACGGAGCCCGTGCCTGGGGTGATTGTGCTGCACGAGCTGTTTGGCTTGAACAACGACATCCGCCGCATCGCCGAGCAGTTCTCGGACCATGGCTACGCGGCGCTGGCGCCCGATCTCTACTCCGTCGGACCGGCGCTCAAGCCGATCTGCATACGCCAGACGATGAACAGCCTGCGACAAGGCTCCGGACGGCCATTCGATCTGATTGAAGCCGGTCGCGCCTGGCTCGCTGATCGGGACGATGTCGACCAGTCGCGCCTGGCTGTCGCCGGGTTCTGCATGGGCGGCGGCTTCGCAATGCTGTTCGCGGCCCGCGCTCCGCTGGGAGCGGCTGCCGTCTTCTACGGTCAAGCGCCGAGATCGCCCGAGCGGTTACAAGGCATTTGCCCCACATTTGGCGCATACGGGGAAGAAGACCACCTGGCGCCGGGCCACGGCGACATCCTGCGCGGGCATCTCGAGGAACTCAACGTCGAGCACGAGGTCATCGTCTACCCCGGGACCGGCCACTCCTTCATGAATCGGCACGACGGGTTGATGGGCTTCATGGTCCGCCGTCAACGGCGAACCGTCGGCTATCAGGCGGAGTCCGCCGAATCAGCCTGGAATGCCATGCTCGACTTCTTCGACACACATCTCGATGGAACCACGAAGCCGTTCCGGTCGTAAGGTAGGTAAGGGTCCGCAACAAGCGGCGGACCATGAGAGGAACCGGGTATGAAGTTCAGGGCATTACATGCGACATCGGGCCGGCTGCTGGCGCTGTTGACGTTGGCGGCGGCGCTGTTGATCGTCGCCGCGCTCACTGTGAGAGCGGACCAGGAGTACGATCTCAAACTGGTTCCCAGCCAGGACGAGCAGTTGACCACACTGACGATTGAAGGCGTCAAGTCGCGGCCGGTTGCGTACGACGGAACAGAGGTCCGCTTCAGAGTCAGCGTGCTGGACGAGTCGGTGCTGGCGGCGGTATCAACGGGCAACTCCGCCCTTACTGACGTACACACTGCTCTTGAGATGGGTTGCAACGACGACGACCCCGACCAGCTATGCGTTACGACTGATCAGTTGCAGACGCGGTCGATCCGCATCTATGAACAGACCGATTGGCGCGATGGACAGCGAGTAACGCTCGGCTTCCGCTACGAAAACGAACTGCTCGCGCGAATCGACGGCGTCGATCAGGCTGGCGTGTTGATCGACGTCATCTTGACCGCAGGCGGCGATCATGTCCGATTTGATGGGATCAACTTCACGGCCTCGGGCCGGGCCGAGGCGGAGCGCCTGGCGCTGCTCGACGCGATCGACGATGCGCAAGCGACCGCCGACTCAATCGCCGATCACATGGGTTACGAGATCGTGCGCGTCGTGGAGCTCAGCCCGATTGGCAGCTTGACGGCGTCGCGTGTCGTTGAGGAATCGGCAGAGGCCGCCATTGCCGATGAAGCCTTCGAGCCAACCCCGGTCTTCGGCGGCAGCGAGTCGGTGACGTCGAGGGTGCGCATGGTCTTCGAACTGCGACCAATGCCGAACCCAGCCGAGTAGGTCGGCACTGACTTGGTGCGCCTTACTCGGCGGCGTCCGCAGGACCGCGGGCCGCGTCGAGATCCCAGACGTGCTCGAAGCTGATCGTGAGTCCCTGGCAGACCGGCTCCGCGGACAACTCCTGGGGACGCTCAGCCAGATCAACCGTCCCATCGGCGCGATAGATGTAGACGGCCTCGCGCTCGGGAACGACGAGCCATCCGAGTTGAGTCCCGCCGGCGATCCAGGCGGCCATCTTCCGTTGCTGACTGGCGATTGTGTCGCTGCCCGAGCGGACCTCGATCACGAAATCGGGACAGATCGGCTGATAGATCTCGCGTCGCTCGGCATCGGTCATTGAGGCCCGGCGCTCAGGACTGGTCCAGGCGGCGTCGGGCGCGGCGGTGTTGCCGTCCCCGCGCCGGTAACCGCCGCTCGATCCGGTGGTCACGCCTCCGACTCCGCCCCGGACCCACGTCATCAGTTGGTAGGCGAGTTCCAGACTGATCTCATCGGCGTCGTATCCGGCAGGCGCCATAATCAGCAACTCTCCACTCCCGGTTCGCTCGAACTGCCAGGGCTTGTTCAGCCGACTGATCTGCTCAAGCAGCTTGTCCGACAACGGGACATCGTCCGGCAACCGGAGCAGCATCGGCAATCCGTCCGGAGAACAGGCGATCTCCTCCAGCAGCGTGGACGGCTCTACCAAGGGCTTGGCTGGTGTCGAGACCATCGCAGCGGGCCTTCTCTCGTTGGCAGCGCCCAGCCAGCAGCGGCCCTAGCCAGCAGCGGCCGCAGTGGCGTCCTGGCGGACCTTCTGCGCCACGTGCTCGGGAACCTGATCGTAGCGATCGAACTGCCAGGTGAACGTGCCGCGACCGCCGGTCATCGAGCGGAGGTCGGTGGCGTAGTGCAGGAACTCCGCCATCGGACCCTCGGCGATTACGACCGAGGAACCCGGCGGTTCATCGGCAGGCTCCATACCCAGCACACGCGCGCGACGCGAGTTGAGGTCGCTAATGATGTCGCCGGTCGACGACTCCGGCGCCGTGATCCGGAACGTCTGGATGGGCTCGAGCAGGATCGGCCTTGCCGAAGACACGCCCTCCTTGAGCGCCTGAGCGGCGGCCAGCTTGAACGCCATCTCCGACGAGTCCACATCATGGTGCTTGCCGTCGAAGAGCACCACCCGAAGGTCGGTGAGCGGGAAGATACCGCGAGGCAGGGATTCCACCACGCCCTTCTCGACTGCGGGAATGTAGTTGCGAGGCACCGCGCCGCCGACAATCTCGTCTGCGAACTCGAAGCCCTCGCCCCGGCCCCTCGGCTCGACGCGCAGCGCGACGCGGGCGTACTGCCCGCTGCCGCCCGTTTGCTTCTTGTGCAGATACTCGGCCTGGCCGGTCGAGGTCACGGTCTCGCGATAAGGCACGCTGCGATCCTTGATCTCGACCTCAACGTGGTACTTGCTGAACAGGCGTCCGGCCGAGAGCTGGACGTGCGACTCGCTCAGTCCGCTCAGAATCGTCTGGCCTGAATCCCGGTCGCGCTCGATCTGCAGCGTCGGGTCGCTCTCAACCAGCCGCGTCAGCGATGGACCCAGCTTGTCCACATCGGCCTTGGTCTTGGGCTCGACCGCCGCCGCGAAGATCGGCAGCGGCATCTCCGGGACCGGAACTAGCAGGCTTGAACCCTTCGTGCGCAGCGTGTTGAATGTGGTCGTCCGCTGCAGCTTGGTCACCACGCCGATATCGCCGGTCGCAAGCTCGCGCACGGTACTCAGCGTCTTGCCGGTCGCGCGCGACAGGCCGACCAGCCGCTCGTCGTCGCCGCTCTGCGCATTGTCCAGGTGAGCGTCGCTGCTAATCGAACCGGCCACGACGCGCAAGTACGAGAGCCGACCCACGAATTCGTCGGCCGTGGTCTTGAACACGAACGCCGCGGGCTCCCCGTCACCGTCGATGCCTTCGGCAATGGGAGGCGCTTCGGACGGATCGGGCAGTGCTTCATCGATCAGCCGCAAGAGCTCGGCGGAACCGATGCCGCCGACTGCCGAGTTCGGCAGTACCGGCGCGAGCGATCCGGCGAGCACCGCCGACTTGAGCGCCGCGCGCAGGTCGTCTTCCTCGATCTCCTCGTCTTCGAGGTACAGCATCATCAGGTCTTCGTCGGCCTCGACGATCTGCTCGATCAGTCCTTCGCGCCCTTCCGCGTCTTCGTCGCCGATCACGTCGATCAGCTCGGTGAATGACGATTCTGAGCCGTTGGGCAGATAGAGCGGCTGGCACTCGGATCCGAGCACCGACTGGACAGAGGCCAGCGCTTCCTCGAAGGACGAATTGTCCCGGTCGAGCCGGGCAATCACCACGGCTCGAGGAATCCCGCGTTTGCCGGCCATTCGCCATGCCGTTTCGGTCCCGACTTGCACGCCCGACGACGCATCCACCACCACGATCACCGCGTCGACCACGGAAATCGCCGCCACGAGTTCGCCGACGAAATCGGCGTAGCCAGGCGTGTCGAGCAGATTGATCCGCGTGCCGTTGTGTTCCAGCGAAACCAGCGAAGTCGAGATCGACATCCCTCGCTGCTGTTCCTCCGGGTCGTAGTCGGCGATCGTGTTGCCGTCTTCCACGCGTCCCAGGCGCGTCGTCACCCCCAGGGAAAAGGCCAGCGACTCAACCAGCGTCGTCTTCCCTGCACTCTGGTGTCCCACCACTCCAACATTGCGAACAGCCATAGCGAACACCCTCTCAGTCGGCTCTCAGCCAGCGTGCCGGATTCGACTCAGGTTAACGGATGCATCCGCCCGCGCCGCGATGGGACGCGGACCTGGCGAGGTTGCAATCCTTGAATGGTCGGCTAGTCGGCTACTCGTCCGGTCGCCGAAGTCGGCGCAACTCGGCTTCAAGCGCCTGCACCCGCGATTCAGCCCAGATGCGCGCGTTGCGTTCATCCTCGAACGTTGCGATGTGGCGACCGGTCTGCGGGTCGTACCAACCGAGCTGGCCCGCTTCCCAACGGATGTAGAGGTTCAGCACCTCGCAGAACCCCTGGAGGTCGCCGTTGGGCAACTCTTCGAGATCGACCGGCACGTAGCGGCCATTGACCAGTCGGTCGCCTCCAAGACGCGCGCCGTGAAACCGGCCGGTCTCGTCGAAGCGCCAGAACTCCGGCACGCCAACGGATTCGTAGTAGACCCGCTTCGGCCCGATGTCCCTGCGTCCGGTGCTGGCCGAGGCGACTTCCATGACGAAGTCCGGCGGCTTGCCCTGTTCGCTGATCACGTAGGCATTCGTGAGCTTGAACGCCACGGGGTCCACATCGAACGCGACCAACAGGTCTGGAATTCGCAGACCCCTGGTGCTTCGCCTGAACTCGGGGCTGAGAAAGTGCTCTCCGGTCACGAGCGTCGTGTCCCGGCGTCCGAAGTGTTGGATCAAATGGTGCGCGCTCCCGGTCGCGGCCAGGTGATCGAACGTCGTCATGTCGTCCGCACTCCGATCAGGGTCGGGAAACGTGATGCGTTCGAGCGACTGCTTGTGCTTCGCGGTGGTCATGCGTCCAGTCTACTCACCGAGAGATCAGCGATCTCCAACTCCGGACGGCCCCTGAGCCCTCGACGCAAGCGCCAGACCAGGTCGACCGACGAGCCGATCTCCGGCGCTGCCTTGCCCAATCGCCAGCCGATCGCCGACCAGCCTTCCACATCAAGACGCAAGTGATCGCCGTCCTGGCCGACGGTCTTGACGCTGCTCACCGCCACATCCTTGCTCAGGAACACCGGCGCGGGATTGCCCTCGCCGAACGGCGCCATGCGTTCGATCCAATGCACGACCTGGGGAGAGACCGACGGCAGCGGAACCTGCGCGTCGATTTCCATCTGTCCCTCAAGCGCCGCCCACGCGCCCGCCTCACCGGCGTCGAGCTGCTCCTGCGCCGACGCGTTGAACCGAGCCATGAGCGCCCCCAGGTGCTGCGGCGATGCTGAAAATCCTGCCGCCATGGCGTGTCCGCCTCCGCGAGTCAGCAGGTCGCGCGATCCATCAAGCATCCGGACCAGGTCGAACCCGGCCGCGCTCCGGCCCGACCCGCGCGCTTCACCGTCGACGACCGACCAGGCGAATGCCGGCCGCGACCACTCGTCGGCGAGCCGTCCGGCGACAATGCCGACGATTCCGTGGTGCAACTCCTCGCCGCCGACGAACAGCACAAGCGGCGCCTGACCCGCCGAGTCGAGCTGGCGGCGAATCTGTTCCTGCGCTTCGGTCATCGCTTCCGCAGTCAGCCTGCGACGCTCGTTATTCAGCCGCTCGAGCTGCGCGGCCAGTTCAAGCGCAGCCTCGCGCCCACGTTCCATCAGCATCCGCAGGGCCAGCGTCGCATCGTCGAGCCGGCCGGCGGCATTGATCTTGGGCGCGATCTGAAATCCAATCGTCTCCGTATCGACAGGACCGTTACTGCGCCTCGCTTGTAGCAACCGACGCAACCCGGGCCGCTCCGTCGCTTCCAGCGCTCGCAGCCCCTGGTGGACAATCCAGCGGTTCTCGCCACGTAGTGGGACCACATCGGCGACGGTCGACATCGCAGCCAGTTCGAGCCAGCGCCCTTGATCCGCCTCGACGCTCATGTGCTGCGCGACCGCATGCGCGAACCGGTATGCGATCCCGCCTGTGGACAAGTCGGCGAGCGGATGTCCGTTCGGCGCCAGCTTGGGCGTCACAATCGCAGTCGCCTTCGGCAAGTCATCGGCGGGTTCGTGGTGATCGAGGACGACGACATCCATGCCGTGTTGGTCCCGAGCCGCCGCGATCTCCGTCAGCGCCGTGATCCCGCAATCGGCCGTGATCAGCAAGCGAGCGCCGTCCCCCGCAAGCTGGGCCAGCGCCGCATTCTGGATGCCGTAGCCCTCACGCTCTCGATGGGGAATGAACGGCCTGGCATCGATTCCGATCTCGTCAAGCGCCTCGGTCAGGATCGCTGTGCTGGTGATGCCGTCGACGTCGTAGTCGCCATAGATCGCGACCGGTTCGCCGCGATGGGCCGCCAACGCGACTCGTTCGATCGCCTCGCGCCATTGGCCCAGGACCGATGCGTCGGCGGGTTGATACCACTGGGGATTGAGAAATTCCTGCGCCGCCGGGACGGTGTCGATTCCCCGCCGTCTCAGCAGACGCCCGACGAATGACGGCGCATCCAGACCCTCGATTGGAGGAGCGTCGTGGGGCTCGGTGATCTGCCATGTCCGACCGAGCCAGCCGTCGGATCGCTCGCGCACCACGATTCCGATACTCGTCCGATATCCCGCAGGCTCCGCGCCTCAGCCTTCCCAGCGCTTGAACACCAGACAGGCATTGTGCCCGCCGAATCCCATCGAGTTCGAGATTGCCACTCGCACCTCGCGTTCGCGGCTGACGTTGGGCGTGTAGTCGAGGTCGCAATCCGGGTCCGGGTTCTCAAGGTTGATCGTGGGCGGAATCACGCCTTCGACAATCGCTCCGACGGTCGCGACCGCTTCCACCGCTCCCGCCGCGCCGAGCAGGTGGCCGGTCATCGATTTGGTTGAGGAGATCGACAGACCGAATGCCGATTCACCGAACACGGTCTTGATCGCCATCGTCTCGAACTTGTCGTTGAGCGGAGTCGAAGTCCCGTGCGCGTTGACGTAGTCGACCTCGGACGGAGAAATCCCCGATCGCTCCAGCGCCAGCGACATCGCGCGGACTCCGCCGTCGCCGCCTTCGGCCGGCTGCGTGATGTGGTACGCATCGCCGACCGAGCCGTAGCCGCAGAGTTCAGCCAGGATCTCAGCGCCGCGAGCAACGGCGTGCTCGGCGCGCTCGATGACCAGCACCGCCGCGCCCTCGCCCATCACGAATCCGTCCCGCTCGGCGTCAAACGGACGGGACGCCGCCGCGGGATCCTCGTTGCGTCCGGACAGCGCGCGCGCTGAGGCGAAGCCGGCCACGGCCATCTCACACAGTGGCGCTTCGGCTCCGCCGACAACCATCACGTCGGCCTCATTGCGCCGGATCGTCTCCGCAGCAAGCCCAAAGGCGTCGGCGGCCGAGGAACAGGCCGACATCGGCGCCAGGTTCGGTCCCCGAGCCTGCAGCGAGATCGAGACCTGGCCGGAGCCCATGTTGGGCAGCATCATCGGCACCGCAAAGGGCGACACGCGGTCGGGACCGCGCGAATCGAGAATGCGGAACTGCTCCTGGGTCGTCGTGATCCCGCCGATACCGGTGCCGATCATCACGCCCACCCGGTCCGAGCCGCCGAATCCGTCGCCGTACCCGGCGCTGGAGGCCGCCTCCTGCGAGGCGACAATCGCGAACTGCGAGTACCGGTCCATTCGCCGCGCATCCTTGCGCGCCATATAGTCCTCGGGCTTCCAGTCGCTCACCTCCGCCGCGATCCGAACCGACAAGCGCGACGGATCGAAGATCGAGATCGTCTTCACACCGGACTGCCCGGCAATCAGCGACTCCCAGGTCGTCGCGGCAGTCGGACCCACTGCAGTGACCGCCCCCATCCCCGTCACGACAATGCGCTCGTCCATAAGATCCCCCGTATGTTGTGCAAGCTCAGCCTACCCCGTCGGGGCGTTCAACATCATCGCCTCGCAGGAGTGCAACCTGAGTGGAACCCGAAGTCCAGTCGCCTCTCCCAGAGGAGACCTGCGCGTAAATCGCAGGGGCAGGCTTCTCCCGCCGGGAGAGGGGATCAGAAAGAGACCTCGCGCAAGCCTCCTCTGAGCGAGGGGGCCGGTAGGGGTTACAGGCCAACTCTCACACGGGCGATATCAGCCGCCGGCGGCGGCTTGGCCCTGGAGATCGTGCTCGTACCACTCGGCGGTTTCTTCGCCGGGCTCGGGCAGGACCATCCCGCCCTCCATCGTCCAGCTCGCCGGTCCCTCGGTGATCCGACCGCCGAACTCGTCCGACGTAACCCCGGTGATGTCGCGGAACGCCGACATCAGGTCGTTCAGCAACTGTGCCTTGACTTCCTCCGAGCGTCCGGCGCGGTTACCGCCGTCGAGGAAGTAGGGAGTCTCGAACCGGTCATCCTGCTCGTCGAACACGACATGCACGAAGCTGCGCGGCGCGCCAGTCGATCCGCAGTGAATGTCGGTGAACGCCTTCGCGACCTCGGCTCGCTGCTCGTAGGGCACCGAGTCTTTCGGTACGACACATCGGTAAAACGGCATCTTGGACATCCTCTCGCGCTCCGCTGAGCTACTGCCTCATGCTAACGGCCGGTCTCAGGCGTCGCGAGCCGAGACGACCAACTCGTCGACCGTGCAGCCGCTGGTCTCCATCCACATATCGCAGATGCGGCGCATCAGGTCTTCTCGCACATCCTGGGCGACCCCGCCGACAATGCTGCCGTTAACCAACGACGTGGTCGACGGCTCACCGCCGCGGAAGCCGAAGCCGGTTGGGATGTCTCTGAAGCTCACCGGCACATCGTCCGCCGATTCGCCGAGCACTTCTTCCGAAACTCGTCGGAGTCCATCGGCGAGCAACGCCCGCGTCTCTTCAGGAATCTGCCCCTCCTGCATCGTGCAGCGGAAACTCACACGGGACATGGCGCCACTCCGTTCGTCACTTCCAGATACGTCTCAGGCTGACTTCAAGACCCTGACAGACATCTTCGCCACTGAGGGTATCGGGACGCTGAGCCTGCTCCGGTTCCTCATCTGGCCGGTAGATCGTGACGGTGTCCCGGAACGGGTCAATCAGCCAGCCCAGCAGCGCGCCGTACCGGAGCCATGCTTCCATCTTCGTTTGCTGTTCCTCAGGAATGTCGGTGGCCGAGACGATCTCGACAATCAACTCGGGACAGGCATCGAGCAATCCCTCATCGTCGAGGCTGCGGTCGCCCCAGCGTTCATCGCTGATCCACGCGACATCGGGCATCTGCATCGATCCGTCGTCATGTCGGACTCCGAGTTGAGGTCCAAAGACCTGGCCCAATGAGGTCGACTCGCTCCAACCTTCGATCTGGAAGGCCGGTCGTATGCCGCGCCTGCTGCTGCCCGGACCGTCCGGCGACACAAACACCAATTCTCTGTCTGCAGTCAGCTCGAAATCCCAGGGCTCGTTGAGCCGCGCGAGTTCGATCAACGCCTGATCGGTCGGCTCCCAATCCGCCGGCAGCTTCAAGCGGTTCGAGACTGGCGGCGTATGCGGTTCGGGGAGCTGCAGGGCGTCAGTCCTGGGTTTGACAGGGGACGTGACCATTCGGAAGCCTCCTCGATCAAGGCTACAGATCGGGCCGGATCACGGACGAGTCCGCTGTCACTGCTGACCGCCGAGCAGTCCTTCCAGTCCGCCCCCCATTCCGGCGCCTCCCATCTGTCCGAGACCGCCCATGTCGCCCATTCCGCCGCCCAGACCTGCGCCGAAGCCGCCCAGCGATGGCGACTCGACCGGCTCCTCGCCCGCCAACGAGCGTGATGCCATGGCGATCTGCTCCGCTACGTCGCCGGCCGTGACGCCAATCGAGCCGTGCGCCCGCGCCGCCCGATTTCCGGCGTCGCCGTGCAGGTAGACGCCCAGGGTCGCCGCGTCGAAGGGCGACAGGCCTTGCGCAATCAACGCGCCGATCGCACCGCTGAGCACGTCGCCGGTTCCGGCCGTCGCCAGAGCCGGCTGCGCAACCTCGGAGACTCGCGCGCGATGATCGGGCGTGGCGACAATCGTGTTCGCGCCCTTGAGCACGACGTGGCAACCCCACTCGGCAGCCCGATCACGCGCGAGGGTGAGCCGCTGACCCTGCACGTCGTCGGTGGACAGGCCGGTCATTCGAGCCATCTCGCCCGGATGCGGCGTGACCACGACCGGTGCGACCGCGTTCGGCAACACCGACAGGTCTTCGCTCAACAGGTTGAGCGCATCGGCGTCGACGACGACGCCGTTCACCGCCGCCACCTCTTCCGAGATCAAGAATCGGCGCACGAAGACGCCGCTGTGATCGTGCGTGCCGAACCCGCAGCCCAACACCACCGCATCGACGCTCGGGAGTTCGTCGCGGACCACTTCCCAGGCCGCGTGTCCGGAGATCACGCCCGGATCGTGCTCGGGAAGCGGGAGCAGCGTCGCTTCCGGCACGGCGGCGATCAGGTGCATCGCAATCGACTGCGGGGTGGCGATTGTGACGAGTCCCGCGCCGGCTCGGTACGCGCTGCGCGCCGCCAGCACCGCCGCGCCGGGATAGCGGGACGAGCCGGCAATCACGAGCACTCGGCCGAACGTGCCCTTGTGCCCGTCCGACGGCCGGTCCGGCAACAGCGCTTTGGCCGCGCGCCGTTCCAACACCTCGGTCTGCAAGTCATCATCGAGCCCGGAGGGAATGCCGATCTCGACATGCTGCACCGACCCGGCAGCCGCGGCTCCGGGCTGCATGTACAGTCCAACCTTCGGTGCGTGGAAGGTCACCGTCTCGTCCGCCGCGACCGCCAGCGGATCGATCCGCCCGCTGTCTGCGTCCAGACCGCTGGGCAGATCGACGGCGACCAGCTTCGGCTTGACCGTGCGCGATCGCACCGCCGCCAGTCGTTGCATGATCTCGGCAAGATCACCGGTAATCGGACGCGACGATCCGGTCCCCAACAGCGCGTCGATGATCGCCTCGGCCCCGGACAGCAGCGCCTCCAGCGCCTCGAAGTGCTCGTCCTCAGCCACCGTTCCGCAAGGCACGCCGAGCTCGACTGTCTGCGTCCACTGCGCGTCCGAGCGTTCGCGCAGCGCGTAGACGCGCACTTGCGCGCCCCACTCGTAGAGATGCCGCGCCGCGACCAGACCGTCGCCGCCGTTGTTGCCGGGACCCACCAGCACGGCGATCCGCCGGTCTTCCAGCGAGCCAAGCTGCATCCAGATTTCCTGCGCCACGGCCAGACCGGCGTTTTCCATCAAGGTCTCGGTCGAGACGCCCGCCGCCTCCGCCCGCTGCTCCAGTTCGCGCATCTCCGCCGAGGTCAGCAGTTTCATCGTCTATCTCCAGGGATGTTCATCGGGCTACGGTCGTGGTCGCGGTTGACCCACCGCGAACGCGCACACCATGTTCTTCTCGTGGGTCAGGCTAATCTCGATCCGTTCGAGGCCGATCTCATGCGCGCGTTCCCGCGCTCCGCCGTGCAGGATCACGACCGGCTTGCCGCGCGCATTGGCCAGAATCTCGATCTCTTTCCACTTCACCCCGCGCACGCCGGTGCCCAGGCACTTCATCACCGCCTCTTTGCCGGCGAAGCGAACCGCCATCTCCGCCAGCCGATCGCCGCAGTAGTCGCGTTCGCGGTCGGTCAGGATGCGCCGGGGAAACCGCTCGGGATGCCGCGAGAGCACGCTCTCGAACCGCTCCAGCAGCAACAGGTCTACGCCGCAAGTCAGGTCGCCGAACATCGAGATGCAGCCTATCAACGTCCGGCCCACAGCTCGCCTCTGCATCGTGGGCAACCAATGCACACTCGCCCGGCCATGCCTGCCATACCCTGACCGCATGACGGCGACCACCATTGACGGCGCGGCAGTTGCCGCCGGCATCCGCGAGGCGTTGACCCGCCAGGTCGAAGACATGATCGCCGGGGGTCTGCTGCCGCATCTCGCCGTCTTGCTGGTCGGCGACGATCCGGCGTCCGCTTCCTACGTCAAGGGCAAGGAACGCGCCGGTCGGCAGACCGGCATCAAGGTCGTCATTCACCGGATCGAAGCGGATTTCGACCCGCGCCAGACCGAGCGCCGGATCCGGGACCGGATCGACCTGCTCAACGCCGACCCGGATGTCCACGGCATCATCCTCCAGCTTCCGGCGCCAGAAGGCGTCGATTCCGACGCCTTGCTCGATCGCATCGACCCGCTCAAGGACGTCGACGGACTCCATCCCGTCAACCAGGGACGCATCCTGCAGGGTCGCGAGCGATTCCTGCCGGCCACCCCGCACGGCGTGCAACAGTTGCTCGTCCGCAGCGGCGCCGATCCGGGCGGCAAGCACGTCGTGATCGTCGGACGCAGCCGGCTCGTCGGCATGCCGCTCGCCGCCATGCTCGCTCAGAAGCGGCAGGGCGCCAACGCCACTGTGACCGTCTGCCACACCAACACCGCCAACCTGCCCGCGATCACCCGCAATGCCGACATCCTCGTCGCCGCCACCGGGCGTCCCAACACGATCACGGCCGAAATGGTCCGTCCCGGCGCGACCGTGATCGATGTCGGAGTGAATCGGGTCGACGATGCGACTCGCAAGCGTGGCTACCGGCTGGTCGGCGACGTCGACTTCGAGGCCGTCAGCGAAGTCGCCTCGGCGATCACGCCGGTGCCCGGCGGAGTCGGCCCAATGACGGTCGCCATGCTGCTCAACAACGTGACCCGCGCGGCCCGAATCTCGCAACAGCGTTAGCTAATCGCGGCGCGGCGACAGGATTCTCGCCAGCAGCAGCCCGCTCACAAGTACCAGCGCTCCGGCAACGCCGATGAGCGGGTACTCCCAGGGGAACGGTTCCGAGGCTTCGAAGAACGGGCGTTGTCGGCGCTCATCCTGACGCCGCTCGATCTCAGCCACCCGTTCGGCGATCTCTTCGTCGGAGCGCCCTGCCGAGACCTGCTCCGACTCGTCCGAGTCGTCGCCCTCCGAGGTTGACTCGGACGCCTCCTGTGTTTCCTCCTCCGGTTCCGGCTGCTCGCTCTGCGACGGCTCGGATTGGGACTGTTGCTCAAGTTCCGACTGCGACGATTGTTCGTCGTCGGCCACTTCCGGACCGCCGATCACGTCATCCTCGATCACGGTCGAGCGGTCTTCCTCCTGCTCGCGCGGCGGGAGACCGACGGACGCGCGCCAGGCGTTGTCGAGCCCTTCACGGTCAAGCTCGTACACCGACATCAATGCGTCGTCGACCGATTTGCCCTCCTTGAAGGCGAGGAACAGGTCGTTCATCTTGGCCTGTCCATACTCGTCGAGCAGGAACAGCACGACGGCGGCGGACTGTCCGTAGAAGATGTCGACGAACCCCGGTCGATTGGAGGGAGACTCCATGCTCCGTAACGAGAGCACCAGATCGTTGTTGATCGCGTACTGCAGTGCGCCCCCGCGTCGGTCGAGCCAGTCGCCCTCGGCGATGGTCGCCATGCCCTCGTCCAACCAGGCCGGTAGATCGCCGTAGGGACCTTCGCCGGCCAGCTTGGTCAGCACATGGGTCAACTCGTGCCGCACGACCCAGCGCGACGGCGTGTAGATGTGGACGAGGTCGGCCAGGACTCTGGTACCGCCGGTAATCACCGACTCCTCGAACGCCTCCGACTCGATCCGCTCCACCTCGCGCGCGTCGTCCGAGTTCGCCCAGACGTAGACTTTCATCGGAATCAGTTCGTCCAGACCCAGGAACGGCGAGATCTCCGCCAACGCTTCGAGTCCTTCGCTCAGCATCGACTCGGCTACGCCCCGATCGTCGTAGAACACGACCTCCAGCACGCCCTCCTTGAGCGACTCCCACTCAAAGCGTGGATCCTCGTAGCGCCAGACCTGCGAGTCGGTCTCGACGGTCTCGCCCGACTCGTACTTGAACTCCCAGCGCCACTCGAAATCGGCGCCGGCGGGAATCCAGATCATCGGCGCGCGCGTCGGGAACTCAGCCGTGACGCGGGTCACGTCGCCCGCCTGGATTTCGGCCGGCTCGCGAGTCGCCGCGCCTTCCGGCAGCACGGTGTAGAGGAAGGTTGCCGACTCAATCTCGTCGGCGCTGTCGACTAGCGCGGTCACGGTGACCGAGTCGGGCCAGTTGTTTTCGAATCGCATCCCTTGCACCGTCGGCGTCTCCGCCGATTGGGCGTCAACCGCGGCCCACGCGACCAGCGACGCAACCAGCGCCGCGAGCGCCACTATGCCGGGCCGGATCCTTGCTCGTCTCATGCCACGGCCTCCGCATTGCGAGCCTGTTGGCCAATCTGATGCTCCAGCGAAGCGCGCAGAAAGTCGCCGATCTCGCCGTCGAGCACACTGTCAGTGTCCGATGTTTCGTGCTGCGTCCGCAAGTCCTTGACCATGCGGTAGGGCTGCAGCACGTACGAGCGAATCTGGTTGCCCCAGCCCGCCTCGATGTGCTCGCCGCGGATCGCCAGGCGCTCCTCTTCCCGCTTCTGTTCCTCCAACATCAGCAGGCGCGCCTCAAGCACGCGCATCGCCGACTCGCGATTGCGCCGCAGCGAGCGCTCGTTCTGGCAGCTGACCACGAATCCGGTCGGCACGTGCGTGATCCGCACGGCCGTGGAGTTCTTCTGCACATTCTGCCCGCCGTTGCCCGATGCTCGGTAGACGTCGATCTTCAGATCGTCCTCGTTGATCGCCACCTCGGCCGCGCCCTCGGTCTCGGGCATGATTTCGACTCGCGCGAACGAAGTATGACGGGCGTGATTCTGGTCGAACGGCGAGATGCGGACCAGGCGATGCACTCCGTGTTCGGCGCGCAGCCAACCGTAGGCGCCGCCGCCCTCGGCCTCTCCGCGCACTTCCAGCATCGCCGACTTCAGGCCGGCCTCGTCGCCGTCGACGATGTCGACCAGGTCCACGTCGAAGCCCGAGCGCTCGGCCCAGCGCTGGTACATGCGCAAGAGCATCTCGGTCCAGTCCTGCGAATCGACCCCGCCCGACCCGGCGTAAATCGAGATCACGGCGGAGCGGGAATCGTACGGACCCGAGAACGCCAGCTCGAACGAGCGGCGCTCAATCTCATCCTCAATCGCCAGCGCCTCCGCCGCCAGATCGTCGGCCAGCTCCTCATCCTCAGCCAACTCGAGCAGCTCCACCGCGTCGAGCAGACGCGACTCCAGGCCGCGCCAGACTTCGACGGTCCGTTGACGCGAGGCGAGCTGTTTCATGGTCGAACGGGCGCGATCGGAGTCGTCCCAGAATCCGGGAGCAGTCGATCGAGTTTCCAACTTTGCCACTTCGGCCTCGACACCAGCGAGGTCAAAGACGCTCCAGGATGTCGTTTAGCCGGCCCGAGAGGGCCTGTAGCGAGTCGTCCAGTTCAGTCACGTCTGCCACGTCACAACTCCGGAGTCGCCTGATGAAGCGATGCGCAGTGATGTCAAGCGATCAATCGTTCATCTTGAGCGTACTACCGATTGGGAACGATCAACCCGCCCTCGGTGCGGCGCATGCCTTCGGGCGTTGCCCCAGCTTCACGCGCCGAGCCTGCGGCGGCGGCGATGGGATCGATGGGTCGTGGTCCCGAGTGGTCATGGACCGGCTGCGGCGGTCGCCACGCGGTCGCTGTTCCAGGCTGCGTCTTAGGCGGATTGAGCTGCGCCTGCTCCGGCCGCGCCTGCCAGAGTCCGATGAACTCGACCAACGACATCGGCTCGACCAGTCCGGCCGCGAACAGCCGGTCGTCGATGAACAGCGCCGGCAACGCATCCACGCCCGAGCGCGCCCCGATCTCGGAGAACTCCTCAATCGCGAAGACGTCCGTCTGCAGCTTCGGCGACAACAGAGTCGCTGCGCAGGCCGCTAGCGCCGCCTGACCGGAATTGGGATCCATCGCCGATCCGAGAAGCCGTAGCCGCGTCGGACGTCGCAACTTGCCCAACGCGCGTTTCATCTGCACCGAGGGCTTGGCCTGCCGAGCCGTGCTGAGCACCATCGCGCGGATCATGGCGACCAGCAGGTGACCGTTCGGCGCTCCGTAGAAGCGCAGCGGCCGGTTCAGCTCGCCGCGAATCAGCACGCAGGGCACATCGACGATGTCGCGCCGCTCGACCTGCTCGGGCGAGTCTTCGTGTTCGTAGATCGTCAAGGAGATGTGATCCGAGAGCGCCGCGATCTCCTCGTACAGTTCTTTCGCCACTTCGCATGACGGTTTGTTCGGCCTCCCCGGCACGACCACACGTCGCGGACTCTGATGAAAGTACTCAAGCTTGAGCGGTCCTTCAATCGCCTCGAACTGCTGCTTGATCTGAGCCCGCTCCACGCCTGCCAACGCCATACCGCTCCTCGCTCTCGGTAGCCAGAATAGCCGCCCGACGAGCCTTCTCCCATACGAGACTTGCGCGTAAGCCTGATCTTCATCGCCTGGGCGCGCATTTCCCATTCCGCGCTTCATGCGGGGACCCGCTCGGCTTGCCTTCGCGTACCTGGTTAGGTCCTGGTAGCGCCGACAGGGAACGGGTCCCCGAATAAATCGGGGACTGGGACTGGGATGAAGCGGGCGAGGGCATGGAGAGCGGGTTCGCTCCCGCTAGAGAAGACTGGATTGGTACGCTGTCACCGGAGGAGGGAGCTGATGAACGCAGCAGCGGCTCAATACGCCGCCCGAGGGCGAAAGTACCTCGCACGGGCCTCAGACGAACTTGCCAGGGATGACCTGGAGCAGGCTTCGGAGAAAGGCTGGGGCGCGGCAGCCCAGTTCGCGAAAGCGGCGGCGGAGCAGCGCGACTGGCCGCATGGACAGCATCGGCAATTGTTTGGCGTCGTGCGGCGGCTGTCGGACGAGGTTGGCGAGCGCGATCTTCAGGTTCACTTCGGCCTCGCCAGCGATCTCCACGCCAACTTTTGCGAGGGATTCCTCGAGCAGGAGGATGTGCTGTTTCACCTGGAACACGTCACCCTGTTTGTCGACCGCATCGAGGAGATGCTCTCCAACGGCGCCGCGTGACTGGGAACTGCCGCTTAACCCTCATCCTGCACGACCCACTCGATAGCGGAGCGCAGCTCGGCTTCGGTCACCGCGCCTTCGAAGGCGTAGCGGATCACGCCTGCTCCGTCGACCACGAAGACCCACGGTTCCGACGGCAGCCGCCAGGCGGCGAACGCCTCCGACTCAATCAACCGAGACGGATTCTCGGGATTCTCGAACACCTCAACGTGAATGCCGGTGATGCGGTCCGAGAAGTCTCGCCAGACCGCCTTCACCGTATCGAGCACCGGCGCGCAGGTCCGCGAGTGGCAGAACGCCGGTGTGGCGAACGCCAGCAGCAGCGGACGGTCCAGCGCCAGCGCTTCGGCAATCGACATTGCGTAGAGCCCCGGCTCCGGATCGGGGTCCGACGTCAGCTCGGCGAAGGATGCGACATTGGCTCGCGTTCTTGACGCAACCGACGGCGCACGTTCGCCGACGCCGGGCGCCGCCTGCCGTTCGCGCACCGAGAAACGGACTCGAATGGTGTCAGCCGTTTGCTCCGAGGTCATCTCCAACAACATGCCCCACAGGCCGGCCGATTCCAGTTGGACGGGCGTCACGTAGACCCCGCGGCCGATGGGCAGCGATCGGTCGGACACGCTGGCGTTCGCATGACCATGCGCGGCAATGCGAGTGTCCGGGTCGTACGGAATGAACCGCGCGTACTGCACCGAGCGCGGAACCGCTCGCTCTTCGTCAAGCGCAAACAGGGAGACTCGCACCGTCGGCGGCTCATCAATGGGCCCCAGACCGTCCAGACTGAACGCGATCCGCTTGACGCCGACGGCCAGGTCCTGCGTCGCCAGAACCGGCAGCCAGGGCGCATCGGGATCGACGCTGGCGACGTCCCACTCGTCGCCGTTGGCTATATCGCTGGGTCGCTCCGACTGGTCAGACTGTGGCACATCTCCGCAGGCTGAGCCAAGCAAGGCAAGGACGACGACCAACAGGGCCATGGCTGTCAACAGGTGGTCAACACTCGACGTAACGAGCGAGCGAGCCGTGTTTGACATTTGGTGGAATGGTCGCTTATACATAAGACGTAAGTGCATAGGCGCCTGAACAATTGTCCGGAGGCTGGCAGCCATGGCCTATTCCACCACCAACCGTCGCCAGGAGACCTACTTCCTGCACGCGCGGGACATTGAGTTGCGGAATCACCACTCGCAGCGCATCTACTTCTTCGCCAAGTCCGAAAAGCCGGGCGCGATCGATGAGATACCGGACGGCTACGAGGTCGTCGAGAACAGCCGCACCGGATTGCCCGTGCTGCGCAAGATCAAGTCCCCGGCCGACGCCGCCGCATAGGTCGCCCGGAATCGTGGCGAAGCCTCGGCGACTTCTGTCCTGCCATGCTTCGTACGCGTCGATCAATGTCACTCTGCCGTGCATTCATGTGCTGGCGTCACACTCTGGTACAGGGTCAGCGGGATGATTCTTGAAGCCGTTCGATCCCCTGACGGTGCAGGCCGCTGTTTGCGGTCGCCAGGACTTGCGAACCCGACTCGATAGAAAGCGAACAGCCCGACCAGTCCGTCATTTGCCCGCCTGCGCCACGCACAATCGGGGCCAACGCAAGATAGTCCCAGCGCTTGAGCGACGCCTCGCAGACAACTTCCAGGAACCCGGAGGCCAACAGGCCGTAGGCATAGCAATCGGCGCCGTAGCGAACCCGCTGTAAGGCTCCCGACAGCCGCGACCATGCCGATTGTTCCGCTCCGGAGAACATCTCAGGCGTGGTTGCGAAGCCGACAGCCTGCGCGAGATCCGACGTTGAAGAGCTGTGGACAACCTGTGAATTGTGTGTAGTTCGTGCCATGACACCGGGATAGTCAACGCCGGACCAGCGGTCCATCAATATCGGTTGGTCAAGTACCCCGACCAGCGGTATGCCGTCTCTGAGTAGCCCGATCAGGGTCCCGAACGTCGGCAAACCAGACACAAACGCGCCTGTACCGTCGATGGGATCGATCACCCAGACCCACTCCGCATCGACCCGATCGGAGCCGAACTCCTCGCCGATGATGCCGTGCTCGGGATACCGGTCCGCAATGCGCTCGCGAATCGCCAGCTCGGCTCCGCGGTCGGCGCGTGTCACCGGCGACCCGTCATCCTTCCGATCGATCTGCATCGGGCTGCGGAACCAGGGTCGGATCGCATCGCCCGCAGCGTCCGCGAGCTCACCTGCGAACTGCAGGTACATGTCTGCGACTAACTCACGCGGGTCCGGCATGTCTCAAGCCTACCGCGCGCGTCCTCGGCGTCGCGGTTGGCGGGGTATGTAGCCAGCGACAGCGCCAGGCTCAGGCTGCTGATACATTGCAGTACTCGCAGGTGGACGACGCGGTCGCCAACGTGCGGGATTCCGATCCACGTCGGCACATCATGCTTGACCGCAACACTCGCGGAAGGATTGACTCATGCCGGACGACAAAGCGGGCGACGGCCCCACAGGGAAAATCAACGTAGCCATTATCGGCGTCGGCAACTGCGCCTCCTCGCTGGTTCAGGGCGTCACTCATTACCGCAACGCCCAGGACGGCGACGAAATCCCGGGCATCATGCACGCCGTGCTGGGCGGCTACCGAATCTCCGATCTCAACTTCGTCGCGGCCTTCGATATCGACTCCCGCAAAGTCGGCCTCGATCTCTCCGAGGCCATCTTCACCGATCCGAACAACACCGTGAAGTTCACCGATGTCCCCAATCTCGGCGTCCCCGTCGAGCGCGGCATGACCCACGACGGACTGGGCAAATATCTCTCGCAAGTCATCCAGAAGGCGCCCGGCTCGACCGTTGATGTCGCCCAGATCCTCAAAGATCGCGACGTCGACGTGGTGATCAACTACCTCCCGGTCGGCTCCGAGGAAGCGACCAAGTGGTACGTCGAGCAAGTGCTTGAGGCGGGATGCGGGTTTGTCAACTGCATCCCCGTCTTCATCGCCCGAGAAGAGTACTGGGCCAATCGCTTCCGGCGCGCCGGCGCGCCGATCGTTGGCGACGACATCAAGTCGCAAGTCGGCGCGACCATCGTGCATCGCGTGCTTTCGCGGCTCTTCCGCGACCGCGGCGTGCAGATCGACCGCACCTATCAGCTCAACTTCGGCGGCAACACCGACTTCTACAACATGCTCGAGCGCGAGCGCCTCGAGTCCAAGAAGATCAGCAAGACGAACGCGGTGACTTCGCAGATCGACTACGAGATGCCGTCCGGTGACGTCCACGTCGGACCGTCCGACCACGTGCCCTGGCTGGACGATCGCAAGTGGTGTCACATTCGCATCGAAGGCACGACCTTCGGCGACGTGCCGCTCAACCTGGAGCTCAAGCTGGAAGTCTGGGACTCGCCCAACTCAGCCGGCGTCGTGATCGACGCAGTCCGCTGCGCCAAGCTCGCCCTCGACCGCGATATCTCAGGTCCGCTGCTCGCGCCATCGGCCTACTTCATGAAGTCGCCGCCCGAGCAATGGACCGACGATGTCGCCCGAGACGCCGTCGAAGCCTACGCCCGAGGCGAGTAACCGACTGATTGCGTCAGCGCTTCTTCTTGACGATGTCATTCCCGCACAGGCGGGAAGCCTTCCAGGATCAGCTCCATCAGAGAGTCCCAAGCCATGCACTGGCTCGCGGCCGGATACTGGACGCTGGGCCGAGCGGCCCGCGCGCTGCCTCGGCCACTCGCATATGCCGCCGCCAGGCGGCTCATGGACGCCGTCTACCTGGGTTGGCCGCGCGGACGCGACGCCGCCGGTCGAAACGCCGAGTTTCTGCTGCCGCACATTAACTGGAGCGAAGACGCGACCTCGCTCGCACGAGCCCAGTTCCGTCGCTACGGCGAGTACCTGGTCGACGCCGTCCGCCTGGACGAGCTATCGCCCGCCGACTGCTTCGAGGCGGTCGGCGGCGACGATCTCGCATGGACCGACCACTGGCGACAACTCGAACAGTGGCACGGACGACGCCCGATCCTCTTCGCAGTCATCCATTTCGGCAACTGGGACATCCTCGGCGGCGCCCACACGTACCGCATCGGCCCATCGATGGTCCTTGTCGACGACCTCGGGCATCCCGCGCTCAACCGAGCCATCCAGGATCAACGAGCCAGACTCGGGATGACTCCCGCGAGCGGACGCGGCGGCCTCAGGCAGGTCATCAATCACCTCGACGCCAACGGCACGGCCGCCATCCTCTTCGATCGCCCCTTTAGACCCGGCGAGCAAACGACAACCGACACGCTCTTCACCCGCCCGCTTCGGCTTCCAAACGAGATTCACCGCATCGCCGAGCGAACCGGCGCCAAGGTCGTACCCCTCACCTGCACCCGCCTCGGACACATCTTCCGCTTCCGCCCCCACATCGACCTCGACTATCACCCTGGCCAAGCACTGCTCCCCGCCTTCGAGCCCGCAATCCGCTCCGCCCCCGATCAGTGGTACCAGTTTCGGCCCCTCTTCGACCTGCCTGGATCCGATGCTGACTGACCGATGGCTGTGCTCGCTTCGCGCTTAGGCCTCGGAAGGATCGCGTTGATGGACAACTCGCTCTACCCGATCGAGACGTCGATGCATCGCACTGATGAACGCGAGCCATTCCATGGCCTCGATCTGGCTGACCGGTAGATCATCCTCGTGGGTGTACGGATTCCGTACGGCGACAGCCAAGCCAACGGCGAGAAATCGAAACCCATTATGAAGATCTTGTTTGGTCAGAGAGTCCCGGTGCTCGTGAAAGGCCAGAATCGGTCTGTCTTCTGAGAACACGTGATTCATTAAGGAGCGGTTATTCAAGTCTGGCCGATCGGCCTGCTCTGCGACCCGGTTCTTGAACCGCTCGGCCGCTTTCCGGACGGCCTCTTGCGGCTCTCCGACCTCGTAGAGGGACCGTGCAAGCTGCACCTCGTGATGCAGTTGGTCGAACGACAGATGCGAATCGTGGCGCGAGTATTCATCCGCCATTGGAAACCAGATCTTGTGCAAGCCCCTGCGCTGCTTCAGCGCCAATCACCCGCATCCGCACCAGTCGGTTCTGTGAGCCCGGCTTGCCCCGCACCGCGATCAAATCGAGTTTGGTCAGAGTGGTCATGAAGTTCGAGTCGAACTTCCCGTATGCCTCCACCGCCTCGCGAATCTGCTTGGTTCCTGTTTCTATCCCAAGCGCTGTGCGCGAACCGCACACGAGCAGAGCGATCTGTCGAACCGCTTCCGCTTTCGATCCAGCGAGCTTGCTCGACGGAATCGCCAGGGTCGGAGCCTCTTGTTCTAGGACGAAGAGGTCAGCCGCCAGTTCCGCGTCAATCCCGAAGTAGCGACCAATCGCCTGGGCCCGTGCCTGTGGCGTGGCGTAACCGGTATCAAGGTCGGTCATGCCTCGCTCGCTAGAGGACTGCAGCGCCCCGTTCGACTCTCCATTCGTGGACGGGGTCCCAGCAAGTTCATGCTCTAGCAGTTTCTCGAACGCGATTTCCCGCAGGCGAAACTCATCGCCGCTGAGCGACTTGGTCGCCTCGCGGACGCGCTCGACGATGGCTGAGAGTTGCTCGGTCGTGGACACGCTAAGTCTCCTTCTTGGCCAGATTATCAGAAGCGAACAGATGTCTCTGTATCTCGCGTCGCGTGCTCGTTCGTCTAGTTTGCCAATCTCATGCGAACATAGCTGTATGCCAACTGCCCTTGCGATTCGCGCACTGGCCTGCCTCGCCCGCTTCGTGCCCAGGGCGTGGCTCTACATCTTCGCCGAGGCTTCCGCTTCGCTTGCGATTCCATTCCTTGAGCGCCGTCGACTCCGCATTCGCAACAACCTGCAACGCATCCGACCCGATGACTCGGTCCGCCAACTGAACCGGGCGACCGCCGAGGTCATCGCCGAGACCGCCCGTTACTACGTCGACCTGGCGATCCTGCCTTCACTGACGCCGCAACAGGTGCTGGACGGCCACCTGCATGTCGCTGGTCTCGACCACTTGCTCGATGCGCACCGAGCCGGACGCGGGGTTGTTCTGACCACGGCGCACATCTCCAATCCCGAGGTCGCGGTCAAGGCGCTGGCCGCCCTCGGCATCCCCGCTGTCGCGCTGGTCGAGCGGCTCGACGATCCGCGACATCTCGAAGCGGTCAACGCCGCTCGCACAGCCGTTGGGATTGAGTTCCTCACGGCTTCGCAGACCGGCGTAGCGTCCGCGTTGCGGTCCCTGCGAGACGGCGGCGTCGTCTGCATCCTCTGGGACCGAGACCGACAGGGCGGCGGCGCATGCGTACCATTCTTCGGTCGCCAGGCGCGATTTCCCGTCGGCGCAATCGACCTCGCCATTCGCGCCGACGCCGATGTCCTGCCGCTCTACGCCGTCCGACGTCCCGGCCCCGACCGGCTGCAGTTCGATGTCACCTTTCTGCCGCCGCTGGAGCTGTTACTCAAAGGCAACCGAGCGCTCGACACCCGCACCAACATCGCCAACCTCGCTCGGATCTTCGAGCCGATCATCGCCCAATACGCCCATCTCTGGCGAGTTCCCGAGTCTCCCTGGGCGCCTTGCCGCGACACGCCATGGGACGATCCGCATCCCCGCGATCAGCCTGCCAGAGTTGAGACATGAATGAACCCAACCAGCCGCCGGGACGGGCCGATCTCCAGATTCACACTGAAGAATCGGACGGCATGGACGACGCGCTGACCATCCTCGACGCGGCGCACCGGCGAGGCGTCGACGTCATCGCGATCACCGATCACGACCAGACCCGAGGCGCGCACATCGCGCGCGAGGCGGCGGCCCGGGCCAATCATCCCGTCGAGGTGATCGTCGGCAGCGAGGTCACCAGCCGTCACGGGCACATCCTCGCGCTTTGGATCGAGGAACCGATTCCCTTCTTTCGCAGCGCCGCGGCGACGGTCGAAGCGATCTGGAAGCAGGGCGGCATAGCGGTCATCGCCCATCCGGCCGCCGTGTTCCCGCTCGCACTGAGCATTGGCGACATCGACCGCCTCGTCCGAGACCTCTCTCCCGAACGAAGCGGCGACACGCCGCCGATCCTGGGCATCGAGACGGCGAACCCAATCCCCTCCGCCCGCTGGCGACGCAACTCCGTCATCCAGTCCAACCAACGCTGGCGCCTCGTCACCACCGGCGGCTCCGACGCGCATTTCCACGAGCAGGTCGGCTCTGCCGTGACAACCTTCGCCGGCCGAGACCAGTCCGCACTCCGAGCCGCGCTGACTCAGGGGTCGACCGCCGCCGAGTTCAACAGCTATCCCAGTCTGCGCGACGTAGGCGCAAGCCGGCTCATCCGTCAGCAGTGGCGAGGTCTCACCGCCACACCCAAAGCCCTCCTCCGGCGGCTCCGCTAGGGCTCGTTCGCTTGACCCTGTTGTTCCGTTGCCTGTCAAGCCGGCCAGGTACGTCCCCCGGCTGGCGCAGCCATCCTGGACCGATATACTGCGTGCATTGGTTCTAAGTTGGAGGTTGGCCGTGACGAGTCGGCGGGTCGAAGGACAAGCTCGCTTCGCCTCCTTGGCGGATGTTCAGCCTCCGTTTCGCTTCGGCAATCAGGTTCTGTACCTACAAGACTGTCGAGATTGGCTCCGAACCGCCGCGCGCGACAGCGTGCATGCAGTCGTTACTGACCCTCCATACGGCTTGCACGAGTACCAGCCGGTGCAGGTATCGAAACTGCGGAATGGTCGAGGCGGAGTCTGGCGAATTCCCCCTTCCTTCGACGGCGCGCAGCGTCAACCCCTGCCGCGATTCACGGTCAACTCTCCTGCCGACCGGGCGGAGTTGCGTTCGTTCTTCCGCGAGTGGGCTGAACTGCTGCTGCCTGTGCTGCGACCGGGCGGGCATGTGTTCATCGCGAGCAATCAGCTCATGTCTCCGCTGGTGGCGTCGGCTCTGGAATCGGCTGGCTTCGAGCGGAGAGGAGAGATCGTGCGGCTCGTGAGGACCCTGCGGGGCGGCGATCGACCGAAGGGCGCCCACGAAGAGTTCGCCGATGTGAGCACGATGCCGCGATCATGTTGGGAACCGTGGGGCCTGTACCGGCGACCCCTGTCCGAGTCGACGGTCGCAGGCAATCTCCGGCGTTGGGGTGTGGGAGGACTGCGCAGGGTCTCCGAACAAACTCCATTCCTTGACGTGATCGACAGTGGCAAGACCCCGGCGGCGGAACGAGCCATAGCGACACACCTTTCGGCCAAGCCTCAGCGGTTCTTGCGCCAGATCATCAGAGCCTCATTACCCACTGGTGAGGGTGTCGTACTTGATCCCTTCGCAGGTTGCGCCACCACGCTGGCTGCCGCCGAAGCCGTTGGCGTCCACGGCATCGGAGTTGAGATCGACCCCGACTACTGGGCGCGGGCGTGTGAAGCGATCGCCCCGCTCTCCGAGCTCCGGGTCGACCAATGACCAACGCGGAGTTCCGGTTCCTGCAGCCCATCGTTCCGGACCCTGCAGGACTAATCGATCCGACCTCATTGCCCGAGCCTCTGCCCTACGGTCTGGCCCCAAGGCACATTCTCAGGACGGTGGAAGACGTACAAGATCTGATTCACCAACTGAACAGCGTGCTGCAGCAGTCATCCCACGAGCCCCTGGAGGACCTGCTGGACCGGGCGGCGTTCTCAGGGTTGATCAGCCGGACAGTCGCCGCTCGTCTGGCCGAGTCGCGACCTGGGAGCCTCGTTGTCAACCGCTATCACAACGGTTATCCAGATCTGATCCCGAAGGGGCAATACCCAGGCGACGCCATTCAACGAGGCATCGGGCTGGAGGTCAAGGCCAGTCGCAGCGAGGGTAGCTGGCAGTCACATGGTCCGAGACCAGGCTGGTTCGTCGTGGTCCAGTTCGCAATCGACGAGTCGGAGGCAGTGGCTCGTCTTCAACGACTACCGACTGTTGTTCAAGCAGTGATGATGGCGAGGTTGACCGAAGCAGACTGGTCCTGGACGCCCGCGCGGGCCAATCGAATCCGCAGCGGCACGGCCTCGGTCAAACCAAGCGGCAAGCTGAAACTGCGAAGAGGCGCGGTCTGGGTCGCACCTTCGTTTCGGGAGCGACATGACTATCTGCGGCAATCCCTCGTCGCCTCCGAGTTCAGACGAGATCTGTCACCGAGAGTGCTGGAACTGCTCGACACCGCTAATGAGGTACTCAACGCAGCATTGATCCGCGACCAGATTGAACTGCCCAGCGAACTGGACGAAGCCAAGGCTCTGGCAGCAGTCAAGTCGGTGCTCGCGAAGCTGCGACAGGAAGGCCGCGTCGAGTCCTCCGGCAACAGAGGCTTCTATCGCAGGTCGCGGAGCTGACGAAAGGCGCGCCGGCCAACCCTCATGCGCATTGCCCACTTGCTTCCTTACGACCTCCGGCAGCCGGGTGGGGTTCAGACGCACACGCTGGCGTTGTCCGAGGGGTTGCGACGGTTGGGGCACGAGTCGGTGGTGTTTGGGCCTGAACGGGCGTTTCGGGTCTCGCTCGGCGGGACTCGGGCTGATTTGGCGTTCCACCCTGGCGACCTGCTGAAGCTTCGGGAGTTTCTGCGCCGACCTCACGACATCCTCCACATCCAGGAACCGATGCTGCCGATGCTTGGGCCACTGGGGCTGTTGCATCCGGGCGGTGCGCCGGTGGTGGTCACGTTGCACTCCGCCGAGGCGCTCGCGGGGCGGTTCTACCGCTCGACGGCTACGCTGACCCGATTCTTGCTTCGCCGCGCCGACGCCATCATCTGCGCCACTGCGGTATCGCGAGACGTCGCGGCGGCCTCCTTGCCGCGCGCCCCCGAGCTGATCCCTCCATGCCTCGACCTGTCGGCGTTTCGCGCAGTAAGCGAGCAGCGGGAGCCGGGGTTGGTGTTGTTCGTCGGACGCGACGAACCGCGTAAGGGACTCTCGGTGATCGTGAGCGCGATGAAGCGCCTTCCACACGCTCGCCTGGTCGTCGCAGGTCCGGTGCGGGAATCAACCCGGCGCAGTGCCGGGGCGCAGACCACCTTTCTCGGAGCCGTACCTCATGAGCAGATTCCCCAACTGTTGGCGACAGCGTCGTGCGCAGTCTTCCCCGCTACCGGCGGCGAGGCGCTCGGCCTGGTGCTGATCGAGGCGATGGCCTCGGGATTGCCGGTGATCGCATCCGACATTCCCGGCTACCGGATCGCTTCCGACGACGGCCGATCCGCCGTGCTCACGCCTGCCAACGACCCGGCCGCGTTGGCGCAGCATATTGAAGCGCTTCTCAACAATGATCCAAGACGAGCCGAGCTTGCGGCACTCGGCCGCTGCAATGCCCGACGATTCGATGCCGATACGGTCGCGCAGCAGCACCTGGACCTGTATCACTCCCTCGTTCAGCCCTACTCTGGGTGAGTGAAGCTTCTCCGCTGCTCCGTCGTATTGGCTGCTATCGCAGTGCTGGGACTGTTTGTCGTCCTCACACCAAGTCTGTCCGCTCAAGCGCCGTCGCATGAATGGGTCGCGGCCGAGACCAACGACCTGACCCTCTGGCACACGCAGGGGGAGATTCGGGCGGAGGACCTCGCCAATCATGGACAAGGCGCGTACGACCTCGTCAGCGACCTGATCGACACCTCGATTGACCAGCGCCTCGCATTGATCGTCTGGCCGCAGGGCGGCGATCCGTCCGACGCTTCCGCCTGGCCCGAGGGCATCGAGGACGATTGGCTGGTCCTGCATGTCATGCGCAACGCATCGGGCGACGTGCGCAACGCGGTCACCAATGCGCTGATCAGCGCAGCCGCAGCGCCTCACGCCGATCAGGTGCCGCTCTGGATGCGTTCGGCGATGGGCTTCTGGTCGCAGGGCCCACTGCCCGGCTTCTACCTCAGGCGCGCCGGATCGGTGATTCTCTTCGACCATGAGGATTACTACAGCTTCGAGCAGCTTGAGACGACTCCAACCACCTGGCAGTTCCAGGCCAAGTACTTCGGACAGGCCGGCGGCATGTTGGCCTGGATGATTCAGGACTGGGGCACCGAAGCGCTGGCCGAACTGTTCCGCCTGACGGGATCAGGCGTGCCCTTCTACGACGCCCTGGAGCAGGTGTACGGCATTCCGCAGGAGAAGTTCATCGACGAGTTCACCGGCAACGCCGAGCGTGCGCTGCTGCTGCTCTGGCCCTACATCGAGCCGCAGGATCGGCCGTTCTACGAGACGCTGAACCTCAACCACGTGATCATGATCGCCGCCGCCATTCCCCTGGCCATCCTGTTCTTCTTTATCGGTAAACGGCTGTTTTACGACTGAATTCAATACCCGGCTCAGTGCGTCGCCATGTCTGTGTAGAGTGAATCGACGGCGGCTGGGACTTCTCAGAGATCAACGTGTCTCTTCTTCCCCACTCGATATCTCGCGACTTCTCCGAGCGACTCGGCCGGACTGTCGCGCGCACCGGTCTGACCCCGAATGCGCTCACGGTCATCGGCTTGCTCGGCATGGGCGGCGCTGCGACGCTCGCCGCCTTCGGGATGTTCTGGCAGGCGGGAATCGTCATGCTCGCCGCCGCCGCGTTCGACATGCTTGACGGCGCCGTCGCGCGTGCGACTGATCGCGCCACCGATTGGGGCGCGGTCTTCGACGCCGTCTCCGATCGGCTCGCCGACTTCGCCCTGCTCTTTGGCCTGTTGATCTGGTACAGCGACGGCGATCGTTACGACCGCACAGCCGTCGTCCTGATCGGCGTCTCATTGTTCGGCAGCATGATGGTCAGCTACACCCGCTCGAAAGCGGGCGAGTACGGCATCAACATTCGCACCGGGCTGGGCACGCGTCTCGAGCGAGTGATCATCATGGCCATCGGTCTGCTCTCGGCGCAGCTCATCCCAATCCTCTGGCTGCTCGCTGTGCTGACCAACCTCACCGCGCTCCAACGCTGGTTCATCACCTGGAGAGCGATGCGCTCCCTCGAAGAAGACCCGCCGCTCATCGACGAAGACGAAGACCCCGAAGAGCCGCCGGACTCTCCCTTCGGCTCAAATCAGATCGGCGGCTGATTCACTTTGTGATTTCAGAGCCGGCGCCGGGCTCGGGCGACCACAAGGGTCGCCCCGACATGGTTTCAATGCACCGACGTCGCTACTCCTTGCGGCGAGATATCCACGATCAAGTCAAGGACGGGCTCCGCGACAAGCGCGGGTATAACGAACCAGTGTGTTCGCCTAACAGCCACAGGTGTCCTGCAGGCCAGGCCATCCGGTCCCCCCTCCCAGAGGAGAGTTGCGCGTAATTCGCCCCGGTCCAGTCCCCGACTTGTTCGGGGACCCGCTCCCGTTCGGCACTACCGGGTTCTCCCAGGAACGAGACGGGGAACCGAGCGGGTCCCCGAACAAGTCGGGGACTGGGAGGAGTGCGCCATCGCATTGAAGCTCGGGTTTACGCGCAGGTCGCCAGAGGGAGAGGGAGTTAGACCTCCTGCAAGGGACGACAGGCTGGTTACGTGTTGGCGCGGACCAACTCGACAATCTCGTCGACCGTCGCGTCTCGCCATGAGGCCCACTCGTCCGAGGACTGCAGGGCTCGGTAGGCCTCGCGGATGCGACCACGCATCTCGTCCTCCGACTCGCCCTCCTGGCGGCTGAACAGCTTCTGCATGTTGGCCATGTGCTCGTTTGCCACGGCCGGACGCTCGATCCAGTGACCGACGTACTCGTGGTCGAGCGTGTACATCACCGCCGTCGGAATCGACTCGTGCTGGCCATCCTTGAGGAACTCGGACATGATGTCGTTGTTCTCGTCGCGGGCGAAGATACGCAGTTCCCAACCGGCGGTTGCCGCGATCTCGGCCAACACGGGCAGGCCGCGATACACGTCCGGGCACCAGTCCTCGCCCAGCACCAGCATCTTCAGACGCGGCAGCGACTGCAACGCCTCTCGGCCCTCTTCCGAGACCTGCCAGGCGCTCATGTTGCGGACGAATCGTTCAACGTTGGCGTCGCCGCGCGGTTGCCCGCCCGGAGTCAGGCGCTGGAAGTTCTCTTCCGAGTTGATGAACGCCAGGTACTGGTTCCAGGTCATCCCTGACTTGAACCGCTCCGGGGTCACGACGGACTCTTTGGTCGCAGTGGTCATTTCGATTGCTCCTTCGTCTGGTCACGCGAGACGTGAGCTCGCGGATTGGGCGTCAAATGCAGTGTAGTCCTGCTTCACTCCCAGCGAAGACGTGCGCGTGAACCACTTTCTGGTCCCCTCTCCCGGCGGGAGAGGGTTAGGGTGAGGGCCTTCCGGAGCCAGAGGGCCCGCTGCGAACAGATTGGCAAACACCTCGGACCCTCGCCCCAGCCCTCTCCCAGAGGGAGAGGGAGTCAACCCCCACGACTTACGCGTAGGTCACTAGAGGGAGAGGGGAGTCACTCTCGCGTTTCTTGCGAACATCCCAAACTGGGCCGCCCGGCTAGTGCTCCTGGTGACAGGGGCAGGTGCACTCTTCCAGCGAGTAACGCATGACGTCGATGTATGTGGCCTCAGCCAGACGCTCGGCGAGTTGCGGCGGAAGTTGGAGACCCTCCGCTTGACCCGCTTGTGTGACTGAGGCGTACGCATACACCGCCATCGCCGCAGCGCGATCAATCACATCGGCGATGTCGCTTCTCAGAACGCCTTCTTCTCCGGCATGCCGCTCATCCAACTCCGCACCTCACTGTGAGTCCAGCCGCCAGTTGATGCGCTTAGGATACACCTGACCAACCAGGATGTTCGCCGCGCCACGGAAATCGCGTCGGCGAGAGAATCGGAGTAAGCGATGTCCATGCTCGAATTCGGCTGTCAGATTCCCGCCTGGCACTGGCACTGGGACGTCTCCGAGTTGCGCGACTGGGCGCAAGGCGTTGAGGCGATTGGCTGCGACTTCATCTCGATGGCCGATCACGTGGTCTACGCCTACGCCCGCGACGACCGACCGCAGACCGGCGCATACACCGACGACGTGCATCAGCACGAGGTGATGACCACCCTCGCCTGGCTCGCTGGCCAGACGAGCCGCGTCGCGCTCCAGACCAACGTGCTCGTCCTGCCCCAGCGCGAACCGGTCCTGCTGGCGAAGCAGGCAGCCGAGGTCGATGTGCTCTCCGGCGGCCGCATGAGGCTGGGCATCGGCATTGGCTGGCAGTGGCAGGAGTTCGACGCGCTCGGCGCCAACTTCCGCCAGCGCCCCAGCCGCACCGAGGAGTACATCCATGTCCTCCGCGCCTGCTGGACCGAGGAACCGATCACCTTCCACGGCAAGTACGTCGACATCGACGAGATGTCGCTGATGCCCAAGCCGGTCACCCCCGGCGGACCGCCGATCCTGTTCGGCGGACTCTCCCGCGCCGCAATCGAGCGCACCGCGCGCATGGGCGACGGTTGGATCGCCACCGTCCATACCAATGTCGAGAGCCTGCTGCCGCGAGTCGAGCTGATGAAGGAAGCGCTCAGGGCCAACGACCGCGATCCCGATACCTTCCCGATCCAATGGCAGCCGCCCCTGAACGAAGACACGAAGGAAGTCCTGAGCCAGATGACCCAGGCCCGCAACGCCGGCGTCACCCGACTCGGATGCGGCATGCCCAACTACGACCGGGAAGGCATCATCCCGGTCGACCGCTACCTGCAACTCGTCGAAACAACCAAGCGAGAAGTCTGGCCGGAGGTCACGGGGAGTTAGACTTAGTAGGTTGCCCAACTCCTCTCGCCGCGTTGTAAACCTGCTTCAGTCGCGCGGGCCCACATAGCGGCTCGCTGACACTGAAGGCTCCTTGGCTAACTCGCGTCGAACCGAACTGACCCACTCAGGCGACAACCCGAGTGCTTCAGTCACTGCATCGTCGATTCTCTGGCGGTTTGCGTCGGTTGAAAGCTGACTGTAGGGAAGTAGTTGATGCTCCTTGCTCACATCGAAAAAGGCTGCCAATGCGTCTCTGGCATCTGTATCGTCCGCGAATGAAGGAACGGGGATATTCCCTTGAGCGGACATTGAAAGGTCAGGTCTGGCCAAGACCTTCAAGGTGCGACCACCAAGGACTGATAGAAGGCCGAGCGACGAATTCAGCCAAGTAACGATAGCCTTTCCAGTCGCCAACTCCCCGTCGATTGGTACGAAAGGTGTCCATTGCGAGCCCAGCACGGGATGATCTACAGCGACCCCAATGACTGAGGAGGTGTTGAGGCGAGTTCGACAGGCAACAAAGAACTGGGAGCGCTTGCTCCATAAGTCCTCGCACTTGCGAGTCTTGCCCTCTTTCGGAATGAGGTATGAATCTGGCTGCGTCTGCATCGCGTTGTGCAAACTGGAATCCTGGGAGTACACTGCCTCGTATGGATAGTGACTAGGGAGTTGCGACTCACTAAAGGCATCCCTTACGGCACGCCCGTCAGGGCCGAGTCTCGATAGGCTGCCCAATGGCACAGAAGGAGTTCCTGTTGTTGAACTGAACTCATTCTGCTGCAACGCACGGTACTGGTCATGCAGCCAGGGCGAAAGTACACTGACAGCATGCCAATCACCCTGGGCAATGCGATCTGCATCGACATAGTGTTCAATGTACGAGCCGGGACTCCCCTCGAACAACTGATTGACTAGCCGCATTGCCGAAAACGAGTCCTCCGGATTCTCTGTTAGCTTGACTATGCGGGTTGGTGGTTTGTCTTCGCTATTGTTCCATCGCCGCGCGACCACCAAGACTTCACAGATCTTGGTGTTTTCGGAGAAGTAGAATCTCTTCGGATCGTGCGAAGTGACTATCGTCTCGACATAGTAACGACTGCCTAGGAATTTGCGAATCGGTAAGCCGGACGGTGACGTCGGGATCGTAGCGGGTAGAACCAATGCAAGCGTACCACGCTCCACGCTGAGCACTTTGTCTGCCAGCACAGTAAAGATCATACTAGTTCCAGATCGGTTTATGTACTTGCCGATACCTGAGTCTTCCACAAGTGAGGCTTCGCGCGCTTGCATCTGCGCCTTCTCGGTTGTCCCAAACTGCCTGTGACGTAGACTATCGCGAGTGTATGGCGGATTCATGATGATATGGCTCATGTTACGAGGCTGGACGGTCAGGCTTTGTTTCTCAGGATCGTCTATCTGACGAATGCTGTGGAGAGGTGAGTCAAGCTTGAGCTGGCCACTGAGAGCTTCGAGGGATCCAAGATATGTGCTGGAAGGGTCTGAGCCGAAGCGGCAGATATGCAAGTTCATGTTCCGGAACTGCGTCTTTGGACTTAGCATGCCGAGGGCTGAAGCTGCAAGATGAGTCGCAGTGATGTTAATGTCGTAGCCCCACAGCACGTCTTCGACTAGAGATTCGGCGAGGAGGATATCTTCCTCTGGACGTGGTTGCTTACCTTGGTGGTGCAAGGATCGTTGCCTGAGCTGGTGGATTCGTTGCCCGGCTGCCATGAGCAAGGTGCCCGTTCCACAGGCAGGATCGCAGACGCGCATTGTGCTGATGGAGTCTGCGTCGGTCCAATCTCGCTCTTCAGGGCTGATGGCCAAGCCAGACAGGAGTGTCGCGGCCGCTGAGGACGTGTAGTAAGAGCCGTCGTATTTCGCGGTGTCCAGGACTCGGTGAAAAATTCGTCCGAGCAGGTCGTGGCGCATCCCGGATACCAGGCGAGCAACGGTCTGGACGACCCGCGCAAGGGTCTGAATCATCTGGCCCGCCTCGCCCGTTGTTGGCAGAGCAGCGAGAGCGTGTCTGGCGGAGGTGAATACAGGTGCGTAGTCCACCGCCAAAATCGTTTCCCAAGCTAGGTCGAAGTCCTGAATGCATGTCGAAGGGCTAAGTGCGCACGCTGTCGCAGCCTTCGGAGGCCAATCGCCGTTCCAAGCAGCAGGAGGATTTGGTTCTAGGTGTTCGTGGACGCGCTGATGGAAGAGCATCGCAGTCGCAACGACCAAGAGCCCGCGCTTTGCAGCTGTAGCAAATCCATCGGACCTCTTGTTCTTCTTCCGAGCAGGTAGATTCACCGCTTTTGCCAGCGTTTCCCGCTGGTCTAGAGTGAGCCGGGTCACGGCGGTGTCAAGCCCCTGCGAGAGTAGCGTTGCGGCCTGATCTACGTTTTCGATGGCAGCAGGGGCGAGCAGGACTGCTTCAGCGAGGTCAGGAATCGCGCCGGTTGACCAAGAGCTTAGAAGCTGATCAGGTTCTGTGCGTAATGTCCACATTATCTGCGAGACAGCGAGAGACTCTGTGCGCGCATCGCCTGGATAACACACTGCAAAGGCGACGGCTGTAAGTCCTTGCGTCAGCCGTGCATCTGCTTCTCTTATCGCCTGAGCTTGCTGTTGGTAGCCAGCTTCAGCTTCCAAGACAACTCGAACGCCATCAACGTCGGCGATGACATCGAGCTTCTTTCGGCCTACTCTCTGCTCTGCTGCGGCAGAGACGCCGGCTTCAGTCAGCAGTCTTGCTAACTCACCATTGAGCAACTGCTCGTCGTCATGTTTGCGGACCACTTCAGTCTGGTTCCTCCCACAGCAGCGCCCTCGCTCGCAGCATCGACATCAGATAGTGCTGCGCGTTGTCGCAGCGCAGGCCCGAGCGATGCAGCGCCGAGCGGACTCCGCCGATGTGCTCGGGGCCGCCGACCAGCGCATGCTCAACTCCGTCCAGCGACAGTGACAACAGGAACCTCATGCTCAGCATGACCGCGTGTCGATAGCGCTCGGCTCGTTCATCGTCGCCGGCGCGTTTCGCAATCGCCAGCGCGCTGACGATGCCCTCGCTGTACGCGGCCGTCCCGATGCCCGGCGTGTTCTGGAACGCGCCGACCCAGAGCGGATTCGGGCCGTCCTCGCCGTGCTGCTCCCGGAGCGCCCACTCGGCCATCTCGTAGGCGTACCGCTTCGACGAGTCGTCATTGGTGAGTGCATGCCACTGATCGCAGGCCTGGATCATCCAGGTCGTGAAGGATAGGTCGCGTTCATCCTTATTCTCCCAGCGGGCGGCATAGTGCTTCAACGAGCGTTCAACGGCGGTCTTCAGTCGCGGCCGCTTGCGAATGGCATACAGTCGCGCCAGCGCCAACACGATCTGTCCCGCGTAGTACGTCTCCGAGCCTTCAAGCTCCATCCCCCGAGCCGTTGTCCCCAGGCGACCGTCCCTCGACTGCACCGCCACCAGCGATGCGGTCAACTGGTCGACGGTCTCGCGCGGGATGCGCAGAGAAGAGCCAAGCTCACACATCGCCAGGAGCAGCAGCGGCGGCGCGCCAAGCTTCGCTTCGCCGTACATGTCCTCGAGGTAGAACAGCCTGCCGGGACCGTCACGCCGCAGGTGCCGGTCCAGGATGCCGCTGATCGCGCGAGCCGCCGCTTCACCGATTCGACGGTCACGAGTCAGCCGCGCGACGGTGGCGAGCCCCCATGCGCAGCCGCACTGCCGCACGAGTTGATCGAACCAGGTCCAGCCTCCGTCTTTGTCATCGCTGGGCGGAGCGTACTCATAGGCGAACGATCCATCCTCCCGTTGATGCCGCAACAACCACGCCGCCGCCTGCAGCGCCGATCCTGTCAGCCGGTCCGGCAGTACTTCGCCCATTTCAACCAATCGGAACCCCGCCGAACGGGGCGACACACGTTCGCCGTCGGTCGGTGCAACGGCGCCTATGGCTTCGACGGTCGTGAACACCTCGACCGACGTGCTCGACGCCAGCCTCGCGCCGGGCGGCCGAACCTCGCGATTGAGAGCCTTGACCCACGCCGCCGATCGGCCATCCGTACGCAACGCATCGAAGGGCCAGCCGCGCGCCGTCCGCTCGCCGTCTCGCAGGAGCAACCCATGTCGTCCCGGCAAGGGAGTCTGGAGCAGTCCAATCAACCCTTCAGGCGACCTCGGCGATCGCTCGGACTCAATCTCGATGCTCAGAGCGTCGTCAGGCTGATCGGATCCCTCGCCCAGAGCTAACCGCAGGCCGCTTCCTGCCGACTGCGCGGCGCTCAGTCCGTCCGACGCCTCCGCTTCCGCCTCAGCGACCACTCGCCCCGCGCGCCACAGTCGCGCTCGCGCCGCGATCTCGCCATCCGGCGCCTCACTCTCCTCGACTCGCGCTCCCGCGAATCCGGCGCGAGCCGCCGACAGCGCATCGGTGGCCCCAATTTCGGTGGGCATGGCAGAGGCGGCCACCTAGTACGCGCCCTGCTTCTCGAACAGATCGCGCGGATTTCCGATCAGCATCTGGTCGACCTGTGTTTGCGTCACTCCGCGTTCCAGCAGCGCCGGGACCACATCGTCGGGGATGTGGTTGAAGTGCCAGTTCGGCTGCGCCACACGGACGGCGTCGATGTCGGGAATCCAATCAAGACAGCAGGAAGCGTCATGAGCCAGCAGCATCCGCTCCGCGTACCCCTCGGCGGCCAACTTGACCACCGTGTTCACTCGGTCATCGAACGGCAGAATCCCGTCGAGTCCGAAGCGGTCGAGTCCCACATACGAACCTCGGTCCATCAGCGACTTCAGGTAGTCGGTATCCGCAGTGTCGCCTACGTGTCCAATCACGATCCGCGAGAGATCACACCCCTCGTCCTCGAACACATCCTGCTGTTTGGCTCCGAGTTCGGGCGGGCCGTTGTGGGTCGCGATCGGCACGCCGGTCGCTCGATGCGCCCGAGCCCCGGCTCGGAGACACTTCTCGTTGTAGCTGTCCACCCCGCCGCCTTGATCATCCGATGCGAGCTTGATGATGTTGGCCTTCACATCCGTTCCGGCGACGCCCTCAGTGATGTCCTTGACAAACACTCGGGTGAGCTGTTCCGCCGGTCGACCGCGCCAGTACATCGATCGCAGCCAATAGATGCCGGTACAGACCACGACGTTGATCGAGGTCACCTGGGCGACCTTCTGCAAGTAGCCCATGTCGCGGCCGAGATCCGCCGTCGACAGGTCGACCACGGTGCCCACCCCGCGTTGCTGTAGCGCGTTCAGCTTTTCCTCAGCCGACGCCACGCAGCCCGCCTCGTCCCACAGTTCAGGCCAATTCTCGGAAATTCCGGGTGAGCGAATGCCAATGTGCTCGTGGATCAGCGTCCGACCCAGCTCCGATGTGTCCAATTCTCCGTGCAGCGTGTTGATCGACGGCATGGGCGACGTCCTTTCCAGAGGATTCCCGTTCCTGCCGGAATGCTAACGCTCCACTCACGCTCGCCGATACGCTGGCCGCGAGGCCAGTACGCACAACCGATGGGACGTTCCATGGACCCCGACGCTTCAGCGATGTTGATTGAGCAAGTCAGAGACCTCGCCCGCGGGCCATTCCGCGAACGAGCCGAAGCCGCAGACCGCGAGGGCGCGCTGCCGATCGAGAATTTCGACGAGCTCGTATCCCTCGGCGTCTCTGGATTGCTGATTCCCGAGTCGTTCGGCGGTCTTGAGGCCGACGGAGAGACGTACATCCGTCTGATCGAGGAGATCGCCTATGGCGATGCCTCAACCGCGGTCGCGCTCAACATGCACTTGCTGGTCACGTCGATCGCCAGCGCGCTGCCGCCGTATCCCCACCGCGACCATGTGCTGCGCGCCTGCGCCGAAGGCGCATGGTGTTGCGCGCCGGGCAGCATCCCCTCGCGCGAGCTGGACAACACCGCCACCGGATTCATGGCGGTCGAAGACGGGACCGATCTCATCCTCTCCGGTCGCGCCGGGTTCGCCTCAGGCGCCGACGCGGCAACGTATGCCATGGTCGGCGGCCTGATCCAGCGCCCTGCCGAGCCCGACCTCGTGATCGCCCTGCCCGAGTTCAACCAGGATGCAATCACGAACCGAGGCAACTGGAACGGCATGGGCCTGCGATCGACCGCCTCCCACGATGTGGTGATTGAAGATTTGCGCATCCCTCGCGCCGACTGCTTCGTCGTCCCCATCTCGCTCCTGCGGATGGGCGAGCAGATGATCCCGCAACTCCAGTGGCAGCAGCGCGCGTTGCCCGGACTCGGCATCTGCGCAATCTGGTTGGGCAACGCGCAAGCGATGTTCGACGCAACAATCGAGTACTTGCAGCAGCGACGCGGCTACCTGGCCTCCGCCAACAGTCCGCTCGGCGGCACGAGCGAGCTGCGCTCGCAACAAGCCTGGGCGCAAATGGCGCTCGGCGAAATGGATAGTTGGCTCGCCTCGGCGCGCGCGACGCTCTATCACGCGGTTAACGAGGTCAACACGCCCTACACCGACCGACAGTCGTTCATCCGTATGCAGGTCCGAACCACGCACCACCTGCGTCGCATGGCCGAGGAAGTCGCTCAGATCAGCATCAAGACCACCGGCGCCCACGCCTACGTCAAGGGCCACATCCTGGAACGGCTTTACCGCGATCTGACGGGAGGAATCGTCATGGCCTGGAAGACCGACGAACTCCAGCACTCGCTCGGCCTGGCCGCACTCGGCGAAGAAATCACCATCGTCGGACCGGCCGGGACCTAATGCCTGCCGAACGCGTCAGCCGAGATACTCGAAGGGGTTGAGATAGTCGACATTAAGCGGTGCGAAGTCCTTCACGTTCCGCGTCACAACCGTCAGCCCGTGAATCCGAGCGATTGCCGCGATCATGGCGTCGAGCGAGTTCTTATGGTGTTCGGTCAGGCCCATGCGTCCCCACTCTCGGGCGGCGGCGGCGTCGAACGATAGCACTGAGAACTGACTGATCATCAGCTCTTCCAGCCACGACTCAAGCTCGTCGGCGAACCGCGGATCTCTGGCTCTGACCAACTGAGCGCCGCGTTGCAGTTCGGCGATCGTGATCGAACTGAGATGGAGGTCGCTGTTTCGGACCGACCGGAACCAGGCCAGGACCGAGGGGCGCGGCTCGGCCCGGCGTAGCTCCGAAACGATGCAGGTGTCAACCAGGTACATCAGTCGTCAAACAGTTCCGGCAGCGGCCGCAGCTGAAACGTCCCGCGGTCGGGAAGTGGAATGTCGCCCCGCGCCTCTGGAGCCAACAACCACTCTTTGACGCTCCGATACCTCGACTGACGCCGCGTGAGCAGCCGCCATTGCTCGATCGGCACGATCACGGCTGTCTCAACTCCGCGCCGGGTGACGATCTGCGGTCCTTCCTCCTCCGCGGCATCCAGGACCGCGCTGAACCTCGCCTTCGCCTCTTGCACCTGCCAGTGCTTCGGCTCTCGTGCTTCGTACTCGTTGCTCACTTCGTCCCTCCCAATCCAGTCACTCCTGACTAGGCATCAGACTAGTCCAACCATCGCCCTCTTTCAAGTCCCTCCGCGCCTCCCTCAGCGCCCCTCTATTCAGTGCGACACCTCGACTCTCGTTCCGTCGGCCGATGTCGCCCGCCTGGTCGCTGGTACCATACTGCCAACTGATCAACGCAGCCCACATGCCACTGAAAGGCCGACTATGGCTTCCCCGCTCAAGACAGAACTCTGCGACATGCTCGGCATCGAGTACCCAATCATGCTCGCCGGAATGGGCGGGGCAGCAGGCCCGACCCTCGCCGCCGCCGTCTCCGAAGCCGGCGGACTCGGCGTGGTCGGCGCGACCGGCTACACGCCCGACGAGTTGCACGGGATGATCGCCAAGGTCCGTTCACTGACCGACAAGCCCTTCGGCGTCGACCTCTTGCTGCCCTCGTCGATCGCCGATTCTGGTAACCGCGAAGACCTCGAGCTCGAGATCTCCGCTGAGCACCACCACTTCGTCGATCAGCTCAAGCAGGAGTTCGAGATTCCCGATCCCTCGGCGCCGGTCGATCGGCCGCCGCTGACCCAGGAGTACTTTCGCCAACAGGTAGAGGTCATCCTGGACGAGCGCGTCCCCGTCTTCGCCTCGGGTCTCGGCAACCCGGGCTGGATGGTCCCCGACGCCCACGCCCAGGGCATGAAGGTCATTGGCCTCGTCGGCAACACTCGTAACGCCCGACGCGTCGCCGCCGCCAACGTCGATGCGGTCGTCGCCCAGGGCACCGAGGCCGGTGGACACACGGGCCGCATCGGCACGCTCGCGCTTGTCCCCCAGGTCGCCGACGCTATCGCGCCGACCAAGACCATCGCCGCCGGCGGGATCATGGACGGTCGCGGCCTCATGGCCGCCCTCTCGCTTGGCGCCGAAGCCATCTGGTGCGGTACGGCGTTCTTGGGTACCTGGGAGGCGTATCAAGACTCCGAGGAGCGCGGCGAGACCGACGAATGGACTCGTAAAGTGCAGTGGGACAAGCTGGTCGCCGCTGTCGACGAAGACACCCGCATCGGCCGGATGTACTCGGGCAAAACCATGCGCCACATGTACAACGCCTGGACCGAAGCTTGGGAACGACCCGAGGCCCCGCCAACCCTGCCGATGCCGCTGCAGGGTCTGCTTGTCGGCGAGGCGCTGCGCGGAGCGCGCGAGGCGCACATCGAGGAACTCATCGGCGGACCGGCCGGCAACGGCGCAGGCCTGATCAAGGCCATTCGCCCGGCCACCGAGGTCGTCGAGACCATGGTCAGCCAGGCCGAGGCCCTGATCGACCGCTTTGGCTCGCCGGTAGGCGTCTAATCGCCGATATCTCCCTCGAAGAAGAGTTGTCGCCAAGCCACTGGGGCGACTGGGGGAGGCTCCCCCAGATTGCGGCCCCTCCGCGCTGGCGGCGCGCCTCTTCCGAAGGAGAGGCCGGACCTGCAATGAAGATCTGCCGCTCCTGCCATCGAGAGACGTTTGACGGACGCACCGCCTGCCACCGCTGCGGCGCCGACGTGTCCCGTCAACGCCCCATCGCCTTGCCAAGCCGCGACGCCGCCACGCTGGTCGGACCCGTTCCATTCACCGACCAGCAGGGCGATCTGATCCTCGATGTCGACGGCGCGACATTCCTCCGTGAAGACGGCCGACCGCTGCTGCACATTCCCGCGTCTTCGGTCGACACGGTGCGACCATCGCGCGGACGCGATCTTGTGATCCGCTGGTTTCCGCCTCACCGCAATCGAGCCCGCCGCACCCGCCTCAGGGTTCGCTGGGCGCCTCAAGCCGACCGCACGCTGCGCACTGAATGGGTCGGCGCGCACTATGCGCTCCGGCGACCGTATGGACACCAGGTACCGCGCAATCGGAATCGCCGCACGGGAAGGGACTACACCGTCGTCCGCGACCGCTGGCTGTCGGCGCTCGAGATGTTGCTCAGCGCCGACCGCTACGCCTTGCAACGCCGCTGACCATGCCCAGACGCAACCGCAAAGGACGCCGACCGAGCCAGCGCCCTCGCCGCTTCCACTCCACGCGGGAGTCGCGCCGAGAACGCCGTGAACTGGTCGTCTACGACGATCCGCCGGTTACAACACTGCCGAGAGAGTGCGGCAATTGCCTCGAATGGCTGCCGCCCCGAGCCGACGCCATCGGCGCCCGCGGCTCCTGCACGCACCCCGCCAGCGGCATCCTCGCCCCCGACGCCGACACCCCTGCCTGCGACTACTTCAACAGCCGGCGCTAGCTCGACCCCGCCACGTGCATCCGACCCGTCTCCCCGGCGACGTCGTCGACGTAGTGCAGGCGATGGTCCCCAACCTGGATGTAGCGAGGCACGACCATCTCCCCCGACCGGTTGACTCGCGAGTCCACGGCAAACCTGGGCATAGACTCGTCGACCCCCAGCCAATCGGCGGGCACCGCATCGGGATGACCGCTCTCCGCGCACCACCGCGCGAAGTCGCCGTGAAACTCAAACCAGTCGGCTCGACACGCTTGGGTGAACTCATGCAGCGCCCCCAGCGCCGACCACACCAACGCAGGGTCAGCCGTATCGGGAACGCCCCCCAACGACACCAGGGGCAAATGCTCCGCGGCAGCGTCGATCAACCCTTCGATCTGCGGAGCCTCCACGTCGGACCAGCGCGGAGCAAGATCCGAGCGCTGATCGGATAGTCGCCGCTCAAGCTCAAAGGCTCGCGCTCGAGCCGCGCGGATCGCGTCGACGCTCGGCGGCGGTTCGTCCGGCGGCAATTCCCGCCGAGCGCGTTGCTCGGCCAGCTCGGCCTCAAGCGACTCGATCCGAGCCGCCTGCTCAGGATCCGGAACGACGACTTCCCGTACAACCGGCTCAACGTGCCGTTCAGGTTCTGCAGGATCTGGTCCGGCGGGACGGCCAGGCTGCGGTCGCTCGGACGATGTCTGTCGCTCAATCCACAACAGAGCCGCCACGGCTCCACCGAAGAACGCCAGCACGGTTCGCACAATCATCGCCATCGTCTTGCTCTTACCGGCCGCTGAAGTTCGGCACGAGTCGATGCGGTCCGACGAAACCGACATGCACTTGCCCGGTTACGCCGTTCGTGTCATCAAAGAAGAACAGCCGCGGGATGTGTTGCCCGCCACCTTTCTGTATCTGGATGTGAGCCTGCATCTCGATGCGCCCATCACTTACCACTTGAGTATCTATGTCGAACACTCGCTTGTGACCATACTTAGCCATCGTGGTGTCGGATTCCTGCATGGCAACCCGATCCGGATACCAGACGAACTGATCACCGCTATCCCGGCACCATCGATAGAAATCGCCAGTGAAACTGTGCTCAGTCGTGCTGTACTGATGCAGCGCTCCCAGCGCCTTCCAGGTGTCTTCAATCCAACGTTCCTTGTCAGCCGCACTGTTCAGCGCTGCCGATTCCTGAAGAGCCGATTCGGCAATCTGGACAGAGGGAAAAGCCGCCTTGGCCCAGATGACCAACTCCTCAAAGCTGGTCGGGAGCTCTGCACTCGACCAATGCTCGTTCTGCTGTTCCGCCTCGCTCAGTAATCCTTCCGTGGTAATCGTGAACTGCCGAGCGGGATCAGAGGCTCGTGTCTCTTCCTCGGCGGCGTTTCCCAGGCGTTGACGAAGCCGCTTGTTCTCCGCTTTGAGCTTTCGCTGTTCAACCTCAAGTTCGTTTCGCTGAAATCTCTCCGTTCTCAGCTCCTCCGTGATCTTTTCTTGGTTCAGCTTGAGGCGTTCGATCTCCCTGGATTCTCCCTGCACCTCAGACTTCAACTCATCTCTCGTCGCTCGGTACACGCGTGCCTGGTCAAACAGCTCAAGCGTTCCTGCGGCGAGTTGCTGACGTTGTTCTTCTAGCACCGACTGACGCTCCTCAGCTTCCAGCAGCTTCGTAGCGAGCAGATCTTCCTGTTCCTGAAGTCGACTCGAGAGTCCCGCCAGGTCCTCAAGGCCCTGCTGGACCAGAGCCGGCGCATGGTGGAGGCTGGTGTGAAGGTCGTTGAGCGTCCTGAGGTACTGCCGAACCTCCCTCACATCGCTTGCGATGGTTCTGGCGTGGGCGTGGATCGCCTCACTATTCTGGTCGATCTCACGTTGACGACCCTCTAACGCGCCTGTGCGCGTCAGCAGGGACTCAATGAGCTCTTGTAGGCGCACATCCAATTCCTGCACCGTTGAGCGTTGCGTTTCCAGATCATTGATCTTGGCTGCGAATGCGCGTCCATACGCTTCAAGAGCCTCGATCTGTCCGGCAAAGACGTTCACATGACTCTTCAGTTGCGTGGTGTTGGATTGGACGGCCCGCGCATCACTCCCCAGTTGCTCCGATTCGCTCTGCAGCCGCGACGTTTGACCGCGAAACCGGTCGATGTCCTGAGATAGGGTTTCGGCGAGCTGGCGAAAACCTGGTGCCGAGTCATCTTGATCGTCTAGGGGAATCGCCAACGCCTCTAGCTGGCGAGTCGCGCGGTTCAACGCAGTTTCGATGCGATCTAGCTGCGTCTGAGGCTGTTCCGATTGCGCGTGGTGTGTATGCCGACCACCTCTTGTCAATCGTCGCGCGATTGCCCAGGTGAAGCTCAACAGCAAGGCAACAATGGCGCTCCAGACGGCGATTCGATTCATCTGCGCTCCTCCCGCACGCCTTCGAGCCAGGTCAGGCACTTGGCGTAGATCGCTTCGGTGATCAGATCCCGCGACAGCAGGTAGTTCAGCAGCCCCTCCAGCGTGAGCAGCGAATGGACATTGATGCCCTCGCGACGCAGCCGTTCGGCGCCGCCGGCTCCGCGATCGATCAGCACGAACGCATCGTGGACCATCAAGCCAGCCGAGCGCAGCAGGTCGGCCGTCTCAGACAGTGATCCGCCGCGCGTCATCAGGTCGTCGACCAGGATCACGGTCTGACCCGGGTAGTAGGCACCCTCGATCTCCTCGGCGACGTGCCGTGTCTGACTGGACGGGTGGACGTAGATCATCGGCACGTTGCTGGCCAGCGAGAAGGCGGTCGAGGCGTGCAGCCCGCCCATCGGCACCCCGGCGATCAGTTCAAACGGCGCAATCGTCGGCCGCAACATGCCGCCCAACATACGAGTCTCGTCACGCAGTAGTTCGCCGATCCGGCGCAGCGCCCAGGGATGCGCGATCAACCGGCGGACGTTGATGTAGACCGGCGATCCCAGCGTCGCGCCGAGGTCGAAGTCGCCGAACATGATCCCGCCCGAGTCCCACAATGCCCGGGCCAGCCAGAAGTTGGCCGGTTCCTCGCCCTGCGGCGTCCAGGCGGCTTGACCTGCGTCCGACATCAGGCGACCACCGCCCAGGACACGGCGTGCGGCAGCGGCTGCCCGGCGAGACCGGCCCGCAGATTGGCGACCGCCATGTCAGCCATCTTGCCGCGTGTCGCCAGCGAGGAGGAGCCGATGTGCGGCAAGATCACCACGTTGTCCATCGACAACAACGGCGAGTCCGTGGCCAGAGGCTCGACCGCGGTCACATCGAGGCCCGCGCCGCGAATCTGACCGTCCTCCAGCGCCTCCACCAGCGCTGCTTCATCCACGATTGGTCCTCTCGCCGTGTTGATCAGGATGGCCCCGGGCCGCATCAGCCCGAGCGCTCGCGCATCGATCAGGTTGCGCGTGTCATCGGTCAGGGCGACATTGACCGAGACGAAGTCCGACTCGCGCAGCAAGTCGTCAAACGTTCGCCGCTCAGCGCCTAGGGCTATCGCTGCCTCCGCTCGCGGCGTGCGATTCCAGCAGAGGACCCGCATTCCGAAGCCTTGCGCCCGGCGCGCCACGGCCTGTCCGATGGCGCCGAACCCAATCACGCCCAGCGTTGCGCCAAACACGTCGATTCCCGCCATCTGCGTCGGCGTCCAGGTATTCCAGTCGCCTCGTTTCACGTACTCCGCCGCTTCGACCACCCGGCGAGCCGTGGCGAGCATCAACGCCCAGGCGATATCGGCCGTCGTCTCGGTCAGCACGCCCGGCGTGTTGCCGACCGGAATCCCGCGAGCGGCGCAGGCCGAGACGTCGATGTTGTCCACGCCCACTGCCATTTGCGAAACTACCTTCAACTGGCGTCCCGCGGCGTCCAGCACTTGCGCATCGATCCGGTCGGTGATCAGGCAGATCAACCCGTCGATCCCCGCGACTCGCGCCAACAGCGACTCACGGCTCGGAGGAAAGTCGTTCGGCCAGACATCGAGCTCGAACTCCGCGTCTTCGCGCAAGGCGGCGAACCCGGCGCCCGGAAGCTCTCGAGTGGCAAACACGCGATGTCGACTGGTCATCTGCTTTACCGGCCTCCAGAGTCAAGATAATGGGACTGCCGGTCACTCGTGATAACGACGCGACAACGACGCGACAACGTCGGGACAACGTCGGGACAAGGAACAATGAGCAGCCTGCGACATACGCGAAACCCTGTGCGTTTCGGCCTTGCACTCTCGTTGCTCGCAATCCTTGCGGCGACCGCCTGTGGAAACGAGGATCGCCTCTCCGTCGCCGAGTACGCCCGGATCTGCGCTGCGGGCATCGCTTCAGCGGCGTCGTTGATCGAACCCGACCGCGTCACCTGGGGCGAGCTGCACGACCTGGCCTCCCAATCGGCCGAGACCATGCGCGGCGTCAACCCGCCCGACGAACTGTCCGCCTTTCATCGCGCCAGTCTGAAGACGCTCGACTTCGTTGCAGCCGTCTCGGGCGAGCAAGACAAAGAAGCCCAGGCCAATCCACTCGCCTTCGGCCTAGAGGCGATCGGCATCGCCACCCAACTCCGTCGCTCCGTCGACGACCTGTCGCCCGATCTCCGGTCAGCGCTCGCTCAGTCCGGCTGTCTCTGACGCTCCCAGTCCCCGCTTCAAGCGGGGACCCGCTCGGTCCCCCCGGTCATAGGACCCGGCGAATCAGCAATAGCCCGATCGGCCCCAGCGTCAGCCCCAGCAGCCAGCCCACTTGAGGCGGCCGACCCTTGCGCGACGCCATCGCCGCGCCGGCGAAGCCCATGCCCGCCCAGACCATGAGGATGACCAGGATCAGCATGACCGCGGCCACCAGGACTGTGACCGCAAGCCCCAGCGCCGCCGCCGCCAGACCCAGTGGAATGCCAATCAGCCAGAGCAGGAATCGTTGCGCCGGGTTGCGCGGCCGACGGTTCGCCCGTCGAGCCTGTTCGCGGGCGCTACCGGCCCATTCCTGACCGCGGCCCACCCAGATGGTGACCATGCGCCGGCCATCGTGCCATTGAAACGGCTCGCCTGTGGATTGCGGTCGGGAACTGCCGCGTTCGCGATTCGACATGTCGCCCATAGTATGGGCTCGCGCCGTCTCGCTGTCCCGTTACTCGCCGGCCTGCCGCGCCGCAACCTGGTCAATCCGCATTTGGCGCTGATTCGCTTCCTGGCCGCCCTGGTACTGCGGCCGATAGTCCGACTGCCGACCCTCGATCTGCGCCGTGTGCATCCGGTCGTGACGATAGAACGAGCGCAGCCACTGCATCAGGGTCAACTCGCCGAACCCCGGCGTTGAGGCGGTGTGCGCAAACTCCTCCAGCGTCAGCGAGCGGATGTAGTCGTTCGTCTTCGCCCGTTCGTCGATCAGCGCGTCCAGTAACTCGCGAACCGAGTGTTGCGGGGCGCGCTCGATCGGAATCGCGACCGGCTCGCCGCGAACGTCCGAGGCATCAACGCCGCTCTGCGCTTGTCCCGCGCGGCACCAGGCGATGTAGCCGCGCTCCATCTCCCACAGGTGCGCAAGCTGTTCCTTGGCCGTCCACTGTTCCTCGCCGACGGCATCGGTCGGCACATGGTTGGCATCCGCGTCGCTTAATCCCTCAGCCGCCGTCAACAGCTTGCCCCGCTCCAACGCCATCTTCGAGAGCAGGTCGTCAACATCTTGTTGGGAATACGTCGCGCGCGATTTCATAATCGATGCCTCCTCCGTCGAATCAGCTTGACGGTTACTGAGCTAGCAGCGCCCGCTGGATCTGAGCCAGGTGCGCTGCGTCGTGCTCAATGTTCTTCCGCACCATGATCTCGACGGTGTAGCGGTCGTGCTCCGGGTGCTGACCGTTTCGCGACCAATCCTCCGCCGCGATCTGTTCCAGAATCGCGCCGCTCGACGCGCGCAGCGCGAAGAACGTGGCGACCGAAGACTCGATCTCGCGGTCGTAGTGCAGACGCGAGCTGAACAGGTCCTCGCTGAACGGAACGATCACCGGCGAGTCATGCGCCAGCATCTGACGCAGCCGCATCGCATCGGCGACTTCGTTGTCGGCCAAGTGATGGACGACTTGACGAACTGACCACTCTCCTGCCCCCTCACGAGACTCAAGCTGGGACTCGGAGAGTTCGCCAAGCACCTTCTCGATTTCGAAGGTCGATTCGAGGTACGCCGCCAGAAGTTCGGGTCGTTCGCTGGGATGATCGGTCATGCGTCACGTCCTAGCAAGTGCCGGTGAGGGCGTAGCGGATCTGATCGATGTGCTGTTCGACGTGCCGCACGTTGGCGGCCAGCCACTCCTCGACGCTGCGCGACATGGCCCCTGGCACCGGACGCGGCTGCGTCCACTCGTCCTCGTGCAGCGCGTCGAGAATGGAGCACCCCGACTCGACCAGGCCGCCGAACGCGTTGAGCGCCGGCGTGATCGGCCGTTTGTCGTTGCGCAGGCGCTTCTGCATCACGTCTTGGTCCAGCGGCCAGGTTTCAACCTCGATATCGAGCAGCATCAGCCGCAATCGCAGCCCGCCCATGATCGCGATGTCCGAGACATGATGGACAATCTCGCGCGCGGTCCAGCCCGGCTCCGGCGGCGCGCCGTCGAGTTGGGCGATCGACACGCCTGCGACCGACGCTCTGAGCGCATCGGGCGCGGCGCGGTACCGAGCCAGCAACGCCTCGCGGGATGAATCGGTCAAGACAGCCGGCTCCTGACCAACGAAGCCAGTCGCTCGACTTCGCTATCGTCCAGCGCGCCCGACGGCTCCGAGTCGCCGCGCATCACGGCTAGTACATCGCCCGAGGCCCAGCGCAGCTCGAGCATCCGCTGCACCGCCGAGCCGTTCTCGCTCCGCGTCCATTCGCGAGCCAGGACGCCGGCGCGTTCCTCTGCCTCCTCGACGCTCACGTCGGATTCAGTCGGATCGAGCAGCGGCGCTTCGGCCAACGCTTCCGATGCTTGCTCTTCGGTTTCATAGCGAGTCAACTCAAGCTCGATCCGCCGATGTGCCCGGTTGCGATAGACCGTCTGTCCGCAGACCCAATCGAGGAACTCGCCCATCGATCGTGGGTCGCGAAAACTCTCGCGATAGCCAATCACGCGCCCCGAGTCGTCGAGCTGGGCGATTTTGGCCTCGGGATTGTCATCGGCAAGAGCGATGTCCTCCGAGGTGACCGCTTCGGACGCTTGCGGAGCAAGCCCGGCGGGCAGCTCGTCGCGGCGCAGTCCCATCGCCCTGAGCGCGGCAATGCCGTCCATGCCCAGCGATCGACGCCGCTGCATCCATCGAACGACCGCCTGCACGATCGGCACGCCGACCACCAGCAGCAAAATCAGAATGCCAATGACGAGTTCGGTCGACATGCCCTCAGGCTATCGCAGCAATGCCGCCATCGACGCCTCGAGGTCCGACAGGTCGTCCAGCACCACGTCCGCCCCGTCAAGCTCCCCAGGCTGCGAGTAGCCGGTGCGGACCGCGACGACCTTGGCTCCGATGGCGTGGCCCGCCTCGACATCGTGTCCGGTGTCTCCGATCACGACCGCGTCGGCGCCGTCGGTTGAGTGTCGCCGCAGTCGCTCCAGTCCGGCGGCCAGCAACTCGGTGCGATTCGCGTGATCGTCGCCGAACCCGCCGTCGACGAAGTACTCCCAGATGCCCAACGGCGACAGCTTCGCCTCGGCGGCGCGGCGGAAGTTGCCCGTGCCCAATCCGAGCGTCACCCGCTCCCTGGCCAGCGCATCCAGCAAGGGCAGCACGCCCGGACACAGCCGCGAGTCCCGCTCGACCAGCGCGTCACCGAGGTGCGGGACATAATGGTCGATGAACCGGGCAATATCGTCCGCCGAGCAATCGCGACCCTGGTTGGCCAGCGCCGTCGGCACAATCCAGGTGTCGCTGCGCCCGGCAAAGTTCATCCCCGCGAGCGCGTCGTCAATATCCCAGAGCTGCTTGAACGTCCGAGACATCGCCAGCGTCCCCGCGCCCTGCGAGAGTGAGAGCGTGCCGTCGATATCGAACAGGAGAATGGTCATATGACAGTGCTTTCAGTCATTGCCGCGCTTGTCGCGGCAATCTCGACTCGTCGAAGACAGGCCTCAGTACAGGACTCGTCGAGATACCCGCGGCAAGCGCGGGTATGACGATTCTGCGTACGTCAAGTTGCCTATCTTCACTTCTTATCTCCCTCTCCCTTTGGGAGAGCTGCGCGCAAACCCATTCCGGTCCCCTCTCCCGGCGGGAGAGGGTTAGGGTGAGGGCCTTCCGCGGCCAGGGCAGGCCTGACGACCAGATAGGTAACGGCGGCCGGACCCTCACCCCAGCCCTCTCCCAGAGGGAGAGGGAGTAGAACCCGGTGATTAACGCGCAGGTCTCCTCGGGGAAAGGGGATCGGACCGGGGCTAGCACTCCTCATCACTCAAACAGCGCGAAGTCGGTCCAACCGCCCAGGACTCGGAGTTGCAGGCCCGATGCGTCCAGGGGGATGTCGTAGACCGCGACGACCGTGATCGTCAACTGCGGTTGGAGTATCAGCGGCGGCGCGTAGGCGACGCCCTCCGCGACTCGCGATTGGCCCAGCGACAGCGCCGCATCGGCCAGATACGCGCGGCCATCCACGGTGACGAGTTGCAGGCCGTTCAGCGGGAGTTCGACGGCCTGCCGGGATCGGTTGGTCATCGTCAGTGTGACCGCTGCGAATCGCTGAGCCGGATCGCGCCAGAGCCCCTCGGCGCGAATCCGCTCCGGGAACGTGATGCCCAGAATCGAGACTTCGACCGGACCAACCTGGTCGGGTTCGCCAAACTCGATCGCTTCCGTCCGCAAGCTCACCGAGTCGACCACCTCGGACGGGGCGGCTTGACTGTCGCCGGAACCGCCGCCGGTCAGCTCGTTGAAGCCGCCGGAGACGAACAGGTAGACCACGACCACCACGACGACGATCAAAACCAGCACCGCGTAGCGCTGCGTACCGCTCATGTTGCTCAGCATTGGACGCGACCGCTCGTCGCAACGTCTGGTCGGCGCGGACTACTCAATGGGCAGTCCGGCCGCGATCCAGGCGTCGGTGCCGCCCTCGACGTTGTAGAGGTCGGTAAAGCCGAGCGCGGCCGCGAACTCGCAGGCCACGGCGGAGCGCTGGCCCTTGGCGCAGATGAACATGATCGGCTGGTCCTTGCCGCCCGCGATCTGCTCCAGTTCGTCGGCGCGCGTCATCACCGACATGTGCGGCATCAACGGCGCGCCGGCCGCGTGCCCGTCCTGGTACTCGTCCAACTCGCGAGTATCGACCAGCGTCACGCCGGCCTGACGCTTCTCCTCCGCCTCTGTGACCGAGATTCGCTCAAACGGTTCCTGCTGCGCCATCGTGGGGACCTCTCGAATCGGCTAATCACACCAGTTTCAGCATCGTATCACCGCATATGCCCTCCCAACACCAACCTCCAGTCCCCGCTTCACGCGGGGACCCGCAACTCTCGAACTGGCCAGTCGCCGATTGCCGTTATCCTTAGATCAGGAGGTCCCGTGGTCACCGACACGCTCCAGGACTATGAGGCGCTGCTGGAGAGCGGCTTCAGCGAAGATCAGGCCCGCGCCGTGGTGCGAATCGTAACGCCCGCGCGCACCGATCCCGAAGTGCTCCGCCGCCTCGATCGCATTGAGCAGTTGCTCAACACGCAATCGCAGGTGCTTGAGCAACACTCCCTCTTGTTGGAGCAGCACTCTCAGATGTTCCAGGCAATCCTGCCCCTGGTTCAGCGGATTCCTGCGATGGAGCGAGAAATCGCCGGCATCAAGGGTGAGGTTGGCGAGATGAGAGAAGGTATCGGGGAGTTGCGCGCCAACCAGCATGTGATTGAGGAGCGAGTCAAGATGGAAGGGCGAGTCTCGCGGATGATCAACGCAACGCTGATCGCCCTGGGCGCAATCGGGGCGAGCCTGGTTGCCGCCTTGACTCGGTAGCTCTTGGTTCCGCCGCCTCGGTCATTCTTAGACGTTCGGTTTCCGGAAGCGGCGCGTTAGCATTTCCTCGACGACACACTGAAGCTGACGAGGATGCCGACATGACCACTCCCGACGCCGCGATGCCGGTCAATGAAACCTACTCACCGCCCGAGCGCGTGCGCGATGGCGCGCTGGTCACTTCTCGCGAGGGCTACGAAGCGCTCTGGCGACGCTCGCTCGACGAGCCGGACGCCTTCTGGACCGAGATGGCCAACGAGCACCTTGATCTGATCGAGCCATGGCACACGCTCAAGCAAGAGAACCTGGCCGAGGGCGAAATCGCCTGGTTCCTGGGCGCCAAGCTCAATGTCTCCGTCAACTGCCTCGACCGTCACCTCGCCGAGCGCGGCGACCAGACCGCCATCCTCTGGGAAGGCGACGAGCCCGGCGACAACGAGTCGCTGTCCTACCGCGAACTGCACGCCGAAACCTGCCGGCTGGCCAACGAGCTGCGTAGCCGCGGCATCGGTAAGGGCGACCGCGTCGCGATCTACATGGGGATGACGCCCGAGGTCGTGGCCGCGATGCTCGCCTGCGCCCGGATCGGGGCGATTCACTCCGTGATCTTCGGTGGATTCTCCGCCTCCGCAATCGCCGACCGCGTGACTGACTCGCTCTGCAAAGCGATCATCACCCAGGACGAAGGCAAGCGCGGCGGACGCACCGTGCCGCTCAAGGCCAACGTCGACGCCGCCATGGACCAGCTCGACGCCAACGGCGTCGACTGCGTCGAGTTCGTGCTCACCCATCAGCACACCGGCGGTGACGTCACGATGAAGGACGGACGCGACATCTGGTGGCACGAGACCGTCGCCAACCAGTCGCCTGAGTGCGAGCCCGAAGTGATGGACGCCGAGGACCCGCTCTTCATCCTCTATACCTCAGGCTCGACCGGCAAGCCCAAGGGCGTGCTGCACACGCAAGCCGGCTACCTGCTCTTCACGATGCTCAGTCATCGCTACACCTTCGACTACCGCGACGGCGACATCTACTGCTGCGCCGCCGATGTCGGTTGGATCACCGGTCACAGCTACATCGTCTACGGACCGCTGGGCAACGGCGCGACCTCGGTCATGTTCGAGTCGATTCCGACCTATCCCGACGCGGGACGCTACTGGGACATGATCGACCGCCTGGGCATCAACATCCTCTACACCGCTCCAACCGCGATCCGCGCGCTGATGCGCGAGGGCGACGAGTGGGTCAAGGTCCACGAGCGGACCAGCCTGCGAGTCCTGGGCACGGTCGGCGAGCCGATCAACCCCGAGGCCTGGCGCTGGTACTTCGACATCGTCGGCGAAGGCCGCTGTTCAATCGTCGATACGTACTGGCAGACCGAGACCGGCGGCCACGTGTTGACCGGCCTGGCCGGCGCCAACGATATGAAACCGGGCTCGGCCTCGCTGCCCTTCTTCGGGATCGAGCCGGTGCTCGTCGATCCTGAGGGCAACGAACTCGACGGCAACCCGCAGAGCGGCCTGCTCTGCCTGGCTCGGAGCTGGCCGGGCATGATGCGCACCGTCTACGGCGACCACGAGCGCTTCATCAACACCTACTTCATCCAGTACCCCGGCAAGTACTTCACCGGCGACGGGTCGTTCCGCGACCACGACGGCTACTACTGGCTGACGGGGCGGGTCGACGACGTGCTGAACGTGTCTGGGCACCGATTGGGCACGGCGGAGATCGAAGGCGCGCTGGTGGGTCACGCGGGCTGCGCCGAGGCCGCCGTCGTCGGCTACCCACACGAGATCAAGGGCGAGGGCATCTACGCCTACGTCCTGCTCAAGGACGGCTTCGACCCAGGCCCCGACCTGGCCGTCGAACTGAAGAGGCAAGTGAGAGCCGAAATCAGCCCCATCGCCACCCCCGACAAGATCCAGTTCGTCGGAGGCCTACCCAAGACCCGTTCAGGCAAGATCATGCGCCGAATCCTCCGCAAGGTCGCCGAAGGCGAACCGGAGAATGTCGGTGACGTGACGACTCTGGCCGAGCCCCACGTCGTCGAGGAGATCATCGAGGGCGCGTCGGCGGCGCACTGAGACGGGTAGGATCAGAGCAATGGCAAAGCCACAGGTCAATCAGATCAAACCCATTCCAGCCTGGAGGCTCGAGGAGATCCTCGAGGACATCAGGAAGAAGGTGGTAGAGGCCGGCTACGTGACGGAAGAGAAGTCCCACCTGCTCGCCGACATCCTGCGTCCACAGATCGAAGAGCGATATGTCATCGATCGACGTCCTCGAGACGCGTGACCGGTTAGTTGACACTGGGGTCTGTCAGAACGGCCAGGCCGAACCCATGGCGGTTCTGCTTGATGATCTCTTCGACCAAGCACTGGCGACGTACGTTCGGCAAACGGCGCTCGAGCAGCTCATTGAACAGTGGCGAGTTGAGCGAGCTGAGATGGCAGCCGAACAGGCGCAGTTCATGGCTGACATCCGTTCGGAGATGAATGAGATACGCAAAGAGATCGGTGAGTTTCGTGCGGAGAATCATGAACGCGAACTTGAGCGGGATGAGCGCGAACGAGAGCGGGACGAGCGAGAGCGGCAAAGAGAAGAGCGAGGTCGGCAACGGGGGCGTGATCAGGAGAATCGCGATGCGAGGATGCAGCAGTGGGTGATAGGTGTGGTTGGCCTTGGGTTTGCGGCAACGACCCTCGTAGTGGGACTGCTGGTCGCGTTCGGTTGAGGGCTTGAGCTCTACAACAACCGGGGGGAGCGTTTACGGCCTGGGCGGGGGTCGTAG
>DAOUKQ010000030.1:0-2702 GCA_034421135.1 Dehalococcoidia bacterium
GGATCCCGCTGTACTACTCAGTCGCCCACGAGCTGATCAAGCCCTACGTGCAGAACTACGAGCCGACACGCATGGTGATCCCGCACCTCCGCTTCGTCAGCATCGAGGAATAGGTTCGTCGGCGAACTCGGCCCGTCCGGTATGCGGGTTGAGGGGTCAGGAGGCGCCTCGTGCGCAGTGGTGTCATCCCATTCCTGACCCGGCGGATGTTGCTGGTACCGATCATGGTGCTCGCCGTGATCGCGCTCACCTACGCCTTCACCCATCACGCGCCTGGCGACGCCGTCCGGATCATCGCCGGTTCACGCAACATCGAACCGGAGCGAGCCGAGCTGATCCGCGAGGCGTACGGTCTCGAAGGCAACTACTTCGAACGTTTCGGCAATTACGTCTGGGGGCTGGTCAGCCGAGGTGATCTCGGCCCGTCGTACTTCTATCGCTCGCCTCAGCGCAGCGTTCAAGAGCTGTTGGCGGAGCGGATCGGCGTCTCGATGCAGATCAATGTGATCGTCCTTGTGCTGACGTTTGGACTTGGCATCCCGTTGGGCATTTACGCCGCCTTACGCGCGGGTACGTGGAAAGACCCCGCCGTGATCGGGTTCTTCAAGATTTTCGATGCGATCCCTGCGCCGATCATGGTGGTGGTCCTGGTCTACTTCTTTGTCGAGACGTTAGGACCCTTCTTTCGCTTCTTCGGCTTCAACGTTCCGGTTGTCTGGACGCCTGGCGATCCGGCCTCGTTCATCGTTCCGGTGCTGTCGCTGACCCTGCCGGTCTGGGGGGGCATGGCACGCTTCGTCCGCGCCAGCATGCTGACCACGATCCAGGAAGACTACGTACGGACGGCGCGCGCCAAGGGTCTGAGCGAGCGCAGAATCATTCTCGGTCACGAATTCCGCAACGCGATGCTGCCGCTTGCAACGACTATCGGATTCGCGATCATCGGTATTGTTGGCGGATCGATCATCGTCGAAACGCGATACGGGGTACCAGGCGTCGGGCAGTTCATCTTTCAGTCGATCAATCAACGTGACTTCAACGTCGTCCTGGGTTTCACGATTCTCACAGCGGCCCTGCTGATCGTGGCTAACGCGCTCATCGATGTCGCCTACGTCTTTATCGATCCACGTATCAGCTACGAAGGACGGCAGGTGTGACAGCGCGGGTCGAAGAACAGCTCGACTGGGAACGCCCGGCTCGCGCCGAGACTCCCTGGGCCCGAGCGATTAAAGCCATCCTTCGCAAGCGTGTTGCGGTCGCGTGTATTCTCGCGATCTTCGTCCTCTACGGTGCCGGTTCCTACACCTTCCTCGACGCCTTCGGCGTCGATACCGGTCTGCAGGACCCGAACGCGACGAATCTCAGTGAGCGTCGCAGCACGCGTGAAGACGACGGTCAGGGTGAGCTGCTGAGCACCTTTGTCGACCGGGTTGACGTTGACCTTGAGCGGTTGAACCAGCTCAATCCCGATGTTGTCGATGAGTTTGGTCCGCTGACTCGCGAGACCAGGCTCCCGGCACGAACAGAGTTGGTCCTCAGTCCTGACGAGACCAAGCAGGGCCCGTCGTCGCGACACTGGTTCGGCACCGATCGCGCGGGACGAGATCTGTTTTCGCGCGCCTTCTTCTCACTGCGCACCACGCTGATCATCAGCGTCCTCGCAGTCGTGTTCGGCAACCTGTTCCTGGGCTTAGGCATCGGTCTTTTCGCTGGTTATCGCGGCGGGCAGATCGACAACGTGGTCATGCGGATTAGCGAGGTGATCATGGCCCTGCCCAACCTCGTGTTCCTGATCGTGCTGGTTTCTGTTTTTCGCGATCGATGGGAAGGGTGGTTCGAGGAGATCGAGGACTTCCTGGGAATGCACTGGCTGATCGAACAGGGTGTTGACGACTACGTCCTGATCATCTTTGCCTTGTCCTTTATCGGTTGGGCCGGCGCGGCGCGATTCTACCGTGCTCAGACTCTTGCCTTGCGAGAGGCGGATTACATCCTCGCGGCCGAGACGATTGGGGCGCGGACCCCGCGCATACTGGTCCGCCACCTGTTCCCCGGCGTGCTGCCCTGGTTCATCCTTGGACTCAGCGCGTCGTTGGGCGAGATCGTCGGCCTGGAAGTAGCGTTGACCTTCATTGGGGTTGGCATCACGCCGCCGACTCCATCATTCGGGGTCATGGTTGCCAACGCCGGGCATTACAAGACGCTGATCAATGAGCCGCAGATATTGCTCGTTCCCATGCTCTTCATCCTCCCCCTCATGCTCGCCTTCAACCTGCTCGGCGATGCGATCAACGACGTCCTCAACCCCCGAGGGCGATAGAACCGGTCCAGCGCTATGCGCTGAACCGGCCCAGCGCTATGCGCTAAACCGGCCTGGCGCTGGGGCGCTGATATGCTCAGCCGCAGCTATGCCCGCAGCCGTTGGGCGATGAAGGTTGACCGATGAAAGTAACTGCTGAACGCATCCCCGAGGCGCAGATGCTGCTCGAAATCGAGCTCGACGACGCCCGTGTGACGAAATCCCTCGATCAGGCCGCCAGACGCCTCTCGCAGCGCTTCCGGATCCCGGGATTCCGCAAAGGCAAAGCCCCGCGCCGCGTCGTCGAAAACGCGTTGGGACCGGACGCCGTCTTCGAAGAGGCAGCCGAGCGGCTGCTGCCGCAGGCGCTGGCCGAGGCGCTCGAGCAAGAGGAGCTGGAACC
>DAOUKQ010000031.1:0-3352 GCA_034421135.1 Dehalococcoidia bacterium
TCATGCTGTTCGCCCGCGTCGCGCGTCCTGCGGAGCTGCGGCGTCCGGCCAGAATTCGGATGGCCGGCACGGAGATCGGCGGGCTGCGAGCCGCTCGCCAGGTTGCCTCGCGCGCTGAGGAACCGCAGTTCCAGGTGGGCGGCGACTAACCATGAGCGATTTCGGATTCCACCTGGCGTTCTGGTCGCTGGCGGCGATGACCCTGGGCGGCGCGTCGATGATCATCATCAGCCGCAACCTGATTCACGCGGTGATCTGGTTAGTGATGTCGATGCTCGGGATCGCCGGGCTGTACCTGACGCTGTCGGCCGATTTCATCGCGGTCGTGCAGGTCCTGATCTATGTCGGCGCGATCTCGGTGTTGATGCTCTTCGCCATCATGCTGACCCCGCGCGCCGAGCGGGATAACTCGCAGAACATCAAGACCGGCGGTCCGGCCGCGTTAGTTGTCCTACTCGTGATGATCTCGACGCTCTGGGTGGCGATTGACACCGACTGGGGCGCGGTGCGGGAGGCGGCGCTGACCGACCAGGCGCGCCTGATCGGCGAGAGCTTGATCAAGCACTACATCCTGCCGTTCGAGATCGGGGCGGTGTTGCTGACCGCCGCGCTGGTCGGCGCAATCGCCTTGGCCCGCCAAGACGATGAAGATGCCGCGGTTCATGCCGCCTCGCTTCAGGCCGAGCTTGATGGCGAAGGAAGCGTCGATCCTGTGAACGTCGTCGACCCGCCGATCGCCGCCGAGGCCTCTGATTCCGAGGCGGCCTCATGATCATTGGACTTGAGCACTACCTAGTCCTGGGGGCGTTGCTGTTCTGCATCGGCTTCTTCATCGCGTTGTCCAAGAAGAATGCGGTTGGTGTGCTGATCGGCGTGGAGCTGATGCTCAACGCGGTCAACCTGACGCTGATCGCGTTCTCGCGCTTCGGCGCGACCGAGGTGGCGCTCTCGACGCAGGTATTCGTGGTCTTCATCATTGCGGTGGCGGCGGCGGAGGTCGCGGTGGGCCTGGCCCTGGCGCTTGTGGTGTATCGCAACCGGCAAACAATCTCGGTCGACCGCACGACCTTGTTGAAGGGCTGACGTCGGGATGTGGGCTCCGCTGATGACTGTGCCGAACCGCTACGTCGCCGAGACGCTGCGTGAGCTGCTGTTCGCAGAGGGCGTCTCGGTGCGGTTCGTGGTTGAGCCGGATCGCAAGGATGAAGGCGACTTCGCACCGGTGATGCTTTACGTGCCGGACTCGAAGACGCACGTGGCGCGGGAAATCCTGGGGAAGGTGTAGCGGCGTGTCCGAGACCATCTTCTGGGTGATTCTCTTCCTGCCGCTGACCGCGTTCGTGTTGGCCGGGATTTCTGCGGTCAACCAGAACCTCCAACGCCAGATTCCCGAGTGGGATCCCAACTACCCGCGCTCATGGAAGCCGATCGCCGACCTGTTCTGCGGCCCGCGGCTGGCCTCAACCCCGCTGATCATCGCGCTCGCGGTCGCCTTCCTGCTGGCCGTGATCAACCTGATCGACTCGATTGGTCTGCGCGGCCTGCCGCTGAACATCGGCACGCATGAGCTGTTCACGGCCGGTGAACTGGTCGTCAACGTTGGTGTGCGGATCGACGGTCTGACCTCGGTGATGCTGGTCGTCGTGACCGGCGTGTCGCTGCTGGTCCAGGTCTACTCGACCGGCTACATGGACGGCGACCACGGCTACCGCCGCTACTTCGCCTTCATGGCATTGTTCACGACATCGATGCTCGGTCTCGTCCTGGCCGACAACCTCCTGATGCTGTTCGCCTTCTGGGAGTTGGTCGGTCTGACCTCCTATCTGTTGATCGGCTTCTGGTTCCACCGACCGGCGGCAGCGGCCGCCGCGAAAAAGGCGTTCCTGGTCACGCGGCTTGGCGACCTCGGAATGCTGGCCGCGATGATCCTGATCTACAGCAAGACGGGCACGCTCGACATCGCGTCGATCAACGCGCTCGCCGACAGCGGCGCCGAGGCGGGGATGTTCGCGATCGACGGCCTGATGATCGGCCAGACGGCGATGACGCTGTTCGGCCTCGGTCTGATTGCGGGAGCGGTCGGCAAGTCGGCGCAGTTCCCATTGCACATCTGGCTGCCCGACGCGATGGAAGGCCCGACGCCGGTCTCGGCGCTGGTTCACTCGGCGACAATGGTCGCCGCCGGTGTCTACCTGCTCGCCCGCTTCTTCCCGGTGATACACGCCTCGTCGACGGCCTCCGACCTGATCGCCTGGATCGGGGCCGGCACCGCGCTCGGTGCGGCCCTACTGGCCATGGTCCAGGTCGACATCAAGCGGGTGCTTGCTTATTCGACTATTTCGCAGCTCGCCTACATGATGTTTGCGATCGGCGTGGGCGGATACGCGGCTGCCGTCTTCCACCTGATGACCCACGCGTTCTTCAAGGCGATGCTGTTCCTCGGGTCCGGCTCGGTGAACCATTCGACCAACACCTTCGACATGCGCAAGATGGGCGGCCTGCGCACACTCATGCCTATCACGTTTGGCACCTTCATCATCGGCACGCTCGCGCTGGCCGGCATCGTCCCGCTGTCCGGCTTCTGGTCAAAGGACGAAATCCTGATCGAGGCCTGGGACAACAACAAGGGAGTGTTCGTCCTCGGCCTGCTCGCCGCCGGTCTGACAGCCGCCTACATGGTCCGAGCGGTCTACATGACCTTCTTCGGCGAATACAAGGGCGGCGAGGAAGTCGCTCCGGGCGAGCACGGCAACGAGGATCCGTCGCATCCGCATGAGTCGCCGCGCAGCATGACCACTCCCCTGATTATCCTCGCCGTCATCTCGGTCGTCTCGGGGTTCCTGACCTTCGGCGGAGAGTTCCAGACCTGGGTCTACGGCGCGCTTCCAGATCCGCACGAAGGCAAGTTCCACTGGAGCTGGGGCATCTTCCTCGGCTCGACCGCACTGGCCGTAGGCGCCGGATTCGCCGCTTACTGGTTCATGCGCAACCGCGACCGCGTCCGAAGCTGGGGCGTCGGAGGCATTTGGCCGATCCCCGAGGCGCAGAAATTCGCCACAGAACTCTTCTACCTCGACGCGCTGGCCGAGAACCTGCTGGCTCGGCGGGTCTTCTACGGCTGGATTGCCCGTTCGTCGGCCTGGTTCGACGCGACCATTGTCGATGGCGTCGTCAACCGCGCCTGGCGCGAGGGCCTGACCATCTCCAGCGGCGCCCGGTTCGTCCAGAACGGCTGGGTACAGGCAGGCACACTCTCGATTGGACTCGGCGGCATGATCATCTGGATCGCCGTCGTGCTGTTCTAGGAGCGATAGATGGACCCGGGCTTCCCCGTACTGTCGCTGCTGATCTT
>DAOUKQ010000032.1:0-2233 GCA_034421135.1 Dehalococcoidia bacterium
TCATCGGGTAGTACGACGTAATCGAGTCGCCGGTTCGTCTGCGAGGGCGGCCAGATAGGACAGCGTGCGATGACGACGAACGCCTCCGACATCGAGATTGACATCGAGTACGAGACAGCCGTGCCCACGGCCGGCGGGCCCGACGCGGCGGACTTCGAGATCCGCCGTCCCGGTCATGCGACGCTCGAGTGTGCGCTTTACCTGGCCTTGGACGCCAAGCAGGTCTTCGAGGCGCTCTGCGGCCCGTTGTCCGACGCCGAGGTTCAGGCGGTGATCCGCGCGCTGGGCGACGGACTCTACCGCTCGCATATTGCCTCCGGCATGGAACCGCCGGCGATTCAGACCGTTCGCGCCCGCGACCTCCAGGCCGAACACATCGACAGCGCGATCAGCGCGGCCGGGCTGACCAAGTTGCCCTCGGACGAATAGTGCTCAACCAGCACGGCGAGCAGGCGGTGGATGGCTGACGCCGACAACACCGACGCAGACCCACAGCGTCTCTGGGGCGGACGCTTCGAGGAAGCGCCCGACGTCCTCGTCCAGGCCTACACGTCCTCAATCCAGACTGATCTGCTCCTCTTCCGCCACGACATCGCCGGCTCACGCGCGCACGCGCGGATGCTGGCGGCCCAGGGAATCATCGACACCGACGATGCGGCGAAGATCCTGCAGGGACTCGACCAGGTCGAAACGGAGATCGAATCCGGCGGATTCGAAATCAACCACGAACTCGAAGACATCCACACCCACGTCGAGGCGCGGCTTAGCCAGATCATCGGCGCCGACGCGGCCGGTCGGCTGCACACCGCCCGCTCCCGTAACGACCAGGTCGCCCTCGATACCCGCATGTTCGTCCGCGACGCCATCGTCCAGGCGGTCGGCGCAGTGCGAGGCTTGCAGGCTTCGCTGATCGAGCTGGCCGAGCGCTCGCTCGATGTCTACCTGCCCGGCTACACGCATCTCCAGCGAGCGCAGCCGGTGCTGCTCTCGCATCACCTGTTGGCTTACCTGGAAATGCTGGACCGCGACGCCGAGCGTCTCGTCGATTCCTTCGCCCGAGCCGATATCATGCCGCTCGGCAGCGCCGCGCTCGCCGGCGCGGCGTACCCGCTCGATCGTCAGGCGGTGGCCGACGAACTGGGCTTCGAAGCGATCTCGCGCAACAGCATGGACGCCGTCTCCTCGCGCGACTACATCGTCGAGTTCCTCTCCAACGCGTCGATCTGCATGGTCAACATTTCGCGGCTCTGCGAGGACGTGATCCTGTGGAGTTCAGCCGAATTCGGCCTGCTCCAGTTCGGCGACGCCTTCACCACCGGCTCGTCGATCATGCCGCAGAAGCGCAACCCCGACATCGCCGAGCTCGCCCGCGGGCGCAGCGGCAAAGTGCTCGGCCATCTCACCGGTCTGTTGACCACGCTCAAGGGTCTGCCGCTCGCCTACAACCGCGACCTGCAGGAAGACAAGTCGGGACTGTTTGACACCGCCGAAACGCTGATCGGCACGTTGCATGTCCTCGCGAGGGCGCTGCTCACCGCATCGGTCGACGGCGAACGGGCCCGAGCGATGGTCGACCGCGACCCATTCATCCTGGCCACCGACTACGCCGACTACATCACTCGCAAGGGCGTCCCCTTCCGCGAGGCCCACGGCGTCGTCGGACGCCTCGTCCGGCTGTGCGAGCAGCGTAGCTGCGGCCTGTCCGACCTCTCGCTGGAAGACTTGCAGTCGGAACATCCCTCGTTCGACGCGGACGCCGTCGGCATGACGGTGCAGTTTGCCTTGGAGTCGCGCGACATCCCCGGCGGCACGGCCCCGAACCAGGTTCGAGCGGCGCTCGATGAGGCGAAGGATCGATTGCAGCTCAAGCCCGCCGGCCAGCCCGCCGCTCCGCAGGCGGCGCAAGAGCCCGAGCCGACCTTAGAGACCGGGCTCAACCGGGCCCAGCGCCGAGCGGCCGAGCGTGCTGCAGCCAAACAGCAAAGTCAGCAGGGGCAACAACGGCAGCAGGGCCGGCGATGACCTCGAGCAGGACCAGACCGGTCCAGATCGCGCCATCAATCCTCAGCGCCGACTGGACGCGGCTGGCGGAACAGATCTCCGACGCTGAACAGGCCGGCGCCGACTGGATCACGCTGGACGTGATGGACGGTAACTTCGTCCCGCCGATCACATTCGGCGCGCAGATGGCCGCGGCCGTGCGCTCATTGACCGAACTGCCGATTGAAGCGCA
>DAOUKQ010000033.1:0-7090 GCA_034421135.1 Dehalococcoidia bacterium
CAGCCCCAAGACGCTCGGCGGCGTCCATGCGTCGGTGATGGTCTACGTCGACGATCTCGATGCCCACTACGCGCGGGCCAAGGCCGCCGGCGCGCAGATCGTGCAGGAACCGGCCGAGCAGTTCTATGGCGACCGGACCTACCGCGCGCTCGACCCGGAGGGTGTGGGCTGGGACATCCACCAGCACGTCCGCGACGTCACGCCCGAGGAAATGGCCGCGGCGATGTCGGAAGCACCGGAGGGGGAGTGAACCGATGACTGATCAACAAGACCTTGACGCAGGTCGCAAGCAAGGAATCGTGCCGGCGCTGTCCTACGACGATGCGCCGGCGATGATCGAGTTTCTCTGCCGTGCCTTCGGCTTCGTCGAGCGCTTTCGCCTGGACATGCCCGATGGCACCATCGGACACGCGTCATTGCTCAGCGGCGAGGACGAAGTCACGCTGGCCTCGGCATATCCGGAAGGTGGGCTGGGCGGACCGTCCACTCTGCCGCACCTGCACGCGAGCGTGATGGTCTACGTCGACGACGTCGATGCGCACTACGCACGGGCCTTGGCCGAGGGCGCGACGATCCTGCAGGAGCCGGAGGACCAGTTCTTCGGTGATCGGACCTATCGCGCCACCGACCCCGAGGGAGGCAACTGGTGGTTCCACCAGGAGTTGCAGGCCTTCACCGGTGAACAGGTCCAGGCCGCGCTCGACGAGATGGCGGCCGAAGACGCCCCGCAGTCGTGAGGCCGTCGTGAGCGCCGTGCCGCTGCCCGAGGGCTCGCAGCACATCGTCCCGTACGTTTACTACGACGATCCACGCGCAGCGGCGGACTATCTGTGCAGCGTGTTCGGCTTCGAGCAGACGATGATGCTCGAGTGGCCCGATGGCGGCGTCGCTCACGCCGAGGTCTCGCTCAACGGAGAACGGGTGCTGATCGGAGGCGCCGATCCACAGTTCGGGTTGGCGAGTCCCGAGTCGCTCGGCTCAATCCACGCGGTGATCTGCGTCTACGTCGGAGACGTAGACGAGCACTACCGGCATGCCCAGGCGCAAGGCGCGCAGATCGTTCGCGAGATCAACGATGCCTTCTACGGAGCGCGCATCTATTCGGCCAGGGACCCGGAGAGACATCTCTGGGAATTCCGCGAGCAGCGCAGCGAACCGAACGAGGCCGAGTTGACGGAGTCGCTCGCTGAACTGGCCCGAATGATCGGCCGCTAGCCCCTGCGACCCTCGGTTGGCGAGGGGTCAGGCTGCCGAATGACAGGTCGCCGGACTGCCGGGATCTACTCGCCGTAGACCACCCGGTGCGCCGTCTCGACGCGCACGACCACGCCCTCCGACAGGTCGTCGTCGCCCTCGGGGTAGCTGTCCTGCTTCCAGTACAGCGGCGTCAGTTCGTCGAGCAGCCGGTGATCCTGAACCTCGGTCAATGACGCGCGACCGCGCAACTCGGTGTAGCGGTAGGGATTGGCCTCGTCGTGGATGCTCACGGCGATGGCCGGGTTGCGAAGCAGGTGAAGCACTTTGAGGGTCGTCCGCGTGGTCCAGAACTCGATGTCGTCTTCACCGCCGCCCGCCGCTCGCCGGTGCCAGACGACCGACGATCGTGGTTGACCCGTCGAGCTGACCGTCGCCACATGCGCAAAGTGCGGCGGATTGAGCAGGTCACCGCCCGGCTCCGGAGGATCGAGGACGTCGCCGGGCGCGAAGTCCAGCGTGATGACTCGCTCGATATTGACGGTCACGCCCCAGCCCTCGCCGTCGCCTTCACTCTTGCCGGGATAGTCCCGGCCGATGTAGGCGCGCGAAATCTCGTCCACGTCGTCCCAGCCGGTGCGGGCAGAGAGCGAGGCGACCCCGACGATCTCGATCATTCGGTACGGATTCTCAGCGTCGTGGACGGAGATCGCCACCCGTGGCTCGCGCTGCATGTTGAGCGACTTGCGGAATCGCTTGCCGGTGCTGAAGAAAACGGACTTGACCGAGCCGTCCGGGTTGACCTGCTCGGGCCGAAACCAGACCGGGGAGGACTGTGGCGAACCGTCGCGATTGACGGTGACGACGTGGGCGAAGTGAGGGGCGCCGCAGAGGTCGGCGAAGTCAGGCGGGACTGATGTCATGATGACCTCCGGTCAGAACGGTGGCGCGGCTCGCGGTTAGCCGACTCGGTGCGTCGACTCGACACGGATGGCGACGCTGCTGCCAATCCCCCCGACATCCATCGGGAACGCGTCCAGCTTCCAGTACAGGCGGGTCAGTTCGTCGGCCATCTGGCGTCCATCGATCGGCGTGATCTGGGCGCTGCCTCGCAGCTCGGTGTATCGGTAGGGGTCGACTTCGTCGTGGATGCTGACGGCGACTGCCGGGTTGTTGCGCAGGTGCCGCGTCTTGAGCGTTTCGGCGCCGGTCCAGAACTCGATGTCGTTCTCGCCGCCGTCTTCGGGACGCCGATGCCAGACTACGGAAGAGCGGGGCTGACCGGTCGAGCTGACGGTCGCCACATGGGCGAAGTGGGGCGGGCTGAGCAGGTCGGAACCGGCTCCTGGAGCGTCGACCGAGGGCGGCTGTTCGCCGTCGTTGGGCAGGGTGACGCGGTCGATCTCGACCGTCACATGCCAGCCGGCGGGGTCGTCTCCCTTGTAGGGGTAGTCGGTTCCGAGATAGGTGTTGGAAATGGCGTCAAGCTCGTCCCACGATGTGCGGGGCCCCATCGAGGCCGTGCCAACGATCTCGAGCATCCGATAGGGCTGATCGGCGCCGTGGATTGAGAGCGCCACGCGCGGCTCGCGCTGCATGTTCAGCGCCTTGCGGTAGCGCAGCCCGGTGACGAAGAAGATCGACTCGACGGCGCCGTCCGCGGAAACGCGTTCAGGGCGGATCCAGATCGGCGAGGACTGCGGAGAGCCGTCGCGGTTGACGGTCACCAGGTGGGCAAAGTGTGGCGCGCCGACGAGGTCGGCGTGCTCGGCCGGGACTGAGGCCATGAATCGGTCCTTTACAAACGACAGAGGCGGGGTTTGGCCCCGCCTCTGTCACTGTGTCTCGACGCTCGGTATCTAGCGGCTCAGCGTCGCCGAGTATCCGCCGAAGCGGGCCTGACCCGGCATGGCGTGCTGCTCGACCTCGACGTTGACGACGGCCGGCAGACCCGATTCCATCGCCCGCTCAATCGCGGGGCCGATCTCCTCGGGCTTGGTCACGTGCTCGCCGTGGCCGCCGAGGGCGACGGCGATGTCTTCGTAGCGCTGGCCGTAGCCGAGCGGTCGGCCCGGCGTGTCGTTCGTGCCCGCGGTCCAGCCGGCGTTGTTGGAGATCACGATCGTGCCCGGCAGGTTGTGCCGGACCATCGTGTCTATCTCCTGGACATTCATCAGGAACGAGCCGTCGCCGACGAATCCGATCACCTGGCGCTCGGGCGCGGCAGCCTTGGCGCCGAGCACGTAGGGCAGGCCCACGCCCATGCAGCCGTTGGGGCCGGGATTGAGCCGACCGCCCTCGGCGTAGGACGGGATGTACTGCCGGGCGAAGGCCAGCGTCGCGTTGCCGTCGACGCAGACGACCGCGTCGCGGTCCATGCGCTGCACGACCTCGTCGGCCAGGCGCAACGGGTGAATCGGCACGGTCGAGGAGTGTGCCTGCTCCAGCGATTGTTGGCGGCGGTTGTCGTCGGACTCGCGCAGGTCGGCGACCCAGTCGGTCGGACCGTTGAGGCCGGCTTCTTTCGCGGCGGCGGTCAGCGCCACCAGTGCGCGCTTGGCGTCGGCGACCATGCCGACGGTCGCTTCCTTGTTGTGGCCAATCTCTGTGGGGTCGGTGTCGACGTGGATCACCTTGAGGTCGGGCGCCCAGCGCGGCGGCAGGCCGGATCCGACGACGAAGTTAAGCCTCGTGCCCACGACGAGCGCCACGTCGGCCTCGCGGAAGGCCTTGGAGCGCGCAGCGATGAAGCAGAGGTCGTGGTCCTCGGGGACGACGCCGCGACCCTGCGGAGTGGTGTAGAAGGGAATGCCGGACGTCTCGACGAACTCGCGCAGCTCGGCCGCGGCGTCCGACCAGAAGATGCCGGTGCCGGTCAGGATGATCGGGCGCTGGGCATTTGACAGCAGCTCGATCGCTTCCTTGACCTGGTCGGGGTCGGCGCCGGGCCGCGAACGCGCGGCAGCGGCGTCGGGGAACCAGACGGTATCGTCATCCGACTGCTGGTAGAGCGTGTCGCCGGGCAGGTCGAGATAGGTCGGTCCGGGCTTCGGTCCCTGGGACTCGCGGTAGGCGAGGTTGAAGAACTCAGGCATCCGTGCCGAGTGGGTCACGCGGCTGGCCCAGCGGGTGATCGGCACGGCCATGGCGAGCTGGTCGTACTCCTGGAAGTCGTCGCGTTCGAACGACGAGAACGCCGCCGCGCCGCCCAGGGCGACCATCGGCACGCCGTCGAGATACGCGTTGGCGACGCCGGTCAGCAGATTGGTCGTGGCCGGGCCGGAGGCAGCCATGCAGACGCCCGGCAGCCGCTTGACGCGGGCGTACCCATGCGCGGCCATGGCTGCGCCCTGCTCATGGCGGCAGTCAATCGTGCGGATGCCGTGTTCGGCGGCGAAGCCGGCGGCCTCGATGATCGGTCCGCCCATGATGTAGAAGAGATCCTCGACCCCTTCGTTGACCATCTGTCGGGCAAGCAGTTCAGAGCCCATCTGGTCTGGCATGGTGTTTCCTCCTTTGGGGTTCCTCTCCTTCTGAGAGAGGTGTTGTTCCGTCCCTCTCCCTCTGGGAGAGGCTAGGTGTGGGTCCTGCGGCTCGTTTCCCTCTGGAGCGGCCCTCACCCTAACCCTCTCCCTCAGGGAGAGGGGATCAGAGGGGGATTTAGTCTGGTACCTCGTAGCGGTGCAGGACCGGTCGCACGGTGGTGAACTCGCGGATCCCGGCCATTCCAGCCATTGCTTCCGAGGTGCCGTGGGCGGTCAGGTCTTCCTCGGTCGCCCAGTTCTCAAACAGCAGGTACTGCGTGTCATCTTCGACCGAACGGAACAGGTCGTAGTTGTTGCAGCCCGCGTCTTCCGCCTTGACCTTGGCCGTGGCCCCGGCCATGAAGGCCTCAAAGGCGTCGTTCTGGCCCTCGCCGATGGTGAATTCCACGGTCAAACCGATTGCCATATCCAGCTCCATTCAGTTCATTGCACGGTGCGACGAAGGCCGCATCCGGTGTGGACGGGTTCGGGCAACATGTTAGCGCTCACTCGACCCGGAGCATGCAGGGACACGACGTAGACTGCCCTCATGCTGGAATCTCTGCGCATGGATGGCAAGCGCGTGATCGTCACCGGCGCCGGGCGAGGCCTCGGCCGCCAGATGGCGCTGCACCTCGCTGATGCGGGCGCCGACATCGTTTGCGCAGCGCGCACGCAGTCTCAGATTGCCGCAGTTGCTCGGGAGATCGAGGCCAAAGGCCGGCAGGCGCTGGTTATTCCCACCGACGTGAGCGATTCGTCGCAGGTCGATGCGATGGTCCAGCAAACGATCGATGAATGGGGCGGTTTCGAAGTGATGCTCGCCAACGCCGGCGCGAGCGGTCCGGCGTCAATGAAGCAGCTCACCGAGATCACCGACGAGGACTGGCGCGAGACGGTCGACATCAACCTCTCCAGCGTCTTCTACAGCGCTCGGGCGGCGGTGCGGCACTTCCTCGCCGATGAGAAGCCGGGCAATGTCATCACCGTCTCCTCGGGCACATCGCTACGGGGAAGCGGACACCAGTTTTTCGTTGATGGAGTCGCCAAGGCCGGCGTGATCAACATGACCCAGTCGCTGGCGATTCAGCTGGCGAAGGATCAGATCCGCGTCAACTGCATCGTTCCCGGATTCATCCTGCAGAAGACGCTTGAAGACCAGGAAGCAATCGAAGTCGCCCGCAACCAGGGCTCGCGGATACCCATTCGCCGGGTCGGCGAGGCCTGGGAGCTGGGTCCGCTGGCCGTGTATCTGGCCTCGGATGCCTCCGCCTATATGACCGGAGAAGCGTTCATCATCGACGGCGGTGGACTGGCCGGCGGGCTGGCCCCGACTGGCTGGGACGTGCAGTCCGGAATTGGCGGCGTTCCCGCATGAGCCTCCAGAACCCGGTCGAACCGCCCGAGGTCGGCGAGGGAACGCTCCAGGGCTTCGACCTCAGCGAGCGCCGCGTCATTGTCTACGGCGCAGAGAAGCCGGTCGCAGCAGCGATCGTGGATGGTTTGCGAGAGGCAGGCGCGAGTGTCGGCGTCACCAGCGCCAACACCGACGGCACCTCGCTGTTTCGGCTGAAGAAAGCGGCAGCGGGCGGTCCGAACGAGGCGGTCGACCTGTCCAATGGCACCAACGTCCAGGTCGCGACGCGCAAGATCAGCAAGGAGCTGGGCGGCGTCGACGTGGCGATCGTGGCGCCGAATCTCTATCACGCCGCACCGATTCGCAAGACGCTCGATGCCGACATCCAGCGGGTGCTGATGGGCAATTTGGGCGGGACGTATGCAGCGTTCCGCAGCGCCACCAGAGAGTTTCGAGGACGGCCGGGTCGGTTAATCGCGGTACTGGACGCCACCGCGGTGAGGGGTTTGACCAACCTCAGCATCTACAGCGCGGCGCACTCTGGCGTGATCGGGCTGGTGCGGTCGCTGAGCCAGGAGTTGGCGCCGACGGGTACGACGGTGAACGCGATCGTCGTTGGTTGGACAGATTCGACGCCGGGTCGGGGTCCGTCGGCCGTGGACGAGAATCTGCTGCTGCGATTCATCCCAATGCGCCGGTTTGGCGAGGCCGCCGACGCTGCTCCGCTGGCGGTCTACCTCGCGTCGGAAGCCAGCGGCTACATCACCGGCCAGACCATCCAGGTCGACGGCGGGGTGCTCAAGCACCTGTAGGGCCGCGTATCCGTTGTCTGCCATGCCGTGAACACAAAGGAACGGAGTTATCCTTTGTGTTCATGCACGACAAAGCAAATGATATGAGCGAACCTTTGTCTTCAGGAAGTGGGAGACAACGGATCCATGCGCGGCGCACTTGTCCATCGAGTCTGGCAGCCCAGGACGGACACCCTGGCGCCGCGACGCTTTCGCCGACCGTG
>DAOUKQ010000034.1:0-21803 GCA_034421135.1 Dehalococcoidia bacterium
CGATATCCGCACGAACTGTCGGGCGGCGAGGCGCAGCGGGTCGCGCTGGCGCGCGCGCTCGCGCCGCAGCCGGCTGCGGTGCTGCTCGACGAACCGTTCAGCAACCTCGACCAGCATCTCCGCGCCAGCCTGCGCCTGGCGATGCGCAACATCCTCAAGGCCGCCAACACCGCCGCCGTGTTCGTCACCCACGACCGCGAGGAGGCGCTCTCGCTGGCCGACCGGATCGCGATCATGCATCACGGTCAGATCGAGCAGATCGGCGCGCCCGACGACATTTACTACCGTCCGGAGACGCGATTCATCGGCTCGTTCGTCGGCGACGCCAATATCCTCAAGGGCAGGCTGTTCCGGCATGGCGCGGAGACCGAACTCGGATTCGTTGTCCTGCTCAACCCAGGCGAGGCGCCGGACGGCGAGGCGCCGGACGGCGAGGAGATCGACGTGCTTCTGCGACCCGAGCAGCTCGCACTGAAGATGGCCCCTGTGGACGAGGCCAATCCGGCCAGGGTGATCAACAGCGAGTACTACGGACACGACCAGGTCGTCCGGGTGCGACTGCACTCGGGCGTAGAGGTCGAGACCCGTCTGCGCACGGAGACGGTCTGGCATCCGGGCGAGCCGGTCAGCGTCGTCGTGCTTGACGACGGGATCGGATTCTCCCGCTGACTGCGCGCCGCGCAGTGCCGAGCGGTACCTTGCGGCCGCGCTCGGTCCGACCCTTACCATGACCTCAAGCCGCCCAGCCGCGCACCTGCTCAGAAGCATGGCGGTCATCGTAAGGAGTCCGGATGCGCGTCGCCCTGATGGTCGAAGGACAGAATGGACTGACCTGGGAGCGCTGGCGTCACATCCTGCGGCTGGCCGACCGGCTCGGCTTTCCCTCGCTCTTCCGCAGCGACCACTACTTCACCGGTCCCCAGGACGTGAACCAGCAGGACAGCCTCGAGTGCTTTCTCAGCTTCGTCATGGCGGCCGAGGAAACGTCCAACCTGCGCTTCGGCCCCATGGTCACGCCGGTCACCTTCCGCCGTCCGGTCGACGTCGGGCGCATGGCGGCGCAGATCGATCAACTCTCCGGCGGACGCTTCGTGATGGGTCTGGGCGCGGGCTGGAATCAGCCCGAGCACGACGCCTACGGACTCACCTTCCCATCGACGCGCGAGCGCTTCGATCGGCTCGAAGAGGCGATCAACCTGATGCAGTCGCTCTGGAGTCCCGGGCCGTCCCGCTACCAGGGCCGTTACTACCAGCTCGACGGCGCCGACTGCCAACCGATTCCCGAACCGGGCCGCCCGCCGATCCTGATCGGCGGCGGAGGCGAGAAGCGCACCATTCCGATGGCCGCGAGGTACGCCGTCGAGTGGAATTGCGTCTCGCTCACGCCGAAGGCCTACGGTCACAAACGCGACGTGTTAGCCCGAGCTTGCGACGCCATCGGTCGCGATCCGAACGAGATCGAACACTCCATGATGATGTTCCACGCGGTCGGGCCGCCGGATCTGGTCGAGGCGGGCGGCAAGTTCGCACAAAGCATGTTCGGGGGACCTGGCCAGTCGCTGGACGACTTCCTGACTGCGTTCCGAGCCAATGGCCGACTGGTCGGCGGCGCCGACGAGACGGTCGATGCGCTCGGCCGGCTGGCCGAGGCGGGCGTCGCCGAGGTCCAGTTCCAGCATTTTCTCTTCGACCGCGACGACGTGCCCGAGTTCCTGGCCCGCGATGTCGCGCCGCAGGTCGCCGGGCTGACGATCGGCGACCATAGCTAGGAAGCGCCAGGCAGCACCGGGAAGACCGGGGAGGTGAACGATGAACGTCCAGGAACTTTTGATCCATTTCATGCAGTCGCTGCACGACGGCTACATCGCCGCGCTGGACGACCTGACCGACGAGCAGCTCAACTGGCGCTACAACGACGAAGCGGTCTCGCCCGGTTTCCACGCCTGGCACTACATCAGGACCAAGGACAACATCGTCAACTTCGTCTGCCAGGATCGCAAGCCGCCCGTCTGGCTCAGGCAGGGGCTGAACGAGTCCTGGAACTTCCCCAAGGTCGCTCAGGGTACCGACATGGCGCGCGACGAGGCGCAGCAACTGCTGATCCCGTCCGTCCCGCAACTGATCGGATACTTCAACGACGTGCATGAAGACGTGCTGGGTTACCTCAACGCGTCGACCGACGCCGACCTGGCCGAGACCGTCCGCGTCGTCCAGTTCGGACATCAGCCCAAGTCGCAGCAGATCATGCAAACCTGCATCGCGCACGGCAACGGGCATCTCGGTCAGATCCTGAACACCCGCACGGTGATGGGACACCCGGCGCGAATCGACTTCTGAACGCACTCGCCTCGCGCGTGGAATCGGAGCAATCAACATGAAGATCAGCGACAACGTCCGCATGGTTCCGGTCCCCGAGGACCAACCGATGCGCCCGACCTCGACCAACATTTACATCATCGGTCAGCGCGGCGGTCAGACGTTGACGATCGACTCGGGCGAAGCGATCGACAAGTTCCGCTGGATGCTGCGCGGCTACCTCGCCGCGATCGACCACTCCGAGATCGGCGTGGCCGCGATCACGCACCACCATTTCGACCATTCCGGCAATCTCAAGCACGTGCGCGAGCACTTGAAGGCGGAAATTGCGGTACCCGAGAACGGCGTCAAGCTGCTCAAACGTCAGCTGCCCAAGGACAACGAGGGCGTCAAGACCTACGCCGACGGCGACACGATCGATCTTGACGGCGGCGTCCGGGTCCAGGTGATGACCAGTCCCGGACACTCGGTCGACTCGCTCTGCTACTACATCGAAGAGGAGGGCATCCTCTTCACCGGCGACACGATCCTGGGCAACACGACCACGGTCGTGGGCGATGTCAACTCCTACATGGCCTCGCTCCGCCGCCTGCTCGAGTTGCCCAACATCAAGGTGCTCTGTCCCGGTCACGGCCCGCTGATCCGCGACACCGACGACGCCAAGGCTCGCGATCGGCTGGAAATGTACGTCGCCCATCGGCAGATGCGCGAGGACCAGATCCTGGAGCAACTCCAGGACGGCGAACCCAAGACCTCGTGGCAGATCATGGAGTCGATTTACGGCGACACGATCGACAAGCGCCTGCGCCGAGCCGCCGACGGCAATGTCCAGGCGCACCTGAAGAGCCTGCAGAAGTCGGGCGTCGTGCGAGCCTCGCGCGGGGTCAAGCGCACGCCCAACCCTACGACGGCGGCCAAGCACAAGCTCAAAGATCAGCAGAACCGCAAGGTCATCAACCAGGGCAAGAAGCTGGAGAAGCAGGCGAGAGCCAAAGCCCTCGCCCAGCAGGAGAGTCCACCCACCGATCGCTGGAAGAAGCCGCCAACCTATCGGCTGCGCTGATCCAATCGGCCGGGCAAATGACTCCCGAACAAATGACACCCGAAGAATGCGACAATGGATCAATAAATGATTCACTGCTGATATGATGCATTTCAGAAAACGACTCACAACAGGACGCGATGATGCATTTCGACGATGTCGCCGCAATCCTGTCCCGCCTGGATGGCGAAACCGCAGACGAGATTGAATCGCAGACGGTCGAGTTCAAGTCCTGGAGCGGCCGGCCGCAATCGACCAAGGATCAGATTCGCGCCGTCCGCGAGAGCGTGGTCGCCTTCGCCAACGCATCGGGCGGCACCCTGATTCTGGGCGTCGCCGACAACAAGCGAACCCGAGCCGAGGCGATTCACGGCGTTGGCGATCTGGATATCGATCGACTCCGCATCAACATTCACGACGGCACGCTGCCGCACATCCTGGTCTATCCCGAGGCATTCGACGAGCCGGAGGGCCGGGTGGTCGCGCTGCGGGTCTTGCCCGGGATTCCGCCGCATACGACATCGGAGGGGATTGGCAAGATCCGCGTCGGCAATGTCAGCAAACCGATCACCGGCCACGGATTCGCCCAGATGGTGTCCAGCCGCGGACTCTTCGATCTGAGCGCCGAGCCGGTTGCGCAGGTCCGGCGCGAGGACCTGCTGCCGCGCGAGATCGAGCGACTGCGCGCCGCCATCGCGGTCAACGACGGTCAGCAGGACCTGCTCGGCCTATCCGACGAAGATCTGCTGGTCGGTCTGGGGTTGACTTCGTCGGCCGGGGTCACGCTGGCCGCGGTACTCCTGCTGGGCAGCCCGTCCGCGATTCATCGGGCGGCCCCGGCGCACGAAGTGATTATGTTGCGCATGACCGGCAGTTCGGGCTACGACCTGCGCAAGGACTCCCGCAGCCCGCTGTTGTCGCTGCTGGAGGAGTTCGAGCAGTGGTTGGCTCCCAATCTCTCCGTCGTCACGATTCAAGATGGCTTCTACCATCGCGAGATTCCGATCGTCTCTCAACTCACGGCCCGCGAGGCGCTGCTCAACGCGGTCCTGCATCGCGACTACGTGATCAGCTCGTCGATCCAGATCGAACTGCACCCCGACCGTCTCGTCTTCACCAGCCCCGGCGGCTTCGTCCGCGGCGTGACGGCGGCGAACCTGCTCAGGCACGCTCCCGAACGCCGCAATCCGCTGCTGGCGGAAGTGCTGCAGAAGATCGGCCTGGTCAACCGCGCCGGGCTGGGCGTCGATCGAATCATCGAGGATCATCTGTCGCTGGGCAAAGCCATGCCGCGCTATCGCGATGTCGGCCTCTCAATCGAGCTGACGTTACCCACCGCAACGGACGAAGCCTTCGCCCGCTTCGCGGCTTCGACCACTCGCGCCGGAGACCGGTTGAGCCTGAATGACTTGATGATCGTGCGCGAGATCGCCGATCGCGGGTCGCTCAACCGGATCTCGGCTGCGGCGCTGCTTCAACTGCCTGAACCTGCGGCGGGCGACGCGCTGGTCTCGCTGCGCGAACGCGGTCTGCTCAGGGCGCAGGGGCGCGGTGTGCATACGTCCTATCGGCTGGTCGATGCCTATCAGCACCTGCTCTCCGACGGCGCGCGCCAACGCGCGGCGGGTCCGCTCGATCAGGACAGCGCGACGGCGATGGTCCTGGAGGAACTGCGGCTGCGAGGCCGTTTGGCCAACGCCGATATCCGCGCGATGACCGGCTACTCCCGAGCCCGCGTGCAGCGCTTGATGTCGCAGCTCTGCCGATCCGGCGAGGCGCAGCCGCGCGGTCGCGGTCGCGGCGCCCACTACGTGCCGGGAACGCCCGCCTGACGCGCCGGCGGCGCGTCGTCTGAATGGATCGAGAATGAACGAAATTGCCTCAGGGCATGGCATTGATCCATTTCGCCGATTCATTTCTCCCCGCTGAAACGGGCAATGCAACAGGAAACGACTCGAGAAATGACTCAGGAAACGCGCATGATCCATTTCTCTGATCCATTTCTCGCTTCCAACAACGGAAATGACTCAAGAAATGCTCGCGATCCATTTCCTTGATCCATTTCGCCTCGAATCGCCCACGGTTTCGCCGGGTTTCGCCGGGTTTCGCCGGGTTTCGCCGGGTTGGATCCCGCCCGAGCCGGTGACAGGCGCGGTTCTGCGCCGCGGGCGCACCCGTTAGCCTCTGACCAGTCGACCTGGGAGAGGAAGCGATATGGACTACGGCATTGGCATTCCGAGCTGGATCAACGCCTACGAAGAAGTGCAACGCGCCGAGGCGGCGGGATTCACCCACGCCTGGTTCTACGACTCGCAGCTGATCTATTCGGACGTCTACGCAGCGATGGCGCTGGCGGCGCATCACACCTCGACGATCAAGCTGGGCACGCTCGTCGCGATCCCTTCCAACCGGATCGCGCCGGTGACCGCCTCCGCCGTCGCCTCCCTCAACAAGCTCGCGCCTGGACGCATCATCCTCGGCATCGGCACCGGATACACCGGACGCAACACCATGGGTCTGCCCGCTTACCCGATTGCCCGCTATCGCGAGTACGCCCAACAGGTGCGCGGACTGCTGGACGGCGAGGACGTGCTCTACACCGACGACGTGACCGGCCAGGAACGCTGGATCCGGCTGATCCACGGGCGCCGCTCCGAGTTCCTCAACCTCGACGACTACATCCCGATCTATGTGGCCGCCAACGGGCCGCGCGCGATGGAGGTCGTGGGCCAGGTCGGCGACGGCTGGGTCACGACCGGCATGGGCCTCAACGCCCAGCAGGGCTTCCCCGTCATCGCGGCGGCAGCCGAGGCGGCCGGACGGCCGGCCGAGAAGCCCTACACGGTCGGCCTGACCACCGGACTCGTCCTACAGGACGGCGAGGGATTCGATTCCGATCGCGTCATGCGGATTCTCGGCCCGGGCATGGTGCCCGGCGTGCATGCAATGTGGGAGGCGGCCCACGGTCCCGGCGCCAACCTGGGCATGGACAATCCCGACATGGCGGGCGAGTTCCACAACTACATCCGCGAGTACTCGGCCCGCAAGGGCACGCCCGACGACCGCCTCTACCTCGACGTACACGAGGGTCACATGGTCTACCTCAAGCCGGGCGAGGAGCGCTTCGTCTTCCCGCAGGTGCTGGAGCGCAGCCTGGTCGGTTCGGGACCGGAGATCATCGAGAAGCTCGAACACCTCGAATCGATCGGCGTCGACAACGTCGCCCTGACCGCCAACGACCCCGCCGGCGCGCAGGAGATCATCGACGACTTCGCCCGCGAAGTCATCCACAAGCGCGGCTAACAGCTACCGAGGATTCAGTCATGGACTACGGACTGCTCGTTCCCACCTATGTCGATATGTGGAAGGAGGTCGTGCGGGCCGAGGAGGCGGGTTTCACCCACGCCTGGTTTCCCGACTCGCAGTTGATCTGGTCGGACTGCTATGCGGCGATGGCGCTGGCGGCGGAGCGGACATCGACAATCAAACTGGGCACGCTGGTCTCGATTCCCTCCAACCGGATTGCGCCGGTCACGGCATCGGCGATTGCGACGATCAACAAGCTCGCTCCGGGACGCACGATTCTCGCGCTCGGCACCGGATACACGGGCCGCAACACGATGGGGTTGCCGACCTATCCGGTCAAGAAGTTCCGCGAGTACGCGCAGCAGGTCCGCGACCTGCTGGACGGCAAGGATGTCCTGCACAGCGACGACGTGACCGGTCGCGAGACCTGGATCCGGCTGATTCACCCCGACCACCCCGACTTCTACAACATCAAGGACCACATCCCGATCTACATCGCCGCCAACGGGCCTCGAGCGACGGCAGTGGTGGGACAGGTCGGCGACGGCTGGGTTACCTCGGGCGCTGGACCGTGGCTGGACACCGGATTCGGCATCATCGAGCAGGCGGCGCAGGATGCCGGTCGGGCGACCGAGCAGCCGTACACCGTCGGACTGGTCGGGGCCTGCATCCTCAATGAGGGCGAGGACCTGATGTCCGAGCGCGTCGTCCACCGCGCCGGCGCGGTCGCGGCGGTCTACAACCACACACTCTGGGAGTCCGAGTACGGCGGCTGGGGCGGCAACCTGAAGGGTACGGATCCCGACTCGGCGGCCGAGTACAACCGCTACATCACGGCCTACGCGGAAGAGCGCGGACACCCGACCGATCGGCTCTACCTCGATGTCCACGAGGGCCACTACAGCTACCTCAAGGACGGCGAGGCCGAGTTCATCACGCGCGACCGGCTCGAGGACATGATGATCGGCACGCCCGACCAATTCATCGAGAAAGCGGAGGCAGCCGAGGCGCGCGGGCTGAGCCACTTCGCCCTGACCGCGCTCGATCCGGCCGCGGCCAACGACCTGATCGACGAGATGGCCCCAATCATCGCGCGGACGACTGCGTAGGATCGCGCGATGGACACCCCGCTGGTCTGGAATCTGCCGCCGGCGCCGCCCGCGCCGACGCTGGTTCTGACGCATGGCGCCGGAGCGTCGTCGACGCATGCCAACACGACGCGGCTGGCCGAGCTGATCGCCGAGCGAGGCGTGCGCGTGGCCCGCTTCGACTTCCCCTATATGCGGCGGGCAATGGAGGCGGGCAAGCGGCCCTGGCCGCCCGATCCCGACGATGTGCTCGCGGGCGCCTGGATCCAGGTGATCCGGCAACTCACCGACCAGGGGGTTCCGCCCAACCGCCTCTTCTTCGGCGGTCGCAGCATGGGCGGTCGGATCGCCAGCTACATCGCCGACGCGGTCGAACCGGCGGGGATGGTCTGCATCAGCTACCCGTTCCACGCGCCGAAGAATCCGGCCTCGGCGATCACGATTCACCTCCAACAACTGGCGACCCCAACCCTGATCGTCCAGGGCGAACGGGACGAATACGGCACCCGCGAAGAAGTCGAAGGCTACGAGCTGTCTCCGGCGGTCGAGCTGTGCTGGATTCCCGACGGTAATCACGGCCTGATCCCGCGTAAACGCTCCGGTCACACCGAGGAGGGCAATCGCGAGTTGGCAGCGGAGGCGATCGCAGAGTTCATTCACAAGCGTCCGTCGTGACTGGACCGGCGCTGCACACCGCTCCCGAACCATTTGGCGTGAATCGGCGGGTTCTACTTCTGCTCCCTCTGAAGGTTTGCGCGTATGTCGAACATGTCCAGTCCCCGCTTGATGCGGGGACTGGGAGACAGGGTGCGCGTGCGACCAACATGGGGCTTACGCGCAGGTGTCCTTGAGGAGAAGCCCGCCCCGTGCTTGCCTGCTCCTGGCTTGAACAGGGACACGAGGGGTTCGGAGGCTCGCGTTGGAGCTGTTCAGACAGGCCTTAGCCTAAGAGCACACGAAACGAGATTCGCATGACTACTTCACGCGCTTTTGGACAGACGCCGGCGCCGGCCGTGCCGGCGGGCATGACTTGGCTCAACACCGGCCGCGAGATGTCGATGGACGACTTCCACGGGCGGCTGCTGATCCTGCACTTCTGGACCTACGCTTGAATCAACTGCCTGCACGTGCTTCCGCAGTTGCGGAAGCTGGAACGACGCTACGCCGACACGCTCCAGGTCGTCTCGGTCCACTCGCCCAAGTTCCCGACGGAACGCGAGACCGAGAATCTGCGCCAGGCGATCCTGCGGCTGCGAATTGAGCATCCGGTTCTCAACGACGCCGATTTCAAGTACTGGCAGACCTTCGGCGCGCGCGCCTGGCCAACGCTGTTTTTCATCGATCCGAAGGGCAACGTGATCGGCCTGCACGAGGGCGAGCTGACCGAGGACATGGCCGCCCCGCTGATCGACGGCTGGCTGGCGGAGTACGAATCGGAATCGGTGTTGACCCGCCGCGACCTCGGATTGGTCCGCGAGACAGGACATGACAGCGCGCTCTCGTTCCCCGGCAAGGTCGCCTGGGATGACGCATCCGGTCGGCTGATCGTGTCGGACAGCAACAACGACCGGATCATCGTTTCGGACCTCGACGGCAACGTGTCGCAGGTGATCGGCGGCTCGGAAGCGGGATTCCGCGACGGCCCGGCCGCGGAGTCGCAGTTCAATCAGCCGCAGGGCGTTGAGGTTTATGGCGATTTCGTATTCGTCGCCGACAACGAGAATCACGCGGTACGCCGAATCGACCTCCGCGACGGCAGCGTCAGCACGATCGCGGGCAACGGTCAGCAGGCGCGGATGATGCCACAGGGCGAACCGGCCCGCCAGACCGCGTTGAGTTCGCCCTGGGACGTCGCCGTTCACGATGACGACCTGTATATCGCCATGGCCGGCATCCACCAGATCTGGCGGATGCCGCTCGGCGGAAACGCCGGAGACGGCTCATACGTCGGACCGTGGGGTGGATCAGGACGCGAAGGCATCGTGGATGGACCAAGGATGCAGTCGGAGCTCGCCCAGGTCTCGGGGCTTGCGCCGGGACCGACGGGGTTGACGTTTGCCGACTCGGAGTCGAGCGGCGTGAGAGAGATCAGTTGGGATCCCGATGGCCGCACCACGACCTTCATCGGCAAGACCGGCGAGGGCGGGCTGTTCCACTTCGGCGACACCGACGGCGGCCGCTCCGTAGCCAAGCTCCAGCATCCGCTGGATGTCGCTCGCGTCGGCGACGAGATCTATGTCGCCGACACCTTCAACCACAAGATCAAGCAGGTCTTCCCGCTGACCGAAAACGTCAACACCCTGGTCGGAGGTCACGGCGACGCACTGGGTAACTTCAGCGAGCTGCGACTCGACGAGCCAGGCGGCGTAACCAACGGTCCCGGACGTTCCCTCCTGGTAGCCGACACGAATAACCACCGAGTCGTCCTGCTAGACCTCGAGTCGCGGCAAGGTCGGGAGATCGTGCTGAAGCTGTAAGCAACCACCAATCCCTTTCCGTCGTTCCTGCGCAGGCAGGAACCACGATCCTTCCATCGTCATTCGCAGGGAAGACCCTCGCTGTACCCCGGCCGTCCGACTCGGAGGCTCCGGGGTACGGCAAGGGTCTGTGGGCTACTGAAGTTGGTTGCTTCGCGGTTCCTGCCTGCGCAGGAACGACGGAGGGGGGCAAGAATGACGGGGGGACGGCGAGATCGATCCGTAGCGACCTGTCGTCAGTCGACGATGGCGCCGCCCTGCATCACGAAGGTCGGTCGATCCAGATTCCGGATGTTGTCGGCGGGATCTCCTGGGAACGCGACCAGGTCGGCCTGTCGGCCCTTGATGATCCGGCCAACTTGATCACCGACCCCGATCGCATCGGCGGTCTGACAGGTCATGATCCTCAGCGCCTGCCATTCCGACAGGCCGACGTCCTCGACGAATGCCCAGGCTTCGGCCGGGGCTCGGTTGAAGTCGGCGTAGGCCATGCCCATATCGAGGCCTGAGGTGAAGCGGACGCCACGGTCGCGCATGTCTCGCAGGATTTCCAGACCCTGTTCGCGAGGCGAGGGTCCTTGCAGATTGGGATTGCGACGCGGCGCGGCGTCTCCACGCTCGCGCGCTTCCGATGCGAGCAGGCCGAGCCCGATGGTCGGATTGACCCAGATGCCCTCGTCGGCGATGCGCTGGGCGAGTTCGGGGTCGTACTTGAACCCTTCCTCGGGATTGGCTGAGAGCCAGCGGCAATGGATCAAGTGTCGGACGCCGCCCTCGACGGCGGCTCGGATCCCCTCTGCAGCGTGCGTGTGCGCGGCGACGTCGATGCCGACCGTGCGGCCCGTGTCGACAATCTCTCGGATCGTCTCGGGCGGGTACTGGCGATCGCGCGGGTTCGAGGTCGGCGTGAAGTTGCCGCCCGAGGCCATGACTTTGAGCACGTCTGCGCCGTCGTCAACGGTCGCCTGCGCCTGCGCGCGGACCGCCTCTGGCGTGTCGGCCTCTCCGCCCCAGAACCAGCAGTGGTCCATGGTGCGCGTGATCGGCGCGCCGGCGGCGAGCAGGCGCGGGCCGGGAATCACGCCGGATTCGACGGCCTCCTTGACGGCGAAGACCACCTCGTTCTTCGCGCCCAGGTCGCGCATCGTCGTGATCCCGCTGCGCAGCGCCAGTCCGACCGCGTGCGCGGCTCGCATTAGTGCAGGCGCGTTGGGCTCCTGCGAGATGATGTCGAAGGCGTCCACGCGCGGCGGACAGGGGATGTGCGTGTGCCCCTCCACGAGTCCGGGCATCAGTGAGACGTCGCCGAGGTCGACGGTCTCCGCCGCCGGGGCGTCGGCGACGGGCAAGATATCGAAGATCGTGCCGCCCGCGACGCCGACCGCATGATCGGGCAGCCAGCCGTCCATCGCCTGATTGGCGACGCGCGCGGCTCGGTAGAAGCGACGCTCAGGGTCCGGCATTACCTCGCACCCCAGCTTGGCGAGCGCTTCTCGCGGAAGGCTTGCGGGCCTTCCTTGGCGTCGGCGGTCTCGCGCGCGACGCGGCGCATCGTCTCACCGAATCGGATCGCTTGCACGAAGGGCAACTCCTGACCTCGGTGCGCAACTTCCTTCGTCGCGCGCACGGCCAGCGGCGCCCCCTTGCACAGTCGCTGCGCGAGGTTGTTCGCCGCCTGCATCAGGTCGTCATGAGGCACGATTTCCCAGACCAGACCCATCTCCTTGGCCCGCCAGGCATCGACCCGGTCGCCGATCAGCAGCAATTCCATCGCGTAGTGCCAGGCAACGCGCTTGGGCATCCGAATCGCACCCTGGATTGTGGGCACGCCGATCTGGACCTCGGGGAAGCCAAACTGTGCGCGGTCCGAGGCGATGACGAAATCGCAGGCGGCGACCAGGGTCAGGCCGAAGCCCAGGGCGTAGCCGTTGACGGCCGCAATCGTCGGCTTCCAGACTTCCATGCCCGATTCGAGCGAGGTCAGCGACGGCACCTCCCAGAAGGTGTGCTCCTCGGGCGGCGCCGGCGAGCGCAGGTCGGCGCCGGCCGAGAACGCGCGTCCCGCGCCGGTGACGATGCCGACCCAGGCCTCGTCGTCATTGCGGAACTCCTCCCATGCGGCGTTGAGGTCGGAGCGCAACTCATGGTTGATCGCGTTCAGCGCCTCGGGCCGGTTGTAGGTGATCGTGGCAATTCGTCCCGAGCGTTCGTAGGTCACGGTGTCGCCCATCGGGGCCTCCTCTGCACTTCATGGGTCAGCTTACTCGCGGTCGCGACTAGAACGGCTGTCCACCTCGGCTCAAGATGTCGATGTAGGCGTCATAGGCGAAGATACGATTGCGGCGCTGGCCTGTCCGCTCGGCGACGATGCCAAGCTGAATGAGCATCTCCGTCGCCGAGCCGGCTGCATTCAACGACATGCCGGTCTCATTTGACAGTTCACGCAGATTGAGCATGGGGCGCCGTGCGAACGCTTCGTGCGCCCTGACGGCGGAGGCCGTGCGTCGTCCTTGTTGATGGAGCGTCTGTTGATCGACGTCGAACCGTTCGCTCAACTCCTCCGTCACGGTGATGCAATCCTCGGCCGCCCAGACCACACCGTCGACGAAGTAACGCAGCCAGAGTTCCCAATCGCCGTTCTCGCGAAGCTGCCCGAGCAGCGAATAGTACTCGGGCCGGCGCTGCTTGAAGTACAGGCTGAAGTACAGCGCCGGCTCGCTGAGCGTCTCCGACGCTTCCAGCATCAGCGCGATCAGCAATCGCCCAGTACGGCCATTGCCGTCCAGGAAGGGGTGGATGGTCTCGAACTGAGCGTGGACGAGCCCCGCCTTGATCACAGTTGGTAAGGTTGAGCGCTCATCATGGATGAATTGCTCGAGCTGCGACATGCAATCGAGGACATCGTCCGGCGGCGGCGGTACGTACACCGCAGTGGCTGGCGACGATCCTCCGATCCAGTTCTGGGAACGACGAAACTCGCCGGGCATGAGATGTCGGCGCGCCTCTCCCTGCATCAGGATCTCGTGAACCTCACGAATCAGCCGATTGCTAATCGGGAATCCGCCGCGTAGGCGGTTGATGCCGTGCTGCAGCGCCGACACGTAGCTCGACACCTCGGCGGCGTCATCGGGTGACGATGAAGGCACACCGCCCAACTCAAAGGTCAAAAGGTCCTCGAAGGTGGACTTCGTCCCTTCGATCTGGGACGACGCGATCGCTTCGCGACGGACGTATGAAAACAACACCGGTTCGATTGACGGCAGGCGTGCAACCATCGCGTCGAGGTAGCCGAGTGCCAGGTGGGCGGACTCGAGACCTTGGTGGAACTGATCCATATCGAGCGGTGGAATCGGCGGCAGGGGATTGGGAATGAAGGCGCTGAAATCCACGCCTTGCATCTGCGATCGGTCATAGACGCCGTTGCGTGATCGGTACATGGAGTTTCCTTGAGTCAGCTGCTGCTTCGTCAATATATCGCAAGTTAGGGGCGACCGTGAGATAACGGACGCTCATTTCTGTGGATCAGGGCCCAATCTCGGCCAAGTTGACATTAGGGGATCCGTTATTGCAAGTTAGCGTCTAACTCGCGATAACGGGACTCAGGCTACCCGCTTTGCAGACCCTGCAGGTGCCGACCGGCGAACTCGGACAAGACCGCCTCTGCGTCGGCGGCGGGGTGGAGGTTGGCGATGGCGTGGTCGAAGCCTCGCGCTTTGATTTCGGCCAGGGTTTCGGCAGCCTCGTCGATCGTGTCCTCGGCGATCACCGTGATCCGGTTGATCATCAACTGAAGCTGCTAGGCGTCGCGACCGTGGGCTTCCGCCTCCGACTTGACCAACGCCCAGTCCGCCTCGAGCGTGTCGAGCATGGCCGGATTGGCCAGGTAGCCGTCGGCGAAGCGGCCGGCGCGGCGGAGCTGCCGCGGATTGTTCCCGCCCAACAGGATGGGCACGCGGCGCGGCGGTTGCGGACGGCAATACCAGCCGCTCGTGTTGTAGAACTCGCCCTCGAACGATCCGACTTCACTCTCCCAGAGATCGCGCAGGACCTGGAGGTACTCGTCCATCCGCGCGCCGCGTCGATCGAAGGGCATCGAGAGCGCCTCGAACTCCTCCTTCCACCAGCCGACGCCCGCGCCCAGAATCAGCCGGCCGCCGGCGAGATGGTCGAGGCTCGCCATGATCTTGGCGTGCAACACCGGCGCCCGCATCGGCGCGACCAGGACCGCGGTGCCAAGCTCGACGCGTTCGGTCACGGCGGCGGCGTAGGTCAGCAGCGTCAGCGGCTCCAGCATCGGCGCCTCGGCCGGGACGAGAAATCGGCCGTCTTCTGAGTACGGGTAGTCCGATCCCTGGTCGGGCCGCAGTACCACGTGATCCAGGGTCCAGAGCGAGTCGTAGCCGTTCGCTTCGACAGCCCTGGCGACACGCGTGATCTGCTCGGGGCTGGCGGCTCCGCCGATCTGAGGCAGATAGATTCCGACCTTCATGTGATCCTCCTGTGGTTCTCCCGTTGGACGATACCCTGCGCAGATATGCCGCTCAGACGAAGACGCTCGACGAACAGTATGACTGACGGACCTGCCGAACGGCGGCGCTCGTCGTGAGCGAACGCCCGACCTTTTCCCGACCTCCCTTGCGCAGCCTGTTCGCGATCCGCGATTACCGTGTGCTCTGGCTGGCGGCGCTGTGCATGATCATCTCGCAGATGATCCGCTTCGTCGCGATCCCGCAGTGGTTCGTCGACCAGACCGGCGGCGAGTCGTTCACCGAGGTTGCGATCATCGGCGTGGTGCAACTGCCGATCCAAGCGTTCGGCGTGCTCTACGGCGGCGTGCTGGCCGATCGGTTCGATCGACGCTGGATCATGGCAGCGGCCAATACCAGCGTGCTGATCATTCTTGTCGTCGTCGCGACGGCGGCGACGGTCGATGTACTGGAGTTCTGGATGGCCTGGGTCGCGCTGGGCGCGCTGGGCGGTCTGGCCACGTTCGTCGCCCCCGCGCGGGCGACGATCACGCCGCGCGTGGTGCCGCCGCGCTACCTGAGCGCCGCCGTGACCATCGACACCAGCACTCAGATGACCGGCTGGATCCTGGGCGGCGTGATCGTGACCGTGCTGGCCCTCGCCCTCGACGCCATCGGCATGCTCTGGGTCGCAGCCGGGTTCGCCGCGATCTCCGCGGTGATGCCGACGCTGATTCGCACGTCCGCTCGCGCGGTCTCGGAGCGGCAGTCGACGCTGCGAATGGTGATCGAGGGCACGCGCTACGTGGTGCGGCACCCAATTCTGCCCGGATTGTTCATCCTCGACTGGGGCATCACGGTGATTTCCTACTACCGCGAGATCCTGCCGCTGCTGGCGACCGGACTGTTCATGGCGGGCGTCGGCGCGGCCGGCGCGCTGGGGACGGTCAACGCGGTTGGCTCGGCCTGCGGGATGCTGTTGGCGCTCTTCCTGGTCAACTACCGGGCCAAGGGCGTCATGGTCCTGGCGGCGTCGGGCTTCTACGCGACGTTGCTGTTCGCGCTCGGAGCCGCGCCCTGGCTCTGGGTGGGGATGATCGTGATTGCGATGCTGGGCGCGGCCGACGCCGTCACGGTCGCCGTGCGCCAGGTCACCGTGCATCTGACCACGCCCGACGAGATGCGCGGTCGCGCCTTCTCGGTGATGGTGCTGATGGCGCAGACCGCCAACAACCTGGGCATCATCTGGGTCGGCTTCTGGGGAGACGAGATTGGCGTCGACAACACGTACCTCATGGGCGGCGCAATCGGCCTGGGCGCAACATTGATCATCGGCCTGCTCTGGCGCTCGATCACCCGCTACCGTGCGCCGGACCACGCTCCCGATACCCTCGTGAACTGAGCAGAAGTTTCTGATCGAGGGTGAACATGGCATTCAGCGAGCAGTTGATCAACTTCCTGGTCGAGCTGTCGAGCCACAACGACCGCGAGTGGTTCAACACCCACAAGGACGAATACGAGATGGTGTTGCGCGAACCGGCGCTGCAGTACGTCCGCGAGATTTCAGGTCCGCTGGCCGACATCTCACCGCACATGACGGCCTCCGACCGCAAACAGGGCGGCTCGCTGATGCGGATCTACCGCGATGTCCGCTTCTCGCGCGACAAGTCGCCCTACAAGACCAACGTCGGCATTCAGTTCCGCCACGAGTCGGGCAAGGATGTCCACGCGCCTGGCTACTACGTCCACATCGCCGTCGACGACTGTTTCATTGGAGTCGGCAGCTACATGCCCGACCGCGACGCGCTGGCGGCCTACCGCCGAGCGATCGACGAGCATCCGCGTGAGTGGCTCGAGATTAAGAAGCTCACCGAGACGGAGGACTGGAGGCTCGGCGGACACGGAGACAGCCTCAAGCGCCCGCCGCGCGGATACACCGCCGACCACCCGCTGATCGAGGACATCAAGCGCAAGCACTTCATCCTGACCCACTACCTCGAGATCGAGGACGTCACTGCCCCCAACTTCGTCGACTACTCCATCGCCCGCTTCCAAGAGACCCGAGAATGGATGGCCTTCCTGACCAAAGCCATCGGCCTGCCGTTCTGATTGAACCGCGCCCAAGGAGGAGCGTGGCAATCCCCTGTTTATCCTGCGACCTGAATCAACCGCTGAGGAGGCCCCGATGACCCAACAGACACCCGAACGGAACATGCCGCCGGTGGCGCCGGAGCTTGAGGGGGATCCGGTTGCGCCGCCCGACGACTCGCGGTTCGTGGTCAAGCCGATGGCGGATGTCCCGGTCAGCGTGGGTCGAAACATCCACGCGCGGCGGATGTTCACGACGGCCGAGGGTCGCTTCGAGTCGTCATTCCAGTTCGTGCTCTACAACGTGCTGCCCGTCGGCGAGACGAATGTGCGCCACATCCACGAGGACATTGAGAAGGTCTACTACTTCCTCAGGGGGAACGCCGAGATCGATTGCGGCCCCTGGCGGACGACGGCGACGGCTGGCGATTTCCTCTTCTTCCCCGCCGACATCGCGCACCAGATTTACAGCAAAGGGCCCGAGGACCTGGAATTCATCGTCTGCGCTGCACAGACCACGAGTGAAGCGCGCGGCATGTCGGACGGCGGACTGCTCGACTCAAGTGACGGGGATAACGACTGATGGCCGACCAGGATGCAACCGAGATTGTCCCGCTCGAACCGCTGCGCGTCTTCGGCAAGGCCGTCTACGAGGCCTGCGGCGTGCCCTCGGACGACGCCGAGTTCACGGTCGAGATTCAACTGACCGCCGATCTGCGCGGGGTCGATACGCACGGCTTCCAACGACTCGGCTGGTACGCGGGACACTTGCAGGCGGGGCGATACAACCCCACGCCGAGCCTGGAAGTGCTCAAGGAGACGCCGGTCTCGCACGTGGTTGACGGCGACGGCGGGATTGGCCAACTGGTCGTCGCGCGGACGATGCAGCGGACGATCGCCAAGGCGAAGCAGACCGGTCTCGCGCTGGGCACGCTGCGCAACAGCAACGACTGGGGCATGGGCGCGTTCTATCCAATGATGGCCGCCGCCGAGGGCTTCGTCTCGTTCTGCACCACGACCAGCGTGCCGAACATCGCCCCGTTCGGCGCGCGGACCCGGATTTCAGGCAACAATCCAATGGCGTTCGCCGCGCCTCGATCGTCGGGACCGCCGGTGGTGCTCGACATGGCCCTGACGCCGGTCGCATTGGGCAAGGTCATGCGGGCCCGAGCGGAGGGCCGCGAGATTCCCGAGGAATGGGGCTTCCTCGACATCGAGGGCCTGCCGACGACCGATCCGGAAGCGGCCATGTCGGGCATCATCCCGGCACTGGGCGCGGTCGCCGCATACAAGGGCGTGGGGCTAAGCATGTTCATGAACCTGCTCGCCGGCGCCTTGCCCGGCGGCTATCACTCGATGGACGTCAACATCGGCAAACGCGGACAGTTCCTGCTCGTGATCGACCCCGAGATCTTCGGCGACGCCGACGACTTCGTGGTAAAGGTGGATTCGATGGTCGAGCAGATCAAGTCGGCCGACCTGCTGCCCGGCGTCAACGAGGTGTTCGCGCCGGGCGAGATCGAGCAGCGCGCCTATGAGGACCGCATTGAGGCGGGCCACGTGGTGTATCCGTCATCGACGCTGCAAGAACTGCGGGAGTTGTCGTCGGAGATGGGGATATCGCTAGCAATCTGAGGTCTTCCGCTTGCATCGAACCTGCGCAACGGCTCTGGTTTACTCGTTATCCTGCAAGTGCGGGCGAGCAGGAACGGAGTTGGTTGGTGAGCATTGAGGGACAACGAGCAGCGGCGGAGTTTCGGGCACGCCTACAGGCTCTGCACGCTCGGGGCGATGAGATTCTCAAACGCAAGGGAAACCTCGTTCAGCGGGAAGATGACATCTCCGACAACTTGGTCAACCTACTGGCTGAGTTCGTCGAGCTGTGCAAGCAGGCCGCGGAGGACGCACCGGCCGGTCAGTTGGAGTCGATTCTGCAGCTCGTGGCGTCGATCGTTGATCGCGTTGGTGATCTGGAGAGCAGCTGGGACCAACTCGAAGTCATGCGTGAAGAGATCCTGCGACTGCGAAAAGCGTTCGACAGCGGGCAACTCGATCGGATCGAGAATGGACGCCGGTCGGACACGTTGTCGGGCGTGCCTCGATTGAGCGAGTTGGATCAGGTCCACGGCGTCCTGAAAGACGACACGGCGCGCTACTTCGAGCAGTGCGATGTGGCAATTGAACAGAACAATCATGATCTGGACGAGTTGGCGCGGATCGACTTTAGCGACCTGAACCGGGAGGTTCGCACAGCATTCGGCGCCCTAATCGATCGCCTGAAGCAAGAGCTTCACAGCTATCAGAAGTGGATTGATTCAATCGGCAACCAGTACAGCGGCTCGGTGTACAACCTTGATGACGACTACCGGAAGCTGAGACACGAGATGGAGATCTGGGAGCCGTTGCAGTAGGCGACTCCAGGTGCCGGGTAACGCGACCGCCTGGACCTGCTCGGCGCGGCATTACTGCTCGCAGACGACGCCGTCGCTGTCTCCGTCGCCTGCGGAGGGGACTAACTCGGCCGGGAATCCTCGGCCCTCGCCGCTGGAACCTCGCTGGCGTTCGATCCCTGCTGCCTCGGCGTCATCGCAGGAGGCGAAGACGCCGACGGGGGTTTCCGGGTCGCGTGCGTCCGCCTGGTCCTGTTCAGGTTCATCCTCCACGAAGACGACGGTGGGCCGTCGTTCGGGATACTCAGCCGGTCGCTTGTAGTCGGCGGGACACGTTGCCAACATCTCGCGCAGCGCGTCAACCTCGTCGCGGTCGGCGGTCAGCGACCACTTGAGTTTGACTGCAATCCAGTCGTGTGCGTACTGGCACCAGGCGGCGCGTCGGGGCGGTCGCCACTCGGCCGGGTCGGCGGCGAGCTTGGTTCGATTGCTGGATCTGGACACGGCGGTCAACGCGGCGGGCAGGTCGAAGTCGTTGGCGAACTCGCGCTTTCGCTCCGCACTCCAGTGCGCCGCGCCCGAGTCGTGCGCCTCGGCCAGCGGCACCATGTGGTCGATGTCGAGTTCAGAAGGATTGCCGAAGGGTTCGTCGTCGTACCAGGAGAGCCAGATTCCATCCACCGGCCTGCAGTCCTGGTCGACCTCCGAGATCGAGCTGGCCTCGGCGATCAGCACCAGTTCGCGCACGTTGCAGCCAGGGCGCTCGGTCTGGTTCCAGGTCGGATAGTCGCCGCGGTCGTAGTCGATGCCGAAATCGGTCTCCGGCGCGACGCTCAGCCGGGCGAGCAGCGCTTCGTAGGGATCTGCGTCGGTCTGCGCTTGGTCCTCGGACCGTTCAGGTCGAGGTTGCGGATCAGGCCGATCAACCTGCGGCTCAGTCGCCGGTTCCGGAACCTGGCTCTGAGCTTGATTCTGAGCCTGGTTCTGAGCCTGGTTCTGAGCCTGGTTCTGAGCCTGGTCGCGGACGGTCTGCTGATCTGCGGTAGGGTCCGAATCGTCGTTCGTGACGACGCTCGCAAGGATGGCCAACACGACCAGCGCGGCCAGGCCGAGCAGGATGTTGCGTCGATTCATGGGCGCCGCCACGCTCCCCTGGCTCGCCGATCAGACGCCAGCCTATCCTGCGCTCTATCCTGATTGCGATAGCGAGAGGACGTTCCCCCATGGTCAGCGAGATTGTCTACTCCTGCGACTCCCACGTCGTGGAAGGCCCGGAAGTGTTCGATGGTTTGGTCGAGAAGTACGGCGACCGCGCACCTCGCGTGGTCGACGGCTGGAAGGGCCGCGAGGGCGTCTACCTCGCCTGGCCCTCGATTGACTTCGCCATGCTCGTAGGACGGCTCGGAATCGCCGGAGCAAACCTCAACCTGCCGGAGACCAAGGAAAAGATGCAGCGCGGTTGGGACCTGATCAATCCCGGAGTCAAGGACCCGGTCGCCCGGCTGTCCGAGCAGGACCAGGACGGCGTGGTCGGCGAGGTGATGTACCCCTCGATCAACATGCTCACCTACATGGTCGACGACACCGAGGTCGTCAACGCCGTCTTCCAACGTCACAACGATTGGATCCGCGACTACTGCTCGCACGCGCCCGAGCGGCTAATCGGCGTCGGCTGCCTGACGCTGCGCGATGTCGAGACCGGCATCGCCGAGCTCGAGCGCTGCGCAAAGATGGGCATCAAGGGGCTCGCGATTCCCTGCACCGCGCCCAAGGACTTGCCCTACTCCGACTCCTACTACGAGCCGTTCTGGACGGCGGCCGAAGAGGTCGGCCTGCCGCTGACGATGCACATTTTCTGCGGCGCCGAGCCGGGCATGGGCCTGCCCAAGGAGTGGGACGAAGTCGTCAGCTACACGCTCGCCCACGCGGCGGCGTGGAACACGATCTCCAACCTGGTCACCTCAGGCGTCTGCGAGCGCCACCCGAACCTCAAGTTCGTGATGGCCGAGTGGGAGACCGGCTGGATCGCCCACACCCTCGAGCGCTGGGACCACGCCTACTACCGGGCCCGCGCCGTCGACCGCACCCCCGAACTGCAGATGCTGCCCTCCGAGTACTTCCACCGCAACTTCAACGTCACCTTCGAGGACGATGCCATCGGAGTGCAGACTCGCGACGGCATCGGCGTCGACAACCTGCTCTGGGGCAACGACTACCCACACCACGACGCCATCTGGCCCAACTCCCACCGAATCCTCGACGAGATTATGGAGGGCGTCCCCCAGCAGGACGTCGACAAGATGGTCTGGGGAAACGTCCAGAAGCTCTACAACATCGACGTCAACGCCCTGCCGGTCTAGAGGTGTCAAAGTCAACGAAATTGACTTCAAACTGACACTTGCCCTTCGGCCGCAGGGCGATTCGGAGCAATCCTGTTTGCTATCGGACCAATAGAAACCGATAGCAGGCCGATAGTTTCCGACATTCAGTCGCCATCCGTGCATGGACCTCCGTTATTATTGGTTTCACAGAAACCGTGAGCAAGCCGATAGTTGGCGGAAGGCCGTCGCATGCCGCTTCCTCAGACCGCGCCGACGCAAGCCGCGCTGACATCCGAATTTGCCGCGCTC
>DAOUKQ010000035.1:0-2859 GCA_034421135.1 Dehalococcoidia bacterium
CGCTGCATCCATGCGCCCCATGTGGCCAACCTGGCCAAACCTGTGCGGTACTGCGTCACGTTCTTCGACGGTCATGGGTCGCTCGGCGGTCCCGCGCCGACCGGCGAGATGCCCTACGACGGCGTCGCTGAACTCTGGTTCCGTGACTTCGAGCACTTCAATGACGCTTTCGGCGAGCACCGCGGCGCGTTGCGCGGGATCGACGGGTTTGGAGACCTGATCGAGCCCACCACCGATGGGATGTTCACAACCGAGAACGTCATTGTCGACGCAGAGCCGTCCGCCGATGCGTGCAAGTGGGTCGCCTTCGTCAAGAAAGGTGAGGGGGTGAGCCGCGAGCAACTGTTCGCCGCCTGGAGCGACGGCCACTCTCCGCGAGTCGCCAACACGATCGCCCGGGCCGACGGCCGTTGTCTCCGCTACACGACTTCGCACGCCAACCAGGGAGCCGACGACGGACCCTGGGATGGAGTCGCCGAACTCTGGTACACCGACGCCGAGGCGGCGCTCAAGGGGCTGCCAACCTCCGACGAGCCGGGCGATCCTTTCCCGCCCCTGATCGACGGGGCGGCCACGGTCATCCTCCAGGGCCGGGAAATCGTTGTCGTCTCCTAGACTCAAGACAACCCGACACGAACGGAGCCGCTGATGAAATTCGGAATCTTCTACGAGCACCAACTGCCCAAGCCCTGGAGCGAGGGGCAGGAACAACAGCTCTTCCAGGACGCCCTCGAGCAGGTCGAACTCGCTGACAACCTCGGCATCGACCACGCCTGGGAAGTCGAGCATCACTTCCTCGAGGAGTACTCGCATTCGTCCGCGCCCGAGGTCTTCCTGGCCGCCGCTTCGCAGCGCACGAAGAACATCCGACTCGGTCACGGCATCGTGCTGATGCCGCCGGGCTACAACCATCCGGCCCGGGTCGCAGAGCGAATTGCGACGCTCGACCTCGTCTCCAACGGACGCGTCGACTTCGGCACCGGCGAGTCCGCGTCCCGCGCCGAACTCGAGGGCTACCGGATCAACCCGGAAGAGCGCCGTTCGATGTGGCTCGAGACCGTCGAGCAGGTCGCCAACATGCTCGCCATGAACCCCTATCCGGGCTACGAGGGCAAGTACTTCTCAATGCCCACCCGCAACGTCGTGCCCAAGCCGGTCCAGAAGCCGCACCCGCCGCTCTGGGTCGCCTGCTCCAACCGCGACACTATCCACCTCGCCGCCAAGCTCGGTATCGGCGCCCTGACCTTCGCCTTCATCGACCCCGCCGAGGCGGAGCACTGGGTGAACGACTACTACGAGACGATCAAGACCGAATGCGTGCCGATCGGCCACTCGGTCAACGCCAACATCGCCATGGTCTCCTCGTTCTCGGTCCACCCCGACGCAGCCGAGGCCGAGGCTCGCGGCGGCGACGGCTTCCGCTTCTTCCAGTTCGCCCTCGGACACCACTACGCCGCCGGCATGCACAAGCCGGGCCGCACCAACATCTGGAAGGCCTGGGAGCAGGTCCGCGACACCTGGCCCTCGCAGGGCGGCGAGGGCGGCATCGGCACGCCCGACGAGCTGCGCGAGCACCTGCGGATCTTCGCCGAGTGCGGCGTCGACCAGTCGGTCTTCATCCAGCAGGCCGGCAACAACCGCCACGAACACATCTGCGACTCGCTGGAGACATTCGCCAACGACGTGATGCCCGAGTTCAAGGAGTTCGAGGCCGAGCGCGTCGCGCGCAAGGACGAAGAGCTTGCGCCGTACATCGAGGAAGCGTTCAAGCGAAAGGCTGAACGCAACGAGATGATGGCCGAACTCTCGGACGAGGACATCCCGGTCTACGGACCCTACGGATTCGACGTCGTCGCCAGCGAGACCCAGAGCGAGTCCGACTACCACCACGAAGGCGCCGAGGAGCGCGCTCGCGAACAGGCCGCCCGCTTCGAGGAGATGAAGAAGACGGCCAACCTCGCCGTCGAGTTGGGAGCCCTCGACTAACTCGACCCAGCAGCCGAGCCAACCACCGATCGTAGGAACGCGGTCACTGTGTCCGCTGTCCGGCCCGGGTGCTGGACATGCGGCCAGTGGCCGCTGTCATCCCAGACATGCACCTCGGCGTCGGGAAAGGTCCCGCGCTGGCGCTCGGCGTAGCGCCAAGATATGTACGGATCGCGTCGACCCCAGATCACCAGCGCCGGCTTCCGCTGCGGAGCAAGCGCCTGCCCCAGCATCGGACTACCGGGCTCATCAGTGTTCCGGTACAAGGTCAGCGTCACCCTGCGGGTAAGCGGTTCGTCCTCGTCGATCAGTTCATTCAGCCACCGCGAGTCCAACCCGCGGATGTTCCCGCGTCGCATCCATAGCCTGAACAGCGGACGGCTTGTGCCGGCCTGAATCGCCTCGCCGAGCTTCGGCATCCGCCAGAGCCGTCCCAGCAAGTGCCAGCGATAGTCGGCGAGGATGCCGGTGTCGATCAAGACCACCGAGGCGAACTTGTGCGGATTCATCGCCGCCCACATCAAGCCGATCGGACCGCCGAAGTCATGCAGCACCAGATGCGCCCGTTCGACTCCCAGCTCTTCCAGCGCAGGCGATAGCCAGGTCTGATAGCCCTCGACCGAGTAGGGAAAGTCGTCCGGCTTATCCGCTCTGCCGAAGCCGGGCAAGTCGAGGGCGATCGAACGGGCGACCGTCTCTGTCTCTGGCAGCAGCCACTGAAAATCGCGACCCGAACCCGGCACGCCGTGCAGGCAGACAACCGCCTCGCTGCTGGTGGACTCGCCCGCGGTCGTGACGATCCCGGTGACGCCGTTAATCGAGAGTCGGGACTCGCGAAGACTGGACATGAGGCGCACCCGATGAACCTTCAGC
>DAOUKQ010000036.1:0-2584 GCA_034421135.1 Dehalococcoidia bacterium
TACGCCGACCAGGGCATCTTCCCGATGGCGTTGTCCGGGCTCGACATCGCGCTGTGGGATTTGCTCGGCAAGACGCTGGGCGCGTCGGTGCTGCAACTGCTCGGTGGATCGCGGCACGACGCCGTGCCTGCCTACGCGAGCCTGCCGCCGTTGCGCGATCCGGATCTGGTCGTGAGCGAGACGCAGCGGGCAGTTGATGCCGGCATCGGAGCAGTCAAGCTGCATGAGGTGACGATCGACCATGTTGAACGTTTGCGCCGCCGGTTCGGCGACGAGTTGGTGATCATGGTCGATGTCAACGGGCACTTCGACCCGATTGAGGCGATCGTGTTCGGTCGGCAACTCGCGGACCTCGGCGCGACCTGGTTCGAGGAACCGGTGCGGCCGATGCGGGATCATCGGGCGATGCGGCGGGTGCAGCGGAAGGCGGGCGTCGACGTCGCGGCCGGTGAGAATGAGTACACGCTGGAGGATTTTGAGCGGCTGCTGCGCGGCGAGGCGATCACCTACCTGCAGCCCGAGGTGACGAAGATTGGCGGGATCACGGCTGCTCAGCGAGTAGCAACCCTGGCCGAGCTACATAACGTGGCGCTGAGCCCGCACAACTTCCGGCCAGGGCCGTCCCTGCATGCGTCGCTCGCGTACGGGTTCGCATCGTCGGCGACGCGCTGGTTTGAGATCCCATGGGTACCCGAGGGCAGACGCTTTGCCTCCGACATGCCGCTGCCGGCAATGAAGGATGGATACGTGCTGCCGCCTGAGGTTCCAGGTCTCGGCATCGTGAGCTAGGGCGTGTTCACACACCTATCTCAGCGGGATGATCCATGTTGGCGCAAGTCGACGCGGGTCGGAACAGATCACGCCAAGCGCAATATGCCGAGCAATCGTCGCCCCGTGCTTGACACGGGGCCCAGAGCAACCAGTTTCGCGCGTAGGAAGACGTTGGCCTCACCTCGACGCATGTGCGCAGGTCTGGCCTCTCCGCGTCTGAGCCGAGGCACGCGTCGTTACTTCGCCCGAAGATCGAGGTCTGGGCCCCGTGTCAAGCACGGGGCGACGCGGAATGAGCCTAGTGTTGACAGGCCTTTCAGGGGCGGCAAAATGGCCGGTGACTCGGCGAAATCGCATGGACCCACGCGGACGGTTGATGTGGTCTCGGAAGCGGTGAAGTCAGTCTTCGGAGCGAATGCCGAGCGAGTGCGCCAACGAGGCGACCGGAGCTGCCGCCTGCTCCACGGCACTTTCGATCGCCCCCTGCCAGAACTGCGCAAGGGGGGCAAGTTCCTGGGTGTTGAAACGACGCTCGCGCACGTCGAATGAGTCGTTCAGGTAGACGACGACGTCGACCGGCGGTCCGACGTCGGCAGAACTCGCCTCGGTCGAGTTGAACGACAGCAGTCCGAGGCGCAACGATTCCTCCAGCGAGGCCTCGTAGCGCAGAGCTCGGTCGAGAATCGGTTTACCGAAGCGCGTCTCGCCGATGATCAGGTGGGGTGTCCCTCGTGAGACTTCGACCCAGTTGCCCTGGGGATAGAGCAGGTACAGGTGCGCAGACTCGTCCTCGGTCAGTTGGCTGCCAACGATGCAGTGCAGGTCGAAGTGCAGTCCCGCCTTGATCAGCCAGTCGTTGTCCTCGTTGTAGACGCGGCGCATTTCTTCGGCGAGGGCATTGACGGCCTGGTAGGAGCGGGAGAGGTTGTTCCCGTTCTGTCGGAGCCGTTCCTCGAAGTAGGTGATCGCCTTGTCGCGGACCGAGCGAAGCCCGCTGGTGAGGACGAACATGGAATGGTGGTCGCCCTGATGCACGGCGATTTTCTTGGCCGTTGATACCTCGGAACCGCTGGTGATCCGGGTATCGGCGATCGCGACCAGCCCCTCGTGGCACTTGATGCCCAGACAGAAGGTCATCTCATCCCTGGTCAATCTTCGCGCTGGGCTCGAGTGTGCGTTGACTCTGGCGCTGCGCCGGGCCGGCGTCGGGTTCGGCACGGAAGACGTTGTCCGTGATGGCTCGGTCGATCTCGATCAGTCGTTGCTGGAAGCCGTCCAGGAACTCGTGCAGGCCTTCATCGATCAGCTGGTCCATGTCGGTGGCGCCCAGGTCGAGATGCAGGAGCGCGATGCCTCGTTCGGCTGCGGCGCGCCGGCGATTCGGAGTCTGGGCCGTCGCCAACTGGCAGTGCCGCTGGAGCGCCTGCACGCAAAACGCGAGGCTGCGCGGAAACTCCTGAGAAAAAATCAGCAGTTGCGCGACCTGGACCCCGTCGACTTCATTGTTGCCCATCCGGCGGTAGGCCTCGCGCGCCGAGGCCGAGCGCAGCACGGCCATCCACTGGAAGCGGTCGAACGCGCCTCCAACCGCATCCTCGCCCGGCAGCAGGATGTGGTACTTGGCGTCGATGATCCGGCTGGTCATGTCGGCCCGCTCGAGATACATGCCGCAGCGGAACCACTCGCGGCCTTCGTCTCGGAGCACGGTGTTGTCGTACAGCCCCAGGATCGTCTGGGTTCGCCGCTGGGTCTCGGTGCAGAACTCATGGATGTCGTTGGCGATGTATTCCTTACGCAGCGCGAGGAAGAGATA
>DAOUKQ010000037.1:0-2872 GCA_034421135.1 Dehalococcoidia bacterium
GTGGGCATTTCCTGATCTGTGCTCGCTCCGCCTGCCCGGGTTGCCTGAGCCAGTCGGCGTACCGCCACGTCAGGCTTCCAGCTACAGCGTAACAACTATGCAGACCAAGCGAAATTGAAGCGCGAGGCGCATTACTGCGCAGCGGCGACATCGAAGTTGGCCCTGAGGAAATTGACCAGGTCCCAGCGTTCCTGATCCGACAACTGGGGCGACCAGGCGGGCATCCCGGTGCCGCGGATCCCGTCGGTGATCCATGCGTACAGCACGCCATCCGGATGGAAGGGCACGTGGACGGTGAAGTTCGCCGGAGGCGCGGGCAGCGAGTCAGCCAGCGGTCCGTCGCCGGCGCCGGTCTCACCGTGACAGGAGGCGCAGTTGGCGGCGAACAGCGCTGCGCCCTGTTCAACGGACTCGGCGGTCCGCTCGACCGGATTCGCCAGAGTCCGGCCCGGCTCGACGTGCAGGCCCGTCAACAGCACCACCGCAACGATTAGTCCAAGCAGACCCGAGGCGAAGGCCGCATCACCACCGCGCGGTCCCCAGATCCGGCGAATCCGGGGGCGGTTGATCCAGGCCAGTCCGCCCAGCACGAAGGCCCAGAGCGCGCCGACCCCGTTCCAGTCCATCTGCGTCAGCGGCAATCCCAGCGCGCCGCCGCTATCCGCGGCAAATGGCGATGACTGGAAACCCGATTCCACATCGCTCTGCACGGCGACGACCAGATCATCTCCCGTGGAGCGGCGCAGTTCCATCTCGACCGTCCACCTCCCCGGCAGACCGAAGTAGGCTCCCTCAAGTTGGAACCGGCCCTCGGACATCCGGGTCGCTGGTACCGTGACCGGCCCGACGCTGCGGTCGGTGTAGCGGAAGCGCAGCAGCAGCGCTTCTACGGGATTGTCCTGGGCGCCGGTGACGGTGGCCGTCCAGGTGTTGAATCCGACCAGATTCGGCGAGATCTCGAGCGAGGCGATGATCTCTCCGCGCGACACGGTCTCGACGACGGTGTTGTCCTTCTGCTCGATCTCGGGCTGAGCGCTGGCCGGCGACGGCAGTTGGGTGAGCACAGCCGAGACGGCGATCACCGACAGACCCAGCAGCGCCTCGAGGCGCATCATCCGGCCGAATCTCTTCGCCAAGGCTGAGTCCTGGCCGTCGGCCGATTCGTCCCGCGGACGCAGGGAGAACGCGTTGGCGCCTGCCGCGGAGAAGAGCGCCAGCAGAATCACAATCTTGATCAGAAACGCCGCGCCCCAGCCGGTGTCCACGATTCCACTGACGTTTGGAATCTGAATCAATGCCGAGAGCAGACCGGCGGCTACCAGCACAGGCACCGAGGCGGCGGCCACGACCGAGAAGCGTCTGACCGACTCGATTCGAGACTCGGCGTTGCCGCGAATTGCGATCACAAGACTGACGAGTCCGCCGATCCAGAGCGCCGCAGCACTCAGGTGCAGGGCGTCGAACAATGCGCCCCAGATCCATCCGGATCCGATCGCTGCGCCGTGAGAGATCGCGGAGGCTGAGGCGAGCCAGACGACGGCAATGAGGGCGAGGATGGTGAGCAGGGTGCGCGCCCCCCCTCTGCCTGCGGCATCTCCCCCCCAAAGGGGGGGAGAGAGGGAAGAGGACGCATCTTCCCCCCGTAGGGAGAGAAAGGGAAAAGAGGAGGCATCTCCCCTCGTCCGAGAGGGAGAGAGGAGTGAGAAGGTCAGCGCGACGGCCGCCACGATTAGCGCATACCAGCGCTGTTGCAGCCAGAGCCCGTTTCGGCTGTCGAACAGCACGTCGCCGAGGAATCCGATGTCTCCAAGGCGCAGCGCGCCGGCGATGGCCTCGTAGGCGGTCGCCGCGATTCCGACGATCACGGCGACCGCGATCAGGGGCAGCAATCGGGGGAGCGGCGACGGCCGCAACAGGGCGGAGATGAACACCGCGCCAACGAACAGGATCAGAGCACCGAGGCCGACGGCCTTGACCGCTGAGTCGAGCGCAACAGGCGGGCCGGGCTGGTTCAGGTCGATCTCCACGCCGCTGCCGGCGGGCGCGGAGCCATCGGGGTTCAGCACCGAGAAGACGTACGAGCCGGTCCAGGTATGTCCGTCGACCTCGGAGAGGGTCTCCCAGACCACCGTGTACACGCCCGGGTCGAGCCTCAGGACGCGCACGCCCATCTGGGTCGGCACTTCGTCGGAGAACTCGGTCTCGCCGATGTCGCGCCGCTGACCGGCGCTGTCGAGCACCTCGACCGAGCTGTGAGTGCGCTGCAACTGCTCGGTCATAAACAATGTGATCCGCGTCGGCGACTCGCGCAGCGACGCATTGATCGGAGGATCGGCGCGAGCCAGCAGCGCGTGGGCGTCGGCCGGCTGCGTTGAGAGCAGAACCCCGAGCAGGGCAGTCAGCGCCAACAGAGCGACCAGCGCGGTCTTCATTGGGTCGCGTCCGGAAGGTCGTAGACCGAGTCGCGGATCTCCGACCATTCGGCCTCGCTCACGCTGCCGGCCCAGTCCAGGCTGCCGTGGTACTCGCCGGGGGCGATGGCGAACGGCGGATCGCTGGGGGGATTGGCGACGAGATAGACACCGAACGCGCCGAGGATGAGCAGATGGCGGCCGTCCTCAGAGAGGGCGAAGTCGGGCTGGTCTTCTCCGATCACCGCCAGTTGTCTCAGCGAGCCTGTGTCGAGGTCGTAGTGCCAGATGTCTTCCGGGCCGTTCGATCCGACGAACTCGCTCGACACCTGCGGCAGGAACTGTCCGGCTGAAAACACGATCCCGGTGCCATCGGCGGTGAATCTGGGGATGCGGAAGGGCCGCGGCTCCCAGACTCGTTCCGGATCGAGCACGGTTTCCGATCCGTCGGTGAGATCGCG
>DAOUKQ010000038.1:0-180838 GCA_034421135.1 Dehalococcoidia bacterium
CGTCGTCGGCTACCCGCACGACATCAAGGGCGAAGGCATCTACGCCTACGTGCTGCTCAAGGACGGCTTCGATCCCGGCCCCGACCTGGCGGTCGAGCTGAAGCGCCAGGTGCGGGCCGAGATCAGCCCGATCGCCACCCCCGACAAGATCCAGTTCGTCGGAGGCCTGCCCAAGACCCGCTCAGGCAAGATCATGCGCCGAATCCTCCGCAAAGTCGCCGAGGGCGAGCCGGAGAATGTCGGCGATGTGACGACGTTGGCGGAGCCGCACGTAGTCGAGGAGATCATCGAGGGCGCATCAGCGGCGCACTAGAAAGGTAGAATCGGTCGTATGGCAAAGGTCCACAAGGCTCAGACCAAGCCCATTCCGGCGTGGAAACTCGAGGAAATCCTTGAGGACATCCGGAAGAGAGTGGTAGCAGACGGGTACGTGACGGAGGAGAAGTCGCACCTGCTCGCCGACATCCTGCGTCCGCAGATTGAAGAGCGATATGTCATCGATCGACGTCCTCGAGACTCGTGACCGGCTCGTCGGCATCGGCGTCTGCCAGAACGGGCAAGCCGAGCCGATGGCGGTGCTGCTTGACGACCTCTTCGACCAGGCGCTGGTTACCTATGTGCAGCAATCGACGCTCGAGCAGCTGATCGAACAGTGGCGAGTTGAGCGAGCTGAGATCGCGGCCGAACAGGCCCAGTTCATGGCCGACATCCGTTTGGAGATGAATGGAATCCGCCAGGAGATCAGCGACTTTCGTGAACAAGACAATCAACGCGAACGGGAGCGGGACGAGCGCGAGCGGCAGAGAGACGCACGCGAGCGCGAGCGAGACGAGAAGCAGCAGCAGTGGCGGGACGACCAGGATGCGCGCAATGCGAAGTTGCAGCAATGGGTGATCGGCGTGGTCGGTCTCGGGTTCGCGGCCACGACGCTCGCGGTGGGGTTGCTGGTCGCGTTTGGCTAAGGATCTGGGGCGTTAGAGCAGCCGCGGCGACCGCTTGCGACCCGGCCGGGGGTCGTAGTTCGACTTGAACATCTGCAGTTGGTCTCGCTCGATCAGGTACTTGCCTCCGTAGAGGCGGGCGGGGACTCGGCCTTGCTTGATCAGCCGGCGCATCGACTGGGGATGAATGTTCAGCTCGCGCGCCGCTTCCACGATGTCGAGCCAGTCTTCGAACGGGTCGCCCTCGGCCATGGCCTGCTCCTGTGTCGTCCGGCGCGATCCCCGCCTGGGCGGGAATGACGGTATCAAGTGCGAAACTGCGTATACAGAATAGCAGGTTGTGCGGGGTGCGCGGGGTGAGGGCAGTCCAGTTCCCGCTTGAGGCGTGAACCTGTTCGCTCTCAACAGGCGTGCCGGGCGCCGAGCGGGTCCCTGCGCGAGGCAGGGACTGGGAATCCGGGTGGGCGTGTATTCTGCGCGCAGTTGACCGCCCATTCCGCCGGAGACGCCCATGACTAATGTGATTGCTGCCGCCCGCGCTGAACAGCGCACGCTGTTGTCCGAGGTCGAAGCCAAGCAGATACTCGCCGAGGCCGGCGTCAATGTGACCGAGACCCGCCTCGCCGCTTCCGCTGACGAGGCCGCCTCGCACGCCGCCGAGCTCGGCTATCCCGTGGCGCTCAAGGTCGTCTCCGACGCGATCACGCACAAGACCGACGTCGGCGGCGTCGAACTGGGCATCGCCGACGAATCCGCGTTGCGCGCCGCCTGGGACGCCATCCACGAGCGCGTAGCGGCTGCCGCGCCCGGCGCCGAACTGCAGGGACTCTCTGTGCAACCGATGGCCGAGCCGGGCGCCGAGGTGATTCTCGGCATCACCCAGGATCAGCAGTTCGGCCCCGTGCTCATGTTCGGACTCGGCGGCGTGTTCGTCGAGGTGCTCAAGGACGTCGCCTTCCGCATCGTCCCGCTGGAACCGCGTGACGCATCGGAGATGGTCCGCGAGATCCAGGGCTTCCCCGTGCTGGAAGGGTTCCGTGGCACACCCGCGGCCAACCTCGAGGCGATCGAGTCGATGCTGCTGCAGCTCTCGGAGTTCGCCGAGGCCAACCCAGATGTCGCTGAACTCGACCTCAATCCCGTCTTCGCCCGTCCCGACGGCGCAGTCGCCGTTGACGCCCGCATCCTGCTCACTTCGTCTGACTAACGCAGACTCCGCTCACAGTTCTGGAGACCCCCAATGGCCGTTACACGTGAACGCCTGACCCGCGCGCTCGCGCCCAAGGTGGTCGCCGTCATCGGCGACAAGAAAGCCAGCGGCTATAGCTGGCTGCAATCGATGAAAGTGTTCGACGGCCCGATCTACAGCGTCCAGGTCGACGAGAACGAGATTCCCGGGATCGAAGAACTGGGCATTCCCAACTACAAGTCGCTGACCGACATCCCCGACCAGGTCGACTTCGCCGTCTGCGCCGTACCGCGGCAGGTCGCGCCGTTCATCGTTCAGGGTTGCGTCGAGGCCAACGTGGGCGGCGTCACGCTGTTCACCTCCGGCTTCGCCGAGACCGGCGAGGATATCGGCGTCGAGTTGCAGGACAAGATCTTCGAGATCGCCGATCCGGCCGGACTCGCGCTAATCGGCCCCAACTGCATGGGGCTGCACGTACCGGGACTCGGCGTCCGCTTCAACCGCGATCAGCCGCACGGCGTGCAGGGCAACATCGGCTTCGTCTCGCAGTCTGGCACGCACGGGATGAACTTCTCGTTGACCGGCGCCGCGCACGGGCTGTACTGCTCGACGCTGGTCAGCTTCGGCAATGGCATCATCCTCGAAGCCGCCGACTACCTCGAATACCTGGCTGACGATCCGCAGACCGAAGTGATCGGCATGTACATCGAGGGCGCTCGCGACGGCCGGCGCCTGTTCAAGACCTTGCGCGAGGTCGCGGCGAAGAAGCCCGTCGTGATCTGGAAGGGCGGCCAGACCGAGGGCGGCGGACGCGCGATCCGCTCGCACACCGCCTCGCTCGCCTCCGACCAGGCGATCTGGGAAGCGATGATCAAGCAGGTGGGCGCGGTCGCGGTGCACAACCTCGACGAGATGATCGACGTGGTCAAGGCGACGCTGCTGACGAAGCGCACGCAGGGCAACCGGCTGGGCCTGATCGCGATGACGGGCGGTCAGTCGGTCGTGCTCACCGACGCGTTCGAGAAGGCCGGCTGGAAGGTGCCGACGCTCTCGGAGGAGAGCTACGCGCAGCTCTCGGAGTTCTTCAACATCATCGGCGGCAGCTACCGCAACCCGCTCGATGCCGCCGGCACGATCGGCCAGGATCCCAAGCATCTCGACACGATCTTCGACATCCTCAACGCCGACGAGCACATCGACGCCGTCGGCATGGAGCTCTCGGCCACCTTCATGGCCCGCCGCTGGCAGGATAAGCCGGAAGAGTTCGACCGCCTGATCAACAGCATCAAGCGGTTCCGAGACGAAAGCGACAAGCCATTCCTCGCCGCGCTGCATCCCAGTCACGTGGAAGAGGCGGCACTGAAAGCCAGGCAGCGTCTGCAGGAGGAGGGGATCCCCACCTTCGCCAGTTTCGAGCGGGCAGCCAATGCGCTCAGGAAGGCCTCGGGGCTGGCGGCGGTGTGATTTACCTCATGTAACTCAATTCGTTGATCCTCCTGAGGCAGGGGTACTTCTATGCTCCGCACTAGCAGGCTGCTGAAAGTCTCCCGGGAGCAGGATCTCGTCATTCCAGGCTTTGCCTGGAATCTCGTTCCACTCCGCTGGTGTATCTGGTCGGGCGAGATTCCCGGCTGGGGCCGGGAATGACGAGGTCGGACAAGGCCGTGGAACCCAGTCGTCATTCAGCGCCCTGCTAGGCAAGATGGCACGAGACCACGGAGTTCCGTTGGGTGTCCTTGTCGAGTTCAATGCCATCGAGGACGCCAACCTGTTACGAATCGGCCAGGAGATCCGCATCCCTCCGTCCGGCGGGCAATCAAGCTGCCCGACTTCCGAGGAGCTGTCCTACATAACTGACGCCATCGTAATCCTTGACACCGTCCGGACTGCATCGGAAATTCTGGAACGAGAACTCGACGGAGCTATCTCCGCAGATCGTGGTAGGGGGGAGTGGTCAGGGCTGGTCACGGCTGCCTTGCTCGACCTTGGGAGAGCGAGCGAGCTGTTTGAGGAGATTGATGCCCCGGACCACCTTCTGGACTTGCACGAAGAACTTCGAGTGTTCGTCGCATCGATGGAGAAACGCCAAGAAGGCGCTTACGAATTCGTATCAGCTTCCAGCGACGACGGCAATGCGGCTAGCCGAGCGATACGAGACATGGCTAATGAAGCCTCGATGCTGCGAAGTGGCCTGCTCGCCATTTGTGTTGATCGAGGAGGACAGTTGCTTTCTGATCCTACTGATGATGCTGATGCTTGCCCAAGTGAAAGTGAGGAACAGTATTTCGCCCAGGTGAGCCGAGCATTCTCGGATATCGATGCTGAACTCCTGGAGCTCTTGGCGCTGAATGAGGAGTTTGCAGCCGATGTTTCATTGAATAGAAACGTAGCGTGGCGTACAAGGCTACCCACTGTAGGGGAAGCGATCTCGAGCGCCGCTGATGAGATCATTCTGCTGGAGCGACCGTTGGATGCCCGATATGGCGTTGGATTGGAGATTGTCTATCTGGCCGGGGACACCAAGTTCGCCGTCAACCTCTGCCGTTTGGCGATTGAGCAAGAGAACCCTGGTCTGATGATTGAGGCGGGGGAAGAATTTCTGGCGCTTGAGCCGCGATTCGCTGCTGTTGCAATGTCTATAGAGCAGTACTGCAACTAGAATGTGTGACTCCACACTGCGATTTGGAGGATGGTCTCGTCATGCGAACACCGCAAGTAGTGAAGCCAGTGCCCCGAATGCGGTAAACCCAATCCCGACCAGCCATCGCATTCTGTTGTCCCGCCGGTCCTGAGCCTCAATGTGTCGATGATCGCGCTCCGCGACCTCTCGGCGAGACTCGGCGTCGCGCTCTGCCTGTTCTCGGCGAGACTCGGCGTCGCGCTCTGCCTGTTCTCGGCGAAACTCGGCGTCGCGCTCTGCCTGCTCTCGGCGAAAGACATCCGTCTCCCGTCGGATCTCCAGCAACTGAGCCGAGAAGGCGCGCTCGTTCTCGTGGATCGCCTCCAGCAAGGACACCTTTAGATCCACAATAGCCAGGGCAATCTTGTCTTCGCTCGCGAAATCGCGAGTCGCATCCTGCCAAAGCTCCTGGCAGACTTCGCCGATCGAGACGGCGGTCTGTGCGTCACACAGATTGCGCGCCAGCAGCGCCTCGCGGAGCTTGGTCTGATCGATGCTCGCCATCGTGAAGCAGCCCTCCGTCGCTGAGGTCAGGATATCTGATCTTCTCTGGGACCCTGTTAGCGTATCGCCGTAGTCAACCAGCGAGGCCTCTGCCATGCCAACTCCAATCACTCCCGACGACCTCCACCGCCGACGCGCCGCCGACGCGCCGATCGCCTTGATCGATGTCCGCGATCCTCCCGAGTACAACGCCTCGCACATCGTCGGATCGAGCCTGATCCCGAGGCGGATGCTGGAGTTTGAACTGCCGCTTGCGGTCCCTCATCCGGACACGCCGATCGTCCTCTGCGACGAGGACGAGCAGCGCGCGCACTACGCCGCCGACACGGCCGAGCGGATGGGCTACACCGATGTCTCGACCCTCTCAGGCGGGACCAATCGCTGGGCGTTCCTGGAACTGCCCACCGAGTGGGGCGTCAATGTGCCGAGCAAGGATTTCGGCGAGCGCGTCGAGGTGGTCCACCATGTGCCCGAAATCGACGCCGACGACTTGCAGACGCGAATCGAACGCGGCGACCCGCTGGTGATTCTCGATACGCGCACGCCTGAGGAGTTTCGCCGCGCCTGCATCCCCGGCGGACGCAGCGTGCCCGGCGGCGAGCTGGCCTTCCGCATCACCGACATCCTCGCCGACGCGCCCTCCGACGCGACCGTGGTGGTCAACTGCGCAGGGCGCACACGCAGCATCATCGGCACCCGCGTGCTGCAGCGGATGTCGCTGGAACGTGAAGTGGTCGGACTCAAGAACGGCACCTCGGGTTGGCTATTGGCCGGGCACGAGCTCGAGTTCGGCGCAGACCGAGACGCGCTGCCGTCGGTGACGCCCGAGGGACAGGCTGCCGCCGAGCAGTACGCGCGACGCTGCGCCGAGGAAGACGGCGTGCAGCTCATTGGTGTGGGCGAGCTGGATGAACTGCGCGAGCGCTCGCGCAGCGAAAGCGTCTACTTCATCGATGTCCGCACTGACGCCGAGCACGACGCCGGTCATATCCCCGGATTCCGCTGGTTCCCGGGAGGCCAGGCCGTGCAGCGCAGCGACGATCTCGCGGTCGTCCACCACGCGCCCATCGTCTTCGCCTGCGACGGCGTCGCCCGCGCCGCGCTCACCGCATCGTGGTACCGGCAGATGGGGCATCGACACATCTACGCGCTGGACGGCGGAGTCCATGCCTGGACGTCGGCGGGGAGGGAACTGGACTCCGGCTCAGCGACTGGAGAACCGAGCCTGCTGACCGAAGCTCGCGAATCTGTTTCGTTGGTCTCCCCCGGCGAAGTGTTCGATCATGCCGACGCGGTCCTCCTGCATGTCGGCACCAGCCAGCAGTTTGCCGAAGCGCATCCCCCAGGCGCTCGCTGGGCGCCGAGAGGATGGCTGGAGCGGGACATCGAGACGCTAGCCCCGGAGCACTCGTCGCCGATCATCGTCGTCTGCCAGAGCGGTGAACAGTCGCTGCTCGCCGCGAGCACGCTCAGTCGGCTCGGACGGCGCAACGTCGCGGCAATGCAGGGAGGCATGGTCGGTTACGAGACGGCGGGTTTGCCGCTCGAGTACGGTCTAAGCGGTGTGCGCACGCCGCCCAACGACATCCTCGCATTTGGCCCCCAGCGAGGCTTCGCCGACATGCAGCACTACCTGCGTTGGGAGACGGCGCTCGGCGAGAAGTACGTCGGCGAGGCCGGCTAACAGACATTCCAGTCCCCGATGCAATCGGGGACCGGACCGTGGTCGCGTACGGCTCCGCGCCGTGCGACACTGAGCGCATGGCCAGACTGTCCAGGCTCAAGCCCAAACTCAAACGTCGTGGAGTGCAGCCCCTTGCGGGCGCGCGGTTGATCGTCGGGCTCGGCAATCCCGGCCCTGACTACTCGCAGAACCGGCACAATGCCGGGCTCCGCGCCGCCGAGCGCGTCCTCAAGCGGCTCGGATTGGCCCAGCCTCAGCGCGAGGCCCGCTATCGCTTCTCCCAGGGCGAGACTAAGTTCGGCCCCGTCGCCGTTGCCCTGCCGCGCGTGTTCATGAACGAGTCGGGCAAGGCGGTCCAGTCCCTGCTCGACAAGTACCGCGCCGACCCTGCCGATCTCATCCTGCTCGTCGATGAACTTGACCTCGAAGCGGGACGGATTCGGATTCGTCCCTCCGGTTCCGACGCCGGCCAGCGCGGGATGCGATCGATCCGCTCCGTGATCGGCGAGCTCGATTTTCCCCGCGTCCGCATCGGCGTCGGTCGTCCGATGGTCGACGGCAAGCCGTCTCATCATCCCGATGACGTAGCAGGCTGGCTCCTGTCGGATCCAACGCCGGTCGAGCGCCGGCTCCTGCACGATGCGGAACAGCGCACCGCCGAGGCCGTCGTTCACTTGCTCGAACACGGCGTGGAATCGGCGATGAACCGGTACAACCGCAATGTCAGCACCAGTGAAGTGAGTGCAGAAGGCGAATCGAGTCATGTCCAGACGCAATAGCGAGCGAAGCGCCGACGCCCTGGAGGCGCTGGCTGCGTGCATGATCGCGAGAGTCCTGTATCCCTCGGCCCGAGAGCTGATCGACTACCTCGACCAAACGGACAAGGACACGATCCGTGCCGACGCGCGCCGCTTCGTGGAGTCCCTGGGCGAAATCCAGGCGCGAGCGCTCTCATTCATCGAAACGTCGAATCGCCACGACGACTCGGAGCGAGTCGCCGAACTGGAACTGCAGATTGCCGCGTTGCGCGATGAGGTCGAATCGGCGCGTCTACAGCAAAGCGCCTTGCAGCGAGAGGCGGACGAACACGCCGAGCAACTCCGACGCACAAGCGACGCTCACCAGGCGGAGACCCAAAGCTTGAACGATCGTCACCAGGCCGCCCAGGCGCGGATCGCCGAGCTTACCGAGTCGCTTGATGAAATCCACGAGGAGAATCGCAAGCTCCAGGCCAAGAGCGACAGCTACGCCGCAGCGCTGATTGAGCGTGGTCCCGCGCCGGAGGATCTGGCCGAGGAGATCGCCGAGGAGGCGATGCAGGTCACCATCACCGGCGTGATTGAGATGGCTCGCGAGAAGTGCGACAGGGTCGTCCTGCCCGAAGCGGCGCTCAAAGAAATCGAGGCCATCGAGGCCGACGAGAAGTCGTCCGACTGGGCGCGAGAGCTATGGAAGGGCATCCAGGCGCTCCAGGCGTACGCCGAGGAAGCCGAGTTCTTTACCGGTGGATTCTGGGAGTGGTGCGAGCACAGCAGCAGCCCGCACACCTGGTACGCGTCGCCGCAGAAGCTCGCCATGAAGGAGTCGGACACCGTCAAGAACGACAGTCGTCTCTGGCGCATGCGGCGATTCCTGGTCGATCCCAAGGTCTCGCCCAATGGCTATCAGCACATGGAGGCCCACCTCAAGATCTCCGAGGGCGGCGGCCAGCACATCCCGCGTCTCTACTTCCACGACGACGTCAAGGGTCGCACCGGACAAGTACACATCGGCTTCATCGGCCCGCACCGACTCGTCCAGACCAGCCAGAGCTGACCGTCGCCTTTGCCGCCCGCTTCCTCACTCGCTTACGCTGAGTGGGGTTACCAACGGACGGAGTAGGTGCGCGTGAGCGCTACCGACCCGCACGACACGCCGCCTGGCCTGCTTGCAGGGCTGGGCCCGGCTGTCCTCCGGGCCGTGGAAACACTCGACGACCAGCCGCTCCTCGGCCTCCCCGATGCCGCCAAGCCGGCCGTGATCGCCACCCTCGCGGCGAGACACCAGCCGCCGGTGCTGATCCTGACTCCCACCCCGACAGCAGCCGCCGACCTTGCAGACGCGCTACCGCTCTGGCTGACAGCCGAGCACCGCGACCGGCTGCTGCAGTTTCCCGCTCGCGAGACCGCGCCGTACGAACGGCAGCGACCCGCTCCCGATCTGATCGAGGCGCGCCTGACGGTTGTGGAGGCGTTGCGCACGGACTCGCCAATCGTCGTCGCCGATGTGGACGCCGTCTCGCAACGGACCGTCTCGGTCTCGGCTGCGCCGCTGGCCATGCACCAGGGAGGCGACCTGCGCCTTGACGACTTCGTCCGCTACCTGGACGCCAATGGCTACGAGCGGGAGCGAGTCGTCGTCGAGCCAGCGGCCTTCGCCGTTCGCGGCGGAATCGTCGATTTCTGGCCGCCGGCCAACGAAGAGCCGATCCGCGTCGAACTGTTCGGCGATGAAGTCGAGTCGATCCGCCGCTTCGATCCGCGATCCCAACGTTCGACCACGTTGGTCGATGCATTCGCCCTCCGGTCGGCGCGCGAATGGACCTCCGACGCGGATACCGAGCAGCTGATTGAGCGGTTGTTGGAGTCGGTGGATTCGTGCTCGACCAACGATCCCGCAGCCCCGGAAACCAACGCCGAGGCCGCCGTACTCGCGCTCGATATCGAGCACTTCCGCGCCGGCGGACAACCGTCCAGGCCCGACTTCTGGACCCAGTTCCTCGCTCCGGGCACGATCTTCGATCATCTACCTCCGGACGCGCTGATCATCATCGACGAGGCGCACGACCTGTCGGCTCGTGCGGAAGATCGCGACCAGCGAGCCATTCACGCTCGCGAGGAACTCGAGCGAGGCGGACGCATTCCGCTCGGCTTGCCGCATCCCTGGTTGTCTGGCGAACAGCTGCAAGCTCGGCTTGACCATGCGGTTCAAGCGACGCGCAAGCTCTCGCGCCTGGCCGGCGGCGAACAGCGCCTGCCCTTCCATTCGACACCCCGGCTTGCCGGCAAGCTGACCCAGCTCTTCGAATCGCTCCGTGAGGCGCAAGGCAACGGAGCAACGGTGCTGGTGTCGCTCCAGGAGGCCCGGCTGTCCGAGTTGATGGCCGACCTTGGATTGCCGCTCGCACGGCTCGAACCGGAGTCTCCTCCGAACGCATCCGCCATCAGCGTCGGACGAGCGCCGCTCGCCGAGGGTTGGCAGCTCGACGATCCGCAAACGGGCGAACGGCTCGTGACGTTGATTAGCGACACCGAAATCTTCGGATTCGAGCGCCGCAGGCAGCACCGGCCGCTCAAGTCGCGGGAAGCGCCGCAATCGGACCCGCATCTGCTCGAAACGCTGAAGCCCGGCGATTTCGTTGTGCACATCGATAGCGGCATCGGCCGATTCCAGGGCGTCGTCCAACAGCGCATCGGCGATCGCGAGGGCGAGTATCTCGACATTCGCTTCGCCCAGGACGACCGCTTGCTCGTTCCGACCGACAAGCTGGACCGCGTTCAACCCTACGTCGGACCATCCGACGCGCCCCCGACGATCACCCGGCTCGGCAGTGGACAGTGGCAGCGAGCCAAAGCCCGCGTCCGCGGCGCGGTCGCCGATATCGCCGACGAACTGCTGGAGCTTCACGCCGCTCGCGAGACCAAACCGGGCATCGCGATCGAACCCGACACGCCCTGGCAGATCGAGCTCGAAGCGTCGTTTCCGTACATCGAGACTCCCGATCAGCACCGCGCCATCGAAGATGTGCGCGCCGATCAGGAGGCGAACAAGCCGATGGATCGGATCGTCGTCGGCGATGTCGGCTACGGCAAAACCGAGGTCGCCATCCGAGCGGCGTTCAAGGCGGTCATGTCGGGCCACCAGGTCGCCGTGCTCGTGCCGACTACTGTGCTCGCCCAGCAGCACTACGACACCTTCTGCCAGCGGCTCGCGGCCATGCAGGTCCGGGTCGACCTGCTGTCGCGGCTGCGCACATCGCGAGAGCAACAACACACCGTCGAGGCGCTGAAGGCCGGCGCTGCCGACATCGTGATTGGCACGCACCGACTGCTGCAAAAGGACATCGGTTTCAAAAGCCTCGGTCTACTGGTCATCGACGAAGAGCACCGCTTCGGCGTCGAGCACAAGGAGCGTCTCAAGAAGCTGCGCCAGGAAGTCGATGTCCTGACGCTCTCGGCAACGCCGATCCCGCGTTCCCTGCATCAGGCAGTGACCGGAATCCGCGACATGTCGACGATCGCCACGCCGCCCGAAGAACGCTTGCCGATCACTACGTATGTGATGGAGCGCGACGACACCGTGATCCGCGAGGCAATCCTGCGCGAGCTTGACCGCGGCGGACAGGTCTACTTCTTGCACAACGAGGTGCGGACCATCGACCGGGAAGCGCTGGAACTCGGACGTCTCGTTCCCGAGGCAAGCTTCCTCGTCGCACACGGTCAGATGCCCTCGCATTCGCTCCGCGAGCACATGGAGCAGTTCACGAACGGCGAAGCCGACGTGCTGGTCTGTTCAACGATCATCGAGTCGGGCGTCGATATCCCTCGAGTCAACACGATCATCCTCGACCGCGCCGAGCGCCTGGGTCTTGCTCAGATGTATCAGCTACGCGGCCGGGTCGGGCGCTCCAGCGCTCGCGCCTACGCCTACCTGATGACCGAGCCGTACCGCTCGCTCTCCGAGGTCGCCCAGCGGCGTCTGGCGACGATCGTCGAGGCGGACGACCTGGGCGCGGGCTTCCAGATCGCGCTCAAGGACCTGGAAATCCGGGGCGCAGGCAACCTGCTCGGCGCGCAACAGTCCGGGCACATCGGTACGGTCGGCTTCACGCTCTTCACCCAGCTCCTCGGCGAGGCGGTCGAACGAGCCAGGGCGAAACGCTCCGGCCAGCGACCGCCCAGGCCTCAACGCGGAACCCGAGTCACGATCGACCTGGCGATTCCCAGCTTCCTGCCCGAGTCCTATGTCGACGATGTCGGCCTGCGCATGACGCTCTACCAGAGACTCGCGGCTGCGGAGTCGCCCGAAGCGGTCGATGCCCTCGCGCAGGAACTCGACGACCGTTTCGGCCCCCTGCCGCTCCCGGCCGAAAACCTGCTGTCCACGCTCAGGATCAAACTGCTCGCCTCAAGAATCGGAGCGGAGTCGATCCAGTCGGAAGGTGAGCAGGTCGTAATCCGTCTCGCGCCAGGCCTCAGATTCAGCGATGCCCAACGCCGGCTTCGGTTACCGCGCCAGATCCGCATCGGCGCCAGCCAACTCCGTTACACCCCCGCTCGCCGTCTCGCCGAGTCGCCATGGGAGTCGGTACTGTCGGATGTGCTAGCAAGACTCCACGCGACCTAGTACGCTTGTGCATCAGGGAGAGCGACATGGTGACGGAATCCACAGCCGGGCCCGAAACCGAGGCAGGAGAGGCGATGGCGAGCGCCGTCAGGGAAGCGTGGGCGGCGACTTCTCAACTTGGCGACGGCGTCGACCCCGCGACGAGGGAGGCAGCCTTCAAACTCGTGCTTGAGTCCATGCTGACACGAGGCGAGTCGGAGATCGTCGTTGAAGAGCTGCCACCCGAAGATAGGGACGAGTACGAGGTTCACCAGATAGACGACGCAGACCTGTTTTCAACACCGCAACTGCGAACCAGCGAGATTGCAGCCTACTTGCGGACTTCGGGAAGAGCTGCTGAGGACCTGTACGACGTGTGCAGCCGAGAGCCAAGACTCAAGGCATCCAGACAGCTCCTGAGTGAATCGAGCGAGAACGCCGTTTGCGAGATCGGTCTGCTGACGGTTGCCGGTCGCATCGCGGTGGGCGTCGAGACGACCTTGCGCGATGTGTGCGATTCGTTGAGCGGTAACCGGATTCCCAATGCCGAGACGCTGGTCTCGAATCTGTTGACGCGCGGCTACGCCGAGCAATGCATCGTCGAGCAGCATGAAGACGGTGTATTGAGATTGACCCGTGAGGGCGTGCTCGCCGTGCGCGAACTCGCGCAACGGCTGACGACCTCATGACTGCAAACCCCGACGCCTCGCTTGAGGTGGTGATCAATCTTGCTGAGGCCGGCGTCAGCGAGTACGCACTCAGTCTCTTTACCTCCGGCTTTCCACGCGATGCGATCCGGCATGAGGCGCAGGACTTGCTCAATGAGCTTCAACTGAGGAGCGGCAGAATCGACATCGACGGCGTGAACCTGGTCCAGGCTGCATATGCCGACAAACAACCGCTGCTTGAGATCAACGCTCGGTCCACCGATCGGGAGCAGAACGAACATGCTGCGCTCCGTCACCTTCTGGTTGGAATCGTCCGAGGCGTGCGGAACATCTACTCGCACGACACCAGCGAGATCGTCACTCGGGAAGATGCTGCGATCTGGCTGGGGCTCATGGGCAAGCTGCGCGTCCAGTTGCGACGTTCCGTGAAGGTCAAGCCCGCTCCCGAAGCAACGGATGATCCAGAGACGCCTGACTGAGTGAATCCAAGACGGCAAGTAACCTGACCAAGTGAACCTCCGATCGTCCTGGACCCTCTTGGCTGGCTCGGCCTTGATTGGGTTGCCCGCTCTGATCGTCCGCCTGGGCGGGATTCACCTCGGTACCGAGGCTGAAGTCGCGATCTTCGGCCTGGGCATCCTCTCGGCCGCCTTTCTCATCTCGACCGGTGCAGAAGCTGCACAGCACGACATTCCGGCGGCGCTCTCGGTCGCGGTTGTGGCGTTCATTGCCGTGCTGCCCGAGTACGCGGTCGACCTCCTCCTTGCCTGGGAGGCGGGCAAGGGCATCCCGGGCAAAGACGAGCTCGCGTTGGCCAACATGACCGGCGCCAACCGGCTGTTGTTGGGGGTCGGTTGGGCCATGGTCATCTTCCTCTTCGCCTGGAGGGCGAACGGCCCGCGACACCTGGTCGTTACCGCCCTGCGCAGCTCCTGGCGATTCCTACGGCGCCGACCGGAGGATCCCGAGGAGCCGCTGCTCACCCTGCCAGGCGGAATTGGCCTCGACATTGGCATCCTGGCCGTCGCCACGCTCTACTCATTCGTGATCGTGGCCAAGGGCCGGGTCGCGATCGAGGACACCGTCGTGCTCGGCCTGCTTTTCCTCTGGTATGTGATCCGACTGACGCGATCGCCGGTCGAGGAACCTGAGCTTGAAGGCCCGGCCGCCAGGATTGGCAATCTGCCGACCGCGCAGCGACGGGCGCTCGTGACCGCGATCATCGCGTACTCCGCGATCGTCATTGCCATGTCCGCCGAGCCGTTTGTGCATGGGCTCGAGCAGATCGGCCGCGATGTCGGGATCGGCGAGTTCTTCGTCATCCAGTGGATCGCGCCGCTGGCGTCCGAGTCGCCCGAGTTCCTCGCCGCGCTCTATCTGGTCTGGCGAGGATCCGCTGGCCTGGGCGTCAACATGTTGATCTCCAGCAAGGTCAACCAGTGGACGCTGTTGATCGGATCAATCCCAATCGCCTTCATCGCTGCAGGCGGCTCCGTCAGCGGCATCATCTCCAGCGACGTGCAGCAGGCTGAAGTGTTCATCACCGCTGCCCAATCGGCGTTCGGCGTGATGCTGATCATCGATAAACGCTTGACGGCGAGAGCGGGCTTCGCGTTGCTCGGTATCTTCCTCGCCCAGCTCATCACGCAGTTCTTTTTCCAGGAGGACAATACGCCTCGAATCGTGTTCGGGGTGTTCTACCTGACCATGACTGCATTGATGCTGCCTAGTCACTGGCCTAGCATCAGGCCGATGCTGCGCGAAGCCTTCCGGGCGCCAGGCTCGGAAGCAACCGATGCGCACGATCATCCAGAGCCGGAAAGCAGGCATTCATGACCGATTGGGCAGACCTCTCAGTTCAGCTTCAGGGCGCATTGGGACTGGCGAACCAGCCGCTCGCGATCACGTTCCACGATGAGCCCTCGGGCGTCGCAGGATTCGACAACCCGATGCCGGAGCCGGCCGACGATGGTCGCACGGGCCGTGTACCGGCAGGTTGCGTCTTCTGGATGCACGCCGCCGACCAGACCTTCTCGACGGTCGCCGCCGACCACGCCAATTGCTCGGTCGGATCGGTCACCCACGGATTCCTCGAGCTGGGCGATGTGCTCGAAAAGGGCGACGTCGGCGCGCTGCTCGAGTCCGGCTGGGTCACGGCTGAGGCGGCAATGGGCATTCCCGTCGTCCAGGAGACGCCGGAAGAGGTTGTCTACGGACCGCTGGGCGAGTCGCCAAGCGACCCCGATGTCGTCCTGCTGCGCATCACCGGCCGCCAGCTCATGGTCCTGCACGATGCCTTCCCCGCGCTGAGGATCGAAGGCAAGCCGCAGTGTCACATCATCGCCATCGCCAAAGCCGGCGAGATGGCGGCCTCGGTCGGTTGCCAGCTCTCGCGAGTCCGCACGCAGATGCCAAACGCAGAGATGACTTGCGCCATTCCGGCCGCACAGCTCTCCGACTTGCTGCAGCGACTGGAAGAGACAGCAGGCGCCGATCGCGCAGTCGCGCAGTACGCCGCCGACGATATGGCTCGATTCGCCTAGCGCGGGAGGCTGCAATGGCCGGTAAGTGGTTCGAGGAACTAGAGCCGGGGCTTGTGATCCGTCACGAGCCCTCGCGCACCGTGACCGAGGCCGACAATCTGCTCTTCACCGCGCTGACACACAACAGTCAGCCGCTGCATCTCGATGCAGAGTTCGCGGGGAACACGCAGTTCGGTCAACGCATCGTCAACAGCATCTTCACCCTTGGTCTGGCAGTCGGTCTCAGCGTGACCGACACCACGCTCGGCACCACACTCGGCAATCTCGGCTTCGACGAGACCACCTTCCCCAATCCCGTCTTCATCGGCGACACGATCACCTGCGAGACGGAAGTAATCGATCGTCGAGAGTCGAGAAGCCGCCCCGACCGGGGCATCGTGACCTTCGAACACCGAGGCATCAATCAGCGGGGCGAACTGGTCGTCAAGTGCCGACGAACCGGCATGATGCTCAAGCGCCCCAACGAAGCTTGACTCAGGCCGGTTTACATTAGGGGAAGCGTCTCAGAGTTTTCCGTCATACCCGCGCTTGTCGCGGGTATCTCGTCGCGAGCGACACCTGCTTCGTTGCCCGACGCGGCAACACTACCGCGACAAGCGGCGCAATAGCCGGTTGTTTTGCTCCATTGGAGATAGCCCCTAGCTTCCGCGCACAATGATCGCGACCGCAAGCGCAACGATTGCTGCAATCGTGGAACCCCACATTGCCATGACCCAGCGCAGATGAGAATTGAATCGGCTTTGCATCTCGGCGAGCAACTCAAGTCGAAGTCGCTCCAGATCAGTCTTGGTGCCCAAGTCGTCCTTGCCATCTTGAACAGCCTCGTCGACGAGGTCGGTGAGACGCTCAGCCGTCTCCGACCTGACATCCATCTCCTGGACGAGGATGTTGTGGAATCGGAGTCTGTTGAGCGCCATCACGACATGCTACACCCCATATAGCAAGGCCGTGCTGTATCGAGAACGATGTGGGCTGGGTGGCGGGTCGATCAGGTCCGCGGGGGAATCGCCACGTTGGTGATACGATGACCAGCGGCGGAGCGTGGCGCAGCTTGGTAGCGCACTTGACTGGGGGTCAAGAGGTCGCCGGTTCAAATCCGGCCGCTCCGACCATCCTTTATCCTGCCTCCGGCAGGTGATGCATGAGACTCTCTCAACCCCGGATCGAACCCGTCTCCGACGAAGACGCAACCGACGAGCAGCGAGACATCCTCGCCGCCGCCGGACGCGGCCGAGCGCCCCTGAACGTGCAACGGGCCATCGCGCAGTATCCGGCATTGGCGAGAGCGAGACAGGCATTCACGAACCATGTGATGCGTGAGACCTCGCTCCCGTTTCGCGAGCGCGAGCTTCTGATCTTGCGGACCGGCTGGAACTGCCAATCGGAGTACGAATTCGCTCAGCATTCGCGATTCGGACGCTCGGTCGGCCTCACCGACGAGGATATCCGGCGTGTCACGCTCGGTCCCGATGCGGAGGGCTGGGATGACTTCGACGCCACCCTGCTGCGCGCGGCGGACGAGCTGCACCACGACGCGTTCATTTCCGACGACACCTGGAACAAGCTGGCTGAGCGCTATACGACCGAGCAACTGATGGACACCGTGTTCGCGGTCGGTCAGTATCACATCGTCTCGATGGCGCTCAACACGTTTGGCGTACAGTTCGAGCCGGACACGACTGATCGATTCCCGTCCTAAACCCCCCTGGAGGACCCCAATGACGACTTCGCAACACACGCCCGCAACTGTCGTACTGGTGCATGGCGCATGGCATGGACCATGGTGTTTCGACAAGGTCGTGGCCGGCCTCGATGCGCGAGGCGTGCCGGTTGTCAACGTTGAGCGACGCCGGACGCACGAGGCCAGCGGAACGCTGCGCGGCGTCACCGACTCCGCCGAGAACGAGGCGATCGTACGCGCCGCGCTGGACGAAGTGGACGGTCCGGTCGTGCTGCTGGGCCACTCGTTCGGCGGCGTTCCGATTACCACGGCGCCCCTGGGCAATGACAACGTCAAGCATCTCGTCTATCTCACTGCGATCATGCCCGACACCGACGGCTCGATGCCCGACAACTTCGCCAATCCCGTACTTGTCGGTGCGATCCAAGCGGGCGAGGACGGATCGACCACCGTCCAGGAAGACCTGATCCGGCCCATTTTCTACGGTCAATGCTCGGACGAAGACTACGAACGAGCCATGGGTGAGCTGGTCCGCGACGAGGCCGCCATCCCCCTCGGCGATGCTCCGCGCGACACTGCCTGGAACAAGATCACCACGACCTATGTGGTTTGCACCGAGGACCAGGCACTGCTCGCCGAAGGCCAGCGGACGCTCGCCCGCCGCGCCGACCGAGTCGTCGAGTGGGCCACCGACCACTCGCCATTCTTCTCCGCCCCACACCTCATGGTCGACCTGCTCGACAACCTGGCCCGCGAGTACGCCGCATAGTCGGTCCTCCGGTTCGATGGCGATTCCGGGCGTTCAACTCGGAACCGCCAGGATCGAGTCGACCTCTCGCATTCCGCTCCTCGCCGTGTTGCGGCGTCAGCGAGCTATGTGGTCTGCATCAGTCAGAGCGAATCGACGCCGTTCTGGCGGACGTGTCGCGCGACCGTCAGGCGCAGCAGCTCGGTTGGGCCTTCGGCGATTCGCAGTGAGCGGCTCCAGCGATAGAGGCGCTCCAGGGCGTGTCCTCGCAATAGCGCCTGCGCGCCGTGCAACTGGATGGCTCGATCCACAGTCCGGTGCAGACACTCGGAGGCCAGCCACTTGGCCGTCGCGACCTGCGTGCCGGCTGTCGGCTCGTCGGACTCACGAGCCGAGGCTGCCTGATACAGCGCGGCGCGAGCGGCGAATGTGTCGGCGACCATGTCGGCGAAGATCGCCTGGACCTGTTGTTGCTCGGCCAGCGGTTGACCGCTGCGGTGCGGTCCTTCGATGCGCTTGAGCGTCGTCCGAGTCACCCAGCGCGACCAGCCGACGCACTCGGCCGCGACCCCGAGCCGCATCCTGTCGATGTTCTGCATTGCCCGAGGCAGGCCATCGCCCACCTTGCCGAGCAGCCGCGATACGGGAACCTGGACCTCGTCGAACGTGAAGGGCGAATGCGTGCTGCCGTCGATCGATGCGCCCAGTTCGCCCTCGGTCACGCCGTCGGCCTCGCGGTCGACAACCAGCAACGCGGTACCTTCATCCGGGACATTGGCGACGACCACCAGCCAGTCGGATGTCGCGCCGCCGCTGACGATGCCCTTCGCGCCTGACAGCAGAAAGCCATGGGCGCCGTCGTCGAGGGTCGCGCGTGTCGCCTGTGTTGGACCTTGCGTGCCGTCGCCGCGCAGTCCTTCGGTGAAGGCGAATGCGGCGCTTCGTTCGCCGCGCATGACCGGCGCATACAGCGCTTCTCGCTGCGCGTCGTTGTCGGCGAGGCGCATGATCCCCGGCCCGGAGCCAAGCGCCCTCGATGCGAGCGGATTACCACTCAGCGCCAGCGCTTCCCGCGCCGCAGTGAGTACGCGCGGTCCTCCGCCCAATCCGCCGTCCGACTCCGGCACCGCGAGACGATAGAAGCCCGCGGCATCGGAGCGACGCGCGATCTCGCGGCGGAGTTCGGGCGAAGGCGATTCCGGGTCGGCGCCTTCAGTGATGGGGTCCAGCTCCTCGGCGACGAACGTGAGGATGCGCGACTGCAAGTCGGCCAGGTCTACGGGTAACTCGAAGTACATCGGAGAGCCTCTCGGTGTGCTGCTCTGAACGGCGGCTGAACTCGCTACTCGGTCGTGCGGGCCAACTCGAATTCGTGGAGATCGCGGGCTTGCGCCTGAGTCAGCGCGACGCCGAGCAGCCGTGTGGCGCGCAGCGTGTCCCTTGCCATCACCAGCTCCTCCTCCGACGCGTCTGCGCGCGCCAGCAGGATGACGCCGACCGCCGACCGGGCCAGTTCCAGCGCCGACGGGTCGGACAGCGGATCGGTCGGCAGGAGCACGTAGCCATTGGGCCGGAGCGCTCGCGCGGCGGTGCGGAGGATGAGCTGCGAGCGGTCGACGGGCGACCAGTCCGCGCCGAGGAGCCACGCGGGCGGCGTCCCGTACCCCAGCTCGAACGCCGGTCGCCGTCCGTCCAGCCAGATCACCGAGTTCCCGCGCGCGGCGAGTGTGCGAGCGGCTTGCATGAGGGTCGCGCTGACGCCCGAGGCGTCGTCGAGCGGGACAAAGGCGATGATGCCCGAGACGGGATTCATCGCGTTCGCAAGCAGCACCGCATCATCGTCGGGTCGGCCCCTCTCCAGGGTTGCGCTCACCGCGCCTCCGGATGCCGCAAACACCTCGACGCCCGCGGAGCGCTCCGCGTCGCCAGTGATCACGGCGACGGGGCGCAGACCGACTCCACCGAGCCGGCCCAGCGTCGTCCGGGGCCGCCTGACCACCCGCGCCGTCGTCGCGGCCAGAGCCAGGCCGACCAACAGGCCGACCGCCGAGGCCCAGGCCGCCGACCACTCGGTCGCGGGCGAGACCTTGCGAGCGCCCGGCTGGACCAGCCCGAGCAGATCGAGTCCCGACTCGTTGCCGAAGCGGAATCGCGCCTCGTCGACGGCGGCGTGTGCGAGCGACAGCGCCAGGGCTTCCGCATCGGACTGACGAGGCGCGCGAACGGTCACGCGGATCAAGGTGTCGTTCAGTTGGACGGCGACACCGTCGAGTTGGGGCAAGCCGTCCTCGCTCGCCATCATGCCATTGGTCGCCGACTGCTGGACCGAGTGGTCGAGCAGCAGGTTCGCGTACTCGGACGCCGGGCGATCGTCGCTCGCCCAGAGATGGACGTCGGCGTCCCAGGCCGCGGAGGTCGCCTGCGACAGCAAGACGGCGATCAGCGCGCCGAGCACCGCCGTACACAGCGGCAACCACCAGGCAAATCCGTTTCGCAGACCGAGCGTGGAGGGCACGAGATGAGTGTATCTGCCGTCCGCGCGGTGTATCCCGCTCCTGTCGATCCAATGACCTCCGGCGCGATCATTCGGTCCGCCGATCACAGAAGGGATCAGCGTTCTCAAGTAATCTCGCCGCATGCGCCACCTGATTCGACTCCTGGCTCTGGGTTGCCTCGTCGCAGCGGCGATCGCCGCGTCGGCGGGGATCGCGTCCTCCGCCGATGTCAGATTGCATCTCGACGTTCGGGTCGACGAGGTCCGCGCGGACACGGTGCAGCGTCTGCGCGACGCGGGATTCGAGATCACCATCGGCGTCCCTGAGTTGGGGCGCTGGCAGGGCTTGCTGCCGGCTGAGCGTCTTGAAGCATTGAGGAACGTTCCCGGCGTGGTCGCCGTGACGGAGCCGCAGTATGCGCGGTTCTCGGCGGGCGCGGCGTTGACGGAAGGCGACGAAGCGCTGAACGCCTCGCTGGCCCGCGCGCGCTTCAACGTCGATGGCTCCAACGTGAGGGTGGCGGTGATCTCGGATGGCATCGCCGGACTGGATCGGGCGCAGAGCAACGGCGAGGCGCCGCTGCTGGCAGAGGCGCGAGCCTTCGGGCGCAGCGTGCTCGGCGGCGGACAAGAGGGTACGGCGATGATCGAGATCGTCCACGATCTCGCTCCGGGAGCGACCATCTCCTTTGGAGCCGTGGGAACCGACCTGGAACTGATCGGCGCGGTCAATCACTTCGCCAAACACGTGGACATCATTGTCGACGACGTGTCGTTCGAGTATCCGGCGGACCAGCGCAGCGATGTTTCCGTCAACACGGCGAACGCGCTGAAGCATCCCGACTGGCCGCTGCGCCTGTATGTCACCGCCGCCGGCAACTGGGCCGAGTCTCACTGGTCGGGCGAGTGGCGCGCCGGTGTGGACGGCCGGCGGCTTGGCCTGCCTGCGTCCGGCGCCGTGCAGCAGTTCAACGGCGCGCGCGGCGGGTCGGTCCTGTACGGCGGCGGCAACGCATTCCGCGTCGAGCCCGGCGACCACGTCCGGCTGGCGCTGTTCTGGGACGATGTGTGGGACCGGTCGACCAACGACTACGACCTCTACCTGCTCTCGGGCATCGGCGAGGTCCTTGCCTCAAGCCGGACCAGACAAGGCGTCGGCGTGCATAGTCATATACCGAGAGAACGCATCGAGTACACGCACGTCGGAGCGGCGACCGACCTGTTCGCAGTGATCCAGAACCCGAACGACGATGCCAGGCCCGTCAAGTTCCATCTGTTTGCGCTGAGACCCGGCGGGGGCGACTCGTACCGCCTGCATCATCGAACGGTCGTCGGCAGCCTGCTGGCCCAATCCGATGCGGAAGGCGCGCTGACGGTTGGAGCGGTCAATGTCGGCGACCAGATGATTGCGGCGTACTCCAGTTACGGACCAACGTTAAACGGCGTGCCGAAACCGGAGATTCTCGCGGTCGATGCGGTGACGGTCTCGGACACGACCGGCTTCGCTCCGCGATTCGCCGGCTCCTCGGCTGCCGCGCCGCACGTTGCCGGCGTTGCCGCGCTGCTGCTGGACGCTCAGCCGTCCCTGCTCGCCGCCGACGGCGGCGACGCGATGCTTGAGCGCCGCCTGATCCGCGACTTGTTGATTACGACGGCGCGGGACATTCCACCCGCCGATCCCGAAGATGCGTCGGGCGCAGGTCTGGTCGATGCCGAGGCGGCGTTGCTTGCAGCCATACAGAACCTGACGGTCGTTCGCTCGACTGCGGACGGCGGCCCCGGATCGCTGCGCGGCGCGCTAACCAGCGGCGCGAGCATCATCCTGTTCGACTCCACTCTGGACCAGCGCACAATCACGCTGGCGTCGCGCTTGCCGCCAATCTCCTCCGGAACGATCGTCGACGGCAGTGGTTGGACCATCGACGCCTCTGCGATTGACATCGGCGTCGCGCTGGAATCCGGCGCGGAGCTGTGGGGGCTCAGGATCACCGGCGCGGCAGACGCGGGCGCGCTGCTCAGTGGCGACGGCGCCTCGCTGCAGCAGGTGCAGCTTGACGGCAACCGGACGGGCATCCGGATCACAGGGATCGAGGCCGAACTGGTCGGGACCTGGGTTCGCAGGAACGAGTGGAACGGCATCCAGATCGACGATGGAGGCTCGGCGACGGTTTCCAGGAGCACGATCGAGTCGAACGGAAACGCCGGCGTGTTCGCGTCCGCTGGAGCGATCGGTGCTCACATCGGACCTCCCGGTCAGCCGCCGGAGCTCCCGTCCATGTACTCGCTGTGGCCGCCGATCGACCCGCTGGCTTCTCCCGCGCCGGAGCCGCGAGCCGGTCAATCGCTGACGGTCGCGGGAACGGTCAGCATGGACGGCGTTCCGGCCGAATCCGGGTCAATGGTGACGCTCTACCTCGACAGACGATTGGCGGCATCGGTGCCGGTCGATGGACAATCCCGGTTCTTCGCGACCGTGACCGGGCCGGGGACGGAGATCCGCTTTGCCGTCAATGGCATTCCGGTCGAGCAACGACTGGCGTTTGAGACGAGCGGGATCGGCAATGAGGCCTCGCTGACGCTGCGGGCCGTCAGCCCCGGCGTCAGCGTCGGCGCGGACATGGACGGCGCGCACACTGATCTCGGCAACGTGATTCGCGACAACAGGATCGGTGTGGCGATTGAGGCTTCGGGCGACTCGCAACCTGAGGGCAGGATCGTCTGGGGCAACGAGATGCGTCGCAACCGAACCAACATCATGTCGCCGCTGGCCGCGCCGACGATTGAAGCGGTGTCATGGGAACCCACCGGTGTGGCAATCACGGGAAAGGCGGGCGGCAGCGGTGCGGCGCATCTGTACGCCGGTCCGGCGGCCGAGCGCCGATTCGCCGCGTCGGCGGCGGTGATCAACGGACAGTTCAGCTTCAGGCACCTGAGTGTCGATGGCGCAGCGTCGCACTTCTCGGTCATTGCCCACTCGACGAACGGACTGGCGAGCGCCGAGAGCGACGTGCACCGAGCGGGCGGGCGGGGCCGGATCACCAGCGTGACGCCCGACCGCGGCTACGTCGGGGGCGGCGATTCCGTGATGGTGTGCGGCTCGACGATCGCTACCGACAGCGTTGCGCCGAAGGTCTGGTTCGGCAATCAGCCGGCAAGGATCTCATTCTGGTCGGGGGAGTGCATCACGGTCGTGACGCCGCCGGCGGCGGTCGGTCTGGTTGACGTCCAACTCCAACTGGTCGACGCACGGCCGGTGGTGAAGGTCGATGCGTTCGAGTACCGAGCCGAGCGCATCGTGAAGCTGCGCCGGGGCTGGAACATGGTCACCTGGGCCGGCGAAGCGACCCGAAGCAAACGCGCCTTCGTCGCACTGCTGGGGCTCAACTTCCGCGCCTACGCCTGGTCCGCCGAGGAGCAGCAGTGGAGAATCTACGCCACGGAGCTGCCGTCGGGCCTGAACACCCTGCGCACGCTCACGCGAGACCAGCCGCTGATGATCTTCCTCGACGGGCCCGATATCGATTGGCCGCAACCGGCCGCTGAGTGAACGCGAACCGGCCATCGCTATCATCGGCTTACGAACACACCTACGTCGCCCTGAAGGAGGCCGAGACCATGGCAATCGCAAAGTTCCAGGAACCCCAGCCCGGCGTCGATCTTGGCTCGGCCGAGTTGGTCGTCGATGAGACGGCGCTGAACGACTACTACCAGGGCCTGGAGATCGACCGGCCGGCCGATGCCGGCTCGGCGCCCTCGATGGTCGCCGCCAACGCCGACATGTCGACGCGGATGTACTTCGAGAACGACTTCGGCAATCTCTGGCTGCGCCAGGAGTGGGACTTCCGCAAGCCGCTCGAGGCCGGCGCAGCCTACAACGTCTCGGGACGATCGCTCGACGTGTACCAGCGGCGAGACCGCAGCGTGATCCTCACGGAGACCGTGCTCAAGGACGAGGCCGGCGACATCGCCGTTGTCCAGCGGCACCATCAGTCGTTCGTGCTTGACCAGAGCGAGGGCCAGGTCACGCTGCGAGATCCGGCCAAGAAGGAGGGCGCGCGGACGTACTCGCTGCCTGAAGGCGAACCCTTTGGGCCGATCGTGCGCACGATCAGCCTGGAAATGTGCGGCTCATTCTTCCACGGCGACCGCAACTACCACACCGACAAGCAGGCCTCGGAGGAACTTGGGTTCACCGATGTCGTGGTCGGCGGCAAAATGACGATGTCGTTGGTTGGCGAATTGCTCGACCAGCGTTTCGGCGACGCCTGGAAGTCGTCCGGCAAGCTGCTGATCAAGTTCGCCAACATCGTCTGGCCCGACGAAACGGTCACCGTCAAGGGCGTGCTGCAGGGACCCAATGCGGACGATCCCTCGCGCCGCAACATCGCCTGCTGGGTCGAGAAGGACAACGGCGTGGTCGCCGTCGTCGCCGAAGGCAGCCTCAAGCTCTAACCCATCGCGTGGGAGCGGAGGTCCAATGTCCGCCGATGTCACCGTCTTCGTTCCATACGGCATGAGGCCGCTGACCGACGGGCAGCGCGTGGTCCAGGCTCGGGGCAGGACGGTCGCCCAGGTGATCGAGAGTCTGGAATCGACCTATCCCGGATTCCACCTGTCGCTGATCGAGGACGGCGAGTTGAAACGCAGTCTGACCATCGCCGTCAACAGCGTCGAGCAGCCGCTTGGTCTACTGGCCAGGGTTCCGGCCGGTTCAGAGATTCACATCATCCCGGCCATGGCCGGCGGCTAAAGGACCGCGATCAGGATTCCAACGACGCCTACGGCGATTGCGATAGCTCCGATCAAGATCGCGGTATGGCGATTGGCGCGACGTTCAGCGTCGGCGTCGGCCTGTGCGAACCGGGCATCGATGCGAGCATCCTGCTCGCGGAACCTGGCGTCAATGCGGGCATCCTGCTCCCGGAACCTGGCGTCAATGCGGGCATCCTGATCGCGGAACCTGGCGTCAATGCGATCTTCGAGCGTTTCGAGCCGTTCGGTGGTGACGACCCTCTCGCTCAGCGCCTCATCGAGGTCGGCGGCCAACTCGAGGCCCTTTGCCTCGTCGGTGACGTCGGCCTTGACAAAGGCGTCGCGGACGCGTCGGACGCTGAAGATCGCCATGCGCTGCTCCCGCGCTCAGTCTACTCCAGCGCGGAAGATCGAGCGTGTCGTGTGCCGCGTTGCTCGCTAGAGCAGCTTGATCGACGCTCGCGAACGAAGTCGCACCACTAGCCACCCGCGCGAGGACTGAACCGGGTCGATGAGCGAGTCCAAACACCGTGATGCGTATCGGTGATGCCGCATCCTGCCGATATCCAACGGGACCAAGCAGACACACGCAAGCGACAAATCTTCCGGACGTTCGGTCGCTGAGGCGACTGACGGCTTGCAAGTTGCGGCGAGGCTCCCGACCAGGATGGGGCAGTCCTTACAGCAGACGCGTGTAGCACGACTAAAGCTTCCTGATTGCCACGAGCCGATGCAGCATCAGTGAGTACAACATGTGTTCTCTCATCAGCGAGGTCACGTGACTGCATACTTATGTCGACTTCCATCATAAGGAGATGCGTCACACATCGCGCTGTTGAAGATCACTACAAATGACACAATGACTCGAATAGCGTGCTGACTCGGGAAAGCGTCAACAAGTCGAGCGTACGGAGAACATTGTGACTCATGTTCGAGTATGCGTTAGCGAGCGCAGACTGTTGATTGCGCTATTGGGCGTGCTGTTGGCAGGCGCGGCGATCTGGCTGTCTCTTGACACTGTCGACTCTCACGGTACGTGCCGGACCCATCACATGTATCGAACATATGACGGAACGCACGACGGCGACGGTGACGGCGTCGGCTGCGAATCGCTGCCGGAGCCGCCTTCCGGCCCACCATCGTCGACATCCGACTCTTCAGCGATCGGATCGTCATCGGCGGCCGCGTCTACCATATCCACCGGCTACGACCGCGCCAACTGGAGTTATAGCTCCGAATCTGCACGCGAAGCGCTCGAATGCGACTCCACGGAACATGTCGACCATGTGGTCGCACTGAAAGAGGCCTACGATTCGGGCGCGTCGCATTGGACCAACACGCGCAAGTCCGCCTTTGCCAACGATCGCGAGAATCAGTGGTGCCTCGACGCGCGCCTCAACATCAGCAAGTTAGATCACGATCTCGCGGAGTGGAGCGGAGGCACGTGTCAGCAACGTCGGCAGATCGCGACCGTCACCGTGGCGATCAAGACCAAGTACGATCTCTCGATCGATCACGCCGAGCAGTCCGCGATCGATGTCGCGCTCACGGCCCAATGCTTGGCTCAACAGCCGTCCTCGACCCAGGGGAACGACCAGGCCGCCGACGACACATCGTCGGTCGACCTGCCGGACGATTTTCCGGCGGGGCGAATCTCGGCCAGGCGGGTGGCCTCCGGTGCTACAGAGTTTGCGTGGTTGACCGAGGCAGGGGAACGTGTGTTTCCTCGCGCCCGCTACTTCCCCGCCAGCGCCAGGGTCGGACGCTGGCTGACCTCTTCGCTGATCGTCGTTGACGGCCGGAGCATCGGACGGATTAGCGTGCGCAAGGTGACCAACGGGAGCATCGAGTTCTCGCTACTCCTGGCGGAAGGGGAGCGGTTCCTGCCCCGGGGACGCTTCTTTCCGGCCAGCGTCGACCACTCGCGATGGCTGCAGAGCACAGGGATCGATCCCGACGGCTAAGCCGCAACCGTGGCGACTCGGCGGCGCGGAGCTTCCGAACCGATTCCCAATCCGTTGACCTCGAGGAAACCTCTGCCGTTGGCCGAGCGAGCATACTGATATGGTCCGTGAGCGAATATCCTGTTTGGGAATTGATGACGACCAGCAGCCGACAGAAGGAGACGCCGATGACGACTGAGACGAAGCCTGCCTACAACGTCGTGGGGACTCGACCGATCCGGCCCGACGGCGTTGACAAGGTGACCGGGCGCGCCAACTATGGGGCCGACATTTCGCTGCCCGGGATGCTCTATGGACGCATCCTGCGATCACCGCACGCGCACGCGCGGATTCTGAGCATCGATACGTCGAAGGCGGAGGCGCTGGACGGCGTGCGCTGCGTGATCACGCACGACGACCTGCCCGGCGCATCGGACGCGGTGCTCGACTTTGGCGAGAGCGTGTCGCCCTACAAGTGGGTACTGGAGCAGACCTTCGCCTCGGAGAAGGTGCTGTTCCAGGGCCATCCGGTCGCCGGCGTCTGCGCGACCGATCCGCATATCGCGGAAGATGCGCTGGCGCTGATCGAAGTCGAGTACGAGGTGCTGCCTCCGGTGCTGTCGGTGCACGACGCAATGGCCGACGGCGCGCCGATCCTGCATGACGGCATGAAGACGGTCGAGATGGTCGCCCGATTCGTGCCCGGCGATGGTCGCGGCGAGCGTGACTCCAACATCGCCTCGCAGCTTGAGTTTGAGAAGGGCGATCCGGCAGCCGGGTTCGAAGAGGCCGACATCGTCCTGGAGGGCGAGTTTGAAACCGCCGCCGCACACCAGGGCTACATCGAGGCGCAGACCGGCACGGCGTACTGGAGCCCGGACGGCACGCTGACGATCTGGACGTCGTCGCAGGGACCGTTCGCGATCCGCGATACGGTCGCGCACATGCTGGGCATTCCCATGGCCAGCGTGAAGGTCGTGCCGATGGAGATCGGCGGCGGATTCGGCGGCAAGACGAAGCCGTACATGGAGCCGGCGGCAGCGGTGATGTCGAAGCTGACCGGTCGCCCGGTGAAGATGTACATGAATCGCGAGGAGGTGCTGATCGGCACGGGTCCGACCTCGGCCACGTATGTGCGCTGCAAGATCGGCGCCATGAACGACGGCACGCTGGTCGCCGCCGAGGCGACGCTGGCCTACGAGGCCGGCGCGTTTCCGGGCTCGCCGGTCGGCGCGGGCGCGTCGTGCATGTTGTCCAACTACGAGGTGCCCAACCTCTACATCAACGCGCTGGACGTGGTTACCAACAAGCCCAAGGCGCACGCCTACCGAGCGCCCGGATCGCCGCAGGCGACGTTTGCGGTCGAGTCGCTGATTGACGAGCTGGCGGAGCGGCTGGAGCGCGATCCGATGGAGCTGCGGGCGCAGAACGTCGCCCACGAAGGCACGCGCCGCGCGGACGGCGTGCCGATGCCGCAGATCGGCGCCGCCGAGACGATGCAGGCGGCGATCGACTCGCCGCACTACCGCTCCGAGATCGGCATCGACGAGGACGGACGGCTGGTGGGCCGGGGCGTGTCCATGGGCTTCTGGCACAACGCCGGCGGCGAGTCGTCGGCCTATGCCATGACCAGCGCCGACGGCACCGTCAACCTCTCGCTTGGCTCAGTTGACATCGGCGGCCAACGCGCCGGACTCGCAATGCAGTTCGCCGAGACCATGGGCATCGACTACGAGCGCGTACGGCCGCAGGTCGTCGATACCGACCAGATCGGGTACACGAACGTGACCGGCGGGTCTCGCGTGTCCTATGCCAGCGGGCTCGCCGTCCACGAGGCGGCGCTGGACATGCAAGAGCAACTGCGACAGCGCGCAGCGTTGATCTGGGATTGCGACGTGCAAGATGTGAGCTACGAGGACGGCGCGCTGACCGGGCCTGAATCGCAGCAGATGTCGTTCAGCGAACTCTGCGGTCAGTTGCAGCGCACTGGCGGGCAGATTCAGGGCGCGGCCGACGTGTCGCCGTCGCGACCGGGTCCGGCCTTCGGCTGTCACATTGTCGATGTCGCAGTCGATCGCGACACGGGCAAGGTCGACATTCTGCGATACTCCGCCGTCCAGGATGTCGGCACGGCGATTCACCCGTCCTACGTCGAAGGCCAGGTCCAGGGCGGCGCGGCTCAGGGCGCCGGCATGGCGCTGACCGAGGAGTACGTCTACTCGTCCGAGGGCCGGATGGCCAACGCCAGCCTGCTCGATTACCGGATGCCGACATCACTGGATCTGCCCGAGATCGAGACGATCCTGGTCGAGGTCCCGAACCCAAGCCATCCCTATGGCGTGCGAGGCGTCGGCGAGGTGCCGATCGTGCCGCCGCTGGCCGCCATCGCCAACGCCGTCTACGACGCGACCGGCATTCGCATGAACTCGCTCCCAATCAGCCCGACCAAGATGCTGGATCGGCTGTTGGAGGAGTAGCGCTTCCGGGCCAACAGCAGACCCGAGCGGGTCCCCGCATCAGGCGGGGACTGGGAACCAGGTGGCAACCAAGTGGCAACCAAGCGCATCACGGTGGCTTGACGACCTGTCCGCGCCCTCAGTTCCCCACGCCCAGGCCCTCGTAGCGCTGTCGATGATGCAGGTGGACCCGATCGGTGAGTTGTCGGTTGGACGCCCGCAGAATGCGGCTGAGCAGATTGAGTTGCTCGATCGCCGATTCCGACTTGAGAATTTCCTGCTTCACCGTTGCCGGCGCTTCGATCCGCGAGGCGATGTGATTGACCAGCGGATACGGTCGCCGCGGCAGCCGGTACGACCGTTGCCACGAGTTCTGCAACGCCAACGCCAGGCCCAGGTGATCGCGGTATAGCTCGGCCGCAGCGTCGTAGGCGACGTACACGCCGTCCGACTCCTTGTCGTCCGGGTCGTCGAGATACTCCACGTCGGCGACCCAGTAGGGGCGCTCGCCGAGCTTGTCGATGATGCGGAATCGCCGTTCGCCGATGCAGCCGATGTTGAATCGCCCGTCGGGGAACGCTTCGCTGGACTCCAGCCGCACGGTGCAGCCGACCTCGTGCGTCGGCTCGCGATCCTGCGTCGTCGCCGCCTGCCGAGTGCGCCTGGTGAGCACGATGCCGAATGGCTCGCCGCTGTCCAGGGTGTCCTTCACGAGCTGGCGGTAGCGGGGTTCGAAAATGTGCAACGGCACAGTCTCGCCGGGAAAGACGACGATCTGGAGCGGAAACAGCGGTAACTCCGGCACGTTCGCGCTCCTCGCGGACTGGTCGGCAGGCGTCTACCTGACGCCCGCCATTCTACCCGCGAGCCGCATCACCCGGCGCGCGCCGCCATTTTCGTTGAACGCCCGGAAGATCTGCAGCCGCTCGGCCTGTAGCGATCCCTCGGCGTGAATCGCCAGCACTTCCTGGTACGCGCCGTAATCCGACGACGTGAGATCGCGGATGAAGTTGAGCAGTTTCATCCGCTGCGCGCCGTCGATGCCATCGCGTCCGGCCAGGTACTTTTGCAGGAAGGGCCGCAGCTCTTCGCTCTCCCAGTCCTCGTCGCCGGGGCCGGTGACCAGAATCCCGCCGGCCAGCTCCTGCACGTGCTGCACCGCTTCGTGATAGCCGTGTGCGAAGATCGACTTGGCCATGTTCACCGTCATCGGGTCGGGAGCGACCTGGCCGTTCGGCTTGGCAATGCAGCGCTCGGCCGACGTCTCCAGCAGCGCTCGAGTGGACTCGGCGTACTGGATCAGGTCAATGAACTTCTCTCGCACATGCGAGACGTTGAGAATCCCGTTGTAGTCGGCCGCCAGCGCCGCGCAACCGCCCAGTGCGTCGATCAGCGGCAGCTTGTACGAGACGGCGGTGAAGCGGTGATACTCGACGAAGGTCAGCGCCAGATTGCCCGCCGCCTCGGTGTCGCCGTCGAGGAAGATGCGCTCGTTCGGCACGAAGACATCATCGAAGATCGTCATCGTCTCCATCATCTTGCGCACGGCCGAGATTGGACGCTCGCCGGTGTGCGTCGCGTTGTCGCCGAAGGGCGAGGCGATGAACCGCAGGTTGGGCGTATCGACCGGGACCGCAAAGGCGATCGACCAGTCCTGCTCATCCGGCCCCATCGCGCGCGTCGGCAGGACAATCACTTCGTTCGTGTTGGTCACCACCGATGTGTGCGCCTTCGCGCCGCGCACGACCACGCCGTCGGGCCGACGTTCGACCACGCGCAGGTACATGTCCGGGTCCGATTGCTGCGAGGGCCGCTTGACGCGGTCGCCCTTCATGTCCGTCTGCGCAACGGCGAGCGCGAGGTCGTTCGAGCGGCAGTGCTCATAGAACGCCTGGACGCGCTCGAAGTAGGTCTGGTCTTCAAACTCCGCTGTCACCGCCAACAGAGCGAACAGCGCGTCGGTGCCGATCTCCTTGATCAGCACGACCAACGTGTCGCCCTCGGCGGTCGCCGCCTCGATCAGCTTCGAGCGATTGAGCAAATCTTCGGTCGAGCGCGGGATTCGGTAGTAGGCCGAGTACTCCTCGCCGTCCTCCTCATAGGTGGCGAGATCGCGGTACTCGTCCGATTCCGCCATCTCGTAGTCGATGCAGGCGTGCTTGACGGCCTTGCTGATCGTGGGATGCGTGGTGACATCATCGACGCGCTCGCCGCGATACCAGATCTCGCGGTTGTCCCTCAGCGACTCGACGTACTCGGCAGGCGTTCGCAAGCCCATAGATCACGCTCCCTGTGATGGTCGTTGTGATGGTTACTCGTCCGAGCGATTGTAGCTGGGGCCTCAATGGAGCAAGCTCGGAAGCTAGACATCCGCTTAACATGCTGCCAAACGGAGTTGTAGAACCTGATCGGATTCGGTTCATGCGTGTTGCAGCATTGCTGACAGCGATTCTTGCGGTTGCCGGCCTCTTGGCGCTCACCGACCGGGCCCTGGGACAAGCGGACGACGCGGTCGCCTGCCCGCCGGTCGCGCTCGGCGAGCTGACCGACATTCTCTCCGCATCCGGCTCGTGGGAGGGGGAGGAATGCAACGAGTCGCAGTTCCTCGAACACCGGCCCGGCAGGCTGTACACATTCTCGATCGCCGAGGGTGCCGTCGTGCGAATCGACCTGGCGTCCGCAGACCGCGACACAGAGTTATACCTGCAGACGTCGGAAGGCGCCCTCATCGAGTCCGACGACGACACCGGATTCGGCAACAACGCCAGGATTGAGCAGTCGCTCTCGGCCGGGAGCTATCAGATCGAAGCCAGCGCCTTCGGTTGGTCCGGCCGGGACGGCGGATCGTTCGAACTCACGCTGAGAGTGGTCGCAGGTTGCGAGGATGTCGTCGACCTCGGATTCCTCGAAGAACCGCTCAGCGCGGCAGGCGTCTGGTCGCACCACGGCTGTGAATCGGCATTCCGCCTCGACCGCTCCGCGCAGCGCTACCGCTTCCAGGTCGCCGAACCCGCACGAGTCCAGATCGACCTCACGTCGCCAACCGCCGACTCGTTCATCTACCTGCTCGACGAGCAAGGCCGGCTGTTGGACCTGGACGACGACAGCGGCGCGCGGTTCAACTCGCGGATCGTCCGCGTCCTTGGCCCCGGGGCCTACACCGTTGAGGCGACGAACTGGGGAGACCGCGATCTTAAGAATCTGCAGGAATCGCCGCACGAGATTCGGATCGCGCTGGCCGAGGCCGGGCCGCGCATCAAGCTGGAAGCGATCGAAACGCCCGAGCGCGTCGTGCTCGGCATACCGTTCGACATCCACTACCGAGTCGGCAATCTGGGCGACGCACCGCTCTCAGCGACCGGCGGCAGCGTGCAGATCCGCGTGCGATGGCCGTACATCTCCGATTGGCGCACCGGCGTGGTCGGACCGCATGACGGCGAATCGGAACTCTGGACCGTGGGAACGTCGTATCACACCAGCGATTCGCTTGCTGCGTTCGGCAGCCGGGAGATCGCTCAGCTACACCCATTCAGCGGCGCGTTCCGCTGGCGGGTCGGCCCAACCGACGTAATGCTCGAAGCCCAGGTCCTGGACGAAGATGGCGACAGGATCGACCGACACATCTTGACCCGGCCCGTGTTGGTTCTGGACGGTTTCGAGTACGAAGCCGTCACCGTCAGCGTGAACGGCATCGAGTATCAGGTCGTAGCGAATGCCGACGAGGCCGGCGAGGTCACCACGGACGTCACCACAATCGACCGCGCGGAACACGAGCCGGTCGACGAGGAGACCTCCGAGCGCGCCATCTACGCCGCAGGCGTTCGCACCCAGGTGCTGAACGATTTCGACGCAACCTCCGCCGCACTCGGCAGCGCGGCCGAGTCGCTCTTCGGCAAGATCGGCCGTGGCGGTCTGCCGCTCTCGAACGTGAAGGCTCCCGCTGCGCCGATGCTGGAAGCACTGGTCGAGACTCTGAACGCAGCGCACAGCGAGACACTCCATCATGTCGGGTTCGACACGTCTCACTTCCTCGGCGCTGAGACCGCGGAAGCGATCGTGGTCAGGGCCGGCCGAGCAGCCGCGAGACGAATCGAACAGTTCGTCGATACCTGGTCCGCTCTGACCGACGAGGATCGCGTGATCTCCTCGAGCGAAGCGCTGCAGATCCAGTCGCAACTCGCGTTCGCCAAGCATGTCGACGCACGTCTCGTCGAAGCGTCCGAGCTTGTCCTCATGGCGCGCGAAGCCGACGCAGGCTGGGACGATCCGGTAGTCGCGCAGGCGCGAGTCGCCTACGCACGCGGGATCGACTGCGCTCCCGACGCGAGCGCCCTGGCCTTCGGCGACGACGTGCTTCGCTTCACATCCCTGATCTACGAGCACATGCTCGACCGCGCCTACTGCGGCGCACTCGCTGCGGGTGACGAGCACTCCCACCTGCTCACCGGACTCGCCCTCTCGAGGAATCCCGAGATTCCCGAAGCGGAAGTCGCCGAACAGCCTGCGCCGGAACCGCAGATCGCGGCCAGCCGATTGCTGGCGCGCGTCCTCGCCGACGGCCGGATTGAGTTTGCGGTCGACCTCAACAACGGCGTCCGCGTGGAGCCGGCTCAGCGCAAGCTGCCGGCCACATCGGCGATCGATGTCTGGCTGCGGACATCGCCGGTCGCTTACGAAGGCGAGAATCTCGGCTACGTGTACGCGAGACGGCTCGACGATGGACTGGTCCAGGCGACCTTCGTGCCAACCGGTGTAGACATGGCCACGACGGCTCGCTGGATCATGCCCGACAACGCGCCAGTCAATGCCTGGTTGATCAGCGGATTGCTGACGACTTCTGCAGGCGATGGCGGTGGTCAGCCGGCAGCCGTCCAGGCCGCCGGAGCAGCACCGCTCGGAGATCATCTCTCACTCCTGGCCTTCGTCGAGAACAACCTGCAGCGCAACCCGTAAGCGCCATAAGTGGGCACGGTGGTGTTCCCGCATCACGCCGGTCTTATCATCCACCCATGCCGCGTGTACTGGTCGCTGTTCTTGGCTTGCTCGCGGTGCTGTTGGCCGCCCTCTTCGCACTGATGCCATCAGGCGCGGCTCGCGCAGACGCTCCAGTGCATATCAGCATCGGCGCGACCGCAGTGTGCGCGCTCACGGACGCCGGCGAGATCATCTGTTGGGGCTTCAACATCCCACTCGTCCGCGACGCGCCCACCGGCGAGTTCACCGACCTGAGCCTCGGTCCCACCGATGCCTGCGCGATCACCGCTGAGAACGGTGTCGTCTGCTGGGGCGCCGGCTACGCGTATCTGCGCGACAGGATTGAGAGCATTCTGGCGCGGGACCCTGACTTCGACCTCGAGGTCACCGGGCTACCGCAACTCCTCCCCTCGCAGCGGAACGACTTGGTCCAGGTCGTGGTGCATCCCTGGCGGCACTACGCCTGCGCCAGATCTAGCGGCGGCGAGATCGTCTGCTGGGGCGATCTGGCGCCCTCAAGCGGCGCAGCTCCCGCGGGAAGCGATATCACCGATCTGATCAGCACCGGTCGGGGATTCTGCGCGCTCGACGCGTCCGGCAGCGCGACCTGCTGGGGCGAGATGATCTTCGACCGGTACGTGTCCGACGCAGGACCGTTCGCCCGTATCGCGGGGAGCGGCAATGGACTCTGCGGCGTCACCGCCGAGGGCGACGTGCGCTGCCGAACCCATGATTCGCCGCCTGCGCCGGGACCGCCCCAGCCCTACAACCAGGTGTTCCGCAATGTCCACATCATCGGCGCGCAAGGCTGCGCCGTCTTCGACGACGGCACGTTGAATTGCCGTCAGACCCACCACTGGTGTTCCTACTTTTACTCGAGCGATGTCGAGTTCTGCCCGCCCGATCTGATCCGCTTCCAGTCCTGGGACATCCGCTTCACGCTCCTCTACGAAGGCGGCCCCGACCGCGAAGCCACCGCGTCCCGCACGTACACGCGCCTGTTCGGCGACCAGGCCGCCTGCGCAATCACAACCGAGGGCCAGATCGACTGCTGGAGCGACTTCCGCCGCGGCGATCCTCGTCACAACGTGCCCGAGCGCTTCCGTCCGCCCGACGCATCCGAGCCGGTCGACACGACGCCGCCCGAGCAACCGGCGACTCCGGAGACCGGCTAAGCAACGATCCGGCTAGGAAATGACCTTGTTCAGCGGGTAGGTGACCAGCCCGCTCGCGCCGGCTCGACGTAGTTCGGGAATGATCTCCCGCTCCTGGCGTTCGTCGAGAATGATCTCCAGCGCGACCCATGAATCGTCAATCAGCGGGCTAATCGTGGGTGCGTGTTCGCCGAACTTGCCGATCACGGCGAGCACGTCCTCCAACGAGGAGCGCGGTGTGTTGAGCTTGAGGCCGACCTTGCTTGTCGCCGCGATCGCGCCCTGCACGAGCGTATTGATCGCCTCGATCTTCTCACGCCGCTGCGGGTCGGCCCAGGCTTCTTTGTTGGCGATCAGGCGAGGCGTGCTCTCCAGGACCTCGGCGATCACCCGCAGGTTGTTGGCCCGCAGCGACGAGCCGGTCTCGGTGACATCAACGATCGCGTCGATGATTCTCGCTTTGACCTCGGTCGCGCCCCAACTGAATTCCACTCGCACATCCACACCCCGAGCCGCAAAGAACTCGCGAGTCGTGCGCACGAGCTCGGTCGCGATCACCCCGCCGTCGAGCTGTTCGATCTCCGTCACTCGCGACTCCGCCGGCACAGCGAGTACCCAGCGGGCTGGCCGGCTGGTCGCCTTGCTGTACGTCATCTCGGCGACCTCGACCACGTCAGCGCCTGTCTCTACGACCCAGTCGTGACCGGTGATGCCCACGTCGACTACGCCGTCCTCGACGTAGCGCGCCATCTCCTGCGCGCGAAACATCGTGCAGGTGATGTTGTCGTCGTCAATCTGTGGGAAGTAGCTGCGCGAGGAGACGGAAACGCCGAATCCGGCGCGCCGGAACAGATCAAAGGTGGGTGATTCGAGAGAGCCTTTGGGCAGTCCCAACTTGAGCATGTCGCACACTCCGTTGCTTGCAGGTCTGTCGGTTCGTGTTGATCGTTGCGTCTGTGTCGTGATCATCGCCCATATGTCTGGATGCTCAGTGTTGCTGGATACACTGGCCGCATGACGACGCTTGATCCGCCCCAGGCCCAGGTACCCCTGACCGACGAACGCCGCGAGCGCCTGCGCGAGATGATCGCCGACGAGCTTGACGCCGCCTGGCTCTACGACCGTCTTGCCGGGATGAGCGATCCCCCACAGGCCCAGGTGCTCAGCCGGATGGCCGAGTCGGAGTTGGAACACGCTACCCATTGGGTGCGGCTGCTGGGCGACGAGCGATTTCCGACCGATCTGCACCGCCCCTCGCTTCGCGTCCGCCTGATGGCCGTTCAAGCCCGTATCTGGGGCCTCGGGTTCGTGATCTCGCAACTTAGACGCGAAGAGTTGGTTGATATCCAGAAGTACGTCTCCGACCCCGACTCCGGCGACCTCGCCCAGGAAGAGCGAGAGCATCGCGCGGCGCTCGCCGAGCTGGCGCCACAGGTCGGCGCCGTTGGCGCGGTCGGCGAGGGACATGCGGGCGTCGGCGCGAACGGCGCCTCAACCTTTCGCGCCGCGCTGTTCGGGCTCAACGACGGCATCGTCTCCAACCTCGCCCTGATCGCCGGCGTGGCCGGCGTCGCGATCGGTTCCGAGGCTGTGCTTGTCGCCGGCATCGGCGGCTGGCTCGCCGGCGCATTCTCCATGGCCGCCGGCGAGTACATCTCCGTCCGCGGCCAGTCCGAGGTGCTGCAACGCCAGATCGCCATGGAGCGCGACGAAGTACTGCTCGATCCGCAGGAGGAGAAGCAGGAACTCGTCACCATCTATCGAGGCAAGGGACTCTCCCAGGAACTCGCCGAGCAGGTCGCCGAAGAGCTGTCGGCCAACCCGGAATCACTGGTCGACACCATGATTCGCGAAGAACTCGGACTGGACCCGGAACACCTGGGCGACCCCTGGAAGGCGGCCATCAGCTCATTCGCCTCATTTTCCATCGGCGCGCTGATTCCGCTGATTCCCTTCCTCCTCTGGCACGCATCCGACTGGAATGTCGACTACTGGGCGCTGATCGCCGGCGTCGTCGCCAGCGTCGTCACGCTGGCAATCGCGGGGTTGTTCACCTCGCTCATGACCAGCCGGAATCCGCTGTACTCCGGCGCGAGATCGGTCTTCGTCGGCGTGCTCGCCGCCGCCGTTACATTCGGCATCGGCAGCCTCTTGCCGTTTGACCTGTAGCACGCCGAACACCGGCCGGCTAGAACAGCCGCGACAGTTCTTCGTCCGGATCGAAATCGTCCACGTCGACGCCGAACTCGCGCGGCAGCTCGCCGGCGAATGCCTGGGCGTCGCGCTCGAGGTCGAGCTGCTCGATCTGTGGATAGAACTCGGACGGCGGCATGCGCTCCGGGAAGCCCAGAGCGCACAGTCGTTGGCCCTGGTCGGGGATGTCGCTCAAGGCGTCGAAGATCGCCTGGCCGTGTCCCAACACCATGATGTCGGGCGCATCGCCGTCGTCGCCGCGGAACGCGCGCGCCGCCAGCAGGCCGCAGATGAACTCCTCCACGACCGGCCGCATCGGCTGCGAGTCGTCCGGCTTGACCGGACTCGACGTGTAGCCGATGTCCTTGAGCGCTCGCCGGAATCCTGCGTGACCCGGCGCAATGTGCGCGAACAGCGCCTTGACGTCGCCGTCTTCGGCCTGCGATCGGCTACGCGCAAAGTCGAGCACCGTGCCCCAATCCGGCCTGGTTTCCGGATTGGGTTTCTCGCCGAGGATTTCGCCGAGCTCCTTCTCGATGCTGCGGCCATCGACGATCAGGAAGAGCTCTCGCGCTTCGCCGGTTTCCAGTCTCTCGAACGCACGGGGCGGAGCGGGCGCAACCACGACCGGCCTGTGGGCTAGCGGCGGCTGGTAGCTGCGCGCCTCATCCATCCCGCCCGGCTCCTCCGGATACTCCTCAACATCCACTCGAGGCAACGGCGAGCGGAAGAGGCCGGCGTCGTCTTCCACGTCGTAGAAGTCGATCTGCGATTCGAGATCGGGGCTGTCCGGCAGAAACTCGGTGAACCCGAACACGGAGATACGCTCGGCCTGATCTGCGAGCAGAGGCAGGTCGCCGATCAGATCGTCGTTGTGGGTGCCAACGATGACTTGCCAACTCTGGTCGGGCAGAGACGCCTCATTGAGTTGGGCGATTCGTTGTCGGATCAGATCGGTGCAGCTCTGGCCCGGCTCGAACCGGTCGCCCAGGGCGATCATGAAACCGGATGTGCGCAGAAAGTGCATGAACCCCTGTTGTCCGGGAGACCAGAACACAAACGTCGCGCTGTACGGCGCAGGCCCGCAGGTCTGCTTGACGAACGCCTCGAGCCGACGCCAGTCCGGTCGGGTGTCAGGTCCGGGCGGACGGCCGATCACGCGGCCGAGCGTGCCGTCGATTGACGGTCCGTCGACAAAGACGTAGTGCCCGCGAGGTGGGGCAGAAGGGAAGTCGGGGTGCTGCAAGGTCATGGTTGAGCGACTCGGTGTGATGTGCAATCGATGATTGATAGCCGCGCGAGACGCAAGCCGATTGGTGGTTGCCGGCGCCCGACTGTGGCTGCCTCCTAGCCTACCGCGAATTCAGAGGGAGAGAGAGAGTTCCATATGAGAGATCCCCCGTCGAGCGACAGTTTCTGTCTTGTTGCGATCCGATTGAATCCTCGGCAGGAGTCGCGACTAGTCCGAAACGGATGTGACGGTGACGGCGCTCAGTTGAGTCGCGCCAGCAGCCTGGATGGCCTGGATCACGCCGCCCTGGTGCAGAATCGATGCCCAAATCGCGCCCTGGGGAACGTCTTCGGTGATCTCCGCCGCCAGCACGATCTGCGAACCGTTCGCAGTAATGCCGACCTGGTCTCCATCGCCAATGCCCCGTTCGGCGGCATCGGCCGGATGCATCTGCACGGTGTCTGACCGATGCAATAGGTCGGCGTTGACATCGCCGCGCGCCGCGCTCAGCCTGTCCGTGTATAGGTCGCGACCCGTCAGCAGCGTCAGTGTTCCTTCCGAAGCATCAGCTCCCATCTCGGGGACGCTCAGGAATCCCTGCGTCGCCGCCCCGTTGATCGGCATCCGCGACTGCGTCGCGCCCGGTATGGCCAGGACCGAGTAACGGCCATCGACCGCAGCCAGTGCCGTCCGCGCATCGGCGATGCTCTGAGGCTGGCTCGGAGCGGGAATCGCCCCGCCCGGTTCGCCGTCATCCGTCGTCGTCGGCGTGTCCTGCGCCGGCAGGCGCGCCGCGAGCGCAGCCAGCCATAGCTCCAGCCCACGCGCGTTGCGCTGTCCAGCCGCCGCCGAGCGCAACCGCAGGATCTGTCGATCCGCATTCGTCACATGTCCATCCTTGGCGAACGATGAGACATCAGGTAGGACGTGCGTCGCCCGCGCGACCGTTTCGGTGGCGACCTCATCGATCACGATCAGGCAATCGAGGTTGTCGAGCGCGGCAAGCGTGCCGGCGCGATCGGGATGAAGCAGGACCGGATTGTCGCGCGCCACCAACAGCGCCTTCAGGCTGCCGCTTCGGGCCGCGTCGAGCATCCCGCTCACGTCGAGTCCACCGTCGCCCGGGGTAATCCCGAGATCGCGGAGACCGACCGAATTCGCCTCAGGCGGCAACACGTGCAGCGACGCCGGCGCGTCGGCCGGACCCGCCAGGGCAATCGCCAGGTTGGCGGCCGCGCGCACCTGCGCTCCAGCCTGAGCCGCGTTGGAACGAGAAGGCGCCACCACGATCGCGACCGACCCGCCGCGTCGGCGCAAGATGGTCGCCGTGGCCGACTCGATGGCTTCGGCCGAACCGGTCACGTCCGCGAGTCCCGCCACATCCGACAGGCCGGTGCGGATGTCCATGTCCTTGAGCACGCCCGCCGCCATCGCCTGGGCCACGCCCGCGAGGTCGCCGTTGGACGGGTGAATCGCATGCGATTCGTCCACCGCGTACTCGGCCAGCGGATTGCGTCGGGAGGAAATGCTGACCATCGATGCGCCGTTGTTCGCGACCGCATCCTTGATCCGCACGCCCAGCACGTTGTTCGAGGATGACAAGTCGTCGCCAATCGCAACGATCAGGTCCGCTGTCTCAACCGACGTCAACCGCGACGGCAGATGTTCGGAGCCGAACGCGTCGTTCAGCGCATCGCCGATCGCTGCGGTGACCGGTCCCAGAGACGAGTCGAGGTTGGCGACGCCAATGCGGGTCGCCAGCGTGCGCAGCGCGTACAGCTCTTCGAGCGTCATTTGCCCCGAGCCGAGGATGCCGACCGCAGACGGGCCGTGTTCCTCGATGATCGCCGCCAGCGAAGCAGCCGCATGTTCGGCGACCGCGTCGGCGTCCTGTTCGAAGGCGTCTTCCCCGCGGCCAATCGTGGCTGCTCGCAGCCGGTCCTTGTCACGAGTCTGGTCGTAGCCGAATCGTCCCCGTACGCAGATTTGCGACCGTGAAACATCGTTGCCGTTCCCAGGCCGGACCTGCACGCCGCGACCGTCGCGCACGCCCATCTGGATCGTGCAGCCCATTGAGCACTCGGTGCAGGTGGTGGTCACCCATTGGTCGGGACGCGCGACCCACTTGTTCGGCGCTTCCATCAGCGTCGCCGTCGGGCAGACATCCACGCAGGCGCCGCAGAAGTCGCAGTTCGACTCGTCAATCTGTCCGCCCGCGCCAAAGGCGATCCGGGTAGAGAATCCGCGACCGGCCAGCGTGATCGCGGTCGTGTGGCGCAGGTCGTCGCAGGCGCGGACGCAGCGCGTGCAGATGATGCACATCTGCGGATCGAATTCAAAGAATGGATTCGATCGGTCCGGCTCGGGCTGAGAATGGCGGTAGTAGGTGCGAGCCTCGTCGATGTAGGGCTCGACGTTGGCGCGGCCGACATCGGCGGCGTCGCAGGTGGTCTGCAACTCGCAGCGATAGTTCTTGGAGCAGGTCACGCAGCGGTGCGTGACCTCGTTGTCACGCAGGCAGATTTCCCCGGTGCGGCAATGCTCGATTCGGTGACAGGTCAGGCAGCGGTCGGAGTGGTTGGCGAGGATCACGGCCAGGACTTCCTGGCGCATTTCGGTGACCTCGGGCGTATCGGTGCGCACGACCATGCCGTCCATCACGTTGGTTGTGCAGGAGAGCGGCAGTCCGCGCATGCCCTCAACCTCGACGGCGCAGGTGCGGCAGCCCGCGTACGGGGGCAGTCCGTCCAGGTAACAGAGGTTGGAGATCGGGAAGCCGGCGTTCTTGATGACCTCGACCAGCGGAGCGCCGACCTCGGCCTCAACCGACTGTCCATTGATGGTGATCGTCGCCATAATGCCTCCCCGGTCGCAGACGCGCAGAACCGTGCCTCAGTCTACCAGCAGCCTGCCTCAGGGCTCTGCTCCCTATGCTGTCAGCACGAGGAGTCCCGCACCATGGTCCAACAGCTCAGCCCACCCGTCAGCGAGGAAGCAGTCGCACCAACTCCTGCTGCCGATGCCGACTTCACGCTGCCAGGCCTGATCCGAGTCCCGCCGCCCGAAGGCAGCGCCTTCACAGATGAGCACCTGGAGCAAATCGACGCTGACAATCCAGGCTGGAAGTTCGAGTTGGACTGCGATGGGGAGTTGGTCATCAACATGGGTTCAGGCGGAGTCACTTCGGACATCGAGTCGGAGATCAATCGGCAGATTGGAAACTGGCGAGTGGCCGGGGGAGGCGGACGCGTTCGAACGTCCAGCGGGGGATACTGGCTCGGCGGCGAGCCGCGCCGACCGCCCGAGATGGAACCCGACACATCGTGGCTCAGCGACCAGCAAGTGGCCAACTTGTCGCCCGAGCAGCGACCATCCCGCGGATACTGGACGGTCTGCCCGGCCTTTGTCATCGAGATTCGGTCGCCCAGCGACTCGCTCGCCAGCCAGAAAACCAAGATGAGCCTCTGGATGCAGCTAGGCGTCCAACTCGGCTGGCTCGTCGATCCGATTGAGCAGACCGTCTGGATCTATCGACTGAATCAAGGACCGGAGCAACTGGAACGCCCAGAGGTGCTCTCAGGTGAAGATGTGCTGCAAGGCCTCGAAGTCGATATGACCGAAGTATGGGCATTCTCAAACGAAGTCGCCGCAGAGTCGGGTTCGTAGCCGACAAACCTCCCCGACTGCAACCAGCCGCAGGCACTCAAACTCCGCGCCGGTCCACCAGCAGGCCTCGCTAATCCTTCCGAAGTGTGGTCGAGCAAGCTACGATCCTACGAACGGAGCCATGTCATGACTACCGCCCCGGCCTGGCCATCCACAGAGTCAGTCGTCGATTCCTTGCTCGTCGCGCCCCAGTTGCGCGACGTCTGCTTGCGCATCCCCCTGCGCACCGCTCCCGACGATGACGAGTTGGCGCGCATCAACAGGGACAATCCCGGTTGGAAGGTCGAACTCGGAAGCGACTGCGAACTGGAGGTGCGGATGATCGCAGGTGGAGACAGTTCCGACATTGCGGCTGAGCTCGTTGTTGAGATCGGGCTCTGGAGAAGGTCCGGCGGCGGCGGCAGAATCCGCGAATCGGATGGCACCTACCACGTCTACCATCCCACCATTGGCAGACGCACTCGCGCCCCCGATGTCTCCTGGGTCAGCCCAGTTCTGCTGGAAGCAACGCCGAGAGCCAATCGTCCCAGGACCGGCTTCTGGAGCCTCTGCCCTACCTTCGTGATCGAAGTTCGATCACCGTCCGACTCGCTCCCGGATCAGCAACAGCGGATGCAAGAGTGGCTCCTGTTCGGAGCCGAACTCGGCTGGCTCGTCGATCCGTTCGAGCAAACCGTATGGATCTACCGCCCCGATCAAGAAGCGGAATCCATCGAGCGCCCCGCTGTCCTGTCAGGCGAAACAGTGCTAGTCGGCCTAACAGTCGAAATGAACGAAATCTGGTCCCTCATCGACGAAGGCAACGACGAGTCGAAGTCATAGCGTATGTCACCGCGAGTCATACAACCGCCGCTTGGCGAACTAGAGCGATTGGCAACACCGCTGAGCGACGGCGAGTTACTCACCGTTCACTTTTTCCATGACCATCTCCCAGATGGATGGGAGATATATGTTCAGCCATTTCTCAACGGTAGTAGACCAGATCTCGTTTTGTTCAATCCGCAAGGCGGCGTCGCCGTCTTCGAAGTGAAACACTGGGATTTCGACTCCAAGGAGTACTACATAGACCGAGCAGGGCGCAGGCCGCAGCTCGCGGTCAGAGACCTCAACGGACGAACACTCCAGCTAGATGCGCGCATGCAAAAACCGCACACTCAGGTGGCGCGTTACCGTCAAGAGATTCTTGACTTGTACTGCCCCAGAACGGGACAGAGGTTTGGCAACGTCTGGACGCAGCCTGTTACAGCCGGCCTGGTCGTTACCAGTGCAACCACAAGGCGCGTTCGCGGTCTCTTCGATCCCTTACGGAGCGAAGAGGTACGAGGGCTAGAGGATATCTCCCCGATCGTGGGATTCAACGATCTACGGCCGGAAGGCTTGGCGGAGGTGTTTCCTCTCCACGATCGATTGCCAAGACAACCAATGACCAGCGACCTGGCTGAGGATCTGCGTGGTTGGCTGCGTGAACCGGCATTCAGCCAGGAACAGCGCAATCCGCCACCTCTTGACTCGGTTCAACGTCGAATCGCCACGACGCGGACGAACACAGGGTTCCGCCGTGTGAAGGGGCCCGCCGGATCGGGCAAGTCGGTCGCCCTCGCCGCCCGCGCCGCCGAACTGGCTGACGAGGGTAAACGGGTCCTGGTCTGTACCTACAACATCACTTTGCAGAACTACCTGCGCGATCTGACTCGTCAGTACGCGAGAACTTCCGGTAAGCAACGACCGGACATCGAATTTGCTAGCTTCCATTCCTGGTGTCAGCGGATCTGCGCCAACGCAGGTCGGCAGGACGAATCACAAGCACTGCGTGATCAATACTCGAGCGACAGGTTCTACGGCGAAGTCCAACCCCACTTGGCGGAATCGCTGCTGCGCGAGCCGGATCGATCGGCGAGCTTGCCGCAGTACGACGCAATCCTGGTTGATGAGGGACAGGACTTCCGTCTCAATTGGTGGAGTGCGCTGCGCGCGGCGCTGATTGACGGCGGTGAGATGTTGTTGGTCGCGGACAAGACTCAGAACGTCTTCGGTACCGCCAAGGCTTGGACTGAGGGCGAAATGCCCGGTTCAGGCTTTCCGGGCGGCGGTTGGATGAAGCTGGAACGCAGTTATCGATTGCCGCCCAGCATGATCGACCATCTCACGAGATACGCGGAGGAATTTCTGGTCGGCGAAGACGTCGACATCCCCGTGATTGACCAAGCGGAGATGGATCTCTACCCGGTGTCTCTCCACTGGGTCCAGGCCAGCCAGCAGCAGGCGGTTGATGCCAGCGTCGAAGCCGTGCTTGACCAGTTGCGAGGTCTGCAAATGCAAGCAGCGGCGGCCGACGTGATCTTCCTCGGCGGCAAGCAGGTAGGGGCTGAGGTCGTGAAGGCACTCGATCGCCTCAACATTCGTGTGCGACACACCTTCGACGATCAAAATCTGCCCGGACGCGAACGTCAACGCAAGCGGGAGTTCTTCCAGGGATCTGAGCGCGTCAAGGCGACCACTCCGCACAGCTTCAAGGGCTGGGAAGCCGTGCAACTTGTGGTCCACGTCCACACCGTCAGATCGAAGGAAGACCGAGCGGTCCTGTACGCCGCGCTGACCAGACTGAAACGAAGACCGGAAGGCAGCGCATTGACCGTCGTCTGTTCGACGCCCGATTTGGCCGACTATGGGCGCACCTGGCCCTCATTCACGAAGTTTCGGCGAGAGACTGTTACGTGGACCTAGTGATGCTGCCGGCGCTCCGTCGGATGCACCGTCTGCTGGACCGCCTTCTGGCCGTTGGGGTAGACCCAGTCGTGCTGCTCGAGATACTCGTTGGCCAGCTCGATCAGGTCGTCCTTGTCCTTGTACAGCCGGTTCGGATTGGTCACCACGTTGGTGTACGAGCCGCCGACCTGGATCGCCTCATAGGGGCAAGCCTCGGTGCAGAGGCCGCAGTACATGCACAGGCGGAAGTCGATCTCGTAGCGGCTGACGAGGAAGGAGCCATCTTCGCGCGGTTCGGTGTCGACCAGGATGCAGCCGTCGGGACAGCTTTGCGCGCAGGTCGAGCAGCCGGTGCAGCGTTCGACAAACCAGACCAGGTTGGTCCGCGCCCGCGGCGGGATGTCGCGCTCCTCCTCGGGGAACTGCACCGTCACCGGTTCCTTGCGCACGTGCTTGACGACGGTCATCAGTCCCTTGGCGATGCCCTTGCCGAAGACCATGGTTCTGTCCCTCTAGTTCGTCAACAGGCTAGCGGCTGGTGTAGAAGTTCTCGTCGTGCGCCAGCGCGCCGGTGAAGCGGTCGCGCGGCTGACCGTCGGCGCTCAGGAAGGGCGGGAACAGCGACTCAAGCTCGGCCCGGATCGGGTCGCCCTCGGGCAGCATCCGCGAGAAATCGCCGGTCGGTTCCGGGCGGCGCTTGCGATGGTTGTGCGCGTGCTCGTCGTCGATCACCTGTTGCAGCAGCATCAGACCAGCCAGCAGCGACTCAGGTCGCGGCGGGCAGCCGGGTACGTAGACATCGACCGGGACGACGTTGTTCACGCCCGGAAGCGTCGAGTACCCGTGCGCGAACGGTCCGCCGATGTTCGAGCAGGAGCCCATCGAGATCACCCACTTGGGCTCGGCCATCTGCAAGTAGATGCGTCGCACGGGCGGCGCCATCTTCCAGGTCACCGTGCCGGCCACGATCATCAGGTCGGCCTGCCGAGGCGATGCGCGGAAGACCTCGGCGCCGAATCGAGCCAGGTCGTAGCGGGCGTTCGCCGTCGCGATCATCTCAATCGCGCAACAGGCCAGACCGAACATCGCCGGCCACAGCGACGAACGCCGAGCCCAGCCGAACACCTTGTCCACAGTCGAGACGAGCAACTGCGAGCGAAGCTCTTCCTCCACATCGGTAACCGGGTCGAGCAGAGGGATCGGAGCCCCTCCGGTGTCAATCGTCGGAAAAACCATGCCAGCTCCCGTCAGGCCTCGAAGTCAGGATACACGAGCCTCCCAGAGTCCCCATTCCCAGTCCCCGACTCGCTCGGGGACCCGCTCGGTTCCCGCTCACGCAGCAGGAACACTCACAACGCCTATGGGCTTCTTCGAGCGCTGGAACTTGCGGGAATACTCTCCCCAACTCCCGGAGACGCTCTCGCAGAGCCCGCGAGCCCTTCCGCGTCCATCGGCGGCCCATCGCCGCGCACTACCTGACCGACGGTCACGAGCCTCTCTTCGTCGGGCATCCCGCAGTCTTCAGCCGTACCCCAACAGCCGCCAAGCGCAACCGCCGAGGAACGGCGCACCCTAGTTTGCTGAATAAACCACGGAGGTTCGTGACTCCTGCCTCCGCAGCAATGACGGGGCATTGACCAAATGATGAAGGGGACAACCAATCGTAGTAACGAGATGCGTTACTATCCAATTGGTGAAGCGATTCCGACACCGCGAGGCCGAACAGCTTTTTCAGGGAAGGCATGCACGACGACTACCGCCGGACATCCAGCGTCGCGCCCGCATGCGACTGCAGCGCGTAGTCGCAGCAGCCGCGCTCAGCGACCTTCGAGTGCCGCCTTCGCATCGGCTCGAAGCGCTGACCGGCGACAGAGCCGGCGAGCACAGCATCCGGATCAACGATCAGTGGCGAGTCTGCTTCATCTGGACCGACCAGGGCGCCATGGAGATCGAAATCGTCGACTATCACTGAGGACAGGACCATGACGACCGCAGAGCCAATCCACCCCGGCGAACACCTTGCCGAGTTCCTCGACGAGCTGGAAATCACGCAGTACCGGCTGGCCAAGACGATCGGCGTGCCACAGGTCAGGGTGAGCGAAATCGTCCGCGGCCGCCGCTCGATCACCGCCGACAGCGCACTACGAATCGGGAAGGCCCTGGACACGACGCCCGAGTTCTGGCTCAACCTCCAGCGCATGTACGACCTCGACATCGCCCGAGGCAAGGCGGACCTCCGAGACATCGTTCCGCTCGTCAATACTCCAAGTTAAACACTGATCTTGCCCCCAGACTCCACTCCGTAGTTCTCGACCGCGCGGGAACTACGGAATGGGGCGCTAGAGTGTCCCCAATGACCACCTGGACCAACCAGCTCTACTTCGGCGACAACCTCTCCGTCCTCCGCGAGCACGTCCCCGACGAGTCCGTCGACCTGATTTACCTCGACCCGCCGTTCAACTCCAACGCCACCTACAACGTCCTGTTCGAGGAGAAATCGGGCGAGGACTCGGCGGCGCAGATCACCGCCTTCGACGACACCTGGCACTGGGACCTGGGCTCGGAGGCAGCGTACCGCGAGATCGTGACGGAAGGGCCGGAGCGTCTGGGGAGCCTGCTTCAGGCGATGCGGGCGTTCCTCGGCCAGAACGACATGATGGCCTACCTGACAATGATGGCCCAGCGCCTCGCCGAGCTGCACCGGGTGCTCAAGCCGACCGGCAGCATCTACCTCCACTGCGACCCAACCGCCAGCCACTACCTGAAGTTGCTGATGGACGCGGTGTTTGGGCAAGAGAACTACCGCAATGAGATCATCTGGAAGAGAACGAGTGCGCACAGTGACGCAAAGAGATACGGCGCGGTCCACGACGTCCTGATGTTCTATTCGAGATCAAGCGAGTACCTCTGGAATCAAGAGTATCAAGACTACGATCCTCAGTACGTTGAACAGTACTATCGATACACGGATGATGACGGCCGGCGCTTCATGTCCGGAGACCTGGGGGCTGGTGGACTGCAAGGAGGTGGCTATACATATGAATGGAAGGGCGTGACCAGATTGTGGCGTGTTCCTGAATCAACGATGGCTCGCCTGGACGCCGAAGGAAGAATCTTCTACACGCGGAACGGTATACCTCGTATCAAGCGGTATCTGGACGAAGCCCGCGGCCTGGCAGTCCAAGACAACTGGACCGACATTGAAGCTCTGCGTTCTTGGCATCAGGAGCGGCTTGGATATCCAACCCAAAAGCCTGAAGCGCTGTTGGAGCGCATCATTACCGCTAGCAGCAACGAAGGGGATGTCGTCCTCGATCCGTTTTGCGGATGCGGTACTGCCGTCGCGGTAGCAGAGCGGCTCAACAGGCGTTGGATCGGCATTGATATCACGCATCTGGCCGTGTCGCTGATGAAACACCGCCTCCACGACACGTTCGGCGCCGAGCTATCCGAGTACTCGGTGATCGGGCTGCCGCAGGATGTCGCCAGCGCGCGGGCGCTGGCCACCGAGTCGGAGCATGACGGGCGCTACCAGTTCGAGTACTGGGCGCTGGGGCTGGTCGACGCGCGGCCGGCGACGGGCAAGAAAGGCGCCGACTCGGGGGTCGACGGCTACATCAACTTCTTCGACGACAACTCGGGCAAGGCGAAACGGATCATCGTGCAGGTCAAGAGCGGGCAAGTGAACCGGGGGATGATCGCGACGCTCAAGGGAGACATGGAGCGCGAGGACGCCGCGATCGGCATCTTTATCACGCTGCAGGAACCGTCCGAGCCGATGAACCAGGAAGCGATCGCCGCCGGCTTCTACGAGCCGGAGAGCCTGCCCGGCAACCGGTACCCGAAGGTCCAGATCCTGACGATCGAGCAGTTGCTCGACGGCGCCCAGCCGGAGTACCCCCGCTTCGCCGCTCCTCAGACCTTCCGCAGGGCTCCCCGCCGCAAGCGCCAGCAGGGCGTCCAGCAATCCCTCGACACCTAGCAGTCGCGACCCCGCCTCTACCCAGGCCGCCAGATCCGGCGCAGATCGACCATCAAGCCTGGTAACACCTCGTCGTCCGATAGCTCCTCCGGCCGCTCCAACAACGCCGCTTCGGCCCCAGGCCGATACACCCAGACTCGCTGATCGAACGGATCGACCAGCCAGCCCAGGCGGACTCCGTTGCGGAGCCAGAGTTCCATCTTGGCCTGCAAGCGGTCCAGGTCGTCGTTTGCCGACCGTACTTCAACCACAAAGTCTGGTGCTACCTGCCACACGTCGCCATCGAACCGGTCTTGACCCGTCAGCCGCTCCCCGCTGATCCAGGCGGCATCCGGCGCTCGGCGGTTGCCATCAGGAAGCTCAAACATCCCGCCTGCTCCGAACGTCAGGTCGCCAGCGCGTTCATCCATCCAATTGTCGAGCGCAACGACGAACCGGACTCCAATCCACTCGCTGGTCGGACCGCTTGGCATGTTCAAGATCAGCGCTCCCGTTTCGTCCACCTCAAAGGGCACGGTCTCGTTCAGGCTGCAGAGTTCGAGCAGCTTCTCGTTGGTCAGTTCCCAGTCGGGCGGCAGCCGCAGCGCGAGCGGGCCGATCCCCAGCGACGCCAGCAGCGCCGTCACGTCCGCAGCTTTGCTCTTGGGATGCGCCGCAACCATGTGGACAAGTCTACCGAGCGCGCTACGGCGTCCGACCCCAAAGCAGAATCCGCTTGAAGGGGTAGAGGAAGGGGCGCTCGTCGGGCAGCACGGCTAGCAACCGGCTCTGATAATCCGCCAGGAACGCTTCGTAATCGTGGCTGGACAACCGGTCTCGATAGCCGGTCAGCAGCGAGCCCTTGACCCACTCCACAACATCTTCCGGTCCAGGCAGGCGGTGCAGGTAGACCTGCACTCGGACGTGCTGCTCGGCGAACCCGAGCCTGGCGAGCTGCTCGGCGTACCACTCCGCCGATTCGATCGAGTGCCGGTAGACGAAGCCGCCCAGCGCCTCGTCGTGCGGCGATTCCTGCGCCACATCGCGCGCGACTGCGTGCGAGGGATGATCCTCGTTCGCCGGCATCTGAACGGCCAGTTGTCCGCCCGGCTTGAGCGTTGCGGCGAGCCGGGGAAACAGTGAGGCATGGTCGCCGACCCATTGCAGCGACGCATTGGCAAACACGACATCTAGCCCGCGATCCGAGAACTCGGCGATGTCCCGCTGCTCAAATCGCACTCCGCCGCCCGCCTGTTCCGCGCTCTTGAGCAACATCGCGTCCGAGCGGTCGATCCCAACTGTCTCCGCCGCCTGCGTTCGCTCGTGCAGCACGCGAGTCAGCACGCCCGTCCCGCAGCCCAGGTCGACCACGCGACCGCCCGGAACCGGGGTCACCAGGTCCACCAGGTCGTAAAACGGCTGCTCACGCTCGGCGCGGAAGCGCGCATATTGGTCGGGTTGCCAGCCGTCGGGTCGTTGCGAGGTCACAATCGGAAGGGTAACAACCGCTCCCGCGTATCCTGAGGCGAACGAAGAAGCCGGAGGCCGGATGTGCTCAACCTGAGTTGGTCCGAGGCTCGCAGATTGCGCGTTCACGCCCAGGGTCTGGGCGCGGATCGGGCGACCGACGTTGAATCCGCAGTGAGAGCGGCGGGCGCCATCCAGGCCCAAGACCGTCTCGGGATGCTGCTCGGCGTGGGCACGCGATCGGCCGGTCTCACGGCCGCCGATGTCGACCGCGCCCGTAACGTCGAGCGATCCGTCGTCCGATCCTGGTTCATGCGCGGCACGCTGCATCTCGTCCCTGCCACCGACTTCCGCTGGATGCTCGGTCTGCTCGGCGAGAAGATGGACGCCAAGGCGCTCAAGCGCCGCGCCGACCTCGGTATCTCGCCGGAGGACCACGCGCGAGTCCTCGAGTTCTTTCGAACCCATCTCGCCGGCGGACGCTCGATCATGCGCACCGAGATCACCGGCGCGCTCGAATCTGCAGGCATGCCCGCCGCCGGTCAGGCGCCGCGGCATCTACTGCGCACAGCTTCCATGCTCGGCGTGATCTGCTTCGGCGCGGATATCGACGACGAAGAGACCCATGTGCTGATCGACGATTGGCTGCCCGATGCCGGTTTGGAGCCGGCCGATCCCGTCACCGAGCTCGCGCGCCGATACTTCGCCGCCTACGGTCCCGCCACCGCCGCCGACTTCCGCTGGTGGACCGCACTCCCCGCCGCCGACACCCGACGCGGATTCGATGCAGTTGCAGACGAGCTTGCCGAGGTCAGCGTCGATGGCACGTCCATGTGGATGACGCCCGAAGCCGCGTCCGAGATCGATCATGTGCTGGAGGCGCGCGACCATCGTGTGCGAGTCGTGGGACCGTTCGATCCCTACCTGCTCGGCTACGCCAAGCGAGAGTTGGGCGTGGCCGGCTCGCTGCTCAAGCGGATCAATGCCGGAGGCGGCATGATCCGGTCCTGCGTCCTGATCGACGGCCGCCTCGCCGGTACCTGGGATCGCAAGCGCCGAGCGCAAGGACTCTCAGTAACGGTCACCGCGTTCGAGGAACTCTCGGATTACGCCCGCTCGCAACTCGACGCCGAGTTCGCCGAGATCGGACGGTTCCTCGATACCGAAATCAACTGGTCTCTTGTTCCGGATCCGGCTGCGGCCAGATCCGGGTGAAATCAATCGTCAAATCCTCCGCAATCTCAACGGCCGTTAGCGACTCAGGCCGCTCGACCCGCTCAGGCTCCTGCTCGGGTCGATAGATCCAGACGACCTCGCCAAAGGGATCGACCAACCATCCGAGCCGCGCCCCCTGAGCGATCCACATCGCCATCTTCTGCTGTTGAACGTCAAGCCTGTCGCTCGCAGACCGCATTTCGACCACGAAGTCGGGACAGACCCTCCAGATGAGGTGGTCGTCGCCTGCGATCTCGGACAATCGCTCGTCGCTGAACCAGGCGGCGTCGGGCGCGCGTCGCCAACCGTTGGGCAGATGGACCATTCCGGAGCCGATCGCCCGTCCGCGTCCGGTGGCCAGTCGCCATTCCACCAACTGCGCAACAACAAAGGACTCCCGTTCACTGCTCTCGGTTCCCGGTGGCGCCACGATCCACAGCCCTCCATCACAGTCGGCCTCGATGTGCCATTCCTGGTTCAGCGAGCTCAGCGTGAGCAACTGTTCATCCGTCAGCTCCCACTCTGACGGCAGCTTGAGACGCAACGGCAGCCCCCGCGATGGAAGAGTCGATTCACCCTCCGCTACAGGCGACTCAATCATCGACACTGGTCGTTCAGCCGTAACCATCAGAGAGTCTCCTTGTCCGGCCAGATCCGAGTGAAATCAATCGTCAAATCCTCCGCAATCTCGACCGCTGTGAGCGACCCCGGCCGCTCCACCCGCTCCGGCTCCTGCTCGGGTCGGTAAATCCAGACGTTCTCTTCGAACGGGTCAACCAACCAGCCCAGCCGCGCCCCCTGCGCAATCCACATCTCCATCTTTTCCTGCTCAACATCGACTCTGCCACTTGCCGAGCGCACCTCGACCACGAAGTCGGGGCATACCGCCCAGATACCTTCGTCGTCGACCTCCATGCCTTCCAACCGCTCGTCGCTGATCCAGGCGGCATCAGGCGCGCGTCGCCAGCCGTTTGGCAGCCGGAAAGTGACCGACGGAAACGTCTCGCCTCGATTCGCCGCATCGCTCCACGACAGAATCTGTGACGCGACTAACAGCTCACGCCTTCCGCTCAACGGACCGGGCGGCGGCGTCAGCAGCAACCCTCCATCGCAATCGGCTTCGAGGTACCATTCCTCATTCAGCGACCCCAACTCCAACAGTCGCTCGTCCGACAGTTCCCACTCCGGCGGGAACTGCAGCTGGAGCGGAAACTGGTGACGCGCTGACTCCCACGCCTCCACGACTGTTGTGGAATCCGCAACCTCGGGTCGTTCCGCCGTAACCATCACATCCTCCGATGCCGGCGAGCCTATACCGGCGACAGCGCCCGCAGCCGCGCCGTGATCTGCTCGATGGTCGCTCCGATCCCGTCCACCTGTTCCGCCGTGTTCGACTGACCGAGGCTGAGCCGCACCGTGCTGTGCGCCGTGTCCGGATCCAGGCCAATCGCCGTCAGCACGTGACTCGGCTCCGTGCTGCCCGTCGAGCACGCCGAGCCGGACGACGCGGCGAAGCCCTCCAGGTCGAGCTGCAGCAGAATGCTCTCGCCCTCGACTCCGGGAAAGCTCACGTTCAGGTTGTTCGGCAGCCGGCGCGACCAGTCGGACGGACCGTTCAGGCGAATCGGATGCACCCGCTCGTTCAGTTCGCGCCACAACCGATTGCGCAGCTCCGAGGTATGTTCCGACCTCGACGCCCGCTCGGACTCCGCCAGCTCCAGCGCCTTCGCCAGACCGACCGCCTGCGCCACCGACTCCGTGCCCGCGCGACGCTCCTCCTCCTGTCCGCCGCCGAGCTGCAACGGCTCCAGCGGAGTCCGCCGACGCACGTACAGCGCGCCCGCGCCCTTCGGACCGTAGATCTTGTGCGCCGTCAGCGACATCAGGTCCACGCCCAGCACGTCGGGACGGATATCGACTGCGCCTGCCGCCTGCACCGCGTCGGAATGCACGATCGTCCGTCGATTGCGCGTCTTCACCGCTCGCGCGATCTCGGCAATCGGCTGGAGCGACCCAATCTCGTTGTTCGCCGCCATGATGCTGACCACGGTCGTGTCCTCGCGCACCGCCGACGCGACTGCGTCCGGGTCGACGAAGCCCTCCGAGTCGACGCCCAGCACCGTCAGTTCGAAGCCCTCGCGCTCGAGCTGCTCCATCACGTGCAGCACCGCGTGATGCTCCGTCGCCTGCGTGATCAGATGTTGCCCCGCATGTCGCCGAGCCAGCGCCGCCCCGCGGATCGCCAGGTTGTCCGACTCAGTCCCGCCCGACGTCAGCACCACCTCCGACGGCGAGCACTCCAGCACTCCCGCCAGATCATCCCGAGCCTGGTCCAGCAGCGCCCGCGCATACTGAGCCTCGCGGTAAATCCCCGAAGGATTCCCCCAACCCGCCTCCAGCACCGGAAGCATCGCCGCCAGCACCCGCCGGTCCAGAGGAGTCGTCGCCGCATGGTCGAAATAGCCGCGTTCCATACCCTCAGGGTAGCGCTCCAACCGAGTCCCAGTCCCCGACCCGTTCGAGTCCCGGCTCCCCGTCCCCGACCCGTTGGGGGACCCGCTCGGCCCTTCTCGCGCCGCAAGCGGGGGATGATGTCTCGCTGAAGCGACCCTGTCCTGATTTGGGGTCCGGAGTACTCAGAAGTTGGCATGGGCCCGCCAGGTCACGGCACCTAGACGAACACCCCCACTACTCTGACGCAATCCGCTCGCTCCCCATAGGATTCAGACGTATCGAGCCACGAGAAGCAGACCCACGTCCGGTAACATAACCTGCGAGGCGAAAGGGCGTTCTAGTGCCGCCGAATCGAGAACAACCGGATCGCTGGAAGGCCGACATCGCGCGTTCGATCGACTTCTACAACGATTGGTTCATCGAGTTTGCGCCGCTCGCGTTCAGGCAAGCGCGCCAGGCCACTTCAGGAGAGGTGGCTATGATGCTCGAACTCACCAACGATCTACGCGATTTGAGTAGCGAGGCCCTTGAGGCTCAGCCCAATCTGTTGACCGGCCTTCGACTGGCAACCGCACCGCCACTCGCCGCCGATAGATTGATCGGCCTTGCCGGGGTCTCCAGATCCATGGTCAATCGGATGGAGCGGAAGGGCGAGTTGCCCCCCAGGATGCCACGGCCGACCCTCAGGGCCAGCTTGGATCGAATTGCCAATGTGGTTCTCAAGCTCGCCGATCGTGATCTCTTCGTCTGGTTGGACGAGTCCCGCGACCCAACGGGATTGGAACGGGAACGTGCCATCGCTGTGGTCTCCGACCGCCTTTCAGGTGCGACAGCCAATCCTGTCATTCGAAACGCACAGGAGAACCGCCAACTCGCACGTCTCGCTGAGTGGTTGGCAGCCCATGACTACTCCGAGATTGCACCGGAACAGCGATTCGACGTTGACGCGATGGAGCCGGGAACGTATCGATTTCGGGCGCCGATTCCTGTAACTCAACCAAGCGGTCGTTCGGTCAACCTGCCGGTCGATGTCGCTGTGATGCCGAAGGGCGCGGGGCGACGCGATCTCCCGGTGTTGATCGAAGCGAAATCCGCAGGAGACTTCGCCAATGTCAATAAGCGCCGCAAGGAGGAAGCTGCAAAGGTCAGCCAGGTCAGGGACACCTACGGCCGCAGCGCGCGCTTTGTCCTCTTTCTTTGCGGGTACTTCGATAGCGGGTACCTGGGATACGAGGCAGCCGAGCGTATCGATTGGGTCTGGGAGCATCGTCCGCACGACCTGATCGAGTTGGGACTCTGAGCGATGAGGAGACTAGACGAACGAGAGTCGGAACGGTTGCTCGTCCAGGAGGCGTTGGATCTGGCCAAGACGCAAGAGGAGCGAAACCGTGTCGGGCAGTTTGCGACACCAGGTCCGCTTGCACGACAGATCGCCGACTACTGCGCAGAGTTGATTGCCGACGTGCCTGCTACAGGCCGGATGGCGTTCCTCGAACCTGCGGTGGGTACGGGAGCCTTCTGGTCGGCGTGGCTGTCCGCCTCCAATGCCCACTCCGATGTCTGGAAGGGGACCGGTTTCGAGCTCGATCCTGAGTTGGCTGCGGCGAGCCAACGGCTCTGGGCGTCGAGCGGACTAAGTGTCCATTGTGGAGATTTCACGTCGCAGGATCCTCCTGCCAGCGAGGATGAACGGGTCGACCTGGTCATCGCGAATCCACCCTATGTGCGCCACCATCACATCAGTCGAGAGGAGAAGGTTCGACTTCGAGCGGCATCGGAGCGGGCGTCCGGCGTCCGGCTGTCCGGACTGGCCGGACTCTATTGCCACTTCGTTGCGCTTGCGCATCAGTGGATGCGACACGGCGCTCTCGCCGCGTGGCTGCTGCCCAGCGAGTTCTTGGACGTGAACTATGGCGGACCGCTCAAGCGATATCTCATGGAACAAGTCACGTTGTTGAGGGTCCACCAATTCGATCCCAACGAGACCCAGTTCGACGACGCCCTGGTGTCATCGGCAGTCATCGTGTTTCGCAACGAACGACCTTCGCCCGATCACGTCATCGACTTCACTCGCGGCGGCTCGCTGTTCGGTCCTAAGAACAGCGTGAGCAAGAGGCTCACTGACATGCGGCACAGTCAGCGATGGACTCAGGTGACACGGCAACATGAAGCAATGCCCCCTGGTCAATCCGAGTCGGCGATTCGAATCGCAGACATCTTCACAATTCGACGGGGACTGGTCACCGGCGGCAACGAGTTCTTCGTCATGTCCGAGGACGACGCGGCAGCACATGATCTCCCGCCTGAGGTACTGACGCCGATCTTGCCAAGCCCTCGCTACCTTGATGTGAGTGAAGTCAGGGCAAGGCTTGATGGATCACCGGACTTGCATGATAGGCGAGTGCTCTTGGACTGTCGCCTGAGCGAAACCGAGCTTGAGTCACACGCGCCTACTGCGTGGGCATACCTGAACAGAGCATCTGACGAGATTCGCAACCGCTATATCTGTAAACATCGAAAACCGTGGTACCGACAGGAACGTCGACCACCCGCCCCGCTTCTGTGTACGTACCTGGGTCGGGGATCAAACGGTCGCCGGCCGTTTCGCTTCATACTCAACCATTCCAACGCGACTGCAGCGAACGTGTACCACCTCCTCTATCCGCTTCCGGGTCTGCAAGCGGCAATGGAGGAGGACGCCGGAATGTTAGGGAAGCTCTGGAGGCACCTCAATAGCGTTGACGTCTCCATGCTGCTGAGAGAATCTCGCGTCTACGGAGGCGGGTTGCACAAGCTGGAACCCGGCGAACTTGGTCAAGTCTCGTTGGCGGGTATTGACCCCGAGATTGAATGGGCCTTGCGTGGTGGCGGGTTGCCCCAGTTTCCCGAAACGGAGCAAGACGCAACCTACTCCCTCCTCGAATCAGAGCCATAGTGCTCCCAACGCCATCGCCGACATGCGAACAAAGGAAATGCCGAACGGGTCCCCGAGTGAATCGGGGACTGGGACGGGGACGGCGCTAGGCGAAGGCGATGATGAGGCCCACGGCGATGGCGATCCCGGCCAGGATGATGCCGGTCGCCTGGTTGATCTGGCGCGCCTGCCGCGCTTCCACCTCAGCCTGGTGCTTCTTCAACTCGGTTATCGCGAGCAGCAGCCGCTGCTCCATTAGTTCCATTCGATCGTGCTTGGGATAGTCGGAGAGGACCTTCTCCATCTGGTCCTCCAGCTCGTTGACCAACTCAGCCGCTGGCGCCTGCTCGGCAATGCGGCCGCGTACGATCACATCGAGGAGTTTCGCCGTGTTGAAGATGGCCACTGAATGCTCCTTCACTCGCGGTCAGCTTATCGGCTTAACCAGGCTGCTATGCTCGGATGTGACAGACACTTCGGGAAAGGACGCTCGCGATGGTCTTTCAGATGACTGAGATGCTCGATGTTTCCGACCTGGCCGCCGAGAAGGCGAAGACGCTGCTGGTCGACAAGGGATTCGCCGAGGGCGCGCTGCGCGTCTTCGTAGTCGGCGGCGGCTGCTCCGGCTACCAGTACGGCATGGCCCTCGCCACCGACGCCGAAGCCGGCGACCAGGTGATCGAGAAGAATGGCGTCCGCTTCCTCGTCGACGAAGAGTCGGCCCCGCTGATCGCCGGATCGCGCGTGGACTACATCGACGACGTGATGAAGCAGGGCTTCTCGATCTCGAACCCCAACGCCTCGCACTCGTGCGCCTGCGGTTCCAGCTTCGACACCGCCGGCGGCGAAGGCGCCTCCCAGGCCCGCTCCTGCATCTAGCGCAGTTCACGGACTCAGCACATGACCCGCATCTCGCAGTCGCTTGATGCGGGTCCAACGCTGTCCTTCGAATTCTCCGCCCCGCGCGACGAACCCGGCGCCGAGCGTCTGAGAACCACCCTCGCAACGTTGGCTCGACACCGGCCCGACTTCATGTCCGTCACCTACGGCGCCGGCGGCACGACCAGAGGTCCGACCCGAGACTGGGTACGAGCGATCCGCGACGACTTCCACATCGAAGCGATGCCGCACCTGACTTGCGTCGCCCACACCCGCGACGACGTCGCCGCCATCATCCGCGACTACCAGTCCGACGGCATCGCCAACATCCTCGCCCTGCGCGGCGACCTGCCGCAGGGCGCCGAAACCCCAACCCAGGCGTTTGAGACGGCTGCCGAACTGGCCCGGTTCATCCGCGAGCGGGCCGATTGGGACATCGGCGTCGCCGCCCATCCCGAGGGTCACCCGATGGCCGCCTCGGTCGAGGCCGACCTCGCCCATCAGTCGAAGAAACTCGGCCAGGCCGACTTCGCCATCACCCAGTTCTTCTACCGCGCCGAGTACTACGAGCAGTTCGTCGACCAGCTCGACGCGCGCGGCGTGCAGACGCCGGTGATCGCCGGGATCATGCCACCCACCAACGCGGCCAGCGTCGAGCGCATGTCTGCGCTCAACGGCACCGAGTTCCCATCGGAGATCCGCGATCGGCTGGATCGGGCTTCAAGCCAAGCGGAGCGCCGCGAGATCGGCGTCGAGACGGCAGTCACGCTCGGCCGCGAACTGTTCGAGCTGGGCGCCCCCGGCCTGCACATCTACACCATGAACTTCGCCAGAGCCGCCTCAGAAGTCGCCACCGCCCTGGGCTGGCCCCAGTCCCCCCTGCCCGAGGAAACCCGCGCGTGAATCGCTGTTCTGACCCCCTCTCCCTCGGGAGACCTGCGCGTAAACCCATTCCAGTCCCCTCTCCCGGCGGGAGAGGGTTAGGGTGAGGGCCCTCTGTGCCGATGGATGCGGTCCCTACCAGATACGATCGCCCCGCCGGACCCTCACCCCAGCCCTCTCCCAGAGGGAGAAGGGGGTCAGCCGGCGTTTTTCGCGCAGGTCTCCTCTGGGAGAGGGGATCGGAAAGGGATCGACGCGGATGTCTTCTACGTGAGATGACGCTTCGCTCACGTCAGTTGCAGTTGCGCTCGCAGGGTGTTGAGAATCTCAAGGTCCGATTGGTGCATTGAGCGCGCAATCGACTCGACGCTCAGTTCTCCCTGGAACCGGTGAGTCGCGGTTCGCTCCCACTCGAAGCCGGACAGCATGTAGAGCACGCCGGAAATCTGTTCCCGGGTGTGGTACCACTCGCGGATCTGCTCGTAGCAGTCGGGCGGGTTGGACTGTTCCAGCCACTCGAAGTCGTGCAGCGGGATGTCCTCGACATCGCGGAAGAGGATGTGCCCAAGTTGCCAGGCTGAAATCGCCCCGTCGCGCCAGGCGCGCTCGACCAACGCCCCCGCCTCGGGCATCGAGTCGCGCAGCGCGCGAATCAGCAGCTCGTGCATCTCGCCCGACGCTTCGCGCAACGCCTTCATCAACCAGCGTCGAGAGGTCTCGCTGTCGGCCGTGTCGGTCATGTCTGTCATGGCGGACATTGTGCCACATGCCGGGGAGGAACAGCCGCGGCGTCGGCGGAACATCTGCAGCCTCTGACGATCAACGCGCCCAAGAGTTCGCCAATGACGGCAGTTCCTGAGCGCGGTAAGCTCCATTTGGACAGGAACAGGTGCGGTATGTCTGTCGTGGGAGGGATGCGATGCTGACGGAGTTTTGGGAGTCGGATACGTTCACCGAGCGGCGAGAGTCGTTGCTCGACACGCTCGAGACCGACTATCCGTGGAGCAAGGGTGATGTGCTGCGCTTCCGGCGAGGCGGCCGGGACGACCGCTATCGCGTGCTCCACGTGCAGGTCGAGATTGGCGACGAGGGACTGCGCCGAGAAGTCCTGCTGCTGAAGTTGGGGTCGTAGCTCGCCGTGGACGGATCGGTGAGCGCCTCGGGAGCATTGCCCTACACGCTATTGCTGCTCCTGCTCGAGTTGGGCGTCGGCGGAGCGTTGGTCATGCACGTCGTGCATCTCCGCGGTCAGGCGACCCCCGGTTTCGTCCGCGCGACCACGATTATGGTCCCAATCGTCCTCGGCCTCGCCTTCTGGACGGCGTTCACGCTTGAGGGCGATGTCGTCGAGGGCTTCGCCATCCGCTCCGGTCCCCGCGACGCGCTCGTCTGGATCCTCGCCGCACTGACCGCTGCGTCCCTCCTGCACAACGTTGCCCTCTACACCGATCGCGACCGCTGGGCGCGGCGCATCGGCTGGGCGCTCTCGGGCCTCTCGCTGGCGGCGATTGGTCTGACCGCCGCCACGTTGTCGGGCGCGCCGTCGGCGCTGACCGCCTTTAGCCTCGGCTTCGGCGCGCTGGCGATCGGACTCTCCGCCGTCGGACTGGCGCTGGGCCACTGGTATCTCGTCACGCCGCGACTGCCCGCGCGGCCGTTGGTCGAGATCACGACCGCATTTCTGATCGTCGTGCTGATCCAGGCGCTGCTGTTCGGGATCGCGCTGGTCGTGTCGGTCGTCGAACCGGTCGGCGGCCGCGATCAATCGCTCAGCGGCGACCCGACGTTCTGGCTGCGTATCGTGGTCGGCTTCGTGCTGCCGCTGGTCTTCGGTTGGATGGCCTGGACGACGGCGCGGATGCGCTCGATGATGGCCGCCACGGGCCTGCTCTATCTGACCACCGCCGCCGTGCTCGCAGCGCAGATCGCCGCTCGCGCGCTCATGTTCGATAGCGGCCGGCCGCTCTGAGTCCTCGCCGAAGCGCTTACTCGACCACGTCCTGTTGGGTCACCGTCAGATTCAGTCCCGGCGGCAGATCGGGAACCATCGCCGCTTCGGCCTGCCAACCGGCGCGCGCCCGATCAAGCAGCGCGGCGACTTCGCGGATTGCGGCCGGCGTTCTGACGCCCCACCAGGTCAGATTCTGTCCATCGCAGAGATACACATGCCCGTTACGAGCCGCGGACATCCCGTGCTGGGCGAGCAGCTCCTCCGCATGACGCTCGCGGAACCGGTACGGCTCCGATGGCAGCAGGACGACCTCCGGATCGAGCGCGCTCAGCTCCGGCAGACTCAGCCTCGGATATCGTCCGCGCGACGAGTCCTCGCAGACGTTGATGCCGCCGCAGAGCCGGAGCAGATCGCCGATGTACGTATCGCCCGAGGCGGCCATAAACGGATTGCGCCAGATCAACGCCGCCGCCCGCAACCTCGGCCGCATCCGGCTGACGTGTTGTTGTTCCTCCAGCGCTTCCGCGACCCCGTTGGTCAGCTTCATCGCGATCCCGCCCAGCAGACCGCTGACTCGATCAATCTCGTCCTTCGCCTCCTCCGCCGTTCGCACGTCGCCGACATAGACGTTGACGCCCGCTTCCCGCAGCGCGTCAACGTCCTCCTCGTTGTTCTCCTCGCGATTGGCCAGCACCAGCTCCGGCTTGAGCTGGATGATCCGCTCTAGGTCGGGATTCTTGGTTCCGCCAACCTTGCGGATCGGCGTAACGATCTCGGCCGGCTCCACGCAGAATCTGGTCACGCCGACAAGACGTGATCCCAGACGCATGTCGCACACGAGCTCGGTGAATGAGGGGACCAGCGAGACGACCGTACGTGCCGGACGTTCCAGATCGATCTCGGTGTTGGTCGAGTCAACTACGATGGGCATGAGTCTGAGGCTATCAGCGAAGACGTCGGTCCAGACTCCTGGTTGACGCGAGATTCCAATGACGATTGCACCAGTCGCGGGGGCGGAAGTCGCCATCCGACGCGTGACCGTGGGCTATCCCGGCCTGCGTGTCTTTGACGATCTAACGCTGAACATTCCCGGTGGAGTCTTCACCGGAATCATCGGCGGGAACGGATCGGGCAAGAGCACGCTGCTCAAGACCATCGCCGGACTGCTCAAGCCATCGCAGGGCGAGGTCCTGATCGGCGGCCAGTCACCCCACGACGCGCGGACGTACCTGGGCTACATGCCCCAGGTCAACAACGTCGACTGGCGGTTCCCGTTGACCGTCCGCGAGCTCGTCGAGATGGGGCGTTATCAGTTCCGTTGGCAGAACCGTCTGGGCCGCCTGATTCGCAATCGCGACGACCGCACCGCCGTCGATCGGGCCCTGGCCATGATGGACGTGCAGGACCTGCAGGATCGGCAGATCCACGAGCTCTCTGGCGGCCAGCGCAAGCGCGCGCTGATCGCGCGGGCATTGGCCAGGCAACCGCGGATCCTGCTCCTGGACGAACCGTCGGCGGCGCTCGACGCGATCTCGGACGATCATCTCTTCGATGTGCTCTGCGATCTGACCGAACTCGGCACGTCGGTGATCATGACCACGCACGACATGTCGACCGTGATCGAGCATTACTCGCAGGTCATCTGCGTGAACTCGTCCTCCGGAGGCATCATCGCCCAGGGCGAACCATCCACGGTGCTGACCGAGGACGTGCTCAGAAAGACCTTCGGTCGGGAGCTCGCCATTCTCTCGCGGGGCGACGTTCACGATCCGGCCTCCGCACACTCAGAGCATCACACCATCAACCTCGGCGACGAGCTGCAGCTCCACATGGACGAGCACCAACACCAGGAAGGCCATCGCCACGGCTCATCCCTACGAACGCCCTGAGCGAGCAACACGCCCTCCGGTCCCCTCTCCCGGCGAGAGACCTGTGCGTAGACCCGAGCTTCAATGCGATGGCGCACTCCTCCCAGTCCCCGACTTGTTCGGGGACCCGCTCGGCTCCCCGTCTCGTACCTGGTAGGTCTCCGGTAGTGCCGAACGGGAACGGGTCCCCGAACAAGTCGGGGACTGGACCGGGTCGGTTTACGCGCAACCCTCAAGAGCAAGAGGGAGTAGAAACCTGCCACCACCGTCAAGCTGACTGACGGGCAGATCACCGGCCGTTCTCTGCCGGTGCGCCGTCCAACAGCGCGACCACCCGACGCAGCAGCATCGTGAACTGGCCTTCTTCCGCGGCGTGTTGCAGCTCGGCTCGCCAGTCGTCGAAACGGCGTGCTCGGACCTGCGCCGACTCGATCACGAGGTAGCGGCGGATGGAATCCAGCACATCCCAGGCCAGCGTGTTGGGCTTCAACGAATCGGTGCTGATCGCGGCGACCGAGATGTCTGCGATCGGCAGACCGGCCTCGGAAGCAGCGGATCTGATCGACGCGCGCACCTTCTCCGGCGCGCCTTTGGTGAACGACCGCACGAGGTCGCGCCCCACCTCCGCCTTGTCCGCCTGGAACCAGAGGCCCTCCCAATCCGTCTGTACGATCAGGATTGGGCCGTCTGTGACGCGCGCGATCTCGCCGAGCGTCGCCGTAGGATGTCGGAGCCATTCAAAGACATCGACCATGAGCGCCGAGCGAAAGCTGCCGTCGCCGAACGGCAGTCGCTGCGCGTCGGCCTGAATCACGCTCCAACCCGCCGGACCGAGCCACTGCCCCGGTTGCGCCGTATCGACGCCGACGCCGGTGAGCGGTGATCCCTGCGTGATCGCCGCCAGCGCCAGACCGTCGCCGGTGCCGACATCGAGCACCGGGCGGGCATCGCGCGGACGCCGGCCGTTGAGCAACCGGTCGTACAACTCGTCGTAATGACGTCGCAGTTCCGCATGGATGACCGGCGCGCCGCCGCCGCGACGCTCAGGCGGGGCGAGGGTGCGGTGATGTGACACGGCGCTCGCCTCAGGCCCACTCGGAGACGACGATCGGCTGCCGACCGGCGAACCCGTCCGTCAGCTCGTGCCACCAGCTCACGGTGCGCTCGCCGTACTGCCAGCAGAGATAGACCTCGCGACCGTCGCGCTCCGCTCGCCAGTCGACCAGCCCGCGACGGATGTCCTTGACCTCGACGCCTTGCTGCTGGATGTGTTCAATCAGCATCGCGATCTGCCCCTGCAACTTGTCGATCTCGGCGGTCAGGTCCGAATCGTCACTCACCACCGGCTCGCCGTCGGCGCTCGATGTCCGACGCATCGAGGCCGAGAGCGCGGTCAGCTCGTCCAGCCGGAGCGCGCGTTTGCGCATCACCGTGACCACGGCCGCAATCATCGGCAACTGGCGGCGCGCCTGGGACAGGGTGAAGAGTCGAGGCATGAACAGGATTCTAGGTGTCGCGTCAACGGCCGGAGTCGTCGTCGGTCGATGCGGACGGCGCATGAGGAGCATGAGGCAGGAACCACCAGTTGGTGCGCGACTGTCCCTGGCGATTGATGAACAAGGCCCGCACCGTAGCCTCCTCGGGTGGCACGGAGAGCACGACCGCCAGGTCGTTCGCCTCAAGCTGCACATTGCCGCGAGGAATCACGACTTCGCCGCGGCGATGGATCGCAGTAATCACCGACGCTTCGGGCAAGGCGAGACTTGATACGGTCGCGCCGGCCGCTCTCGAGCCCGGTTCGACCCGGCATTCCATCTCCACCGCTCCGACCAGGCGGCGCACCGGGGCCGGAGCCGCGCGTTGGTCGGGCATCCGCTCCGTGGGCTGCGCGACCTCGCGCAGTACGTCGCGCTGGGTCAACATGCCGACCAGGCGCGATTCGTCTTCGCGCGCCACGACCGGCAACTGCCGGACATCGTGTTCGACCAGCAGCGAGAGCGCGTAACGCAGGTTGTCGTCCGGATGCACGAAGATCGGCGCGACGACGGCGAGATCGTAGGCGCGGCGGTTCAGTTCCTGGCGCTCCACCGCCGATGTCACATCGGTCGCGCTGACCAGTCCGATGAACCGGTTCTGATTGTCGGCGACCGCCACCACATTGCCGCGCGACTGGCTCATGGCCGCGGCGAGGTCCTGGATCGAGGCCAGGCGCGAGACGATCGGCGTATCGGTGCGCATCGTAGTCTCAACGTTGAGATTGTCCAACGGCGATGGCGCCGGCTCCTCGCGCACATCGAGCCCCGCGCGTCTCAAGCGCACGTTGTAGATCGTGTCTCGGGTCAGCAACTGCGCGAGCGCGGTGGCCAGCGCGACCGCGGTCATCAGGGGTAAGACGAGCGAGTAGCCGCTCAGCTCGAAGACGATGAACAGCGAGGTCATCGGCGCCCGCGCGGCGGCCGCGAACACCGCCGCCATGCCCACCACGACGTACGTCCCCGTCGGTCCGACCACGCCCGGCAGCGCCGACTCGAACCCGGCCCCCATCAGCGCGCCCAGCGTTGCGCCGACGAACAGCAGCGGCGCGAATGCGCCCCCCGACGCGCCGGATCCGATGGTCAGCGACGCGGCCAGCAGCTTGAGCGCCATCAGAATGGCCAGCGTCGAGATCGCCGTGTCGCCCTCGGCGAAGAACTGGATCTGGTCCAGTCCGGGTCCCAGGATGTCGGCTTCGATCAGGGCCAGGACCCCGACCGCGAACAGCCCGAGGATCGGGCGCGCCATCATCGAGACGCCCAGGAACTCGAACACGTCCTCGGTGAAGAATCGCGTGCGCACGAACAGGATTCCGGCAATCGCCGCCGTGACGCCCACGATCGCGTGCAGAAAGAGTTCCCAGTTGCTGCCCAGATCGAGGTCCGGCAGGTTGAGGTCGCGAGCGCTGCCGTAGAAGGCGATCGCCACGATGTTGGCGACCACCGCCGAAACCACCACGATGGTGAAGTTGCGCACATTGAATCGGCGCAGCACGACCTCGAGAGCGAAAAACGTCCCCGCGATCGGCGTGTTGAAGGTCGCCGCGATCCCGCCTGCCGCAGCCGCCGCGACCATCAGGACCAGCATGTCGGACGGCTGGCGCGTGACGCGCCCAATCGTCGACGCCAGCGATGCCGCAATCAGGACGATCGGACCTTCGCGGCCGGCCGCGCCGCCCCCGCCCAGCGTGAAGCCGGTAGCCAGCAACTTTGCCGGAGCGATGATCGGCCGAACGAATCCGCCCGCGCGCTCCACCGCGACCATCACATACGGCACTCCGGCGCCCTGCGTCTCCGAGGACACGCGCGACACGATGAATGCGACCGGGAGCGCGGCAATCGCCGGGACCAGCATCAACGTCCAGCCCCCGGCCAGACCGTCGAGCAACGACTCCAGCTCGTCGAAGACGGCGACCAGGCCGTCGACCAGCGCGGTCAACACCACAGCCGCGAACCCCGCCGCCAGGCCGACCGCGACCGCCAGCAACAGCGGGACCAGGTTGCGCGGAATCCGCACGCGGCCGATCAGCGGCAAGCGCCAGAACAAACTCGCCGTGCGCGTCCCGAAACGCCTCGAAGGACGAAGAACCAGGGACATCAATCACACTGCCCGTCGCACGCAGCCCCGCTAGGACTCTACCCGATCGAGGCTATGCCCGACGATCCCAGCAGGCAATCGGCAACCCGCGCCCCCGCCCGGCTCCCCAATCCCCGCTTCATGCAGGGTCCCGCTCGGCTCCCAGTCCCCGACTCGTTCGGGGACCCGCTCGGCTTCCCCAGTCGGGGACTGGGGATCACTCGCAGAGGGCGGTGTAGATCTTCCGCAGGAGGGGGTTGCTGGGGAGCGTGGACGGGTCGGGACAGATGACGCTTCCCTTCGGGGGGAGCACTCGGGGCAGGGGTGGCGGCGGGACGACCCAGGGGCGCTCGGGGCGGTCGGGGGGTCGGGTGATGACGATGGGCTTCGGCGGGGTGGTGTCCGCGACCTGCTCCTCGACGACCGTGATCCGGACCGTGTCCGAGGCCCGGTTGCCGTACTCGTCCTCGACATCGAGCCGCAGCGTGATCACGTCGGGACGGTTGGGGGCGATGAAGTTGGGCCTCAGCCCTCCCTGGCTGAAGAGCAGGAAGTCGCCGGAGAACTGCGGTGTGAAGCCCTGGTCGGTACCCAGCAGACGGCCGCCGACCTGTTTCCAGTAGGTTGAGAGACTCGCCCCGTGGGGTCCGGCGCGGCCCTGCAGGGTCACGCGGCTGCCGACCGTGACCGTGCGGTCCTCGCCCGCGTCGGCGGTCACGAGCGCGGCGCGGCCCTCCGGCTCGGCCCGCGTGACCATGACCTTCGTATCCACGACCAGGTTGCCGAGCGTCAGGCGCAGCAGGAAGAGGTTATAGAACTCCGCGACGTCCTCGGGCGCGTTCAGCACGACGCTGATCGTGCGGCCGGTCACGAGGTTGGGGAACGATCCGCGTGTCTCACCGCTGAGCGTCAGCGCGCTCTGCGGCAGGCGCGCGGGGCTGAGCGCTTGCCACGTGTAGGAGGTGCCCGCGGGCGCGTTGACCCTGGCCGTCACCGTGACGGTCTGGCCGGACACGAGGTAGAGCCGGCCGTCGTCCTCGAGACCGTTGAGCCGCGCCGAGAGCGTGTCCGCGGACGATTGGACGCGGAAACTCCGGCTGGCGGAGCCGGCCAGGTTGGAGGCGGTCACGGTGACCGTCACCGTGCCCGGGGACAGGTTGCGAAGCGTCAGCATCGAAGTGCCCGGGGCGACGCTGGCGCTGGTCACGGACGGGTTGCTGGAGGTCGCCGCGAATGTCAGCGATGAGCCGCTGAAGAACGGCGCAACATCGATCGTCTGCGACGCGTTCAGCGGGAGGCCGACGGTGGGCATCGCGCCCGCCGCCCGTGGCCGCGTCACGAGCGATGCGCACGTCGCCGGAGCGCGGACGATGCCGACCGCCGTCGGCGCGCCGATCGTCCAGGGCGGCGTCGAGGTCACACCGCTCCCGCCAAAAGTGAGATCGTGCGTTCTGGCGGAGTTACGCGTAGGAATCGGCAGTGACACGCTCCCGGCGCACAGCGTGGCCGCGCTAAACGCGGCGGCCGGACTGGCGTTCATATTGAGCAACACATTGGAGGCGCCGGCGAGGTGCGTGAGCCAGTTTACGGTGAAGGTCGCACCGCCATCGGTGAACATCCTGCTTCCGACGATGCTGCCCGAGCTAGCGCTGCTGCTATCCCATCCGCTCAGGTCAGTACCTCCGGAAGGGTATCCAGGCGTGATCTCGGCTTGCCAGACGATGCCGGTGGTTGGGGCGAGCGCGGTGACGCTGAAGCTCTGCGTGGCAGAGCCTTCGGAGTTGCTGGCGGTCACGGTGACGGTCACGGTCCCCGCAGACTGGTACTGGAGCGTCAGCGTCGATCCGACCACGCTGGCCGTCGCGATCGCGGGGTTGCTGGAGCTCGCCGTGTACGTCGGCGCCGTGCCGCTGAAGTGCGGCCCGAGGTCGATCGTCTGCGACCCGCCGAAGTGGAGGTCGACGGGAGGCATCGCGCCGACGGCCGTCGGCGCCGTCACCGCCAGCGCGAGCGAGGCGCAGGTCGACGGGCCGCGGACGATGCCGACCGTCAGCGGCGTGCCGATCGACCAGGGCGGCGTTGAGGTGATCGCAGCGTCGAAAATGCTCCAGCCCACTATGCCGGTGTTGGTTACCTCCTCAATCAATGAGAGCGACAGACCTCCTATGCATAGGCTGGCTGCCCTAAACGTGGCGGACGCAGGACTGACGGACATGTTGAGTCCTATGCCGGAGCTGCTGCTATTGTGACCCACCCTCCGAACGGTAAATGTCGCCCCGGCCTCGGTGATGGTCCGGCCGCCGCTGACGCCCCCGTAGATGGCCCCGAATGCCGACCATCCGGTGGTGTCAGAATCAGTCGGATGGTTACCAGGCGTGATCGCGGCTTGCCAGACGATGCCGGACGTGAGCGAAGCGCAGGTCGCCGGGGAGCGGACGATGCCCACGCCGACCGGGACGCCGTTGGTCCAGGGCGGCGTCGCGGCTGCGCCGCTGATCGCAATACTGATGCCGCTCCCGGCCCCCTGTGCGGGAATCGTGACCGCCAGATCGCCGGCGCAGAGCGTGGCCTCGGCGAACGCAACTGACGCGCTGCGCCCAATGTTGAGCAGGATGTTGGAATCGGTGCTCGTGTGCGCCAACCAGTTCACGGTGAAGGTCGCGCCGTTCTCGGTGAACGTCCTTGCGCCGTCGATGCTGCCGTAGGCGCTGTGCGACCAGCCGGTGATGTGCGGCAGATGATTCTGGTTGTGTTGCGCAGGGGTGATCTTGGCTTGCCAGATGACGCCGTCGGGGTTGGCGGCCTGGGCCTGGGCGGGCGGCGAGCCGAAGGCGAAGAGCAGCGCGGCCAGGGCTCCGAGAGTGAGGACGGCCAGGCTGAGCGCGGCGAGGCCGCGGGCGGTCAGACGGTGGAAATCAGAACGGGAGCGCGAAGTTAGGGGGGGGTACGCGTTTCAGGAGCTTGGCTGGCGGCACGTGATCTCCATTCAAACGGCTACGAACGGCCCGGCCACCGCGATCGCGCGGTCCACAGGCCACACGGATCGTATGAGAAACCTATGCGGTATGCAAGATTATCAATCCGTTATTCGTTCAGAGTGATGAATCAACAGATATGATCGTCATTATCCAGGTATCGTGAGAATCCAGTGTTGCATGGCCGTCGGGTTGGGTCGGAGGGGGTCCAGCCCCTGGTTTATCCAGGGGCCCGCTTGGGGTTGCCGGAGCCGAGCGGGTCCCCGAACGAGTCGGGGACTGGGAGGGGGTCCAGCCCCTGGTTTATCCAGGGGCCCGCTTGGGGTTGCCGGAGCCGAGCGGGTCCCCGAACAAGTCGGGGACTGGGAGGGGGTCCAGCCCCTGGTTTATCCAGGGGCCCGCTTGGGGTTGCCGGAACCGGAGCGGGTCCCCGAACGAGTCGGGGACTGGGAGGGGGTCCAGCCCCTGGTTTATCCAGGGGCCCGCTTGGGGTTGCCGGAGCCGAGCGGGTCCCCGAACGAGTCGGGGACTGGGAGCCCGAGCGGGTCCCCGAACGAGTCGGGGACTGGGAGAGGGTCCAGCCCCTGGTTTATCCAGGGGCCCGCTTGGGGTTGCCGGAGCCGAGCGGGTCCCCGAACAAGTCGGGGACTGGGAGCCCGAGCGGGTCCCCGAACGAGTCGGGGACTGGGAGAGGGTCCAGCCCCTGGTTTATCCAGGGGCCCGCTTGGGGTTGCCGGAGCCCGAGCGGGTCCCCGAACGAGTCGGGGACTGGGAATCGGAGCGGGTCGCCGAACGAGTCGGGGACTGGAATGGGGTTACGCGCAAGGCCGGAGGGACCGGCAAGACCGACCGGTTTACTCGCCGAGACTGTCCGACTCCTCTTCGTCCGACTCGGACGTGGAGCCGTCGGCGGCGATTCGGAGGACCTCTACGAGGTTGTCGCCCTCGGCGGTGAAGACGAAGGTGTACCGCGCCGGCGCGGTCTCGTCCGCGGCCAGACCCTCGACCACGATGTCCAGGCGATTGTCGCCGGTGCGCTCTTCGATGCTGATCGCGGATACCTGGGCGACCTGGGCGCCCGGTCCGCTGATCGTGCGGTAGCCGTCGCCCGAGGCGGTCAGAATGTAGAAGCTGCTGACGCATCCGATCTCATCGCAGGTCAGTTCGCGGAAGGTCAGGTCGCGGATGTCGTCGCCGGTCAGATCCCAGTCCGAGATCTGCTGGATGCCCTGCACCTCGCGCGCGTAGGCCTGCGCGTGGTCGTAGGCGATCCGGTAGCGCGAGGCGTCGCCCGGGACCGGGTCGTAGACGACCAGGTTGGAGTACGGAACGGCCGCGCCGAACGAGTTGGGATCGGTGTAGACGATCGATACCGCGAAGCTGCCCGTGCCGCTGGTATCCAGGAGCACCACGCGGTCGTTGCCCACGGCCAGCGACGGCATCGGCCAGGCCTTGAACAGCTCGATGATCGGCTCGACCTCGGCGATCCCATGCAGCCAGGGCAGCGCCGCCGCGCCGTACTGGAGGAAGTTGGTCGGCGGGTCGGGAATCGAGTCCGTCGTCTCGTCGGGACCCGGCTGCGGGAACTGCGTGTACGTGACCTGGGTCGGCGTCGCGGCCGGCACGGCGACCGTCGGCAGCTCGACCGTCGGCGGCTCGATCTGGTCTTGCGCTTCCTCTTCCTGGGCCTGTTGCTGATCGTCCTGTTCCTCGACCGCTTGCTCGCCTTCGACGACGGCGGCCGGCTCGGGACGTGGAATCTGCAGGGTCTGCCCGACTGAAATTTGATCGGGATTCTGAATCCCGTTGAGGGTGATCAGGTCGTCCAGCCTGACGCCGAGCCGGTTGGCAATCGCGGCCAGCGTGTCGCCCGCTTGCACGACGTAGACCGTCGGGTCGGCTTCCTCCTGCTGGACTTCGCTCTGCGCCTGATCCTGCTCCTCGGATTGACCATCGGGCGAGGTCGTCACGCGAACCGCTTCGGCCGGTTCGTCCTGCTGTTCTTGTTCACTGCCCGTCGTCGCTGTGGCGGCCGGCGTGTCGGACTGTTGAGATTGGGACGAAGACTGGGGCGGCTCGACGACGCTGGGCGTCTCTTCGTCGCCGCCGAAGAGTCCGCAAGCGCTGAACAGGAACGCGGCAAGCGCGAGCGAGAGCGTGCAACACCAGGCAACCAACGTACGCCGAGTAGTCGAATGCGATAAGAACATCAGTGACTCAACTACCCCGTCGCCTGTAGCCACTCTATACACATTCGAGGAACTGAGGCGATCCGGGCCGGATCGGGCAACACGGGTCGGCTCCTACAGCCGCGCCAGTTGCTGTCCCAGCCAGGCGGCGGCGAGCCCGCCGACAGCCGAGACGAGCAGATTGGTCAACGCCCAGGCCCAGCGGCCGCCGTTGAGCAGGTGCAGCGTGTCGAGCCAGACGGTCGAGAAGGTCGTGAAGCCGCCCAGCAGTCCGACGGTGATCGCCAGCCGCAAGTTGTCGGCCACGCCCAGCCGATCGAGAAAGATGGTCGCGACCAGGCCCAACGCGAGCGTGCCGCTGAGATTGACGACCAGAATGCCCAGCGGCAGACCGTCAGGCTGGCCGATCCATCGATTGAGCACATAACGCAGTACGGAGCCAGCCGCGCCGCCCAGGGCAATCGAGGCGATCGCCGCGACCGTCATCGCTCAACGACCCGTCGAGCCGAAGCCGCCGGCGCCGCGATCGGTGTCGTCGAGCGCTTCGACTTCCTCAACCTCGGCCAGCACCACCGGCGCCACGACAAGCTGCGCGATCCGATCGCCCTGCTCAATCCGATACCGCCGACCGGAAGGTCCGCGCAGGGACATCGAAACGAGCAGTTCGCCGCGATAGTCGGCGTCCACGGTGCCCCAGCCGATCTCGACTCCGCGCCGCGTCAGTCCGGAGCGCGGCCGGATCTGGATCTCGCAGCCCGGCGGCGGAGCGCAAGCGATGCCGGTCGGCACGGCCTGCGGCATCTGGCCCAGCGTGATCGAACCGCCCAGCTCCGAGAGTTCGGCATACAGGTCCAGCCCGGACGAGCGTTCGGACCCGCGTGTGGGCAACTGCGCCGTCGCTCGCAGTCGCCGCACACGCAAGGTCCGCACAGCCCTCAGAGCGTGTGGCTCCCCGCCGTCCGTCACAGCCCAACGGAACGGCGGGAAGCGATCCGGCGTCGTGCCCGCCAGCACGGCCGGATCATCGGGAGCCTGGCGCAGCAGGGCCGCAGCATCGGCAATCATCGTCGACACGTCCACCCCGAGATACGACGGCGCATACGGCGCCAGGCGTTCAATACCGGATGACAGTTTGATTCGCACGCCCCGAGGCCGGTGCGTGCCCGTCCAATGATGCAGACCGGCCGCCAGCAGGATCAGACCCTGGTAGAAGCTGCGGATACTGCGGCGCTCGACCTGCCAGATCTCTTCCCAGGTCTCGTGCGCGTCGAAGAAGTCCTTCGAATCCCACTGCGCGGCGCCGACAGCGAGCTGCACGCGCGCCTCGCTCGTGATCGTCGGTTCCAGTGCGATCTGCTCGGCGCGGGTGGGAATTGCTCGAACTCTGGCCATGGACCCGGTAGTCCTCAATCCAAACGCTCACACGAGTGAAGTGAAAGGAGCGAGTTGTCCCGCCGCCGCCGCTGTTCGACACTGTGGGCGACCGCGCGGGCGTAGGGAACAGGTTGAGGTAAACATCATCGCTGACTTTGTAAACGTGCAGGGCGCACTGGCCCAGAACTTCGAGGAGCTGCGCTCGTTGCTTGGCGCGTGCTCCGACGACCGGCTCGGCGAACGGCTGTCGCCGTCGGAGTGGTCGGTGCGCGAAATCCTGCTGCATCTCGTCCACTCCGAGCGATGGCTGCATCCGCAGCTCATGCTGCTCCGCCGCGAGGTCGCGCCGCAGCTCGCAATCCCCCGAGTCGGCGGCGTGACCTTGCCCGACACCGAGTCGGACGTCTCCCTGCCCGAGCTGCGCTGGGCGCTGACCAGCGTGCGCGAAGACACCGAGCGCCTGCTCGCCGACCTCAGCCCCATTCAACTCCGGGAACCCGCCAACATCGAACTCGACGGCGAGGTGCTGGACATGTCCCTCCGCACCATCGCCCTGACCGCCGCCGATCATCAACTCTTCCACGTCCGCCAAATCCAGCGCACCCTGGGCATCGCGCCCTAACGAGACCCGCTCGGCCCCCAGTCCCCGACTTGTTCGGGGACCCGCTCGGTTCCCTACCCGATCGCTGGTAGCGCATCCCGGATGCGCAACGGGAGCGGGTCCCCCTGAACAAGTCTGGGGCAGGCTCCGCATGAAGCGGGGACTGGGCCCTTTCGATTCACGCGCAGGTCTCCATGGGGAGAGCGTCGCCAGGACCCGTACAACTCGTTTCCATAATGGCTACACTCAACCTCGACTGGCATGAATTGAGGGAGCAATCCAATGCAGCGCAACGCTGACGACTACCCGGCCCGGCTCGACATCGAGTATCCGCAGTCGTTGGACCGCATCTCGACCCTGCTGCGTCCCCTCCTCGCCATCCCGATCCTGTTTCTCATGTACTTCATGCCAGGTTTCATGGCCCTGCCGGTCCTGCTCATGCTCGTGTTCCGGCGTAAGTACCCGCGCTGGTGGTTCGACTTCAATCTCGAACTGACGCGCCTCTGGAACCGCGTCAATGCCTACCTCAATCTGATGACCGATCAGTACCCCTCCACCGACGAAGAACAGACGGTCAAGCTCGAATTCGACTATCCCGACGCTTCCCAGCTCAGCCGCTGGCTGCCGCTGGTCAAGTGGATCCTGGCGATCCCGCACTACATCGTGCTGGCGCTCCTCGGCATACTGCAGACCTTCGCGGTGCTGATCGCCTGGCTGGCGATCATCTTCACCGGAACCTACCCGCGGCCGCTGTTCACCTACATGCTCAACGTCGAGCGCTGGCTGCTGCGCGTCGAGGCCTACGCATTCCTCCTGATCACCGACCGCTACCCGCCCTTCCGCCTCGGCTAGGCGGAACCGCGTCACGCCGCCAATCGCAAGGCGCCGTGTAACTCGATCCGGCGCAGGAACCAGAGAAACGCGCCCAGGTTGATCGCGAAGAGCCCGACTAGCGCGCCAAACAACACGCCGACGCCCGGCCAATCGATGATGAATTGCAGCGGCGGCACCACATCGCGACCATCGGGCGTGAGCGCGAAGAAATCGAGCAGGATCGCCCCGGCTTGCGTACCCACGATCAGACCCGCGCCCAGACCAATCACGATGATGATCAGTTGCTCTAGCGCGATCATCGCCAGGATCTGTCTCATGCTCATGCCCACGCTCTGGCAGACGGCGAACTCCACCCTGCGCGCCTGCGCCGTCACCGCCGTCAGCACGACCAGCCCAAACGCCGAGGCAATCGCCACCGCCGCCAGCGCCCCGATGAACACCCCATTCCAGGACGCGACAATCAGCGGATCGGCGGCCAGGTCCTCGCGGGCCTGGTCGAGCGTCAGAATGCCGCTGACCGTTGCTTCTGCGTGTGGCACCTGGGGCGACTGTTCCTCTGCTTCGCCTGCCGCAAGCTGCTCAATCTCCGATGTCGAAGCTCGTTCGTCATCCGGACGCACGGATCTAGTGATGATCGCGATTCCATTACGAGTAGTGACTTGCGTGTCGGGATCTTCGTTGAACCGGTTGGCCTGATCGCTCTCCACCGCCGCATCTTGCTCAACGATCAGTGACTGCCACTCCGAGATTGGAGCGGCAATCCAGAGTTCGTCGTCCACTGCCAGCGACACGCCGGCCGACGCGCTGCCGTAGATGCGTCCGACCAGCGACGCGCGATCGACGATCACGATCGGATCGTCGCGCTGCTCGTCGTATGTGGGGAAGGTCTCGAACTCGCCCACCACCTCGAACCGCATCGGCGTCGGACCAATCCGCAGGCGCACGAATTCGCCGATTTGCAGCCGGCCCTGCGCCATCGCAGCCGACGAGAGCAAGACCGGCAGCGGCTCGCTGCCTCCGCTCAAATGTACGCCGCGCAGCGAGGTCGGCGTCGCGTCCCAGCGGAAGAGCGAACCGCCCTCCACGGCCTCCATGCTGTCGATCGCTTCCTCCCCCGCCGAGAGCGGCATCGCCTCCCACTTGTCGAGATTGAAGTCGGTCAGCACACGAGTCTCCCCGCCGGAGCGGTACTCGAGCGCGTGCAAGACAACCGCTCCCGGCGCTCGGGCCAGCGCGATATCGACTGAGACCAGCGCCAAGGGCCATTCGGGACGCTCCTCGACCCCGGGACGCCATGCGCTGCGGCGCTCGACAATGCGTGCGCCTTCCAGCGGGATGTACAGCGTCGGTTCGTCGTCGAGGACTGCGCTCAGGTTCCGTGGTTCGTTGCCCAGCGGCTCCAACTCCCCGAGTTGATACCACCAGTAGCGGCCGATCGCGTCCTGCACCTTGATGCCCACCGTCACGTTCTGAATCATGTTGACCGGAGTCAGTCGCAGATCAACGCGACCGCCCGCCTCAAGCAGCGGGCGATCCTCGACGGCGGATGAACGCTCGATCGCCTCAAGCTCCGCCGGAGGGATCGACCATTCGACATCTCCCTCGCGCAACTGAGCGGCGACGTGGGCCGCATCCAGCGCGACGATCTGCAGCTTGCCCGAGTCCTCGTCGCCGTCAAAGGTCCCGCCGACGCGCTGCACGCGGGCGACCGGCTGACCCGTCTGCTCGGCAATCTGCGCGTACGGCAACGTCTGCGACAACGGCTCCTGCACGCGAACAGCCGACCCTACCGCGTGCAGCGCCCGATCGTCGTACGACGCATCGAGCGTCGTACGGAACGACGCTGCAAACACGGCGAGCGCGCCGGCAATCGTCAACAAGAGCACGGTCCGCGCATAGTGCGTCGGCGTCCGGCCCAGGTACCAGGCGCCCAGCAGGAGCGTCAGCCAGCGCAGCGGCGTCGCCGCTCGCGCCAGCAGCCGCATCGCCGGAGGAAAGAGACGCAACACAATCAGTCCGACCACGAACAGCAGCACGGTCGGCGTCGCCACGGCCAGCCAGTCCAGCCGCGTCTCGCCGACCAGCGGTGAGTCGATCGGATCGCCGGCCCACTGCAGCTCGAAGATCAGCAGCGCTCCCAGAGCGGCGACTGCCGCGTCGATCAGCGCACGCTGAGTCCAGGATGCCGGCGGACGGCCCCGCTCGCGGCGCGTCGTGACCATCGTCTGTTTGGTCGCGCGATATGTCGGCACGGCCTGGGCCAGGAGCGCCAGCGCGCCTGCGCCCAGCGCCAGGTACCAGGCCTCGACCGGCAACGGAGCCGGCAACAGCGGACCGAAGCCAATCTCGCTCAGCGCCTCGTCGAACGGTGGCACGAACCCCAGCAGGCTGATCAGCCCCATCCCGATCAGCGGTCCCAGCAACACCGCCGGCGCAGTCAGGATCGCCGCTTCGACGACGTGGAGCATCGCGACATCCCGCTGCCGCGCGCCGCGCGAGCGCAGCCAGGCGGTGTCCTCGGTGCGCTGCTCGGCCAGCATCGCCGATGCCACCACCGCATAGACCAGCACCGCGCCGACCAGTTGCAGCACGATCATCAGCAAGGTCGACTGCGCGAACTGGAATCGGCTCTTGAAGCCAACCAGTGTGGCGATCAATCCGGTCTCCTGCTGTACGCCCTCGACCGACTGCGCAATCCGCCGCGTCATCTGCTCCAGCGCGTCGGCCGCCGCCGAAGCCTGCGTCGCCGAGGCCCCGCTCAGATCGGTCCGGTAGCGCTGCAACAAGGTCAGTCGTAACGTCGGCGATTGCTCGCTCAGGATTCCCAGGATGCCCTCGCGCAGCGTCCAGAACCGCAACTCGGAGTCGCGCGCGGCGATTGGCAGGTAGACGGGATCGAGCGTGGACCAGCGGCGTTCGTCCGTCGACGGCTCGATCAGCCCGACGACGCGCACGCGAGTCTCGTTCGGCGACCCCAGCCAGAACGGCTGCGCCAGGCGCTCGTCATCGACACCGAGCCCAAACTGTTCGGCCTGCTGCGTTTCTACCACGACTTCGATCACGCTCTCGGCGACCGCTGGGAGCCGGCCGGACACGATCTGCGAGGTGTCTTCAAGGTCGCTCTGCGCGAGGAATGTGGCGTGCGGAGGATCGGGCGGATTGAACGGCTGATCGTCGCTGCGCAGGATGTATCCGCCGGTGCGCAGGGCGCTCATCTTGCCGACGCTCAGCGATCCCGCTGCAGCGTCAGCCTCGCTGTGGATCACCGATTCCACGGACTCGACCGATTCCTGAATGGCCGAGACGTTTGAGCGGACAAAGCGCAAATCGAGCGCGGCCGGATCCGCGTCGGCGAGCGTCTGGCGCAGCCCCAGGTCGCGGACCGCCTCGATGAAGATCGGCGCGCTGCTGGCAAGTCCCACGGCGAGCAACGCGCCGATCAGCAGGACCGCCGAGAGGCGCGGCGCCGACGTGATCCGCCGGACCGCGAGCAAGGCAAGCTCACGCGCGGTGTCGCCCCGATGTGTCGGCCGCGCCGGTCGTCGTTGAGCCATCAGTCCGCGCCCTCCCGCAGCAACGGCGCCGCATCACGACCCGTCGCCCAGCGAGCAATCGCGGATGTGCCCAGGATTGCGCAGGCGACCACCACTCCGACTCCGACTCCGGCAAGCCCCCAATCGATCGTCAGCGTTGTCGGTGGAGCGGCGGCGACACCCTCCGACGTGACGTCGAGGAACGCCAGCAGTGCGCCGGCGACGGCTCGGCCGAGACCGAAGCCCACGCCCACGCCGGCGATCAGCACCAATCCCACTTCGACCGCCGCCTGGGCGGTCAGCCCGGCGCGTCCCGAACCAACCGTCCGCATCAACGCGAACTCCCGAGCCCGCTCCCCGCCGGCCGCCGCCATCGTGAACACCAGCGCGGCCGAGCCAACAATCAACAATCCAATGAACCCGACCACGAACAGCGCCGCCGTGCCGCCCGACCGCAGCGGATCGGTCTCCGCCGATGTGAGCCTCGCCTCGGCGTTGAGCACGGTGCTGGACAGGTAAACATCGTCGAGCAGCTCGGCCGCAATCACGGTTGCCGCATTCGTGTCGGCCCGCGCCCAGACCTCGGTGATCGGCAACACGGCCTGCACCGCCGCCACCAACGCCGCGCTGCGCATCGCCAGTAGATCGACGATCAGGAATCCGCCCTGCGCTGGGTTCAGCGTGGGAAAGTAATCAACGGCAGCCGTGATGCGGACCGGAATGCTGGCGTTGTTCAGCACGATCGGCACGACATCGCCCACGCTCAGATCGGCGGTCTCCATGGATGTCCGATCCATCGCCGCGTTGACCGGCAGATTCGGCGACTCGCGCACGATGATCCGCTCGTCGTTCGCGTCCAACTGCGACCAGCGGTACTCGAGATTGCCTCCGGCAAAGGCCACCCGATCTCCCCCTGCGCCGCTCGATGCCGAGATCCAGGCGGCCGGTGCGTCGAATCGTTCGACTGCGACCAGTTGATCGCCGACGCGAGCGTCCAGCGCGTCGATGAACAGCGTCCCGGTCGGCGCTCGCACGACCCGCGCCTGCGGACGCAGGACGATCGCCGCGATCCGCAGCGGCTGCGAGATCCCCGCGAGCGGCGCTTCCAGCGTCTGCCATGCGTCGTTGACGGTTGACGATGTGTTCGAGCGGAACTGCCGCAACTGAACCTGGCCGTGCGTGTCGATGATGCGGGCGGCGATCTCGAGATTGCTGTTGCCGGGGTCGCTGCGGACTCGCACGACCAGGGCCGTAGCGCCTTCGGGCAGCGCCTGCCCGGCGCGTCCGGGTTCGCGCGCAATTGCGTCGAGCAGCGTCTCAGACGGAACGCCGACCAGCTCATCGTCCAGCAACACCGTCTCCCCGACGCGACTGGTCTGCAATCCCAGGAGCACGACCCGGCTGCCCTCGCGGTCGCCGCCGATCGATCCGATGCCCCGATAGGCCGCCGCGGCCGTGATCCCGTCGCGCCGATCCAGCGGTTCGGTCACCCGGCCGACGGTCGATCCGGACAGGTTGCCGCCAATCGATACGCCGCGCAGGTCGGAACCCACTTCGTACTCGATCCGTTCGCGCTCGACCGTGCGGATCGTCGAGGCGTAGGTCGCCGAGATCAGACCGACCGCTGTAATGAATGCGGTCAACGCCGTGAGCAGCATCGGTCCGGTCGGATTGCGAGCCACATTCAGCACGCCCAGATAGAGCCAGGAAGGAATCGGCAAGGCAGACAGCACCCGCGCGACCATCGCCCAGAGGCGCGGAGCGACCCGCATGATCGTCAGCGCCGAGCCCAGCAGCAGGAGTCCCGGGCTGAGCATCAGCACCGGATTCATCCCGCCCGACTCAAACGCCGAGAATGCGCCGCCCGATGCCTCGGTCTCGAATTGCAGGAACAGCACCGTCGCCAGCGCGAGCAAGGCGACATCCAGCCAGGCGCGTTGAATCAGCGACCGTCGTTGCGGGCGACCTGCTGCGACGCGCGGATTCTCGCGCTGCCGCGAGTCGAACCAGGCGGGCGCGGCAAACGCGACCCAGGCGATCAGCGCGCCGCCGACCGCCAGCGCCCAGGCTTCCCAGGTCAAACGCGTGTCGAACGGCTCGCCGCCCGAGACGCGCGCGACGGCGTCGAGCCGGCCGGCATGACTCAGCGCGAACCCCGCCAGCGGCGCGCCGAGCGCTGCTGCAGGAATCGCGGCCAGGCCTCCCAGCATCGCCTGCGCTCCCGCCTGCTGCCAGGGCTTGGCTCCGCGAGCCGCCAGCCGCTCGCGATCCACCCGCGTCCGCTGCGCCATCACCCGACCGACCAGCGCCACGCCGAACATCGCCACAGCGGCGATTTGCAACCCCGCGAGCAACGACTGCCCGGCCGAAAACTGCGCCTCGCGGGCGAAGCGCTGCAACGTCGTCAGCAGCAGCGACGATGCCGAGCCGCCCTCCAGCCGATTCGATTCCTGTTCCCAGGCCGCCAATGCCTCAGCCGCATCCTCTACCTGGTCCGAGTTCAGCTGATCCGGATTCAGCTCCGTCCGGAACCGATGCATCAGCGGCAGCCGGAGTCGCTCGAGCGAGCCGACGCCGGCGAACATGGCGAAGTAAGGAATCGGTACCAGACCGACCAGGTTCTCCTGCAGCTCAAACCAGACGTCGGTGTAATGCAGCGCCAACACGCCGCTGACGTCATCCGAGACCGGTTCAATCAGACCGACGATGGTGTACGAGTGCGCGCCCCCGAACGCGATCGTGCTGCCGACATCCTGGCTCAGTTGCTCTGCCAACTTCGCGCCGATCACGACCTCATCCGCCGCCTGCGGCCAGCGTCCCGACACGACCCTCGCATGTGCATCCAGGTCCTCGAACACGGTCAGATATGCCAGCATCTCTTCCGTTATTTGGTTGTCGAGACGCGTGAAGCTCGATGTCACCTGCGGCGAGTCGAGGATCCGCTTCGTGTCGCCCAGCAGTCCCTTGAAGGACCCCAGTTGCCGTTCGCGCAACTCAGCCGCCGTTGCGGCAGTCGCCGCAACGTCGGCGCGCGTCGCCGGCCGGTCTGCGCGGGCGTGATCAGCGAAGTAGACGGCTCGCGCGGCCTGCTCGATGGTCTCGCGCAGCGCCAGGTCGGACGCGGCCGCGCGGAAGACCAGCGGCAGCGCAACCAGCGCGGCGGCGATGATCAACAGCGCCGATGCCGCCAGCATCAGCGCCCAGCCGCCGCGAAGTTCGCGCAGGGCGGCGAGTCGGAGGAGCCTCAGGAGTCCAAACACGATGATGCAATGCTACGACTGCGCGTACGGTTGACCGGAATTGTGACACCCATAGCCCGTCAATTGCCCATCGGCGAAGAGGCGTTTAGCCTACGCCTAAGTAGTTCGTCTCGTTGACGATCCAGGCACTCTCAGCCTTCCCAATCGAGACTGGCACACAGGAGCACGCGTATGACCACACAGACTGAGACGCACTCGCAAATCGCCGTTGAAGTTGCAGGACTCAAGGTGAGCGCGCTGCAGGACGGCAGCGGACCGAACATCGTTGTCCTACATCACTCGACCGGTTCGCCCGGTTGGATCCCCTTCTACGACCTGCTCGCCCAGAACCACACCGTCACCGCTATCGACATGCCCGGCTATGGACAGTCGGAGCGGCCCGGCTGGGCGCGGCATCCGCGCGACATCGCCATGCTGCTGCACAGCGCCGTCCACAAAATGGGCATCGACAACGACGCCCACATGTTGGGCATGGGCTTCGGCGGCTGGGTCGCGGCCGAGCTTGCCGCCATGCACCTGCACGGACTCGACAGCCTGATCCTGGTTGGCGCCGCCGGCGTCCAGCCCGAGCAAGGCGAGATCGCCGACGTGATCTTCTACGAGTTCGAAGAGTACGTGAAGCTCGGCTTCTCCTCCGACGAAGCCTACGCCGAAGTCTTCGGTGACGAGGCCGCGCCCGAGATCAAGGAACTCTGGGACTTCTCGCGCGAGATGACCGCGCGGCTGACCTGGAAGCCCTGGATGTTCAACCGCCAGTTGCCGCATCTGCTGGGCGAGGTCGAAACCCCGACGCTGCTGCTCTGGGGCGAGAACGACCGCGTGACGCCGATCGGCGTGGCCGAGGCCTACGACGCCAGCCTGCCCAACAGCACGTTGCAGGTTGTCGAAGGCGCGGGGCACCTCGTCGAGCTCGAAAATCCGCAGGCCGCCGCCGATGCGGTCAACGCCTTCATCGCCGGTCTGTAGGGGATATCGGCATCAAGGCCCCTTCGGGATCGCGTATCATCTTCAGGAGCGCAGAATCGGCTCGGCACACCTCACGCTGAGCCGGAGGAACAGGAACCGGAACCATGTTCGTTGGCTATTTCACGGAACGTCCCTATCAGGACTTTGAATCGGGCTGGGTCGGAGCGACCGGCCGCGAGATTGAAGACCTGGGGATGACGAACGGGGACTACAACCCCCGCATCGGCGCGGAGCTCTACAACCGCTACCTCGACGAGAAGGTGTACGCCGAGGAGATGGGCTTCGACGGCCTGATGCTCAACGAGCATCACTCCACTCCGTTCTGCATGGGCGGCGTGATGAACGTCGAGGCGGCCATCCTCGCCCGCATTACCAAGCGAGCCAAGATCGTCCTGCTCGGCAACGTCCTGCCGATCTGGGAAGACCCGCTCTGGCTGGCCGAGGAACTCGCCGAGATCGACATGATCTCGCGCGGACGACTGGTCACTGGCTGGGTCCGCGGCACCGGCCGCGAGTCGGTCGCCCACAACTCGCAGGCGCCGTTCAACTGGGAGCGCTTCCAGGAAGCCCATGACTTCGTGGTCAAGGCCTGGTCGACCCCGGGTCCCTTCCGCTGGGAAGGCGAGCACTACCAGTACCGCTACGTCAACCCCTGGGCGCGCCCCTACCAGGATCCGCACCCGCAGATCTGGATCCCAGGCGTGATGTCGCGTAACACGGTCAAGTGGTGCGCCGAGCATCGCTACCCGTACGTCATGCTCGCCACCGAGATCGAGCCGACCAAGCAGTCCTTCAACTACTACGACGAGGTCGCGCGCGAGAACGGCTACGAGGCCTCGACCGAGCACCACGGCTACCTGTTCAAGGTCCACGTCGACGAGACCGAGGAACTAGCCGAAGAAGCCGGTCGCAAGTACATCGCCGGCCCGGCGAATCCGTTCCTCGAGGGCAACCAGGGCACGGTCCGCAGCAACCTGCAGAACCTCCCCGGTCTGACCTCGCGCACCCAGCTCCTGCCGACCGTCAGCACTTTCGCCGCCGCCGCGCGTGGCCGCCAGGCCGAGCGCGACGCCGCGCTGGCCGAGAAGGATGCCGAAACCGACAAGCAGGACGCCGACGCCTTCGGCACCTACGAGGAGCAGGTCAACAAGTACTCGATCATCACGGGTACGCCCAAGACCGTGATCCCCAAGATCCGCCACGTCCTCGAAGAGTTGCGCCCCGGCAACATCTTCTTCTGGGACGGCGACGGCGCCATGAACCACGACGACGCAATGCGCTCCCTCCGCCTCTTCGGCGAGGAAGTCATCCCCGCCGTCCGCGAGATGGGCAAGGAACTCGATCTCAAGGGAGCCTTCGAGGTCAACACCGGCTCAGGAGCGGCTTTCCCAGGCGACTAGCCTCCAACGCCTGGACCAACAACCAGAGACCCGCGCTCCCCGTCAACGGGGAGCGCGGGTCTCAGCGTTTCTGCCTATCGCGCCAGCGCGCCCGCGCGTTCGGAATGAACACCGCCAACGTCGGTACCAACTGCGAGATCGCCGCCACCACCGCCGGCCAGGTCGCGCCCTCAAGCGCAAGCACCACCGCCACCACCAGCAGCCCGCCACCCAGCGCTCCACCGAGATACATGCCTCTTCGAGTGCGATGCCCGTCCTCTTCTGCAACTGCCTCAGCGATTCGATGTCGAGTCGCGTAGCCGTCACGCAGCGTCGCAGTCTCCAACTCGGCCATTGTCATAATGCGATCAGCCGAACCAGGGAGAATCTCCTCGTACTGGCTCAGGAGCCACGGCGGGGGAATCGGACCTGAGAACGACCGCTCAGCCGAGATGCTGATCGACTGGAGTTCCTGCTCGTCCTCTGGTACTGCTGGTTCGTCCTCCGCGTCGCCATTGGCTCGTTGGATGGTCATTGGCGGTTTGACCCCTCCAGGTCGTCCAAGGGTGGGAAGACCGACCACAGCGTCTGACCGACTCGCTCCCACGCCTCTGCGACCAGATCTTCCTCAGAAGGAAGCGCCATGTCTTCGGAAATCACCACATGCGGACCCACGAGATGGCCCAGACCCCAGATCGACGCGAGGCCCTTGGCCAGCGACGGACGGTAGTCCTCAATCCGTACGGCGTCGTCGATCACCACGGTGGCCCCATCCGCTTCTCCGCGTTGCACGGCCGACCACAGGTCTTCAATCTGAATCTCGCGGGGCTGGTCAGTGTCGGTCACGCCGGACATCCATTCTTCGTCAAGCTCGATCCGTCTGATCCAATAGTAATGGAGGCTGCGCCCTGGCAGGCTGCTGCACAACTCTAAGCCATCCCTGATCTCGTCATTCCAGGCTTGACCTGGAATCTCGTGCCCTTCCGTCGGTGTATCTGGTCGGGCGAGATTCCCGGCTAGAGCCGGGACTGACGAGACAGGAAGGGCCGTCGAAGCTAGGAATTGTGCAACACCCTGCCAGAGCTTGTCCACGCGTGAACGGCGGGAGAGCCTCCGATCCGCATACTCTGAGTGTGGAGGCGTTGCGATGCCTGCGTTCCCTCGCTCCATCCTCGCGGCCTTCATCGTTCTCGCTGGACTGCTGGCGACCGTCTCGGCCTGCAGCGACGATCCGCCGCCACGACTGCCCGACCATGTCACCGTCGCCATCGTCTACAACGAAGAGGCCGAGCGCTGGCACGCCGGGACCATCGTCACCGGCGACCAAGCCGGATCAAGTCTGCGAGTGCTATGTCTCACCGAACCCGGCAAACCATGGGCAGACGGCGGCCATACGCACACCGGAATCAACATTGACGTTCAGTTGGGCGAGTCTGAGCGGCCGCCTGGACTGGACTGGCACTGGCAGATCGACGGTCGCGATTGGGACGGCGGCCCATGGAGCTTGAGCTTCAGTACCCAACCGGCCACGCTCGTCACGAAGGATCCCGCGATCGAAGCGGCGCTCCTCCAACAGTTACGCAACGCCGCCACAGCGAAGTTGGTTGGTACGAGAGACGGCGAAGAGCGCTTCAGCATACGCTTCGATCTCACCGCGCTCTTTGACACCCCTGTTCAACTCGCGATCGACGATTGCAACACGGATGCAATCGAACAGCACGCCGGCGGTAATCACTACGCTTACGCCTACTGGATCCCGGATTGGAACCGGCACAGCATCACGTTGAGTGATGTCGATCCGTCCACAGGCCACAGACTCCTGGTCACCTGCGGTCCGACGGGATGGACCGACGACGACGCGTCGGACTGGATCCGCGAAGCCAAGGGCGAGGTGTACGCCGCGGTATCGTTCACCGGCTTCCGGGACGAATCCGCCCACGCCCATGATCAGCATGACGCCTCAGTCACCGAATCGGCGACAGTGTCATGGACCGACGGCGACGGAAACGCCGGCACAGCGGTGTGGGAGTCGCGCTACGGCTGGATGCAGCCACGTTTAGAGCGCGAGAACCTGCGCTTCATCGATGCCTTACGCGGGTCGGAGGAGTTGACCGTCAGGGTTGAAGTGACGGACGCAGAGGCGATCGAGTTCACGCTGCGAGGCGCCGCACTGTTCGCAAAGCCAATGGGCCCCGAACTGGACACCTGCATCCGCGAGTATGCGGCGCTCAATAGCTGACGATCTCGGAACCGAACGCGAACCCTACTCCCCGACCACCGGTTCGGGGAAGACGTCGAGGAGCGGCGCGAGGTGCTCGGCTTCCTCCTCGGCGGCGATCTTGTCGGGCGCCTGGACGGGACTGGCCACTTCGGGATGCTCGCTGAAGAGGGCGGCGAAGATCGACTCGGCGTGCTCGATGAATCCCAATGAGCCCACCCCGTCGACATAAATGGGTCGGCAGTTCGGCAACTCCGAGGCGATCCGCATACCCATCTGGATCGGGTGCGACTCGTCCAGCACCGCGTGCCACAGCGTCACCGGGAAGTCGATGTCGCCGAGGGCGAACCCCCACGGCTCCAGATGACAGCGGGCCTCGTCGCCCGCTGCGGCCGGACCCTGGCGGAACGCCTCGCGCAAATCCGTGATCCGATTGGTCAGCGTGGGTTCCGATCCCAGGATCGCTCCGTCCACCGGCGGCATACGCTTGATCTGCTCGGCCACGACGCGATCCGGCCGCTTTTGCACCGAGCGTCCGTAGCCGCGCATCCAGAGCGATGCCAGCCGCTGCGACTTGAGGAACAGCGTGTAGATCAGTCGCCACTCATAGGACATGCCTTCCAGCACGTCCTTGGAATCGATCAGGCCCAGACCCGAAATCGACGCGACCCGATGCAGCCGCTCGGGCATCTGCAAGGCGCAGGCCAGCGTGTACGGCAATCCGGCGGAAATGCCCGCTACGGAAAATCGCTCGAACTCCAGGTAGTCGGCGAGCTGTCGAAGGTCGGACGGCCAGTCCAGAATCGTGCGACCCGGCAGCGGGTCGGAGTATCCGAATCCCGGACGTTCCGGCGCGATCAGGCGCACGCCCGACCTGGCGGCGCCTCGCGCCATGACGGCGGCGGCGACGCGCGACGACGGGATGCCGTGGTGAAAAAAGAGCGGTTGCCCGCGAGGATCGCCGTACTCGGTCCAGCTCAAGGCTCGACCGTCGGACAGCCGCATCACACTATGTGGCGGTTCGGGCTCGTCGTCGGTCAGGTACTGGTGGATGTCGGCGGTTGCCATGTTTGCTGAGCGTATCACTCATCCGCGTAGACACGAATGGCGCAATGCACGAACTCGACCACGTAGAGCGACCGCTAGTCCGCTTTCGTAGGCTCTTCGACCAGCAGCTCAGCCTCGACATCGTCGGCCAGATTCTCGATCACCGGCGTTTCGCCCAACGCTCCGTCTTCAACCTGCATCCCGAACGCGTCGGCGAAGTAACGGTAGGACTGATACTGGTCTCCGTACTTCATGTGACCAGCCGTGTGATGCGCCGCCGCCATCAGCAGCGTGTTGCGCGACTCGGAAGAAGTCCGGCGATAGTCCTCCAACATGCAGAGGCCGATTTCCTGGTTGTGCGGATCGTTGCCCTGCTTGGCGATGCCGTTGGCCAGCGTCTCGACCAGCGGACCGTCGTCGTAGCCGAGACTGAGGTAGTTCTCGACCCAGTACACCGACTGCTCCATGTCGAGCGCCAGCATCGCGTCGTTCAGCTCGCTCAGGGCCTGGCCCTGGGAAACCTGCTTGGCGTCGAGGCCCTTGTCGTAGGCGGCGAAGTAGGTCGCCTGTCCGCGGGTCTTGTTGCCCTTGGAGTTGAGCGCCCAGTGCGCGCACTGGTTGATGAAGTTGGCGGCGACAAAGAGCAGCTTGGTCTTGTGCGGGTGATCGAAGTGCTCGTAGAACCAGCCCAGCGTGTTGCAGTACTCGTAACCGTGCTGCGGCATCGAGAAGTTCGCCGGCAGACCGCATTCCAGCACGACCCGAGCCGCCGCGACCTGGATCGCGTCGAGGATCGACTTGGGCGACCGACCAGCCTTGAGCAGATCGGAGAGCAGCGAGATGTACGACTCCTGCGGCTCATTGATGATCGTGCGGATGACCATCTCCGACTCGGGGCCGGAGAGCGGAATCTGGTTGCGGAACAACTCCTGGTCGCGGGTCGACTTCGCCGTCGCCGCGAGCGATGAACTCGGCGCTTCCTCTTCCAGGTGATACATCATGATCTGACACGCGGACTCGTAGAGTGAGTACCAGCGCGGTCCGACGGCGATGTCCGGCACGCCCGCGTAGAGGACGTGGTGCGCGTTCTCCCAGCCGATTGCGCGTCCCAACTCCACCGTGCTGCGAGCTCGGAACGACTTGTGACCTGTGGTGTAGGAGCGGTTCCAGTACATCCGATCCTGGACATCAATCAGTCCCGCGAATACGAGCTGCGCCAGGATCTCTTCGCGCCGCTCGGGGAACTGTTCCCACAGGCCGAGGAAGAGCGCGTACTCGTCGTCCACGTGTCCGTATTGGACCATGGTCAGCCAGGTGTTGAGGCCTTCCTCGAGCGAGCCGTCCCAACTTGCGGGCTGCTGGTCGTCCCAGTGCGCGGCGGGCGGCGCGGGACCGTCGGGGTACTGCTCGGGGTCGTAGGTGCGCCGCGAGTAATGACCCGGCATCCTGCCCTTGAGCTGATTCCAGATGTCGAGGCCGGTCGGCACGTACCAGGCCGTCTGAGTCAGCGGCAAATGCCGCAACTCTTCCGACACATAGTTCTGCAGATTCAGCGTCGCCCGCGACGAGAGCAGGCAGTGATCGTTGTTGACGAAACGAACGATGCCCTCGTCGATCCGCTGGTGATAGGGCACATGTGTGTACGGAGCGTGCGCGCGGATCGTCTCGGAGAGGATCTCGGTCGTCGGCCGCCCGTCCTTGATCAGGTCGAGGGCCTGATGCAGCGCCGACGTGTTGTCCCGCTCGACAATCGTCTCGCGGTACCGGTCGTAGGCAGTGGCGGTCTTGCGGTCCATGTAGGCGGGCGAGGACCCGCTGTCGCCGGTACCGGATGTCTTGTGCAAGCTCATGGAGCGCTCCAGGCAATCAGAACTGTTGAATCTGCTGCACAGTATAGCGAGAGCCGGTATGGGGATCGTGAGTCAGGCGCGTTCCCACCAGCTTGCCACATGCGGTTGCCGCAATGGGAGCCCCTTGTGCCCGCCCGCTGCTGCTCGACTCCCCTCTCCCAGAGGAGACCTGTGCGTAAACCCGAGCTTCGATGCGATGGCGCACTCCTCCCAGTCCCCGACTTGTTCGGGGACCCGCTCGGCTCCCCGTCTCGTACCTGGTAGATCGCTGGTAGTGCCGAACGGGAACGGGTCCCCGAACAAGTCGGGGACTGGACCGGGTCGGTTTACGCGCAGGTCTTCATAGGGAGAGGAAGTAAGCCCCAGGGAATCTCGCGCAACTCTCCTCTTGGACATGGGATCGGAGGACGATGACCCATGCTCCAATGTCCTATATTGCGGCTGTAGCGCTATCGCGGAGGCTTGATCGTCTCTACGCGCTCGCGTGTACCGATATCACTGGAGACCCCGGAGAGGTGTTTCGATGTCTGACGACCAACGGGCGCTCGTCGCCCACCTGATGCGTCGCGCCGGAGCAGGGGCGACCCCTGCCGAGCTGGACGAACTGGCGAACCGTCCCTACGCGGACATCGTCGAGGACCTGATCAATCCTCCGCCGAGCGCCGACGCGGACGACGACCTGATCTTCCGCTACTTTCCTTCGCTGGCCAACTCCGACACGCCCTGGCCCTGGAGCGCCCGCTGGATCTACTGGATGGTGAACTCCGAGTCGCCGCTGCGCGAGAAGATGGCGCTGTTCTGGCACCACGTCTTCGCGACCGCCTGGTTCAAGTCGGAGCACGGTCCGTCGATGCCGTTGCACATCCAGATGTTCCGCGATCACGGCCTCGACAACATGCGCGTCCTGCTCGGCGAGCTCTCGCGCGACCCGGCGATGATCTTCTGGCTCGACAACGTCGAGTCGGTCAAGGGCGCGCCGAACGAGAACTACGGGCGCGAGCTGCTCGAGCTGTTCTCGATGGGCGTCGGCAACTACACCGAGGACGACATCAAGGCCGCCGCCTACAGCTTCACCGGCTGGACCTTCGAGCAACCGATCCCGCTCTACCCGCACGGCGGCTATCCGTCGCACTTCGTCTACCGCGAGGACTTGCACGACGACTCCGAAAAGACGTTCCTGGGTCAGACCGGCAACTGGAACGGCGATGACATCATCGACATCATCGTCCAGCAGCCCGCCACCGGCCGCTTCATCGGTCGGCACCTCTACAACTTCTTCGTCAAGGACGAGCCGGGCGTTTCGGCCTGGTCCGTGACGGAGCCGGGCAATCCCGAGGCCGTGGCCGAGCTCGCTTCCGCCTTCGCCGAGTCGAACGGCGACCTGCGCGCCGTGATGCGCGTGCTGTTTAATGCGGAGTGGTTCAAGCGCGAGCGCTACGAGCGGGTCAAGTCGCCGGCCGAGTGGGTCGCCGGGGCTTACAAGCTCTCGGGCAAACTCAACACGCCGCAGCCCGAGATGTGGAACCTGCACATGACCATGGGCGCCATGGGCCAGACGCTCATGGACCCGCCCTCGGTCGAAGGCTGGCACACCGGCAAGGAATGGATCGACGGCGGAACGCTGATGGAGCGGATTAACTTCGCCTCCAAGCTCGTCTCCGATCCGAACACGCCGGTGGTGCAGCAACTCGTCAGCCGGCTCCAGGAGCTCGGCGCGAGCAGCCCCGAGGACCTGGTCGACGCCGCGCTCGATTACGCCGGCCCGCTTGTGGTCTCCGACAACACCCGCGAGGCGTTGCTGGAAGCCGCCTCCGCCGGAGGCGACCTCGCCTACGACAGCGACGACGATCGCGAAGCGGTCGGCCAGCGCGCCGCCCAGGCGCTGCGCCTGGTCATCGCCTCGCCCGAGTACCAGTTCGCGTAGGCCGGACTTTTTGCGAACACGCCTACGAACACGCAACGGAACGGAACACGTCAATGAGCGGCAACGGACACTCCGAGAAGAAGGACCCCGTCCTCGTCATCGTCCAGCTTTCGGGCGGCAACGACTTCATGAACACCCTGGTGCCGTACACCAACGGTCACTACTTCGACTCGCGACCGCTGGTCGGTATTCCCCAGGACGAGGTGATGCCGATCAACGACACGCTCGGCTTCAACCCCGCCGCCGAACGGCTCAAGAACCTATACGACGCCGGCGACGTCGCCGTCATCCAGGGCATCGGCTATCCCAACTCGTCGCGCTCGCACTTCCGCGGCATGGACATCATGCACACCTGCGAGCCCGACCGGATCTCGACCGAAGGCTGGGTCGCCAAGCTGATCCAGCGGCTCGACCCGGACTCCGAGAACCCGCTCACCGGCGTCAACATCGGCCGCGGTCTGCCACGAGCGATGGCCGCGCCGGGCGTGACCGCCACCTCGGTCGGCGACCTCGACAACTACGGCCTGATGCCCGACATCCAGGCCGAGGAAGATCGCAACCGCGACCTTGAAATCTTCAAGCGCATGTACACGCCGGCCATCGGCGCGGGCATGGTCATGGACTACCTGCGACAGACCGGCACCGACTCGCTCTCGGGCGCAGATCTGTTGGCGCCAGTGCCGGGTATGTACGAGTCCTCCGTCGAGTACGGCGCCAACCCGATCGCCAAGGCGCTGCGCGATGTCGCGCGCATCCACACGGCTGGCCTGGGCACCCGGGTGTTCTACACCAACCACATCGGTTACGACACGCACTCGCACCAGCCGCCGGTGCATCCCGGACTGCTGCGCGATGTCTCGGGCGCGCTCGAGGACTTCATGACCGACCTGCGCGAGCACGACGCGGCCGAGGAAGTGTCGATTCTCGTCTTCACCGAGTTCGGCCGGCGGATGAAGGACAACGGCTCCGGGACCGACCACGGTTCCGGGGGCGGCGCGTTCATCGTCGGCGAGCACGTCAAGGGCGGCCTCTACGCCGAGTACCCGTCGATTGATCCCAAGGACTGGCTCAACGGCGAAGATCTCTACCACACGATCGACTTCCGCGGCATCTACGGCACCATGCTGGAGCAGTGGATGGGCGTCGAGCCCGAGGAGATCGTGGTCGGCGAGTTCGAGCAGGTCCACCCGTTCGAACAAACGATGCTGGCGAACTGAGTGACGTGGGGAGAACTGTAGGGCCACCCCTATACGTCGGTAGAAGTTGGAGTAGGAACATGGCATTTCCACACGCGTTGCTTCGGGCTGGATTCCCATACGAGCGCGTCCTCGGCATGCGCCGTGTGACGACCTTTCCCGTCGACATCGCCATCGGCGACGACCGCATCTACGTGATCGGGCGCACCGAGCTCGGCGTCGGCGGCAACATCCGAATGGTCTCGCTGAAGACGGACGACGAACTCGGCGACGACCTGACGCACGGTGACATGGGCACGATGGCCGACACCGGCCACCTCTGGCCGGTCCAGCTCGTGCGCACCGACGACGGCAACCTGCACCTGCTCGACGAGGGCCTGCACAACGTCACCACGTACTCGCCCGACGGCGAGAAGCTGGGACAGTGGGGCGAGCAAGGCTCCGCTCCCGGTCAGCTCGACCGACCGTCCGGCCTCGCCTTCGACGCCGACGGCAACGCCTGGGTGGTCGACACGCAGAATCACCGCGTGCAGCAGTTCACCGCCGCCGGCGAGTACATCGGCGGATTCGGCGAGTTCGGCGACGGCCCCGGCCAGTTCAACATGCCCTGGGGCATCGCGATCGACTCCGAGGGCGACCTCTACATCTCCGACTGGCGCAATGACCGGGTGCAGAAGCTGAGCGCCTCGGGCGAGCACATCATGGACTTCGGCACGCGCCCCGGGTACGAGGTCGGGCATCCCAGCGGACTCGCCATCGACGAGCATGGCGATCTCTACGTCTGCGAGCGCGACAAGAACCGCGTCGTGATGTACGACCACCGCGGCCGCTACGTCGAATCGTTCATCGGCGCGGCGACGCTCTCGAAGATGGGACGCGAGTACATCCGCGCGAACCAGAAGACGCTGCGTCTGCGCGAGATGACCTCGCTCGAACCGCAGCGCGTGCTGCGCTTCCCACAGAGCGTGCGCTACCACGACGGACGCATCTACATCTGCGACTTCGGCAGCCACCGCATTCAGATCTACAAGAAGGACGCGGAGCCGCTGAGCGAGTCTCAGATCATGCCCGAGTTGCGCGCGCCGACCCTGTCGACCACCTAACCGGGACGCGCCGTTGACCAGCAGGTTGGCCTGTAGGTCCAAGTGCTGAAGGGGCGAAGCCGATGCCAATGGTCTTCGGCTTCGTCACACATCGCAGGCGGCAGCTTGAGGCTGAGTTCCTGCGAATCGCCGGCTCCCTGCGCCAACTCGGTGCGGAACGATTCTGGCTCGCCGGCGACCTGGCGCGCGAAATGGTGCGTCCGGAGTCCGAGCTTGAGCTGCTCATCATTCACGAGACCGATCAGCCGTTTCGCCGGCGCTCCGACTTCTTCCAGACTCACCTGCGGCCGCAGGTCGGCACGAACTTCATCGTCTACACCCCCGACGAGTTCGCCGAGTTCTGCGAGATCGACCCGCTGATTGTCGAAACGACCAACCTCAGCGACGAGGTGATCGTGTGACGAACCGAGAACTCCAAGAGCAACGAGAACAGGGCGCGGGGAGTCGTTCCCAGTCTGAGCGCTGGCTGCAGCAAGGCAAGCATGACCTCGATGCCGCGCGTCATGCCGCCTCGGGCGACTTCCACGCGCTCGCCTGCTTTCTCTGCCAGCAATCCGCCGAGAAAGCGGTCGCCGGCTACCTGTTCGCGCGCGGCGCAGACCACATCTGGGGACACGCCTTGGCGGATCTCTGCGAGGATGCGATCCAGCTTGACAAGTCGTTCGACGTAATCAAGTCGGTCGCCATGTTGCTTGACAAGCACTACCGAACCACTCGCTACCCCAGCGGCCTGCCGGGCGGCGTACCGCATCTTGCGTATGATCAGACGGACTCCGGCAGGGCCATCGAGATTGCCCAGGACGTGCTGGAGTTCGTCGAGACCAGGCTCCGTTCTCTGTAGCCAGCGAGCAACCGAGTAAGCGAGCAAGCAAGCGGGCGCATCGTGATTCAGTTCCGCCACGTTCGACTCAACGAGTACCACTGCGCATTACTTGAAGACTTGATGCGCTTCCAGGATGCGCCCGAACCGCAAGTCGTAACCGTCGACGATCTGGTTTCGGACGAGGGCCTCACCTTTCGGCCTACGCTGCGCCACACCGGATACCATCCGGGCGTGCTGGCCAAGCTGGTCGAGCACGGGTTGATCGATCTGACGCACATCGGTGAGGACCGCTACCGCGTCTACGTGACGCCCGTCGGCCGCGACTGTTACAACGACATGTGTGGCTTAACCTGAGTCCCATGCAGCCTCGTCATCCTGAGCCTGAGCTTCCGCGACCGCTGTCGCCGCAACGCTTGGGCGCCATTCGCAAACGGTTGCTGGCCTGGTACGAGCAGCACGAGCAACCCTTTCCCTGGCGCAACGCGAGAGATCCGTACGCGGCGCTCGTCGCTGCCGTCTGCGCCCAGCAAACTCAAATGTCTCGTGTATTACAGATCTACGATCGTTGGATGGCCGAGTTCCCAACGATCCGCGAGCTCGCCGCCGCCAGCGACGCCGACGCGCTGCGCGTCTGGGGCCGCGCCGGCTATCCGCGACGCGCGTTGCACCTGCATCGCACCGCGACCATCGTCTGCGAACGCTACGGCGGCGATCTGCCTCGGGAACGCGCCGAGCTCGAGGATCTGCCCGGGATTGGTCCGTTCACATCCGCCATCGTGCTCAACTTCGGCTTCGGGATCGACGCGGCGGCGGTCGACACGAACATCATTCGGCTGCTGGGGCGCATACTGTTCGCCGACTTGCAACCCGTCGTGGAAACGCCCCGGCGCGACATCGTCTGGGCCACCGAGCGACTGCTACCACATAAGCAGGCCGGCAAATGGAATCCCGCACTGATGGATTTCGGAGCCGCGATCTGCGCACCGAGACCCAGATGCGGCCAATGTCCGGTCGCGTCGCTGTGCGCCGCATATCCCCGATTCGCCGCCGGCGGACAGGCGCAGGCGGCTCGTACACAGGCAGCGTTTCGCGGATCGGTTCGCGAGTTGCGGGGACTGATCATGTCCCAACTGAGAACTGCAACCGAACCGAAACTGAGAACACTAGTGACCGACCGTGTGGCGCAAGCCGCTAACGTCAAGCGAGCGCGTGTGTCAACCGCGATCCAGGCCTTGATCGAAGACGGCTTGATCCATCAGGCAGACGGCAACCTTCACCTGGGTTCTGAAGGTTAGTTGACGACAGCGTACGACCGTTGCATATACTGAATGGACATCCAGTCGATCGACTCACTCGTACCCAACACCTAACTTCGCGGTGAGCCGCACGCGACAGAGAGGGAAGTTATCAATGCCAAGCGAGTTTGTGAATCAGCTGCGGGCGGAGCTCGCCGGGATTCAGACTGAAATCACACGTCTTGAGAACAAGCGCCGACTCATCCAGGAGCTGCTTGACGGCGATGGAGCAAGCACCACCGAGGCTGAGTCGCCCCGCCGCACCCGCCGTCGAGCCGCGCGCCGCGCCGCGCCGGCGCCGACCACGCGCAAGCGCCGACCTCGCGGCCTGATCACCGGCAAGGTCCGCGAGTTCCTGGCCGAGCAGTCCGAGCCGGCCCACGCGACCGAAATCCTCGCCTATCTGGAGAAGAACGACGCCGCGCCGCAATCGGCCAAGCCCCTGCCGACCTTGCAATCGACCCTGCAACGCATGAAGGAAATGGGCGAGATCGAGAACCGAGGCCGCAACCGTTGGGCGCTGATCTCCTCAGGCAACGGATCCGCACCGGCCGCGCCCGCCTCACCTGCGCCGGCAGCCCGAGCCGACGGCCCGCCGGTCGTGACCTCGACCACGACGTTCGGCAGCGGCCGGCCCGGCCTCAGTCAGTAGCGGCATCGATTCGCCGGTAGTCGGTACCATACGCTCACGACAGCTTCCGCCGCCGCGCGGAGGATCGGCGCGCACCTGCGCCGCAAGGAGAGTTCATCATGTTGTTCGAACTGCGTCAGTACACCATCAACGAGGGCCGCCGCGAGGAATTCGTCGATCTGATGGAAGAGAAGATCATTCCCTTTCAGGTCGCGCAGGGCATGACCATTCTCGGCTCGTTCGTGTCGGAAGAAGATGAATCGACCTACGTTTGGATTCGCCGCTTCCATTCGGAAGAAGAGCGCGAGCGTCTCTACGAGGCCGTCTACGGCTCCGACTACTGGAAAAACGAAATCGCGCCCAGCGTCGGCGACATGATGAGCCGCGAATCAATCTCCGTGAAGCGACTCGAAGCCACGCCGCGCTCGCCGATCCAGTAAGGACGCGATCGTGCCGACCAACAGCGACGCCGGCCACGCGGTCGACACGGTGGTTGACACGGCTGAATTGCCAGGCGGGTCCGAGTGACCACGCCGGGGCCGGGCAACGCCCTGTTCACCTATGACGGCGAGTGCTACCTGCCGACCGATCGGTCGCGCGGTCCGTGGTCGCCCGACGCCTTGCACGGCGGTCCCGTGGGCGCGTTGATCGCCCACTGCGTTGAGCGTCGTCTGCACGATATCCAGGAACCGCTGACGAACGAAACTGCCAAGTCAGACAATCCTGCCGATGACGGCCGCCTGCGGATCGCCAGGCAAACGGTCGATCTGTTTCGGCCGGTTCCCTTCGCCAGGCTGGACGTCGAGGTCGAGGCGATCCGTACGGGTCGGCGAGTCGCCGTCTTCCGCACCCTGGTGCGGTCCGAGGGGAAGCTGCTGACCCAGGCGACGACGCTCTGTCTGCGCGCCGCTGCCGCCTACGGCTCCGTCGGCGCGGATCACGGCCATCATCCGCCGCCCGCGCCGGAAGAAGCCGCGCCGATTACCGTCGAACGCGAGGGCAATCGCTGGACGTCCTATCCCGGCACGCTCGAGATGCGGCACGTCAACCCGCCGGGCGGAAGCGAGCCGCCGGTGACCTGGATCAGACCCGACGCGCCGGTGCTCGATGGCGCCCCGTTCACGCCTGCCGTTCGAGCCGCCAGCATCGCCGATTTCGTGTCGCCGTTCGCCAACATGCAGCCCGGTCGCAGCGGCTACGTAAATGCGGACATCACCATGTACCTGAACCGGATTCCGGAAGGCGGCTGGCACTATTTGCGCATCGTCTCGCGAGGCGCCAACGACGGAGTCGCCGCCGCGCAAGCCGTGCTGGGCGATCGGCGCGGCGCCTACGGCGCGTGCTCCGCGGCGAGCCTGATCAACCTCTAGCCTCTGTCACGACTGCGCGATGCGCGCGTCGTCGGGACCGATAGCGGGTACCAACGAGGATCGATACTCTCTACAAATGGCTGGACGCATCGTTGGCATGATCTCTGTGCTCACGCTCGCGGGCGTGATCGCTGCGGCTGCAGTTCTGGTTCTGCTCGCCTTCGAGGCCGAGGAAGATTCCGGACAGCGCTCGGCTCAGCTCTTCGCCGAATCCGTAGCCCGCTCGCTCCTCGATGCCAACGTGCGATCGCTGAGCGATGAGGAAGTAGACGTGCTGCTCCAGCTCAATGCGCCGGAATCAGGCGGCTCCCAGGGCGATACCGCCGATCTGACCCACATCTGGGTCTTCAATCCCGAAGCGCGCCTCGTGGCGTCATCCGCGGACGCTCCGAACGCCGGCCGCGAGGAAATCACCTCGGCGCGTGAAGCGATCCGTTCCGGATCGGGAACGTCCGTCGAGTCGTTGCCGGGCGGCGACTTCGCCGGAACTGCGCTGATCCGCGATCCAGACGGAGCGATCACGGGCGCAGTCCGGGTCGAGTTCAAAAGCAACAATATTGGTAACCACTTCGACATCTACCGAACCGAGTACCTGATTGGGTTGGTCGCCATCCTGGTCGCGCTGGTGCTCGGTAGCTGGTTCCTCGCCCAGCGCCTGGCCAGACCGATCGGCCTGATGGTCCGGGCGGCGCGGGCGGTCGAAGTGGGTCGCCAGCCCGAGCCCGCAGTCGCCGCGTCGCTGCGCAACACATCGCTGACTCGCGACGAGTACGGCGAACTGGCCGGGGTCTTCCTCGACATGGCCCGCGAGGTCGGCGCTCGCGAAATCCAGCTCAATTCGCTGGTCGAGGCGCGCACCGAGGAGCTCTCGGTCAAGAACCGCGCGCTCGAAGACGCCCAGCGAGAGATTCGCAACGACCTCGAAATGGCGCACTCGGTCCAGGCCGCCCTGGTACCCGCCGACTTGCCCGAAGACCCCCGCGCGGGCGTCGCCGCTTACATGACCCCTGCGCTCGACGTGGGCGGCGACTTCTACGACGCATTCATGACCGAGGACGGGCGCCTGGCCTTCGCCATCGCCGATGTCTCGGGCAAGGGCGTCGCCTCGGCGCTGATGATGGCTGTCGGGCGCGCGGTGTTGCGCAGCGCGGCGAGTCAGTTCACCGATCCGAGCGAAGCGGTCGCATCAACGAACGACCAACTCTGCTCGATGAATCCCAAGGAACTGTTCATCACCGCGTTCTTCGGCGTGATCGACCTGGAGCTCGGAACCCTGACCTACGTCAACGCCGGACACGATCCGCCCTACATCATCGCCCCGAACGGCGGGCCGGAGATGATCCCCCATACCGGCGGCATCGCGCTGGGCGTCCTACCCGATTTGAAGTACGCCGAGACCACGATTCCGCTCGACGCCGAGGCGTCGCTGTTCCTCTACACCGACGGCATCACCGAGGCGGAGAACGACACCGGTCAGCAGTACGGCCGTGAACGGCTGGAGGAGCAGCTCGCCGCTCTGGCCAGCGAAGACCCCAAGCAGGTCATGGATGAGATTCTCAGCGAGCTCGCCGACTTCCGCGGCGAGGCCAAGCAATTCGATGACATCACCTGCATGGCCCTGAGATTCAACGGCGGAGCCGCCGCGATCGACTCCTATATTCCCGGGCAGGGCGATACCCGGCTGGCCTCGGGCTGGCGGCGGATGGTCGTCCAACCCTCGCTCGATACCTCGCTGCCCAGAGTCGCCGCATTCATCGAGCGGTTTGCGGAGTCCGAGGGATTCGACCCGACCGAGGTCTTCCGGCTCAATCTGGCGCTGGACGAACTCCTGACCAACACGATTGAACACGGGTTCCCGGACAGCCCCGAAGAGGCCGAGATCACCGTCGCCGTGCGTAGCGAGGGCGAGTTCGTCGTCGCACGCTACGAGGACAACGGTCCCGAGTTCAATCCGCTCGAGGCGTCCGAGCAGGACACGGAGCTCGAACTGAACGAACGTCCCATCGGCGGGCTGGGCCTGCAGTTGATTACGGCGACGTTCGATGGAGTAAGCTATGAGCGTGTGAACGACCGCAACGTCACCACACTGAGACAGCAGCGCGTCTCAGCCGATGATGAGTCCGATTAGGTCGGCCATCGGCTCGCAAGCGCCACAGAGGAGCTACCAAATGGTCGACCTGTACCCCGAATACGACAACTCGGTCCTGGTGCTGAATCCGCTTGGCCGGATCGACGGCACCAACGCCAAGGCGTTCGAGGAAGCGCTGCTCGGCCGGATCGACGCCGGCGACAACAACATTCTGATGAACTTCGAGGGGATCAACTACATCTCTTCGGCGGGCCTGCGCGTGCTGCTCATGGCGGCCAAGCGAACTAGCCAGTCGGCCGGCAAGCTGGCCCTCTGCGCGGTCCAGGACCACATCCAGGAGGTGTTCAAGTTTTCCGGGTTCTCGGAGATCATCCCGATCCACGAAGACCGCCCTAAGGCGCTGAACACCTTCTAGTCGCGCCAGTCGCATTCCCGACGAAACGACAAACGCCGCCTTCGAAGCTCCGAAGGCGGCGTTTGCAATGTCCGCGAAACCCTAGCTACAGACCCAGGTCCGACTCCAGCTTGGCAATCGCTCGCGAGATGCGGTTGACCAGTTCGTCCGCTTCTTCCAGGTTCGTGATCAGCGGCGGCGCGAACGGAATCGCGGCCCCGCCGCGCGCGAGCACGCCCTCGTCGCGCAGATTCTGGGTGACCCGCGCCTGCACGTTGTCGGCCTCGTCGAAGTCCTCTCCGCTGGCTGGATCTTTCTTCAGTTCCACCACGTGCATCAGGCCGACGCCGCGAGTGTGGTGAATCGTGCGGTGCTCTTCGCGCAGTTGGACCAGTCGCGAGCGCACGTGTTCGCCGACGCGGGCGGCGTTCTCCACCAGACCCTCACGCTCGATGATGTCGATATTGCCCAGCGCCACCGCGCAGGACACCGGGTTGGCGCCCCAGGTGATCCCGCCGATCGTGCCGTCCTTGCCGGCCTCTTCGAAGGTGCGGGCGATCTGGTCGTTGACCAGCGTCGCGGCGATCGGCGAGTAGCCGGACGAGATCTGCTTGGCCGTGGTCATGATGTCCGGCTCGACATCGAAGTGGTCCATGCCGAACCACTTGCCGGTGCGGCCGAAGCCATTGATCACTTCATCGGCGATCAAGACGATGTCGTGCTTGTCGCAGATCTCGCGGAGCGTCTTCCAGTAGGCCTTGTCGGGTACGTAGCTGCCGTTCGCGGTCGAGATCGGCTCGGCGATCATCGCGGCGACGGTGCCGGGACCGGCGGCCATGATCGTGTCTTCGATCGTGCGAGCGCAGAAGACATCGCAATCGGGGAAGGTCTTTTCGTACGGGCAGCGGTCGCAGTTGACGTTGGGCACGTGAATCGATCCGGGCACCAACGGTTCGTACGGCGCCCGCATCGAGTACGCCGCGGCATTGACCGAGAGCGCTCCGGCGGTCTGGCCGTGATAGGAGCCGATCCGAGAAATCACTTTGAACTTCTCGCCGTTGCCGCGGATGTGGTGATAGTGCTTGGCGATCTTGAGCGCGTTCTCAACCGCTTCCGAACCGCCGTTGACGAACACCGCCTTGCGAATCGTGGACGGGGTCAGGTCGAACAGTTTCGAGGCGAGCGCGACCGCCGGCTCGGAGGCGTAGGCGAATGTGTTCTGGTACGCCAACTTCGACATCTGCTCGTGCGCGATGTCGGCTAGTTCGGTGCGACCGTGTCCCACCGCATTCAGCCAGAGCCCGGACATCGCGTCGATGTACTCGCGGCCCTGGTCGTCGTGCAGGAAAATGCCGTCGCCCTTCCGGATCACGAGCAATCCGTCGTCGGCCGCAAGGTCGGCGTGCGACTGAGTCGGGATCCACAGGTGTTCCAGCGACTGCTGGCGAAGATCGGCGTGTGGTGGCGTGGTCATTCAAGATCCTGTCGTGCCATGGGTTGTCTCGACAGGATAGGCGTAACGAACACCGGACGCCGCCTAAACGAAAACGTCTACTCCCCTCTGCTTCTGGAGACCTGCGCGTGAATCGTCTGGGTCCAGTCCCCGATTTACTCGGGGACCCGCTCCTGGACTGCGCCGCGGTGGCGCTACCAGATTCGATTCAGTGAGCCGAGCGGGTCCCCGCATGAAGCGGGGACTGGGAAGCGCGTGCTCAAGTCACGAAAACAGGGTTGACGCGCAGGTCCTCGCTAGGAGGGGAGACCGGATCCGGTCAGCGCTGGGCGGAAGTCGGCGCGCCGCGAGCTCGGAGGTCGTAGGCCATTACGACCAGATCGCGCAGACGTGAACTGCGGTCCATGACCCAACCGGGAAGCGTGGCGACGGTTTGGAATCCAAGCGACTCGAAGACCGCTTGCGCGCCGAGCTGATCGTGCGTCATCCGAGCGGAAATGCGTTCGAGGCCAATCGAGTCGGCGATAGCGAAAATCTCCTCGGCCAGGAAGCGACCCAGACCCTGACCGCGAATCTGCGAGTTGACCGTGACTCGGATCTCGCCGATGTGCTCGGTCCAGCCCGCCTCGCTGTGCACGAGCGATGCCTCGCCAACGATGTTGCCGGCGTCGACGGCGAGTACCGTGGTCGTGCGGTTCTGCGCGATGTTGTCCAACCAGCGATCGACCACCGACTCGTCCGTGATGTCCCAGGGCAGGTAGAGCAGATCGTCACGTGATAGCGACCGCGCGAAGGCGAGGAACCGCGCCTTGTCGGCAGGGGACATCAGTCGCATCTCGATCTCGCGGCCACCGCGCAGGGTGGCTCGGCTCGGGTAGCGCCGCGCAATCAAGGCGGCTTGGCGGGCGGAGGCTTCGGATGTCATCGGTCGTCTCCCAATCCCTGGTCCAATGCTGCGGGTTCGCACAATGCTAAGAGGTTATGAGCGCCAAACGGTTGATGCGACTCCCGCGCAGGCGTGCGGGCAGAGTATCACTCGAAACACTCGTATTCGTCGGCGAACGCTCGGCAATGCGGCGCGTCGAAGTTCCTCTAACTTTGCGGAGGCCGCCAGCGAGTCGTCTTCGGCTGCAGCCGAGCTCCGCGATCCGCGGCGGAATCGAGCTCGACCGTCACTTCGTCGCCGGGGTACATCGTGCCCTGCCGGACCACGCGAGCGTAGAGTCTCGATCGGCCAGGATTCGTGGCCTGGTTGATGCGGTTGAAGTCGCCGTCGCGGAAGCAGTGAGAAATGATCCTGCAGGGCGCGGCGTAGGAGGTGATCTCGACGATCACCTGTTCGCCCAAATGCACGCGCGACCCGGGAACCAATTTCTTCCAGTCGACGCCGCGGATCGTCACGTTTTCGCCGGTCGCGCCCGGGCCAATCTTGTGACCGGCGGCGCGCAGCGTGTCGAGAATCTCGGCGGAAAACAGGCACACGGCCCGCTCCGTCCCGCCGTGGTGCCGACGGTCGCGCTGGCGGTCGCGAGTCAGCCCGTACTCGTTGACCACCGCCTCCGCCACAGCCCGCTTGGGCACACCCCCCGGCGAGACGTTCAGTTGCTCAATTCGCCCCGATGTCCTGGCCTCTGATGTCGTCATCTCATTGCTCCGCAGATGCTCGTCGCTACCCGCAGTCTAGGCAGCCCAATCACCGCATGAGGGTCGGGAAGACCAGCCCCTCTCCCAGAGGAGACCTGCGCGTAAGTCGCTGGGGTCTTACCCCCTCTCCCTCTGGGAGAGGGCTGGGGTGAGGGTCCGGAGTGGTGATCGTATCTGGTAGGGACCGCATTCATCGGCACAGAGGGCCCTCACCCTAACCCTCTCCCTCGGGGAGAGGGGACCAGAAACGGGTTTACGCGCAACTCTCCAGAGGGAGAGGGAGTAAGAAGCAGCATTCCCGTCCGCCTTATGGACGCGTCTCCCACTCGGCGATCATGCCGTCCACGTAGAGCACGCGCAGCGCCGACAACAGGCCCGGCAGGAGCTGGGCTCGCTGCTGATCGTCGACGCCTTCCAGGAGATCGTCCAGCAACGACCGGACCGTGCTGCGGCCATCGATCCTCGAAGCCAGCGCGGCGATCAGCATCGAAATCGGCGCGCCCTGCGGCCTCGACGGCGAGGACATCACGGCGCCCCACTCGAACTGCCCGTCTCCGACCACCGGCTTGCGCGCCAGCGTGACGCCCTCCGCGAGCGTCGGCACTGCGTCGAGCATGGGGCTGCGGTTCGGCCAGGCGCTATCGATCAGGCGAGCCATCTCGCTGTCTCGCCGCTCGCGTTCGGCCTCGACCGCCGCGACGCCTTCGACAAAGTCGGCCGGCGCCTCGCCGCGCTCGAGTACGACGCGCTCGTATCCCTGCGGAGGCTGTCCGGCGACGGCGGCGATGAACGCCTCGCGCGGGGAGACATCGTCGCCGCCATGCACGATCCGCCGCGCTTCCCAGAAGTAGGAATCGGAGGTGCGGTTGGATGCGTAGAACAGCGCAGCCATCTCGCGGAACTGGTGATACTGCTGCATGTAAAGCTGCGTGTATACCTCGGCGGCCGGCTCGCGCATCTCCGGATCGCGCAACGCCGACGTGACATACGCCGACGCTAGCAGCGCCGATGACAACGCGAGATGCACACCCGACGAGAACAGCGGGTCGATGAAGCAGGCCGCGTCGCCGACGAGGATGTAACCATCGCCAACCAGCCGATCGGACGTGTAGGACCAGTCCCGGATCACCCGCGGTTCGTCTATCCGCTCTGCGGGCGCGAGCATTGCCGACGTCTTGCGAGTCATCGCCAGTTGTTCGGCATAGAACGACTCGATCGATTGCTCCTGCAGCAGCGCCCCGCCCCAGGCTGCATCGACCACGACGCCGACTGACATCACATCGTCGGGCAGCGGAATCGCCCAGGACCAACCATGCTCGTAGGCCTCGATGAAGATGTTGCCTGCGTCGGGTTCAGGCAGCCGCTCGGCGCCTCGGTAGTAGCTGTAGACCGCGAGGTTACGAAAGAACTCGTCGTGCTCACGAATATCCAGGCGACGGGCGATAAACCCGGTCTGACCGCTCGCATCGACAATCCAGTCGGGCCGGAACACGTGAGAGTCGCCCTGGGGCGGATCCACAGTCAGCGAACGTGGCCGGCCGTCGTCGAATGCGACATCGACGACTCGCCAACCCTCCCGAACATTGACACCGTTCCGTTCGGCGTTCCGCAGCAGCATCTGGTCAAACGTCGGTCGCCAGACCTGGTAGGCGTGGGGATAGGTCGCGTTGGTCTCGGCGAAGTGCCACGACCACGGTTCAGGGTCGCGACCCCAGACCATCGTCGCGCCGTACTTGGGGGTGAATCCCGCCGCCTCAATCTCCTCGATCACGCCCAGTGTTTCAAGAATCGGAATCGACGCGGGCAGCAGCGACTCGCCGACATGCTCGCGTGGAAACACCTCACGTTCGAACAGCGTGACCGCAAACCCCTGCCGTGCAAGCAGCGTGGCGGCCGTAGACCCACCCGGTCCACCGCCGATCACCGCAATCTGATGAGTCATGGGGAGAGCTTACCCTCGTCCCCGGTCCCCGACTCGGTCGGGGACTGGACCCTGGCAGCGTAATCCCATTCCGGTCCCCTCTCCCCGAGGGAGAGGGTTAGGGTGAGGGCCCTCCGTTGCCCCGAGGAATCGCGACGACCAGATAGTGATCGCCGCGCCGGGCCCTCACCCCAGCCCCCCCTTCGCGGGGGCAGGCTTCTCCCAGAGGGAGAGGGAGTAAAGGCCCAAGATTTACGCACAGGTCCCCGCTCGGGGGCGGGGACGGAAGACGTCAAGCTTGCTGAAGCTAGCCCCGAGACCAGGTGAGGCTGTTCTTCAGGAGCTGCATGTACTCCTCGGTCTCCCAGGTGAAACGGAGCGTTCGCGGGTTGTCGCCGTTTTCGTCCTTGGCGTTGTCCTCCACGAACGGCTGCGAGTTGGTCAGTGGCGAGTGGCAGTGGCCGAGCGCGATGTAGCAGACGCCGCCCTCGCCGATCCCGCGCGTGTAGCCGAACACTCGAGTGACGCCGTCGTCCTCGATCGCGGTGTCCTCCTCGTAATCGAAGCCGAAGTCCGGCCACGTGTCGGGACCGATCGGCGCCGTGAGCAGGATCTCTGTGTTGGGCCGGTCGGTGATCTCGATCATGTACGGCTCGTCGATCACGTCGAACTGCTCAGGCAGGCCTTCGAGAATTGGCGAGTTGACATTCTTGACGTCGACAGTGAAGCGCTTGATCGGCGGGTGGTTGATGAAGAACCCACCCAGCGTCTCGTGGTGTTCCATCTTGACCATCGCGCGCTTGCCCTCACCCATGCGAGCAGCCTTGCCGCCCGAGGTGCCATGCAGGCCGACCCAGTGGCCGCCGTTGCCGATCCAGTCGCGCAAGATTTCGTTCTGCGGATCATCGGCGTAGGGGCCGGCGGTGTAGGTGATCAGCACGTCCGTGACGGGAAGCCACTTCCACATGTCGGTGAAATCGTTGCCGGTGGTCGCGCGGACATTGCCGTCCGAGTAGAGCATGTCGAGCAGTCGCAGGCGGGCAAAGTCCATGTCGTGTCCACCGTGCTGTCCGGGTGGAAAGCCGCCGGTCACGACATGTACGCGAGTCGGTGCGCTGGCCATATGGACCTCATTTCAGTCTGAATCAGAGATGTTGGGCCAATGATAGGCGAACGCCGGAAGGGAACTATCGGTCCCTGGTCGTCGTTCAATTCAAGGGCAATGCGACCATCGCAGCGAGGAACGAGAGGCCGATAGATGAATCGACGATGGTTGTTCTTGTCTGCGATCCTCGCGAGCCTGGGATTGATTGCCCTCGGCGGCGCAGGATTCGGCGCCTGGTTGCTCGCCGTGTTGGACGGGGCGACCGTGGTTGAAGCCTTGCTCACAGCGATGGCGGGATTTGGCCTCTGGTCGCTCCTGGCGACCTGGTTCGGATTAGCCGTTTGGCGCGCATGGCATCAACGGAGTTGAAACTTCCTGATCGACTTTGGGAACTATTACCCCGTTTACATCGTCTAGGTCTGCAACGGGACGGGAGACGGTCGTAAATCTCCCGTTCCGAAGCAGTCGGTCAGGAGGCCAATGTGAACCAGAGTCGAACCCGTGCCAGTGTCCCGAAGTGGATACGCATCCTCGCCCCGCCGCTGATCGTGCTGGCGCTAGTCGCGGCAATGCTGTCCGCCGCCTGCAGCGACGACACGGATCAGGCTGAAAGCGAGCAGCCCACCCGCGTCGAACAGGTCGCGGCACAGGTCGTGCAGCAAGAGCAGCAGCAACAGCAGGCGATGCAGCAACAGCAGGAAGTCGCCTACCAACAACAAGCCCAGCAACAGGCCCAACAAGCGGCTGCCGAGTACGAAGAGGAACAGCAGGAAGCGATGGAGCAGGAAGCAGAGCAGCAAGCCTCTGCCGATAGCTCCGGCTCTCGAACTCAGCAGCGAGAGCAACGCTCCGGCCAGGAACGCCAGACCCCGCGGCGCTCACTCCCCGGCTCGACCAACTTCGAGGACTACGCCACCACCGGCTGGCGCGAGACCATCGACGACGACACGTCCACCTTCTCCCTCGATGTCGACCGTACGTCGTACTTCCTCGCCCTCAACTGGGTCGAGGCCGGCTACGCCATCGAACCGGCCTCGGTGCGTGCCGAAGAGTGGATCAACGCCTTCGACTACGACTACGAACTGCCCAGGGTCGACGACAGCTTCGCCGTCACCACCGATATCGTCGAACACCCGCTGCACGACGACCTCCACCTGGTCCGCATCGCCACTCAGGCGCCGGAGTTTGTCGATAACACGCCGCTCAACGTCACACTCGTGCTCGACGCCTCCGGCTCGATGGGAGAAGGCAGCCGGGTCGCAATCGCCCGCGCCGCCGCCGAGTCGATCCGTCAGGGACTGAGCCGCGACGACCGGATCGCGGTCGTCCTGTTCTCCAACTCGATCATCGATTACGAAGAGCATCAGCGCCCCAGTGACCGCGGCATCGCGCAGGTCATCGATCGGCTGACCCCGACCGGCGGAACCAACGTGCAGGCAGGCCTCAACCTGGGCGTCGAGCTCGCCGACGACATCCGCCGCCAGCGACCGGACGCTTACAACTATGTGATCCTGATGTCCGACGGCGTCGCCAACGTGGACGCCACCGACCCCTTCGCCATCCTGCGCACCGCCGAGGATCGCGACGAGTCCAACCCGCTGCGCCTGATCACGGTCGGCGTCGGCATCGCCAACTACAACGACGTGCTGCTCGAACAGCTCGCCCAGTACGGCAACGGCTGGTACCGCTACCTGCAGAACCTCGGTCAGGCCCGCTCGACCTTCAGCCGCGAGAACTGGCTCGCCCTCTCGATCCCCTTCGCCGACCAGGCCCGCGCCCAGGTCCGCTGGGACGACGACTCCGTTCTCGCCTGGCGGCTCGTCGGTTACGAGAACCGCGTCACCGCCGACCGCAACTTCGAGCAAGACCGCCGCGAGTTCGCCGAGATCCCGATGGGTTCGGCCACCACGATGTTCTTCGAAGTCGAACTCACGAGTGACGCGCTGCGAGAGGACGTGATCGACCTCGGCGAGATCGAGCTGCGCTGGCTGACCCCGATGTCGGACGAGTCCAACCGCCAGACGGTCGAGATGGTCAGCGGCATCTCCGGCTTCGGCGATGACGCACTGCTCGATCTCGGCTCAGTCGTCGCCCTCGCCGCCGACCGCTATAGCTGGTTCGGCCAGGACGGCCTCAGCCAGGACACCATGGCTCTGGCCGCCGACCATCTCGACGAGATTGCCTGGTGGTACCGGGATCTCCCTGCGGCAATCCTCGACTCCCAGGCCGGCCGCGACTTCGCCCAGCTCCTCGCAGCCATGGGCGCGATCGCCGAGGAGCACGAGTCCGAGGACCCGGGCTACTCCCGCTAACCTTAGCCGCGCACGCCTCTGCGCTGCCTCGCACGGCAGCGCAGGGGCATACCCGAACGGAATCACTCCAGTGAACACGACCCGTCCAACGGTCGCCGGAGCACTCGCGGCTCTGGCGGTCCTTCTGTTGATAACCCTGTTCTTCCTCGCCTGCTCGGACGATGAGATTCCCGAACATCCTTCTAACCAGACGCAGCGGGTGGTGAATGAGTCCAATCCTCCTCCCGCTGAGCAAGATGCTCAGTCGCAGCAGCACAGCCAGCCTTCCGGCGCGTCTGTTGCGCAGCAAGAGCACCAAGAGTCCCAGCAACAGAGTTTCATAGCCCAACAACAGCAACATGCCCAACAAGAAGCCGAAATGCAACAGCAGGCGGCGCAACAACAGGAGGAACAACAGGCAGTTCCCGAGGCGCCAGGGACGCCTTCCGTCTCGCCAAGCGAGACCATTTTCGAAGACTACGAGGAGTCTGTCTGGGCGCAGACGGAAGCGGACGACACCGTCACCTTCGCCCTCGATGCGGATCAGGCGTCCTGGGCACTCGCCCTCAGCTATGCCGAACAGGGACTCCTCATCGAGCCGGCTTCAGTGAGGCCCGAAGAGTGGATCAACGCGCAGTACTACGCCTATCCCGCACCCAAGAGCGACAAGGAGTTCGGAGTTTCTCTCGATCTGATCGAGCATCCGTTGTCGGTTGGCGAGAAGCACCTACTTCGAATCGGACTGCAGGCTCCGTTGATTGAGCAAACGCGCCAGGTGAACGTCATATTCGCCGTGGACGCATCCGGATCGATGTTGCAAGGCGATCGTGTGCTCATCGCCGGCGAGACGCTGCGTACGATCATTGCCGGTCTGAAACCTAATCGTGATCGTGTTGGCATCATCCAGTTCTCAGTCGATCCCATCCCGTCTTCCTTCGTGCCCCACACGCGCCCGGACAGCGAGTTCCTGCAAGCCTCGATCGACCGGCTGCTGCCCTACTACGGCACCAACGTGCAAGCCGGACTCAACCTCGCTGTCCAAGTCGCCAATGATGCGCGCGAGGCGTGGCCTGATTCCGACAACTACGTCGTGCTGATCTCGGATGGCGTGGCCAACGTCGATGCGACGGATCCCTTTGCGATTCTGGAATCCGCAGCCGACGTGGACGAGAGCAACCCGCTGCGTCTGATCACGATTGGAGTCGGCCTCGGCCATTACAACGACGTTCTGCTCGAGCAGCTCGCCCAGTATGGCAATGGTTGGTACTACTACATCGATAGTGTGGAGCAGGCATATGAGACGTTTACGCCGGCAAACTGGCTCCGACTCTCGACGCCCTTTGCCGACCAGACCAGGGCTCAGATCCGCTGGAACCCGGAATCGGTGCGGGCATGGCGGGTGATCGGTTACGAGAATCGCCGGACCGCCGATGAGACGTTTGCCGAGGACCGCAAAGAGTTCGCGGAGTTGCAGTCGGGAACCGCGGTCACGATCTTCGTTGAGTTGGAACTGACCGCAGACGCCCGCGATCATGCCGACCGCAAGTTGGACCTCGGCGAGTTCGCTGTCCGCTGGCTCACCCCTCGCAGCGACGAGTCCAATCGCCAGGAGACGGCTCTGGCAGTCGGCCTGGACACTGATCCGGATCCCCATCTGCAACTTGGGGCGATCGTTGCCCTCGCGGCGAGTCGATACGGTTCTCTGGAGTACCTCGGCGATCCGGCGACGGCTGAAGCTCATGCGGCGCTCAATGCGCTCCTCGTCCAGTTACGGACCCTGGTTTGGCCGGCTGGGTCGGACCGTGAGTCGATCGAGTCCTTACTGCGGTTACTGGAGAGCCTGGCAGTCGACACATCCGGCTAGCAACACCTAGCCGCCAAGGATCGACGGCGCGATGATGAGGGAGGCCGGCAACCGCCGATCCCCTCATCATCGATTGCGAGCACGCCCCCATGTCCAACTCAAGGTCCATGTCCGATTCCACCATTGTCGACCTGCGCTACTACCTGATCCACCCGACTCCGCCCGACACTGGTCAGCCCGACCGGTACATCGCGGGCAAGAACCTCTGCTTCGTCCGGCTCGAAACCGCCGACGGCCTGCACGGCTGGGGCGAGTGCTACACGCAGTCCGATCGCGACATCCAGATCACGGCGCACCTCGAAGCGATGCGGCGCTACATCGTCGGTTGGGACTCGGCTCGGATCAAACCCTGGACCGACGCGATCTACAACGACTTCGGCAACCGCCGCGGCGCGATGGACCTGTATTCGGCCGTCTCCGGCGTCGAGCAGGCGATGTGGGACCTGGCCGGCAAGCGTGCCGGGATGCCGGTGCACCAGTTGCTCGGCGGCGCCGTTCGTGATCGACTGCGCGTCTATGCCAACGGCTGGGCCAAGATGGACGACATCGAGGAGCTTCAAGCCCGTGCCCGCGCGATGGTCGAGCAGGGCTTTACGGCGCTCAAGTTCGATCCGGTGCCGGGTCGTTGGCGCAGCTATGTCGGGATGAAAGAACTGCGGCTGGCCGCCGAGCGCGTCCGCGCCGTGCGCGAAGCCGTTGGGCCCGACGTGGATGTGCTATTGGAGATTCACCGGCGGCTGAGTCCTTCTAACGCAGTACGACTGTCGCAGATGGTCGAGGAGTACGAACCATTCTGGTTCGAGGAGCCGGTCTGGGCCGAGAACATGACTGCCCTGGCAGCGGCGACCGCGCAGATCAACATCCCCACGGTCACCGGCGAAGAGCTGTACACCAAGTTCGAGTTCCGCGAGGCCTTCGAGCAGCGAGCCGCCGACATCATCAATCCCGATGTCGCCAACGTCGGCGGGATCAAGGAGCTGACGGAGATCGCGGCGATGGCAGAGATTTACTTCGTCGCTGTGGCGCCGCATAACTACAACTCGACCACGATGGCGCTCGCCTCAACCTTGAATGCGGCGGCAACCATGCCCAACTTCATCATTACCGAGTACTTCGTCAACTTCGAACCGTGGGGCAACGAAGCTGCCACTCCCGCCTTCAAGGTCGAGGACAGCCACATCGCCCTCCCCACCACACCCGGCCTCGGCATCGACCTCGACGAACAGGTGCTCAAGGACCACCCCGCCAGCGACTTCCCCGCCCGAACGATCGGGGACTGACAACGGCAGGTATCGATTGCGGCCTGTCTATGAGCGGAGTAATCTGAGGCCATGCACAACCTCAAGATCACCCTTCCCGACGACCTGCAGTCCTATGTCGAACGCCAGGTCGCTGAGCGGGGCTACGTCACCTGCGACGAATTCATCCGAGACCTCATTCGCAGGGAGATGGACACTCGACAGCTACGCGACATGGTCCTGGAAGGCGCGGCCTCCGGACCGGCTGTGGTCGCCGATGACGGGTTCTTTCATCGGCTGTATCAGCGCATCGAGAACGACGAGGGTTCGTGAACCCCAAGCCAGTTGTTCTGTCCGACCGCGCGTTGGTCGAGTTGACCCAGATAGTCCGCCGCTACTCGTCAACCGCATCCCCCGACGTGGCTCGATCGTTCGCTGAAGCTGTTCAAGAGGCGTTTCAGCATCTCAGTTTGTTCCCTGCCTCCGGGTCTACGCGCCTCGACCTACCGTTGGACTGGGCCGAGTTGCGTGCTTGGCCGATCAGCCGCTTTCCCTACCTGCTGTTCTACGCAGAGAATGACGACACGCTCGACGTCTATCGGATCTTGCACACGTCAAGAGACATTCCGGAGTCGTTGCGCGAGGGTATGGAGGACTGAACCAGTGCGAGCATTCAGCGCGATTCTTCCGGACGAGACCGACACCTACCGCGGCGAGCCCTGGGTGACTAAGTTCTACGTCTTTCTGTCACTCGTGATGACCGTTCGGAGCATCATCCACGTCGTTCGCAAAGACGGCGGTGCGAACTCGATTGCCGGTATCGACCTGGATGTCGAGGGCGGACAGAACATCGTCGCCATCTTCGCCCAGTGGGGACTGGTCCAGCTTCTCTCGGCTGGACTTTCGTGGATCGTGCTGTTCCGCTACCGAGGTCTCATTCCGTTGATTCTGTTGTTCAGCCTGATCGAGAACGTCGGACGCATCCTGGTCGGACGATCCAAGCCGCTCAGGGTCGATAAGCCTCCCCCGGGCGCCTACGGACAGGTTGTCATCCTGCCATTCCTCGCGGTGGCGCTCTGGCAATCGCTCCCGGTACGGGAGACGGCCTACATCAGCGACTCGTAGACGCCCTTCTCGAAGTCGGTTTCGAGGTAGGCCGCCGGATTGAACTGGTACATGAAGACGTGCGTGAAGAACAGGCCGGCCAGATTCTCGGTCGGATCGACGAAGAACCAGGTGCCAGCTGCGCCGCCCCACCCGTACGTCCCGATGCTGCCCGGATACGCCGTCCCCGCGATCCGGTTGCGGACCGCGTAGCCGAATCCGAACCCGAATCCTGGGCCGGTCAGGTCGATCTCTGTCCCGCAGATTGCCCCAAGGTGATTCGCGGTCATCAGCTCGATCGTCTTGCGCCCGAGCACGCGCTGACCGTCGAGTTCGCCGCCGTTGAGCAGCATCGCGGCGAATCGGGTGTACGCAGCCGGTGTCATCAACACTCCGCCGTACAACCCATTGCCTGAGATCTGCTGGCCCACCGACTCCCGCACCTTGTGCGAGTCCTCTGGCCGCTCGACCGGATTGAGTGCGCCTTCCTCGGACCAGTGGTGATTGGTGACGAGGCGATCGGCGTCTTCCGGCGGACAATAGAAGCCGCATCCTTCGACGCCCAGTGGTCCGAAGACTCGCTCCTGGAAGAGCTCGTCCAGATTCTGTCCAGTGGCGCGTTCGAGCACCTGCGTCAGGACATCGAAGTCGGCTGCATACTCCCACGCCGCGCCCGGCTGTCGCGCATTGGGCAACTGCGCCATCTGCAGCACCCGCGTCTCGGCCGAGACCGATGTGTCCACAACGCCCGGATTTGCGATCCCGAACTCCGTCCCGCTCCAGGCCGGTTCGAGCATCGGGTACATCGCCGACGGGATGTTGCCGAACGACGGCAGCCCCGATGTCATTGTCAGCAGATCGCGGATCGTGATCTGTCGCGTCATCGGGACCGTCTGACCCATCAGCAGGCCCTCGCCGCGCACCTTGTTGGGCGGATCGAACGGCGCGAGCACTGCGCGATTCTCGAACTCCGGCAGCCACTTCGTGATTGGCTCGTCGACGTAGAACACGCCCTCTTCTTGAAGCTGCATCGCCAGCGCCGCCGTGACCGGCTTGGTCTGCGAGTACATGCGGAACAGTGCATCGAGCGGCAGCGGATTCTTGCGCTCCGAGTCCAGGTAGCCGTGCGACGAGACATGGGCCACGTGGCCGTGCCGCACCAGGACGGTCACGACGCCCGGCACCTCGCCATTCTCAACCGCCTGGGCCATGCGGGCGTCGGTGCGGGCGAGCCTATCGGGGTCAATCCCCAGAGAGGCAGGATCGGCGGACGGAAGTGCGGCAAAGTCAGTCATGGTTGGGCTCCAATGGTCTTGGCGGGTGATCAGAAAAAAGGTAGCCTCATGTGAGCGAAGGTGCTAGCCTTGTTGAGAACCCAAGTTCCGAAAGAATGGGCGCAACCAATGGCAACCAGGCGGATAGTGAAGAACGCTAAGCGCCGACGAAAGCGAATGATCGCCTTCGGTTGGTACGGTGGCAAATTCAGCCACTTGGATTTCATCCTGCCAAACCTTCCGGATAATGCCAAGCACTTTTGCGATGTCTTTGGAGGTTCAGCAGCGGTCATCATCAACCGAGAGCCAGCTCCAGTCGAGACCTACAACGACATAGACTCGGAGCTGACTAACTTCTTTCGTGTCCTGCGCGACCATGAGACAAGTGATGCACTGATTCGAGCGATTGGCCTGACCCCATTTTCGCGCGAAGAACTGGTAGTCGCCTGCACTCCAGTTGAAGGACTAGGCTCACTGGAGCGTGCGAGACGTTTCTTCGTCAGAGCCCGCCAGACTCGAACAGGCCTAGCGCAGACCGCATCAGAGGGACGATGGGCCCACTGCGTGCTCACCTCACGCGCTGGCATGGCCGGCGCAGTCTCGCGTTGGCTGGGATCTGTAGAAGGTCTCTCGGAGATCGTGCAACGACTGCAGAGAATCCAGATCGAAAACGTGCCTGCGTTGGAACTGATTGATCGCTACGACACGGCGGACACTCTTTTCTACCTGGATCCGCCCTACGTGCACGAGTCTCGTGGAGACGCTTCAGCGTACGGGGACGAGATGACTGACGCCGATCACATAGAACTGGCAGAACGCCTCCATAGGCTCGCTGGTCGAGCGGCGATTTCAGGATATCGTTCCCCGCTTTACGACGACCTGTTTTCGGATTGGCGTCGGATCGATGCTGACCCGAAACTCTGCAACTCGGTGCGTACTGAGCGCCAGGAGTGTCTGTGGGTGAACTACTCAATCGATGGGTACTCGTTCGATACCCATATGGCGCCTAAACAAGAACTGGCGAAGCATAGGCTTCTTGAATCGGAACCGACGCAGTGGACACCGTAGATGCTCGGGAATGGCTGAATCGAGCCTGGCAAGAGGCACTGGAATCTGAGGATCAGGGGCCTGACGCTGAAATGGATGCCCTGACCAGCGCCCCGGTCGTCGGTATCCGTTACGCAATCCTGACACAGCTACTTGGCAAGCATGCGGACCATTCTCGTGACTTGCTCTGTTTGCAGCGAGGTGCCCGCGAAGGAGCCGAAGGGGAAGGTCGTTGGGACCCGCGGAGCTTTAGCACGGCGGTGGTGGTGCCCTGGGTTCAAGAAACTGCACATGTGCTCGGAACCAGTGCAGAACCATACGCGAGTAAGCCACTTCGGCGACCCCGCTTGGATCAGGGAACAAGTGCTGTACGAAATCAGCATTACTGGGCTGCGCTGACTTCATTGCTCGCCGAGGTACAGGAGAGAAATGATCCTACTTACACGGAGGAAATGCTCCGACGATGCCTCGCGAGCATAGTACGTCGCTTTAGTGAGCTACAGGTCGCGTATCCGGTCCCTCAACGCGCCAGCCTGGAGCAGGTCCTATGGGCGGTTGGCGAACTTCTCGCGTTTCCCAGTGGAGGAGAAGCGTCGCTTGTCGTTGTCGCGGCGCTTCTACGGGTACTCGCATCGGCGACGGGTCTGTTCGAGAGAGTTCAGCGACAGGGGATCAACGAAGCCGACACCGCCAGCGGCGCTCCTGGCGATGTGCTCTGCTTTCGCTCAGGGGACCCAGTGCCCGCTTTGGCGGTAGAGGTCAAGGATCGCTCCCTTACCCTGGTTGAGTTGAACACTACGATTCAGAAGGCACGCCAAGCCAGAGTCACCGAGGTGCTCTTCGCCACAAAGCCCCCACAGGTCTCCGACCAACCAGCCGTCGAAGCCCGGATTCGCGAGGAGTGGGGCCAGGGCACCAGCGTCTACCAGATTGACATACCGGACATGATGCGAGCGATGTTTCCGATGCTCGGGCCTGAGGCGCTCGTGGAGTTTCTCCGTGAGATCGGGGCGGATTTCGATGCGAGGGCTGTTCAGCCTTCTTTGAGAACCACCTGGGCGCAGACGCTTAGAGACATCGCATCCGCGACCTAGCTCAGCTTCCTTTCACCGACGGATCGCGTACCCTCTGCTCAGGCTGCTCAGGCGAGGGAGGGTTGAGATGGCATACGAGTACGACCGCAACATTCGCGACCGGGTGGCTGTGATTGGCGTCGGCGAGACCGAGTACACCAAGCATGGACGGATTGGCCGGCCGGAGTTTCGGCTGGCGCTGGAGGCGATCCTCGCCGCTTGCGCCGACGCCGGACTAGAACCTCGGATGCTCGACGGATTCTCCTCCTATTCGTCCGATCGCAACGACCCGAACCGGCTGTCGACGGCGCTCGACTTGCCCCACTACGCCTCTGCGTCGATGGTCTACGGCGGTGGCGGCGGAGGCGTCTGCGCGGCAATCGGCAATGCGGCCGCGGGCATCGTGGCCGGCTACGCAAACTTCGTTGTGGTCTACCGAGCGCTGGCGCAGGGCGAGTTCGGACGCTTCGGCCAGTCGCGACGCGGCGGACGGCTGCGCGGTCAGTACGCCTTCAACGTGCCGCAGGGCTTGATGTCCCCGGCCCAATTCCTGGCGATGAAGATGCAGCGCCACATGTACGAGTACGGCACGACCTCCGAACAGCTCGGTCAGATCGCCGTTGCGGCCAACAAGCATGCCCAGAACAATCCCCGCGCCGTCATGAACGGACGCCCGATCACGCTGGAGGACCACCAGAACTCCAGGATGATCGCCGACCCGTACCGCCTCTATGACTGCTGTCTGGAGACCGACGGCGCGGCCGCGATGATCCTAACCACGGCCGAGATCGCGAAGGACTTCACCGACACGCCGGTCTACTTGTCGGCGTCGGTGCAGGGTTCGGGACACCGCCAGGGCAACGTCGTCGACGGCTTCTGGCACGACGACTTCATGAGCTCGAACTACACGACGATGGTCGACCGGTTGTACAGCGCCGCCGGCATGGGCCCGGACGAGATCGATTGCGGTCAGTTCTACGAGAACTTCACCGGCCAGGTCCTGACCTCGTTCGAGGATCACAAACTGTGCGCGGTCGGCGAAGGCGGGCCGTTCTGCGAAGGCGGCCGGCTGGAGGCGAGGCAGGTCGCCGACCCTGATGCGCCGCACGCTGGCGAGTTCCCGATCAACACGTCAGGCGGCAATCTCGCCGAGGCCTACACGCACGGGTTCAATCTGGCTGTCGAAGCGGTCCGACAACTGCGGGGCGACTCGACCATGCCGGTCGAGGGCGCGCGGACCTGCATCGTCGCGGCCGGACCGGCCTCCGCGCCGATCTCGTCGGCGATCTTCCGCAACTGACTCAGTACAGCGCGCGCTTGAGGCAATGCAGAGACGGCAACTGCGAGCGACCGGCGAGGCGGTCGGCGATGGCGTTGCCGAGCGTGTCCCCGATCTCGTTCTGCAGGGATCGCGAGCGGACCCAAGAGGACGGCGTTTCGATCATGATCGAGACGATGAAGCGAGGTCGTCCGCCCAGCCACGGCGCCTCCAGCCAGATCGCGGCGCTGTTCATGCGCACTATGATCTCCTCGCCCTCCCCGTCGTCTACAGCCACGGACCAGGGCGAGGCGGGTTCCGACGCTTCCGCAGCCTCAAGCGACTCGTCGTCGGCTCGCAGGGTGGCCTCGGCGTACTCGTCGTCCCTGTTGGTCAAGGTGTAGTTGCCCGTTTTGATCAGCGACTCCCAGCCGACCAGCCGGCGCTCCGGTATCGATGCGCCCCAGCGATGCTCGGGCACGACGGCGCGCAGCAGATCGAGACCGTCGTCGCGCACCGGTTCCGGCACCTCGGGCGACATCGCCAGGGCTGCGTAGAGAGACCCCAGGCCGCTGGGACTGGCTCGTCCCGAACCCCAGCGCTTGTCATGTTGGAGAGCCGCGAGTTCGGGGACGCCCAAACGCTCGTAGTACATGTTGAGGCCCGGCAACCCGCCGATCATGCCGAGCAGCCTATTGACATCGGCATTCTGCGACCAGGCCACCATGTAGAAGATCGCGTCGCGCTGAAGCTCGGTCAGTTCGCGCCCCTCCTCGAAGGCGTCGGTCATCACCGCCCAGGCCAACGGTGGCTTGATCATGCTGTGCAGCGCGTACGGCCCTGAGCTCCCGCCGCTCCAGACCGTGCCCGTTTCGATGTCGTACACCGCCGCGCCCAACGTCGACCGTTCCTGGGTCGCCTGACTCGCGAATCCCGGCGCGAGCGCGCACAGCGGCGCATCCGCGGAGGTAGAAGCCAGCGTCGCCAGCAGCAGCAATACGCCGCCGATCGTTGAGGCCAATAGTCGTCGCATGACAGTAGAGATTATCGGCGTCCCGACCCGTTACCCTCCGAGGCATGACGACTGCACAGCACGCTCCCGAATTCCTCGACGCTCCGTTCTTTCCCGAGGGCATGACCACGCCCGATCCGGACTGCCCCATCAACGGCGGCTACTTCGCCGCCGCGGCCGAGGGTCGGCTCGTCGTCCAGCGCTGCGCCGACTGCGGGACGCGGCAGTGTCCGCCCGAGCTGAACTGCCATGCCTGCTATGGATTCAATATGGAATGGGAAGAATCGGCGGGCATGGGAACAGTCTGGTCCTGGGTTGAAGTGGTGCATCCGGCGCATCCGTCGTTGCGAGAGTTCGGCCCATACATGGTGGCGTTGGTTGAGTTGGACGACATGCCCGAGATCAAACTGCTGGGCGCGGTGGTCGATGCCCCGCTTGGTGGGACGATCGAGATCGGCGCACCACTGCGCGTCGTGTTCGAGCGCACAGCCGACGATCTGGTCCAGCCTCGTTGGCGGATGGCATGACTGCACAAGCGCCGGCCAACGCTGCCGCTTCCCCGGCGCCTTCGACGAATCGTCGGCGCTGGGTGATCCTGCTCGTGCTGGCCGGCTCGCAGATGCTGGTCCAGCTCGACGCGACGATCATCAACACCGCGCTGCCCGCGATCAAGCGCGCCTTCGAGATGTCGGAATCCCAGTCGCTCTGGGTCGCCGACGCGTACATGGTCATCTTCGGCGGTCTGTTGCTGCTCGCCGGAGCGTTGGGTGACCGCTTTGGGCGCAAACGGACGTTGGTCGTGGGAATGGGGATCTTCGTCGCCGCCTCGATCGCCGTCGCCTTCTCGCCCGACGCCAACTTCCTCATCGTCGGCCGCGGCCTCCAGGGCCTGGGCGGCGCGCTGGTGATCCCGCAGACGCTGTCGATCCTGACAGCCGTCTTCCCGCGCGAAGAGCGAAGTCGGGCAATCGGTATTTGGGCCGGAGCGATGGGTTTCGGCATGGCGTTGGGCCCACTGGTCGGCGGGGTGCTCGTGGACCTGATCGGCTGGTCGGGCGTCTTTTGGGTGCCGGCCCCGATCGCCGCCCTGTGCATGGTTGGCATGGCCACCGTGCCCGAGTCGCGCTCGCAATTGCACACCAAGCTCGACGTACCCGGGGCGATTACCGGCACCATCGCGATGATCGCGATCGTCTTTGCGATCATCGAGGGCATTCAGAAGGGCTGGACCGACCCGCTAATCATCGGTTCTTTCGCCGTCGCCATCGTCTCAGCCGTCCTCTTCATCATCGTCGAGCGACGCACCGACCAGCCGCTCCTGCCGATGGCGTTCTTCAAGCAGCGCGACTTCACCGGCTCGATGGTCGGCATGTTCTTCATCATGTTCGCCCTGATGGGCGTCATGTTCTACATGCCTCAGTTCTTCCAACTGGTGCAGGGGATGTCGGCTGCCGAGAGCGGCGCGCGGTTGATGCCGCTGGCGCTGATGATGATGTTCTTTGCGCCGGTTGCGGCTCGGCTGCTGCCTGTGCTCGGTCCCCGCTTCATGCTCTTCTGGGCGCCCGCCGTCCATGGCGCCGGCGCATTGTTGATCTTCAGTTTCGTCCTCGACATCGACACCCCCTACTGGATGATCGCTGCCGGTCTGGCATTCCTCGGCATGGGCGGCGCGATGCACATGCCCGCAACGACCGACACCGCCATGGCCAGCGTTCCGGTCGACCTGGCCGGCAAGGCGTCGGCGGTCAACAATGCGGGACGACAACTGGGAGGCACGCTCGCGATTGCCATCCTCGGCTCCTTCGCCGCGGCCGTGTACTCGTCCGGGGTCCACGATGGACTCGCCGGGGTCGGTCTGCCAGAGCAGTCGGTCGAAATCCTCGCTACCGGTATCGGTGCGGCGCAACAGGTGTTGCCGACCCTCGATCCGTCGTTGCTACAGGAGACGCAACTCGTCCTGCGCGAGTCCTTCGTCGACGCCATCTCCAACACCATGCGCTTCGGCATCATCTTCGCGCTGATCTCCGGCGTTGTTGGTTGGATCCTTGTGCCCAAGCGCCAACGCGAGAAGCAGATGCAGTGGGACGACCCAAACGCAGCAGAGCCAGCGGCGCCTGAACCGATAACGGCCGCTCCGGCGCTCGCGACCAACGGCGCCGTCGCCGCCTCGCCCAACGGAGCCGGCGAACTGCGCCCGCCCGCCCGCGCGATGGCGCTACAGCGACCGCAGAAATCAGGGATACCGTAAGCCACATGATCCGCTGGATGATGGCCGCCGCCGGCGTGGCGCTCGTGATACTCGTCGTGATCGTCGCGACGCCTGGCCCCGGTTACTCGTGCGGAGCGACGCATGGCTACGACGCCCGTTGCCTCTCGGAAGGCAACGAAGTCGACCTCACCTGGACCTGGACGAGCGCCTCACTCGGGCTGGACGCAGGTTCTGCGTCGGCGGAGGCGATTGAACAGCGGCGACGCGACCTGATAGGCGGTCCGATCCGTTTGGAGATGGGCGAGTACTGGTCACCCTTGATACCCGAGCATGTTCTCTACTGCCGAGCCGAGTCCTGCGAGCTCGATCGAGTCAGCGACGAATCGTACCGGTACGTGGTCCAGTCGGGCAGACTGATCTATTGGTCCCTGTTACCCGAAGAAGCGTTCACGGATGACCCTGATCCTCGGGATCAACGCAAGATTGACAGGGATGCGGCTTACGCCGGTGGCTACGATTGTTCCGAGGATTGGGGTCCTGGATTCGTCTGCTTCGATGAAGGTGACGTGGTCACCGATGTCAAGCAACACGGCGGTAACGGCGAAGCGATTACGCCGGCCGGCGCTCACTTCAATGAAGCCGGTGATCAGCTCGACTTCGCATTTGGCAGCCGGGCCGCGATCTACTCGATCCAGCTATGGGTGAACTGCATCGCCGAACGTTGCGTCCTTGGCGTCAGCGATCAGGCCGGTAACGCAGGCGAGGTGATCGAGGGCTCGTTTGCCGTCCGCCGTGATTCACCGCGCTGATCGCTTAGTTCGGTAGCCTTGCAGCAACGTTCATCCGTCGCGACTGCCGTGTCGATCCTCGGAGGAGGAGCTAAGGTCAGTTCAAATGGAGTTCATCACCCCAGGGATGGTCGTCATGCTCCCGCTTGGCGCAGAGTCTGCCGCCGGTTGGCCAGGGGGGTTCTCGCCGCAACCAGTACGACCTCGGCGCCCGAAGCGGCGAGATTGCCGCGGCAAGCGCGGCAATGACGGGCTGCGCGGCGTCGCAGCCCAACGATGTGAACAGGCTGACGCGCCTTGACATCGGTTACCAACGGCGATGTCGCATCCGTAGACATCAGCCCGCGCCGCCGCTGGGTCGTGCTGGCGATCCTCGCGGGGTCGCAAACCATCGTTTCGCTCGACGCGACGATCGTGAACACGGCGCTGCCGACGATCAAGCGCGTCTTTGAGATGTCCGAGTCTCAGTCGCTCTGGGTCGTCGACGCCTACCTGGTCCTGTTCGGCGGTCTGTTGCTGTTGGCCGGCGCGCTGGGCGACCGCTTTGGCCGCCGCCGGATTCTCGGCATCGGTCTGACGGTCTTCACCATCGCCTCGATCGGCGTGGCCTTCTCGCCCGACGCCAACTTCCTGATCATCGGACGCGGACTGCAGGGCGTCGGCGGCGCGCTCGTGCTGCCTCAGACGCTGTCTACGCTGACCGCCGTGTTCCCGCGCCAGGAGCGGAGCAAGGCGTTCGGCATCTGGGCCGGGGCGATGGGCATCGGCATGGCGCTGGGGCCGTTCCTGGGCGGGACGCTGGTCGACCAAATCGACTGGTCGGCCGTCTTCTGGGTACCCGCGCCGCTGTCGGCGCTGGCGCTGGCGGCGCTGACTATCGTGCCCTCGACCAAGTCGGTCCTGCACACGAAGCTCGATATCCCGGGCGCGTTGACCGGCACAGTCGGCATGCTGGCGTTGGTCTTCTCGATCATCGAGGGCATCCCTCGCGGCTGGGACGATCCGGTGATCCTCGTCACGATCACGGTGGCGGTGCTCTCGCTCACGTCGTTCATCCTGATCGAGCGGCGGACCGAGCAGCCGTTGATGCCGCTGGGATTCTTCAAGCAACGCGACTTCGTCGGCGCGATGGTCGGCATGTTCTTCATCATGTTCGCGCTGATGGGCGTGCTCTTCTACCTGCCCCAGTTCTTCCAGCTCGTGCAGGGCGTCTCCGCGGCCGAGAGCGGCTTGCGCGTCATGCCCCTGGCGGTCGTGATGATCATCGGCGCGCCGATCGCCGGATTCATTCTGCCCAGGGTCGGCCCGCGATTCCTGCTCTTCTGGGCGCCGACCATGCACGGCGGCGGTTGCCTGCTGATCCTGGCCCTGGTGCTGGCGGTCGACACGCCCTACTGGATGATTGGACTAGCGCTGGCCTGGCTCGGCATCGGCGGATCACTGCACATGCCGGCCACGACCGATACCTCTATGGCCGCCGTCCCGGTCGACATGGCGGGCAAGGCGTCAGCCGTCACGACCACCGGCCAGGAGTTGGGCGGCACGATGTCGATTGCCATCCTCGGCAGCTTCGCCGCCGTGATGTACGCCTCCGGCGTCCGCGACGGGTTGAGCGGTCTTCCGTTGTCAACGGCCGATATCGACACGATGGCCTCGGGTATCGGCGCGGCCTACCACCTGCTGCCGGGCCTCGATCCCGGCATCGTCGCAGACGTGCAGGCGACGCTGACCGATTCGTTCGTGCAGTCAATCAAGCGCACCTTCTTCTTCGGCATCAGCTTCGCCGTAGTCGCGGGAGTCGTGGGCTGGTTCCTGGTCCCGCGCCGTCAGCGCCTGGAGCAGGCAACATCGCTGGGCGCTCCCGAGGCATCTCCGCAACCGACCATCGCGGCCAATGGGGCCTCGCCGAACGGGGCGACCTCGCTTGCGCCGCATGTCAGGACGATGGCGTCGGCGAGGCCGCAAAAGTCGGGCGTGCCGTAGCGGAGATTCGCGTCACACTGGGCGACTCTGCACCGCCCGGATGTAGGGGCGACCCTTGTGGTCGCCCTGACCGCAGTGCCTGAATGGTCGTGTGGACAGCACGGGCCGCGGGGCGACCACAAGGGTCGCCCCTACACAGCAGCGGAACGAGATAAGCGTCGATGTCGAGCAAATCGAGGCGGGGAGCCGAGCGGGTCCCCGAACAAGTCGGGGACTGGGGACACTTGAGATCAGTCGCTTCTCATCGACTCCGCCACGCGCTCGCCGATCATGATGGCGGTGAGGTTGGTGTTGCAGCTCACGATGTCGGGCATAATTGAGGTGTCGGCGACTCTGAGATTGTCGACCTGGTGGACGCGGCCTCGCTGATCGGTGACGGCGAGCGGGTCGGTTGACTGTCCCATCCTCGCTGACCCGCAGATGTGCCAGGTAGTGGACGTGGTGCGCAGGATGTAATCGGCCAGGGCGTTGTCGGACTCGATCACCTCAGGACGCGGGGCGATCACACGCTCGATGAAGGGCATCATCGCCTCTGAGTGCATGATCTCCCAGGACAGGCGCAGGCCGTCGATTAGCCGGCGGAGGTCCTCGGGATGCGAGGCGTAGTTCATGTCGAGCTGCGGCTGGTCGGTTGGGTCGGTTGAGCGCAGCGTCACCGAACCGCGCGAATGCGGCCGCTGGATCACCGCGCCGATCCCGAACGACGGATGCTGTCGCGGGGCCTCGGTCAGGCCGCGCACCTGCTCCTCGTCCCAGATCGTCGAGATCGCGAGCTGCATGTCGTTGAACTGGTCCGAGCCGGGAGCGGTGTAGCGCACGCCGATCTCGGTGACGACATCGGGGTCGTGAACGACCTCTGGCTTCGGGAACGCCTGTACCCCGGTCCCGAAGTGGTCGATCAGGTTCTCGCCGACTCCGGGCAACGCGGCCCGTTGCGCAATCCCGTGCGGCGCGAGCTTCTCGGCCGGTCCGATCCCGCTGCGCAGCAGGATCGCCGGCGACACGGCCGCGCCGGCCGAGACGCAGACGCGATCGGCATGGATCGTCTCGCCGTCGGCGAGCACGACGCCGTTGACGCGCGCGCCGGAGTCGGCGTCGAAGCTCAGTCGGTCCACGATGACGCCATGGCGAATCGTCAGGTTCTCGCGGTCGCGGATGCCCAACAGGTAGGCGATGTTGGTCGAGATACGGTTGCCGTTGCTGCGATTCCGAGGCCAGGGGCCGACGCCGGTCGCGTCGGGCAGATTGTGATCCCAGACATCGTCGAAGCCGTTGTCGCGGCAGGCGTCGTAGAAGGCGCGTTGCAGCGGCTGCCAGTGCTCCTGGGGCTCGCGTTCGATGGGTACGGGCCCCGACTGACCGTGGAAGTCGCCGCCCTCGGGATCGGATTCGAGCCGCCGGTAGTACGGAAGCACATCCTCGAATCCCCACTCGTTGCAGCCCATCGCGACCCACGACGCGAAGTCGCCGGGCACGCCGCGCAGCGCGATCGTCCCGTTCACCGCCGACGAGCCGCCCATCACCTTGCCGCGATGCAGGGGGAACTCGCGCCCGTGGCGGGCGTTGGCCTGGAAGCCCCAGTCGTGGTCGCGCCACGACACCCACGGCTTGAGCAGGTCGCGGGGCATGTCCTCGACTCGCGTGTAGTCGGGGCCCGCCTCCAACAACAACACGCGCCGGTTCGGATCTTCCGACAGCCGAGCGGCAATGACCGCCCCCGCCGATCCCGCGCCAATGATGATGTCGTCGTAACTGGCCATGTCGTCCTCCTGCTGTCGGCTGAGGATACGCCAGGACCTGCCGACTGATGTCGCCGCCTCCTTCCGTCATTCCTGCGTTCCCCTCGTCATTCCTGCGCAGGCAGGAATCGCGAACCTCGCACGTCGAACAACAGGAAGGCCGTCGCCGTACCCCGATCTCCGTGAGCAACGTCTCTGGTCCGTCGAGGATTCGTGCCGTTGTCGGTAGTCTGAGGTTCGTGGTTCCTGCCTGCGCAGGAATGACGGAAGGGGGCGCAGGAGTCACGACGGCGAAGTCTTGAGGACGAAGGAGCGATTGGCTGCATGACCGAGGAGATCATTCCCGCCTACGAAGGCCTGGTGGTGGTTGACCTGTCCCGACGCATGTCGGGAGCGTTCGCAGCTCGGCTGTTCGCCGACCATGGGGCCGATGTCGTCATGCTGGAGCCGCCGGAGGGTCATCCGCTGCGGCATGAGGCGCCCTTCCTGGACGACCAACCGGGCGTCGAGCGATCGGCGCTGCACACCTATGTCAACTGGAACAAGCGCTCGGTCGTGATCGCTGATCCGTCGGAGGCAGAGACCTGGATTGCTCGCGCCGATGTGGTTGTCACCACCGATGGACCGACGGAGCTCGACCAGTGGCCGCTCTCGAGGATGCGTCCCGATGCAGTGCATCTCTCGGTCACGCCGTTCGGACTCGAAGGTCCTCTGGCCGACGCTCCGGCCGGAAATCTCACGCTCAACGCCCGCTGCGGCTGGGCGCATGTCAACGCATTCCAGGACGAGCCGCCGCTCTCGCTGCCGTCGCGCCAGTTCGGCTACATAGGCGGCCTGGCGGCGTTCGTCGCTGCGACCGCTGCGCTACACCGCCGGTCCGAGACCGGTACTGCGGAACTGGCTGACGTGCGCGAGCTCGAGGCGATGACGCACACGGTCTATCCGTGGACGATGGGCGCGATCTACCAGGGCACGGGATGGTCGCGCGGCGCGACCGGCGGGCGGCCTCGGGGCGAGCCGGGTCCGCTCTGGGACGCCGCCGACGGTCGGATGAACTTCGGCTTCGGCGACTGGCACCACTGGCGCGAGGCGATGGCGCTGTTCAATCTGCCCGACCAGGGCGCGCGCGAGGAGTTGCAGGCGCGAAACCAACGCTACTCGCAGGACTTGTCCGCCGTCGTGGCGGGCGTGGCTCGCGAGCTGCCGGCGATGGAGAAATGGCCGCTGTTCCACAGACTGGCCGCGCTGCGCTGCATCTCCGGCGTGCTGCAGACGATCCCCGAGTTGGTCGAGAACGAGCAGCTACTCGCGCGCGGTTTCATCGTCGAGACCAAACTGGACAGACAGACGGTGCGCGCATCCGGCGATCCGCACCCGATGTTGCCGCTGAGCTGGTCATTGAGGTCTCCCGCGCCCGTGTTGGGATCTACAGAACGCGAACCCGTCCCCGACTTGATCGGGGACCCGCTCGGTGCAGGAGACCGCGAGCCTCCACCCTCGGCGCGGACTCACACGTTGCTCAAGCCGACCGACAGAGGACCCCTCGACGGAATCCGCATCGTCACCTTCACACAGGCCTGGAGCGGCACGTTCGGAACCGAGCTGCTGGGATTCCTGGGCGCGGACGTGGTACAGATCGAGGCGCTTCGACGGGTGGATATCTGGCGGCTGCTGCGGCCCTGGGTGGGCAAAGCGATCCTTGATGAGTCAAAGACGCAGCATCCCGAGAACACGCAGGGCGTCTACAACGCGGTCAACCTCAACAAGCGCGGCATCACGCTCGACCTGAGCACCGACGAAGGCAAAGACATCTTCTGGCGGATGATGCCAAACTTCGATGTCGTCTGCGAGAACTTCCGCCCCGGTGTGCTCGACGGTTGGGGCATCACGCTGGATGCACTGGCCGAACGACGGCCTGACGTGATTCTCGCCTCGATCTCCGGCTACGGCGTGACGGGTCCGTTCTCGGCGTACCCGGCGAACGGCGCGACCACCGAGCCGATGTCGGGATTGTCTTCGCTCCACGGCTATGACGGTGATCCGGGCATGAACACCGGTGGCCTCTACCCGGACTCAATCTCCGGCTACGCGATGGCTTCGGCGATCATCGCGGCGCTGGCGCGGCGCGAACGAGTCGGCGGACCGCAGCGCATCGACGTGGCCATGCTCGAGGCGATGGGCGTGGTCGTCGGCGACGCGATCACCGAATACGACGCCACCGGCCGGCTGCCGGTTCCGATGGGCAACCGCGACCGGCAGCGTGCGCCACATAATGTCTATCCCTGCACCGGCGACGACGAGTGGGTCGCGATCGCGGTTCAGGACCAAGCCGAGTGGCAGGCGCTGTGTCGCGAAACGGGCGACCCTCGGCTGGCTGACGATCCGCGGTTCACCAATGCGGCAACGCGCAAGCGCCATGAGACGGCGCTGGATGAGATCGTCGCCGAGTGGACATCAGCGCAAGACGCGGCCGAAGTGGAGCGGCGACTGCTGGCATCAGGCATCGACGCCGCCAGAGTCGCCAAGCCGTACGAACAATTCTCGCAGCCCGATCCGCTCTACCTGGCCGGCGGCTTCGTGCAGTCGGTCGACCATCCCGAGGTCGGACCATCGTGGTTGCCGGGAGCGCCGTGGCGATTCAGCGGACCGGAAGATCGCAATCTGCGGCCGTCGCCCTGCGTCGGCGAGCACTCGTTCGAGGTGTTCGCGGAGGAACTGGGGATGTCGGAGACCGAGTATCGATCGCTGGTCGAGCGGGGTATCAGCGGGACGATGGATGACGTGCGTACGGGTGTCCGCGCGAGCCATTGAAGACGGCGCTGATATCTTGGCGTCACGTGCCGTGTCTCGTCCAATCCGCCCCTATTGAGTCTGGAGCCTCCGATGCCGCCGAATGGAACCGTGTCCAAGCTGTTGATTGCCAATCGAGGCGAGATCGCGATTCGTGTCGCTCGCGCCGCATCCGACCTCGGCATTGGCACGGTCGCCGTCTACTCCAGCGACGATGCAAGATCGCTGCACATCCATGCGGCGGATGAAGCGGTCGCGCTGGACGGACTCGGCGTGCCTGCATACCTGAACATCGATGGTCTGATCGAGGCGGCCAAGTCGACAGGCTGCGACGCAGTGCATCCCGGCTACGGCTTCCTGGCGGAGTCGGCGGAGTTTGCGCGCGCCTGCCGCGATGCGGGTATCACGTTCGTTGGCCCGACGCCGCACCTGCTCGACCTGTTCGGCGACAAGGTGCGGGCGCGGCAGGCGGCTCGCGAAGCGGGCGTGGCCGTGATTGAGGGCTCGGACGAAGCGGTGAGCATCGGCCAGGCGGCGGAGTTCTTCGAATCGCTGGGCGATGGCGCAGCGTTGATGATCAAGGCTGTGGCAGGAGGCGGCGGCCGCGGGTCGCGGGCGGTACACCGATTTGACGAGCTTGAAGCAGCCTGGGAGCGCTGCGAGTCCGAGGCGCAGATGGCCTTCGGCTCCGGCGCGCTCTACGTCGAGCAGCTCATCCCCCGAGCCCGGCACATCGAAGTGCAGGTGATCGGCGACCTGCACGGCGGTGTTTCGCACCTGTGGGAACGCGAATGCTCGGTGCAACGGCGATTCCAGAAAATCGTTGAAATCGCCCCAGCGCCGCATCTCATGCCGGAAACGCGCGACGCGATCGTCGAGGCGGCGGTACGGATCGCTCGCGATGTCAACTATTCGTCGCTCGGTACGTTCGAGTTTCTGCTCGACGCATCGGATGAAACAGGGGAGCGGTTCTACTTCCTTGAGGCGAACGCGCGTCTACAGGTCGAGCACACCGTGACCGAGCAGGTCACCGGCGTCGATCTGGTTCAGTCGCAACTGCGAGCGGCGCAAGGCGCGAGCATCGCCGACCTCGGCCTGGACGATCCGTCCTGGCTCCAACCGCGCGGGTTCGCGATCCAGACGCGCGTCAACATGGAAACGCTGACCGCGAGTGGCGAGGTCCGACCGGCGGCGGGCACGCTCAAAGCCTATGAAGCGCCGTCCGGACCGGGCGTCCGCACAGACGGGTTTGGCTACGTCGGCTACCAGACTTCTACCTCGTTCGACTCCTTGCTGGCCAAGGTGATCGCTCACTCGCCCTCGCGGTCGTTCGAGGACGCGGTCACTCGTTCCCTGCGGGCGCTGTCCGAGTTCCGCATCGAGGGCGTCGCCACGAACATTCCCTTCCTCAGCAACGTGTTGCGGCACGATGATCTGGCCAGCGGCCGGGTGCATACGCGCTGGGTCGACGAACAAGTCTCGGAACTGGCTGCGGTTAACGGATCGGACCGGGTCCGCTATCTGCGCACCGAGGCTCCTGTGGCCGACTCGGGATTCGCCGGCGCGCGGGTGGACTCTCGCGACCCGCTCGCCCTGTTCGAGCACGACCAGCGCGTCAAGCAAGAGCAGTCCGTGCTGATCGTTGAAGAAGACGCGCCCGATCTGACCGGCCCCGACGGCTCAGTTGGGCTGCCTGCGCCGATCCAGGGCACGATCGTCTCGATCATGGTCGAAGAAGGCCAGGAGGTGCGCCGAGGGCAGGATCTGGTCGCAATGGAAGCGATGAAGATGGAGCACGTGGTCCAGGCCGATCGCGACGGTATCGTCCAGGCGCTGGCCTGCTCGGTCGGCGACGTGATCCGCGAGGGATTCCCGCTGGTCTACATCCTCGAAGCAGAAGTCTCAGTTGAGGCTGTCGGCGCCGGCGAGTTGATCGACCCCGACTTCATCCGTCCCGACCTCCAGGAAAACTACGACCGGCACGCCTACACGCTGGACGAAAACCGGGAACTCGCGGTCTCCAAGCGGCGCGGTCGCGGCTACCGGATGCCGCGCGAGAACATCGAGCAGCTCGTCGATCCGGGCTCGTTCCAGGAGTACTGGCCGCTGATCGTGGCCCGTCAGCATCAGCGCAACACCGACGAGCAGCTCCGCGAGAACACCCCCGCCGATGGTTTGCTGGCCGGCACGGCGACCATCAACGGCGACCTGTTCGACGAGCAGGCGGCGCGGGCAATCGTGGTGCATTACGACTACACGGTGCTCGCCGGGACGCAGGGCGGTCGCAACCACTACAAGCAGGACCGCATGTTTGAGATGGCGCGGCGCTTCCAGTTCCCCATCGTCTTCTACACCGAGGGCGGCGGCGGACGACCCGGCGACGACCGAACAGGTCCGGGCGTCGCGTTCGACACGTACACCTTCACGCAGTTCTCCAAGCTCTCCGGCTTGGTCCCCCTGGTCGGCGTGACCAATGGCCGATGCTTCGCCGGCAACACGGCGTTGCTCGCCTGCTGCGACGTGATCATCGCGACCGAGGGATCGACGGTCGCGATGGGCGGACCGGCGATGATCGAAGGTGGCGGACTCGGCATCTACACGCCCGAGGAAGTCGGGCCGATGTCGTTCCAGGTCCCGAACGGCGTGGTCGACATCCTCTGCAAGGACGAAGACGAAGCGACGGAGGTCGCGAAGAAGTACTTGAGCTACTTCCAGGGGCCGATTGCGGAGTGGACCGCGCCCGACCAGCGCCGACTGCGCCACATCGTGCCCGAGAATCGGCTGCGCCTGTACGACATGCGCGAGATCATCGACACGATCGCCGATGAAGGCTCGGTGCTGGAGATTCGCGAGCAATTTGGGATCGGGATCATTACGGCCTTCATCCGAGTTGAGGGACACCCAATCGGCGTGATCGCGAACAACCCGCACCATCTCGCCGGCGCCATCGATTCCGACGGCTCGGACAAGGGTGCGCGATTCCTCCAGCTCTGCGACGCGTTCGACATCCCCGTGTTGAGCCTGATGGACTGCCCGGGCATGATGGTCGGACCCGATGTCGAGGCGACCGCGCTGGTCCGTCACTGCGCGCGGATGTTCAACACGGGGGCCAATCTCAGCGTGCCGCTGTTCGGAGTCGTGGTCCGCAAGGCCTACGGTCTGGGCGTGCAGGCGATGTGCGGCGCGAGCGCCCTGGTCGGCTTCTTCACCGTCGCCTGGCCGACGGCGGAGTTCGCCGGGATGAACATCGAAGGTTCGGTCAAGCTCGGCTACCGCAAGGAGTTGATCGCCATTGAGGACGCTGAGGAGCGAATCGAGACCTACGAGAAGATGGTCGACCGCGCTTACCACAACGCCAAGGCCGTTAACGCCGCCGCCGGCGGCGGCCTTGACGACGTGATCGATCCGGCGGAGACCCGAACCTGGATCGCCAACGGCATCAAGCGCTTACCGCCGACCCCGCATCGCACAGGCAAGAAGCGCCCGTATGTCGATACGTGGTAAGGGTGCCTGAGACCAAAGGGTTGGGTGGCGACCCCGAGCGGATTCGAACCGCCGGTCTCCACCTTGACAGGGTGGCGTGTTAGGCCGCTACACCACGGGGCCGTAGCAGCCAGCTTACGCTGATAGCGAGTTCACGGCAATAGTGCGGCACGGTCGCCGAAGGTATAGTTTGAGCGTCGGAGGTTGCAGATGGCACGCGGATCACGACGGGGACGAGGCGGATCGAATCGCGGCAATCAGGCGGCGCGACCGCAGGGTCGGCGCGGCCAGCGGGCGCGCGAGGATCGATTGCCGACCGCTCAGGCGGGCGCGGCGCAGGCTCCGGCCGGCGCAGCGTTGAGCGGCAGCATCCAGCAACCAACCAGGCTCGGGGGTTCGAGACAGGCCGGCGGACCGCGAGGCGGCGCATCGGGCGCGCACGAGCGTCGCGACCGACGAGCCCGGGCCGCAGCAGCAATGCACGACTTCCACTACGTCCGCGGCGACCTGCGCTGGGTCGCAATCACAACGGTCGTCAGCGTGGCCCTGGTGCTCGCGCTCTGGGCGGCTGTCTGACACTCGAAACCTGCGGACAGACCCACTGGTCGCCCCGACACCTGGACGGCGCGGCGTTGAGCTTATGCACCCTCCGGCGGATCGACGAGGGCGAATGTGAGCCGGCCCTCGGCGGCGGTTTCGCCGTCGACGGTGGCGATTGCCGCCGCTCGTCCGATGCCTCGGCGTAGGCGCTCCATCTCGACCTCGAGGCGAAGCTGATCGCCGGGGACGACCTGACGCCGGAAGCGGACACCGTCGATGCCCGCGAAGAGGCCGAGCTTGCCCTGGAACTCCTCCGCCGACAGCGCCGCCACGGCGCCGGTCTGTGCCAGCGCCTCGACGATCAGCACGCCGGGCATGATCGGGTTGTCGGGGAAGTGACCCTCGAAGAACCACTCGTTGGTCGAGACGTTCTTCAGCCCCACGGCTCGCTTGCCCGGCTCCAGCTCGACAATTCGGTCGACGAGCAGGATGGGGTGGCGATGGGGAATGATCTGCCGGATGGCGCGCACGTCGAGCGGCAGTTGGAAGTCAGTCATGGTGTGAGGTCCTTCAGCGTGTGGATCAGCCGGTCGGCAGCGGCGTCGGGTAGATCGACTGTCGCGGGAAGCAGCTCATTGGGATGGAGGCCGTGGAAGTCGGAGCCGACGGTGGGTATCAGTCCGAGCTTGCGCGCGGTCTGCTCGCCGTTGGCAACGGTGTCGGGTCCGTCGTTGCGATAGTAGATCTCCAGGCCGTCGCCGCCGGCGGAAGCGAAGGACCGGATTGCCTGGTCCGGCTCGTCGTAGCGCGTCGGATGCGCGAGCGATGTGAAACCGCCGGCATCGTGGATCATGGCGACCGAGTCGGAGAGGCTCAAGAGGGTTCGCGAGACATAGGCGGGACCCTCGTTGCGCAGGTAGCGGTCGAACGCCTCTTGCACCGACTCCACGTGTCCCGCCTCGACCAGCGCCCGCGCGATGTGCGGTCGGCCGATCGATGCGTCGCCCGCGATACGCATGACCGTCGCGTGTTCGATTGGCGCGCCCAACTCCGCCAGCCGCTCGACCGTTCGTTGCGCCCGAGTTTCCCGTTCGTTCCGGTATTCGGTGAGTTGCGATTCAAGGTCGTTGAGCGGGGCGCTCTCGCCGAAGTAGCCCAGCACGTGTAACTCGCCCAACTCCGGGTCGTGAACGCCGATTTCAACGCCGGCGACCACGCTGATACCCAGTCGTCGGCCCTCGGCTTGCGCGGCGGCAACGCCAGACAGCGTGTCGTGGTCGGTCAGGGCGAACAACTCCGCGCCGTTGGCGGCGGCTTGGCGGACGACGAACTCGGGCGGCTTCGTGCCGTCGGAGTGCGTGCTGTGCGAGTGCAGATCGAGCCGCGCCATGTCGCCGCCTCGATGTTGGGGCGCCTACCGCGCGTACTCGGCGGCCCGGGTCTCGCGCAGGACGTTGACTCGGATCTGGCCCGGGTATTGCAGTGATTCCTCAATCTGCTTCGAGATGTCCCTCGCTAGCCGCATCGCGCCGAGATCATCGACCTCGCGCGGATCGACCACGACGCGTACTTCGCGTCCGGCCTGGATCGCGTAGGCCTGACCGACGCCCTCGAATGAGGTGGCGATCTCCTCCAGCGCCCGCAGGCGCTCGATGTAGCGCTCGACCGACTCGCGCCGCGCGCCGGGCCGACCGCCGGAAATGGCGTCGGCCATCTGCACGATGATCGCTTCGACGGTGCGCAGTTCGACTTCGTCGTGATGCGCCTCGATGCAGTGTGCGATGTCCTCGGACATCTTGAATCGACGCGCCAGATCGCCGCCAATGATGGCGTGCGTGCCCTCGACCTCGTGGTCGATCGCTTTGCCGACATCGTGCAGGAGCGAGCCGCGCCGGGTGATTTCCACGTCGGCGTGAATCTCCTGGGCGATCATCGCGCCGATGTGCGCGGTCTCGACCGCGTGGCGGAGCTGGTTCTGGCCATAGCTGGTGCGGAAGCGCAGGCGCCCGAAAACGTCGAGCAGTTCGCGCGGCAGCCCGCTGCAATGCGCCTCGATCGCGGCCTCTTCGCCGGCGTCGCGGATGATCCGGTCGACATCGCGCTGAGCCTTGGCGACGGTCTCTTCGATCCGCGTGGGGTGGATACGGCCGTCGGAGACCAGCCGGCTCAGCGACAGCCGGCCGATCTCGCGGCGGACCGGGTCGAATCCCGAGACGGTGACCACGTCGGGCGTGTCGTCGATGATCAGGTCGCAGCCGAGCGCCGATTCGAGCGCGCGAATGTTGCGGCCTTCACGGCCGATGATCCGGCCCTTCATCTCGTCGGAGGGAATCTGGACGACCGACACGGTCGATTCGGTCGTGACTTCGGAGGCGACCCGCTGGATGGCCGTGGCGACGATCTTGCGCGCGCGGGCTTCCGATTCGTCCTTGGCTTTCTGCTCGGCTTCGCGGACGAGGCGTCCAGCTTCGTCCGTGATCTCCCGTTCGACCTGTTCAAGCAGGACCGCTCGCGCCTCGTCGCGCGTGTAGTTGGAGATCTCCTCGAGCCGCTGGTCGTGTTCCGCTTCGCGCTCGTCGAGTTGCGTGTTGCGCCGGTCAAGCTGCTGACGGTCGCGGTTGAGCTTTTCGTCTCGGTCCTCAAGCGCGCGGGCGCGGTCATCCAGGGACGACTCGCGCCGGTCCAGTCGGTCGACAGCTCGTTGCAGGTCGTCGCGCGCACCGCGCACATCGGCCAGGGTTTGATCTCGTTCGGCTCTCGCCTGCTCCTGCGCCTCCTCTAGCCGCTCACGCGCCTCTCGTTCGGCCCGGTCCCGAGCCTGCTGAAGGATGCGTTCGGCTTCGAGCGTGGCCTCGATGCGAGGATCGGGCCCGCCGCGCAGGAGCCTCATCAGGGCTCCCCACATAGTGTCCTCTACTCAGTTGGAATGGCATTGCCAGAGCGTTGCCGGTCATCGTGTGTGTTCTCACCTGCCGCCAGCGCCGACGTTCGGCCGGACGCTTGCGGCCCAGAATTCAGCCAGTCCCAGTCTACGCGCGTTGACAATTCGACGCCAGTAGCCGCTATTGCACAGCCGACCACGCATCGCTGCACGCCTGAGCGGCCGTTGCAGGGTCGAATCCCCGGAGCACCAGCCGGCGCGTCTGCATCATGCGGAAGCGATTGCGTTGCAGGTGCGGATCGCGGCTGAGCGCTTGCCGCAGGCCCTTTCGAGCGAGTTCGAGCGCGACCATGTGATCGTTCAGCGCTCCGAGCTGTTCGAGTTCGTCCAGGGCCTCGCGTGCGACACCGGCGGATATCCCGGCTGCAGTCAGCTTGCTGGCCATTTCTCTCCGGCTGTAACGCCGGCGGCGGTTCAATCGTTGAGCCTCGGATGTGGCGAGATCCAGTGAAGCAGAGTCCCGCAGCCGCGCGACGAACACGTCTTCGATCTGCTGTCCTCGGCTGAGGTGGGAACGACGGATGAAATCGCGTGTACAGCGGAACGAGGTGCCGTCGTCGAAGTCGACGACGGAGACCGCGCCGGCGGGTCTGACGGAGACGACTTCGGTCATGGCGCTATCCAGCGTTCAGATCGGTTCGACACAGCCGGATGGTCTGGTCAGCTTGCGCGTGCCCGCGATTTCTTCTTCGGAGCCGGCTTGGCGATCGGTTGGGACGCGGAGGCTCCTTCCTCGGGCAAGAGCTGGGCTGCCGTGGGCAGGCCGCGTTCTTGGCGGATCTGATTCTCAATCTCCTCCGCCATGTCCTGGTGCTCGCGCAGGAAGGCCTTGGTTCGTTCGCGACCCTGGCCCAACCGCGTCTCGCCGTAGGAGTAGAACGAGCCTTGCTTCTTGATCACCGACGCGGTCCCGGTCGGCAGACCAGGCGCGACCTCGGTGCCGAGATCGATCAGGCAGCCGGTCTTGGAGATGCCGTACTCGTCGGCGGTGAACATGAGGTCGAACTCGGCGGTGCGGAAGGGCGGCGCGACCTTGTTCTTGACGACTTTGGCCTTGACCCGTGAGCCGATCACGAGCTGGCCGTCCTTGAGCGTCTCGGCGCGGCGCAACTCGATCCTGACCGAGGAATAGAACTTGAGCGCTCGACCGCCCGGCGTAGTCTCGGGATTGCCGAAGACAATGCCGACCTTCTCGCGCAGTTGGTTGATGAAGATCAGGACGGTCTTCGAGCGCGAGACGACGCCGGTCAGTTTGCGCAGCGCCTGCGACATGAGCCGGGCCTGGAGTCCAACCTGGACGTCGCCCATCTCGCCCTCAATCTCGGCTCGCGGAACGAGCGCGGCGACGGAATCGACGACGACCACATCAATCGCATTGCTGCGCACCAGCGCTTCGGCGATCTCGAGCGCCTGCTCGCCCGTGTCGGGCTGGGAGATGAGGAGCTGAGATGTGTCGATGCCGAGTTTGGAAGCGAACTCGGGGTCGAGCGCGTGCTCGACATCGATGTACGCAGCTTGGCCGCTCAGGCGCTGCGCTTCGGCGATGACATGTTGGGCGACGGTCGATTTACCGGCGGATTCCGGACCGTAAATCTCGACGATGCGGCCGCGCGGCAGTCCGCCGATGCCGAGTGCGACATCGAGGGAGAGCGCGCCGGTGGGAATCCCGTCGACGCTCAACTTGCCGCCGGTGTCGCCGAGGCGCATCAGCGCGCCCTCGCCGAAACGGCGTTCCATGTCTCCCAGCAGGTCTTCGACAGCGGGCGGAGGTTCGTTGGTAGTGGTCATCGGCAGTGGCTCTTGTGTGTCGGTTCCCAGAGTGATCGGCTGGTCGGTGTCGGCAGTGATGGTACTCGTCATAATATGCGCTCCTTTTGCTCAGTCGCTGCGTCGGTTGCAGCCGGCGCATCCGTTGTTGAGTGGGATGCGAACGGCTGTGCTGCGCACGCTACCGAAGGGTACGGATAATGTCAAGCAAACGTTCTGGTATCGCCGAAGGCGTCGCTAGGCGCTGTTGATCACGGCGCTGCCGATGACCTGCAGCAGGATCAGCGCGGCCAGCGGCGACAGGTCGATCATGCCGATCACCAGGTAGCGCCGCAGCGGCGCCAGCACCGGTTCGGTCACGTCGAGCAGGAACTTGACAATCGGGTTGTAGGGATCGAGCGGTCGATTGGTAAACATCGGAACCCAGCTCATCAGCACGCGGGCGAGCAGGATGAACGAGTAGATGTTGATGGCGATGCCGATGATGACCAGCACTTCACTCATGTCGATCCCAACTCTTCCGCTCGTTGGTGCGCCGCGGCGACCGCGTCGATCAGCGCGGCGCGGACCGCGCGTTGTTCCAGCACTCGCAATCCGGCGGCGGTCGTGCCGCCCGGAGAGGTCACCATATCCTTCAGCGCGGCCGGATGCAGATCCGATTGCTCAGCGAACTCGGCCGAGCCGATGATCGTCTGCATGACCATCCGACGCGCGTCGTCAGGCCGCAAGCCGACGTTGACGGCCGCGTTGATCATCGCCTCGATGATCAGAAACACATACGCCGGTCCGCTGCCCGAGACGGCGGTGATCTTGTCGATGGCGGATTCGTCGGCGACGTAGAGCTGCTCGCCCATGGTGTCGAGCAGGCTGCCGACCAACTCGCGGTCCGCCTCGGTCACGCCCTCGGTGGCGGTCCAGGCCGTGAAGCCGCGGCCGATCTGGGCGGGAGTGTTGGGCATGGCGCGGACGATCCGTTCGGCGCCGGTCGACGACCTCACTTCGGCAATCGTGGAGCCGGCGAGGATCGAGATCAGCAGCCGCGAGCCGGCGCCGTTGTCGCTGCGCAACGAGCTCAGATCCTGCGGCTTGACAGACAGATAGACGGTGTCGCTTTCGCCGACGGCCTCGGCTTGATCGCCGGTGACCTCGATCCCGGCGAACTCACTCGCCAGCCACTCGCGGCGTTCGGGCACAATCTCGCAGACGCACAGGCTCTCGGTCGCGATCAGTCCCGCGCCGGTCACCGCGCGAATGAATGTCGCGCCCATCGTGCCGCCGCCGATCACGGCGATCCTGATCATGACCGACCTCCGCTCGGCGCCACGGGCCGTTGACCGAAGATCGCCCGACCAATCCGCACCATCGTCGATCCTTCCTCGATGGCGACAGCGTAGTCATTGGTCATACCCATGCTCAGTTCGCGCAGCGACAACCGATCTGCAAGTTCTCGTAAGGCCTGGAAGATTGGCCGGACATCCTCGGGATCGGCGACTTCCGGCGCGACGGTCATCAGGCCGTTGACGCAGAGATTGGGCAATGCGGAAATCCGCTCGAAGGCCGCTTCAACCTCACCGACGGCGAGGCCTTCCTTGGATGTCTCCTCGCCGACGTTGACTTCCAGCAGGATCGGCAGTTCGCGGTCGAGTCGGCGAGAAATCGCTTCGGCCAGGCGCACGCTGTCGACGGACTGAACCGAGGCGAAGCTGCCCGCGTGCCGCGCCTTGTTGCGCTGCAAGTGACCGATCAGGTGCAGGTCGATGTCGACGTTGACCTCGATGCCGTGCTGCGGCAGCTCTTCGATCTTGGTGAGCGCTTCCTGCACGCGATTCTCGCCGAACTGCCGTTGACCACTGGCTGCAGCTTCGACGATGGCCGTCGCTGGAAACGTCTTTGAGACCGCGATCAGTTTGACGTCCGATGCATGGCGTCCGGCTCGATCGCAGGCGTCGGCGATCTGCTGATTGACGCGCTCGAGGTTGTCGGCGATCGACATATCAGGCTCCGGCGACCGTTTTCAGCGGGACGATCGTGGGCGAGTACGAGGGGATCTCGTTGCCGCCGCAGACACCGCACATATTGCAGCCGATCTCGGGCGGCGGACAGGCGATGGTCGCCTTCTCGCGCTGGTGCTTGGAGAGCTCTCGTTCGAAGAACCGGGCCGTGATGCCGGTTTCCACCGCCGACCATGGTCCGGGACCGCCGCCCCAGGGGAGCGGTCCGTCCAATCCCCACAGATTCGCGGCGCGCATCCATTCCCGCGCCGAGGGCGCTTCCATGTCGAGGATCGCGTGGGCCAGCCGCTGGTCCGAGCGGGAGCAGATGTCGTCGATCCGAGCCCAGGTCGGACTGTCGCCGCGCAGCCGGATGCCGGTCTTGCGGAAGGCCGACTGCAGGATCTGCTGGCGGTGCTTGACCAGCGCGGCGTCGGACTGGACCAGCTCCTGATAGGCGGTGGCCGGCTTGGGCACGAGCGGTCCGACCGACATCACCAGCTCGGTACCGTGACCGTGGGCGTCCAGGCGCTGCTTGACCGCCAGGCCGAGGTTGGCCATGTCTTCGACATCCACATCTTCTTCGTCGGGCAGGCCGATCATGAAGTACAGCTTGAGCCGGCTCATCGCCGCCTGGCCGACCTTGTCGGCGGCGTCGATGATGTTCTGCTCCGACACCGCCTTGTTGATCCGCTGGCGCATCCGCTCGGAGCCTGCCTCCGGCGCGAGCGTGACGGTGCGAGTTCCGCCTCTGGACAGCACATCGAGCAACTCGGGCGCGAGGTTGTCGACTCGCAGCGACGAAACCGACACGCGGCCGCCCATGCGATCGGCCTGGACCGCGAGCTCGGCCAACTGCGGATGGTCGGCGACGGCTGCGCCGAGCAGTCCGACTCGGTCGCTGCGCGTCAAGCCTGTCTCGACCTGATTGAGGAGCGACTCCAGGGGACGGTAGCGCGGCGGTCGGAACACATACCCGGCAATGCAGAAGCGGCATCCTCGACCGCAGCCGCGGGCGGCCTCGATCAGGGTCATCTGGTTGAACTCGGTCTCGTCGGTCAGCACCATCGACATTGCTTCGGTCGTGCCGATGTCACGGACCCATTGCCGCTCGACACCATCTCCCGCGCCGCGAGCGGGGACGAACACGCCCGGAATCCTGGCCAGCGCGTCGAGCTGATCGGCTCGCGGACTGTAGGCGTACTCGTCCAGCGTCTCGATCAGTTCGTCGAGGATCGGCTCGGCTTCGCCAATCACGAACGCGTCGAAGCAGTCCGCCAGCGGCAGCGGATTCGTGATTACCGCCGCTCCGCCCGCGATGATCAACGGATCGCCGTCGTCGCGATTGATGCTCAGCGGCTCGATCTGCGCCGCCTGCAGTGAGCGAACCACGTGGTAGTAGTCGATCTCATAGGTGAGCGTGTAGGCGACCACGGGAAAGTCGGCCAGCGGGCGCTGGGACTCGATCGTGACCGGTCCCAACGCCGGATCGTCTCCGCGTTCGCTCTTGTGCGGCGGGTCGTAGAAGGCCCGCTCGCAGACGATCTCCGATCGCTGATTGAGCAATCCGTAGATCGTTTGCAGACCCAGGTTGGACATGCCCAGGTAGTAGCTGTTGGGGTAGACCAGCGCGACGGGTAACCGTCCGCCCCAGTCCTTCAGCACGGCGCCTTCTTCGGCGGCGAGCCGGCGCCGTGCCTCGGCGATATTGCGGGCAATCGTTCGTTGGGCCATGTGGTTCAGTGTAGGCGCGTAGACAGGGGCGGCTTAGCGACTAATGCTCAGTGTCGCCGCTGATGAGTTGCAGTGCGTGCGGCAGGATCGGCGCGAGCGCGTCGAGATTCTCGCGCACGGCTCGCTCGGAGCCCGGCAGATTGACAATCAGCGTGCGTCCGGCGATGCCGCAGATGCCGCGCGAGAGCGCCGCCATCGGCGTCTGGCGCAGACCTTCGGCTCGCATCAGCTCGGCCAGTCCCGGCGCGTCGCGCTGGATTACGCGGCGGGTCGCCTCGGGGGTGTTGTCTCGTGGGCCGAAGCCCGTGCCGCCGGTCGTGACGATCAGGCTGATGCCGGCGTCGACCCACTGCCGCAGGCGATCCGCGATGGCGTCCGGATCGTCCGACTGGATGGCGTGCGCGGCGATCTCAATATCCAGTTCCGCCAGCCGCTCGCGGACGGCTGGCCCCGAGGTGTCTTCGCGTCGTCCGGCCGCTCCTTGATCGGAGAGCGTCAGCACGGCGGCCGTGAAGTGTTCGGAATCCGGCGCTGTCTGGCCTGGCATGATTGCTCGCTTGCGCTTGAGTCGCCGGCCGGCATCCGACCGTCGGCGACAAGTTATCCACATTATCCACGAGCGATGGGCAAGATCCGGAGTTTCACGGGGCGGAGGGCGCCAGATTTCCGGTTTTGGGGCAACTTCCCTAGATTTGGGCTTGCCAAGCTGGTGTTTATGTCTCATAGTTCAGGAAGTCCCATGAAATGGGGCGAAATGGAAGACGCGAGCATAACGTGAAGCCAAGGCAAAGCAGGGATTGCTCTCGTGGCGAACATCGACCTCACCGGCGAATTCGATCACCGCATCGACGATCGCGGTCGTCTCGCGATTCCTTCCGCCTATCGCGGTTTGTACGAGCTCGGCGGTTACCTGCTGCCGGGACCGGACGGACAGATCGAGCTCTACACCCTGGACGGTTACGCGAAGGAGAAGCAGGTGCGCACCGTGAGCGATCGCTTGCGTCCCGAAGCTCGGCGGCTGGCGCGGAGCTTCTTCGGCCGCGCTCGCCGAATCGAGCTGGATCGCCAGGGACGCATCGTGATCCCCGCGCCGCTTCGTCAGGAGCGCGGCCTGGACGGTCCCGTGACCGTGGTGGGCATGGGCGACAACCTGGAGATTTGGAACGCCGACGCCTGGCAGGCGGAGCAGGAACAGATCGATCAGGAGTATGCAGCGCTGCTGGAGGGTCTGGCCGAGATCAACGCCTCGGAACCGGGGAGCAATGGGACGGAGTCGTCGCCATGACCTCGTCGTCATCCACCCATCTGCCCGTGATGCTCGACGAAGCGCTGGAGATGCTGAATGTCCGGCCCGGCGGCCGCTATCTCGACGCGACCGTTGGACTCGGCGGTCATGCCGAAGCCGTACTCGCAGCCTCCGCGCCGGACGGGCTGCTGATCGGCGCCGATGCCGATCCCGACGCAATCGCGATCGCGTCGCAGCGGCTCGATCGCTTCGGAGACCGGGCGATGCTGGCGCAGGGCTGGCTCGACGCCGCCGCGCAGACTGCCGCCGACGCCCAGATGACGCCGCTCGACGGCATCCTCTGCGACCTCGGCGTCTCGTCGCTGCAACTGGACAACCCCGAGCGCGGATTCTCGTTCCGCGCCGATGGTCCACTCGACATGCAGCTCGGGCCATCCGACGATCCGGCCGCTGTCACTGCGAACGAAATCGTGAACGAGTGGCCGGTTGATGAGCTCGCGGACCTGATCTTCGAGTACGGCGAGGAACGTCGGTCGCGGCGCATCGCGAGAGCAATCGTCGAGCGTCGGCCGATCGGCAGCACCGGAGCGCTGGCGCAGACGGTGGTCGATGCCGTCGGCGCGCGACCCGGTGCTCGTATCCATCCGGCCACTCGAGTCTTCCAGGCGATCCGGCTTGAGGTCAACCAGGAGCTCGAACGCCTGGCCGCATTCCTCTCGCAAGCTCGCGGGATGCTCAGGCTGGGCGGACGCCTGGTCGTGATTGCGTTCCACTCGCTGGAGGATCGGATCGTCAAGGACGTTATTCGCGAGCAGTCATCGGGCGATCATCCGAGTTTTCGCGCATTGACGCGTCGGGTGATGCGGCCTTCGGCGGCTGAGATTCAGCGCAACCCGCGCGCTCGCAGCGCGCGACTACGAGCGGCGGAGGCAATCTGATGTCACCGTCGTCCCAACACCATCCAACATCGCCAAGCGGAAAGGCAATCGTTCGGGAATCGTTGAGCGGGCCGTGCGCCGGGGGTAATCCGACAGCCACTACAAACGGAGAGAAACCCCGCCGCCAAACCACCGGTATGCGATCGCGCGCGGCCATCGGTCGCTGTGATCGTGGACCACGCCCCCACGTCAGTGCGCACGGTCCGCTCAACGAATTCCGAACGATGTCACCAGCAGCGAAGCCGCGCCATCACGGCGCGGTCCACGCTGGTCTGGCGCATGAGCCGAACGCGTGGCGCGACGGGCAATCATCGCCGGTCATTGGACAGACAGGCAAGAGTCGTTGTGGAAAGGCAATCGCTCGGGAATCGTTGAGCGGATCGTGCGCAGGGGACTACCTAACAGCCACTACAGTGAAGGAGAAGCCCCGCCGCCAAACCGCTGGATCACGGTTGCGCGCGACCCTTGGTCGTAGCGATTGTGGACCATGTCCCCCCGTCTGCGCGCACGGTCCGCTCAACGATTCCCGAGCCTTGTTCCCCCCGCTGTTCGAGGGTGCGTCTCACTGTACGCCCCGAGAGCCAAGGCAGACACTCGGCTCGTCTACTTACCGTAACGGATCGCAGTTGCCTGCCGGCGCGTCCGGGTCGATGCGCGTGCCCCTCGGAACAAACCGGCGGCGGACGACGTACCAATGACAACGGCCAAGCCCAGCACGACGCTCGATGCGTCGCTGCCCACCTCGGCGGCTAGCGATGCCTGGCATGCGCGCCCCCATCCGGTTCTGCCCAAACGGTCCCGATACACGGGTCGCATGCCCGCCTGGGCCTGGCTCACGGTCATCGGTCTCTGTATCGCTGCGGTGCTGCCGGTGGTCCGTTCGTCGAGCGTTACCGAGAGCGGTACCGAGTTGAGGGTGCTAGAGGCCGAACGGGAGCGGCTCGACTCAGAGATTCGCTCGCTGGCGGCGCATGTCGGTCAGCTCAGTTCGCTGGCCAGGATTCAGCAGCAGGCAGTGGAGCGCTTCAACATGGTCCCGGCCCGGCCGACCATCGTCCTGGAAGTCGAGCTGCCGCCTCCGGCCCGGACCATGCCGACTCGATTCCTTCCGCCGCCCGACGAGCGCGGTGGCGGCGGGGTGGACCATTCGTTAGCGCATTCATTCTGGCGGGCGACGCTTGATGCCCTGGTGTTCGACTAGCGCGGTAGGCGGTATGCCGGCCGCGAGGAAAGGACCGGACATTGGCGAGTCCGTCCTTCGACAGAGGATTCGAGTCGATCTCGACCTGGCGCATGGGTGTCGTGATCGCGCTGTTCTTCGCGCTTCTCGTGGTGGTAGTCGTGCGCTTGGTCACGATCCAGGTATTTCAGCACGAACAGCATGAGACCTACGCCGATCGCACCTGGGCCATCGAGACCAAGGGGCCCCGAGGCGCAATCCTCGACCGCAACGGCTTCCCCCTGGCGACTTCGATCGACGCCTGGGAAGTCCATGTCGACACCAGGCTCTGGTCCCGCTCAGAGTTCCAGCCGACCGACGCGTCGCGCCGCCTCGCCGAGTTGCTGCGGGCCGACGAATCCGTGGTCCTCTCGCTCGCTGCGCAAACCGCCGCCGATGGCGGGCACGACGCCTTGATCGCGTATGGACTCTCCGGCGCGCTCGGCGCGCAGATTCACGCCGAGGCGCTGCATGGCGTTCAGGTACGCAAGACCTCGACCCGCCGCTACATCGAAGGATCGATGGCCGCGCCCGTGATTGGACTCGTGGGGCGTGACGAACAGGGCCTGGCCGGTCTGGAGTATCAGCTCGACGAGTTGCTCGGCGGAGAGTCGGGCTTGCTGGTTCAGGAGGTCGACGGCCTCGGCAATCCGATCCCGTTCGGCCCGCGAGCTGAGATGCCGTACCAGCAGGGCGCTTCAATCGTGCTCACGATCGACCGAAACCTGCAATGGATCGCAGAGACAGCGCTGCGAGACGCCGTCGAGGAGTGGGATGCCCAAGGCGGACACATCATCATGATGGATCCGCGCAACGGCGACATCCTCGCCCTCGCCTCCTTGCCGACATACGACCCAACGACGATCGATCTCGATCATCCGGACTCGCTGGCGCTGTTGCGCTCGCGCGCGGCGTCCGACATCTACGAGCCGGGCTCGACGATGAAGGTGATCACGATGGCCGCCGCGCTCGAAGCCGGGATCATCTCGCCGCACACGACCTTTGTCGATACGGGCGCAGTGGTCATCGACGACCGCACCATCAGGAACTTCGACCTCAGCTACCACGGCGAGCAGACGATGACCCAGGTGCTGCAGCGCTCGCTCAACACGGGAACCGTGTGGGTCGCGCAGCAGCTCGGCGCGCGCACCTACTACGAGTACGTCTACAAGTTCGGATTCGGCGCCAGCACCCAGTCGGGGCTTCCGGGCGAGATCGGCGGCGTGGTCACCGACTCCACCGACATCCGCTGGTCGCCGGCGCAGCTCGCCACCAATTCCTTCGGTCAGGGCATCGCCGTGACGCCGTTGCAGATCGTCCAGGCATACGCAACGATCGCTCGCGGCGGCATCCCGGTGCGGCCGCGACTGGTCTCGGCGATCATCACCGACGACGGCGTGCAACAGTTCGACCCACAGACCGACAGCCGGGTGATCAGCCGTGAGACCGCCGCCACCTTGACGATGATGATGCAAGCCGTGGTCGACGGCGTCTTGGGGCATCCGTCCCAGGTTGAAGGCTGGCCGGTCGCCGGCAAGTCAGGCACGTCCGATGTTGTCGAAGAGGGCGCCTACCTCGAGGGTGAATCGCTGGCCTCGTTCGCCGGTTTCGCGCCCGCGAACGACCCGCGCATCGTGGTGCTGGTGCGGATCGACCGCCCGCAAGGTGAAATCTTCGGCGGTATTGTCGCCGCGCCGATCTTCTCCGAGCTGATGTCGGTCGTGCTTCCTTATCTCGGCGTGCCCCCGACCGCCTACGTCGCCAATCCGAACGACTGGGCAACTGGACCGCCAAGCGTCGAGGGCGCGCTGACCGATTCGGAAGAGCAAGCGAGCGACGACTCGTTGACCGCCAATATCGACTCTGAAGAGGCGGACGAGGCGGATCCCTCGCCGGTCACCTACATCCAGGAAGACGAGGAACCAGCCGGACAGGAGGAGGAATGATCTCCTCCAGGCAGCTCGCATCCTTGCTCCGCGACGAACTGCGGTCGTTCCCCGAGCCAGGCGACGAACGATTCACGGAGATCGTGATTGATTCACGCGAGGCGATCCCCGGTTCCCTCTTCGTCGCACTTCGCGGCGAGCATCTGGACGGGCACCGGTTCGTCGACGACGCGCTCGACCGAGGCGCATCTGCCGCGCTCGTTTCGGCCGCATCGGGGTTGAGCGGTCCGCAAACGTTCGTGGTCGACAACCCGCTGCGATCGCTGCAAACGGCCGGTCGACGCTGGCGTCAACAGATGGCTGCCCAGGTCGTCGGCATCACCGGTAGCGTCGGCAAGACGACGCTGCGCGAAGCCGTGTTTCAGTTGCTGTCGCAGCATGTCCCGACCCATCAATCGCCGCGCAACTTCAACGGAGACATCGGACTCCCGATCGCCCTCTTGGGCATTGACGAATCCGATCAGTGGGCCGTCATCGAAATCGGTCCGTACTCGCAGGAAGAGATGGAGCTGCTGGTCTCCTCGGCTCGCGCCGATGTCGGCATTGTCACCAATGTCGGACCTACGCACCTGGAACGGTTCGGCACGCTCGACGACACGGAGCGGATCAAGGGGCTTCTGCCTGAACGGCTGCCGCCCGGCGGACTCGCAATCCTCAACGGCGACGATCCTCGAGTGCGCCGGATGTCGCAGCGCACGCAGGCCGAGGTGATTACCTACGGCTACGAACCGCATTGCGACCTCACAGCAACTGACGTCGTCGATCGCGGATTCGACGGGGTTGAATTCACGCTCGTCGATCGACGCAGCGGCGAGCGCCGGCATGTCGCAACGCCGCTGGTCGGCGCGCACCAGGTCATGACCTGTCTCGCGGCGAGCGCAGTCGGCTTGCGCGCTGGTCTGGACTGGAGCCGGATTGCCCTCTCGCTAGGCGAGCTGACGCCCGGATCACGGCTCGCTCGTCGAACCGCCTGGAACGGCGCCACGATCATCGACGATGCCTACAACGCCGCGCCGCTCTCGATGCTGGCCGCGCTCGACCTGCTCAGCGACTGCCGCTCGCGTCGCGTCGCGCTGCTGGGAGATATGTACGAACTCGGCGCAGAGGAGCAGGCGGCACACCGCGAGGTCGGACGCTATGCGGCAGAGCGATGCGATTGGCTGATCGCGGTCGGCGAGCGCTCGCGCGAGATCATTGACGCCGCCCGCGAAGCCGGCCATCCGCAAGCCTGCTGGGTCGCCGAGGCCGAGCAGGCCGCCGACATCCTGTTGCAATCGCTGGAACGCAGCGACACCGTGCTGATCAAAGCGTCGCACGCCATGCACCTTGAGCGAGTGGTCGAGAGGCTGGCCGCGTCGTGACCACCTTCTCCCTCGGTACCGCCGGCATTGCTTTTGCCTTCGCGCTCCTCTGGGGCCCGTTCGTGATCCGCTGGCTCGAGCGGCGCAAGGCCGGCAAGTCGATCTCCGACGAAGGTCCTTCGTCCCACCACGCCAAAGCGGGGACTTCGACCATGGGAGGTCTCATCTTCCTCATCCCCATTGTGGTGCTCACCATCGTCGCCAACCTCGTTGAGGGCGACCGCTGGTCGATCCTGCTGCCGCTGGTCGGCGTGGTGGTGCTCGGTGCGTTGGGCTACGTCGACGATCTCGGCACGCTGATCGGTCGCGCCCAGGCCGGTCTGACCTGGAAGCTCAAGTTTGGCCTGCTGGCGCTGTTCTCGGTCGCCGTCGGGCTGGTGCTCTACTTCGCGCTCGACGTCGAGTCGCTCAATGTGCCCTGGGCGGGCAAGTTCTCTCTGGGACCCGCCTACATCGTGATTGCCGCCATCACCGTGTTCGCCACGATCATCTCGGTCGCCATCTCCGACGGACTCGACACGCTCTGCGGCGGAACCGGCGCGATTGCGATCGCCGCCTTCGGCGTGATCGCGGTTGGGCAGGAGCAGGACTTCCTCGTCCGCTTCGCCTTCACCACCGTCGGCGCGGTGCTCGGCTTCCTCTGGTTCAACGCTCACCCGGCCAGAATCTTCATGGGCGACACGGGCGCGATGGCGCTCGGAGGCACGCTGGCCATCATCGCCCTGATGACTGGTCACTGGCTGTTGTTGCCGGTGATCGGCATCGTCTTCGTGCTGGAAGCCGGCTCCGACATCGTGCAGGTCGGTTGGTTCAAGTGGACCCGCCGACGCACCGGCGAGGGACGCCGAGTGCTGCGTATGGCGCCTTTGCACAACCACTTCGAAATCGGCGGCTGGTCCGAGCCGCAGATCGTCACCCGCTTCTGGCTGATCGCCATCGCCGGAGGCATTCTCGGCGTCGCCCTGGCATTACAGGTGCCCAAATGACCCTGCCTATTCCCATCCAGGCTCCGCCATCGTTCGCAGGCCGGCAGGTAGCCGTAGTCGGCATGGGCATCGAGGGCCGCGACGCGCTTGAGTTCCTCAACCGCGAAGGCGCGCAGACGATCACCGTCGATCGCGATCCAGAGCGCGCCGAGCGATCCCAGGACGACCTCTCGCTGCTCAACGAGCTCGACTGCTTAATCGCCAGCCAGGGCGTTCCACGCGGGATTCCGCTGCTCGCGGAAGCCGAGCGCCGGGGACTGCCGGTGTTCGGTCCGATGCAGGTCTTCCTCGAGCGGTGTCGCTCGACCCGGATCATCGGCATCACCGGCAGCGCAGGCAAGACGACGACCACGACGCTGGTTCATCGGATGCTCCAGACCGCCGCAATCGACTGCGTCATGGGCGGCAACATTGGCCGAGGCCTGCTCGCTCAGCTATCGGCGATCTCGTCGGAGACCACGGTGGTCGCCGAAATCTCCCACACGCAACTCCTGCGAACCACTCGCAGCCCTCACATCGCCGCGATCACGAACATCACGCCGAACCATCTCGATCAGTTCGACTGGCGCGACTACCAGGCGCTGAAGTATCGGATCGTCGAACAGCAAACGGCTACCGATCGGGTGGTGCTGCCATTCGACGAACCGCTCGCCGCCCGGGCCGTCGGCATGACGCCCGCCTCGACGACCTGGTTCGGCGTCGGCGACGCTCCCTGCCAGCCTGCGGTCCACAGCCGCGACGCTCAGATCGTTCGCAACCGCGAGCCGCTGATGCCGATCGAGGCGCTCCGGATCCCGGGATCGCACAATCTGCGCAACGCGCTGGCTGCGCTGGCAATCGTCGGCGATCTCGTGCCCGACGCGGTGGCCGTCGACGTGTTGTCCGCCTTCACCGGAGTCCCCCATCGATTGGAATTGGTCGCCGAGATCGCTGGCGTGCGATTCGTCAACGACTCCATCGCGACCACACCCGAACGCACTCTCGCCGGTTTGCAGGCGGTTGACGGATCGATTGTCCTCATGCTCGGCGGCCGCGACAAGAACCTGCCGCTGGACCCATTGCTGGGCGAGCTACGGCGACACGTACGCGAGGTCGTGCTGTTTGGCGAAACGGCTGAGTCGTGGCAGTCGTGGATGACCAATCATGGAATCGATGCCATAGACGCAGGTGCGTTCGAGTCCGCGTTCCGGCGCGCGGCGGCGTCGGCGCGAGCGGGCGAGACGGTGTTGATGTCTCCGGGAGGCACATCGTTCGACGCCTATCCGAACTTCGAAGCGCGGGGACAGCACTTCCGCGACCTGGTGAATGGCTGGAACGCACAGGGAGGTACAGACGATGAGCGTTGAGCGTGCCGCAGTTCCCAGCGCCAGGTCCGGGTCGAGCGGAGTGCTCGGCAATGTCCACGTTCCTGCGACGGGAGGGACCAGCCGAGGCGACGGACGAAACCGTCCGACCGTCGGCGGCCGAATCGTGCACCGGCTCCGCCGACCGGCATCGCCGCCCGATTGGGTGCTCGTCGCTTCGGTTCTCGCGCTGGTCTTCATCGGGCTGATCTTCGTGTTCTCGTCGTCGTTCGCGATCTCGCAGGAACTGCACGGCAACACGCGACACTTCGCCATCCGCCAGCTGATCGGAGCGGGGATCGGCCTGGTCGCGTTCGCCCTGTTGTCGCGGATCGACTACCGGGTCTGGCAGCGAATCGCCGGACCGGTGGTCATCGTCTCGATTTTGCTGCTGGCCGCGGTGCTGATTCCCGGCGTCGGACACGAAGAGAACGGCGCGAAGCGCTGGATCCAGGTTGGATCGTTGCCCGCGCTGCAGCCGTCCGAGTTCGCCAAGCTCGCCATCTGCATCTACGTGGCCGCCTGGCTCGCGCCCAAGCGTGAAGAGCTACAGCAGGTCTCGCTTGGCCTGCTGCCCTTCTGTTTCATCATCGGCCTGATCGGCGCGCTGCTCATGCTCGAGCCCGATCTGGGCACCTTCGCCGCAATCGCAGCGACCGGCGTCGTCATGTTCTTCCTCGCCGGAGCGGCGTTGCGCCATATGGCGATGCTGTTCGCCGGCGGTTCGGCGGTCTTACTCGCGATCGTCTTCATCTGGGGCTACGGCCTGGAACGCGTGCGGACTTTCTTCAATGCCGAGGAGTTCGCCCAGGATGCGGGGTTCCAGATCATCAATCTCGTCTCGACGCTCGGCTCCGGTGGATTGACCGGACTCGGATTGGGCGCATCGAGGCAGAAGTTTTTCTACGTCCCCTCTGCGCACACCGACGGCGTGTTCGCGATCATCGGAGAAGAGACCGGAATGCTCGGCGCACTGATCGTGCTGTCGATCTTCGGCGTGCTGATCTATCGAGGGATTCGCGCCGGGATGCGGGCCGAGGACCGATTCGGCGCCTTGCTGGCCTTCGGCATCGTCGCCTGGTTCGCGTTGCAGGCCTTCTTCAATGTGGCCGGCGTCATGCGCACGATCGTCCTGACCGGCATTCCGCTGCCGTTCCTCAGCTTCGGGTCGTCGGCGCTGATCGCGTCGATGGCGGCCGCCGGCGTGTTGGTTTCGATCTCCCGATTCAGCAAGGGCAAGTTCCCCGAGCCCGCCGATCCGGACCCGGATGACGTCTCATTCACTCGCGACGTGGTGCCACGCCTTGACCAACGGCGCAAGTCGTCGCCATTTCATAGCGGACGCGGAGACGACGGCTGATGCAAACCTTGCGAGTGCTGCTCTCCGGCGGCGGCTCGGGAGGGCATGTGTTTCCCGCCTTCGCGGTCGCCGCTGCGCTGCGTGATCTCGTGGAGCGTCAGAGCGACCGCGTCGAGTTCCGCTTTGCCGGCACCGCCGACGGCGTCGAATCGGAATTGGCCGTCGAGGCCGGCTTGCCCTACGCCGCCATCGCCGCGCGAGCGTTGCGCGGACGCAACCCGCTCTCTCAGTTGCTTTCAATCGGGGCCACCACCACCGGCGTCCTGGACGCGTTGGCGCTGATGCTGCGCTACCGGCCGCACGTGGTGTTCCTGACCGGCGGCTACGTCTCCGCGCCGGTCGGCGTCGCCGCCTGGCTCACGCGGCGGCCAATCGTCCTGCTGCAGCCCGACATCGAACCGGGTTGGACGCTGCGAGCGCTCGCGCCTTTGGCGAATCGAATCTGCGTCACCCATGAACGCTCGACCGAGCGTTACGCGGCGGGCAAGTCGGTCGTCAGCGGCTATCCCTTGCGTGCCGGCTTCGCCAATCTCGACAAACCCATGGCTCGCGCCCACTTCCAGCTCAACTCCGAGCCTGCCCTGCTGGTCACCGGCGCCGTGCGGGGCGCGCACCGGATCAACGACGCCATTGCCGGTCGGATCGAGAGTTGGCTCACGCGGACCCAACTGATTCACATCTCCGGACGAGCCGATTACCAGCGACTCGCTCGTCTGCGCGAGTCGCTGCCAGCCAAGCTGCAATCTCGCTACCGCTTGTACTCCTACATGTCCGAGGAGATGCCGCTGGCCATGGCCGCCTGCGATCTGGCCATCTCCCGCTCCGGCGCCTCGGTGATGGGCGAGTATCCCGCCGCCGGTCTGCCCGCACTGTTGGCGCCGCTCGGCGAAGCCGGAGGTCACCAGCGCTACAACGCGCAGGTACTCGCCGACGCCGGCGCTGCGGTCGTCCTGGACGACGACAGACTGGGCGCCGACCTGCTCGACCTCGCCACCGATCTGCTCGCCGACGGCGAACGGTTGCAATCCATGCGCGAGTCGATGCGCGGGCTGCATCGAGCGGACGCGGCCGGTCGAATTGCCCAAGTGATCGTCGATGTGGCAAAGTGACGTAACGATGACGATGAACGTTCACTTCGTAGGGATTGGCGGAATCCACATGTCCGCCCTCGCGCACATCCTGCTCGACGACGGCGTGGTCGTATCTGGATGCGACCGCGCGGACGCTCCGATCCTGCAGCCGCTCCGCGACCGCGGCGCGCGCATCACCATTGGACATAACGAACGGCACGTCACCACTGCGACGCAGGTAGTGCGCACCGCCGCGGTGCCCGAAACGCATCCGGAGATCGCCAGGGCCATCGAATTGGGCATCCCGCTGCAGACGCGAGCGGAACTGCTCGCCCAGATCGCGGCTCAGCGGTCGGTCATCGCGGTCGGTGGATCGCACGGCAAGACGACGACCACGGCGATGATCGCGCACTGCATGAACGCGTCCGGCCGAGACGCCGGTTTCGTCATTGGAGGCGAAGCCCCGGACTTCTGCGTCCATGCGAGGCGCGGAAGCGACCCCTGGCTCGTCCTTGAAGCGGATGAGTATGGGCGAGCGTTCCATCACTACGAGCCGTCGGTCGCTGTGCTGACCAACTGCGAACCCGATCATCTCGACTACTACGGATCACAGGAAGCGCTGGAAACGGCCTTTCTCGACTACCTGCGCACGCTGAAACCGAACGGCGACCTGATCGTTGGTATCGACTCGCAACTCGCCGGCAAGATCGCCGAAATGCTCCAACAGGAGCGCCCCGACGTGCGGTTCATGAGCTGTTCGACACGTACAACCGCCGACTACAGGGTTGAGACCGAAGGCGACTCATTTGGGCTGTCCACGCCCTCGGCGACCTTCCACGGTTCCTTGCAACAGCCGGGCGAGTATCAACTGCAGAATGCCGCGGTTGCGATCGCGGCGCTCGACGCGGCCGGTTTCGACGCGCAGCGCTCGATCGACGCGCTGCGGTCCTTCCGAGGCGTCAACCGGCGATTCCAACTGCACGGCGAGGCGAACGGCGTCGTGGTCCTCGACGACTATGCGCATCACCCAACCGAAGTGGCATCGGCCATCGCGGCGGCAAAGCAACGCTGGCCCGACCGCCGGGTGGTCGTGCTCTTCCAGCCGCACACATACACGCGCACGTCCTATCTGATCGATGGATTCCGCACCTGTTTCTTCGAGGCGGATGTGGTCTACACGGTCGATACCTATGCCGCTCGCGCGATGACCGGCGACGAGATGACCTCGGAGCAACTGGCGCGGGAGATCGTCTCGCCGTCGGCCGAGTACGGAGGCTCAATCGAAGAGAGCGCCGCGATCGCGGCGCAACGCGCGATGTCGGGCGACCTGATCATCACCATGGGCGCGGGCGACATCGACGCCGCCGGCCCGATCATCTTGCGGCGATTGGGCGGGGCGCGCCAATGACTCGCTCGCAAATCTTGCAGGCGCTCATGCAAGAGCTTGAAGCGCGGCGCAGCGAGCCGCTCAGCAGGCACACGTTCGTCCAGGTCGGTGGACCAGCCGACTGGTTCATCAGCGTCCGAGATACCGAGACGTTAGTCGACGTGGTCCGCGCTTCACGCTGCGCCGACACGCCGGTCACGATCCTGGGCGCAGGCTCGAACGTCCTGATCCGCGACGGCGGCATTCGCGGCGTCGTGGTGAAGAACGAGACCCGAGGCTGCCGAGCGGTCGGTGAGGCGCGGATCGAAGTCGACTCCGGTGTGCGCTTCGCGGCGCTCGCGCGCTCGACCGCGCGAGCCGGATACGCCGGGCTCGAATGGGCTGCCGGCATTCCCGGAGCGATTGGCGGCGGCCTGCCGACCAACGCCGGCGCGTACGGCTCCGAGCTGTCGGACGTGCTCGTCTCGGTCCGAGCAATCGCGCCCGATGGTCAGTTGGTCGAGTTCGAAGCTCAGGATCTGCATCTCACATATCGAAACTCGCGACTCCGCGACGGCGACCTCGGCGACTACATCGTCACCTCGCTTCAGCTCCAGTTGCGGCACGGCGATGTGTTCGCATCGCTCGCCGAGATCGACCGGGTCGAGGCGCTGCGCAAGACCAACGCGCCCACGGGGCCGTCGTTGGGTTCCACCTTCAAGAATCCGTCGGATGATCCGCGCAGCGCCGGACAGCTCATCGACCTGGCCGGCCTCCAGCACGCGCGAGTCGGCGCGGCGCAGGTGTCCGACCTGCATGCCAACTACATCCTCAACGTGGATGTCGGTCGCGCTCGGGCGTCCGACTTTCTCGCTCTGATCGCATTGGTGCAGACAACGGTCGCGGAGCAGTTCGGCGTCGAGCTCGAGCCGGAGATCGCCGTGATTGGCGAGGAGGCCGGGGATGGCTGATCAGCGACGAACGCTCGGAATCGTGCTCGGCGGCGCTTCGGTCGAGCACACGATCTCGATTAGGTCCGCCCGCGCCGTCATGGCCGCCGCCGATCCGCAGCGCTGGCGCGCGATCCCCTTTGCCGTCACGCGCTCGGGCGCATGGTTGACGCCCGAGGAGTCCGGCCTGGCCCTGACCGCCATCGAACTGGGCGGGCCCGAGGTCATCTCCGACTCCCCGAGTCGCCGTTCGGCGCGCATCCTGCCGGCCACGACCGCCGCGCTGCTCCAGTGCGACGCGGTCTTTCCGCTCATCCACGGGGCAACCGGCGAGGACGGTGCGCTGCAGGGCTTCCTGGAAACGCTCGACCTGCCCTACGTCGGATCCGGCGTGGCGGCGTCGGCCATTGCGATGGACAAGGCGCGCTGCAAGCAAATTCTGCGCGAGGTCGGCATTCCCGTCGCGCCGTGGATGGTCGCGACCTGCGACCAATGGCGCCGCGATCCCACGTCCGTCGTCCGCGACGCGGCGCAGGTCGGCTATCCGTACTTCGTCAAGCCGTCGCGCGGCGGATCGAGCATCGGCACGAGCAAGGTGAACTCCCGTGAAGACGCGGCCGAGGCGCTCGGCGCTGCGTTCGCCTGCGATTCCGAGGTCCTGATTGAAGAAGCGATGCCCTCGCCGCGCGAGATCGAATGCGGCGTACTCGGTTCCCTGAAAGACGAACCGCCGCTTGCCGCGCCGCTCGGCGAGATCCGCACCGGACGCGACTTCTACGACTACGTCGCCAAGTACGAGGATCCCGGCACCGATCTGATCGCGCCGGCGCAGATCGAAGCAAGTCTGGCGACAGAGCTCCAGGACGCTGCCATCCAGGCCTGGCGCGCCGTCGGCGCCGAAGGCATGGTCCGGGCCGACTTCCTCGTTGGCGAAGACGGAGCCTTCTGGCTCGGAGAACTCAACACGATCCCCGGATTCACTTCAGCCTCGATGTATCCACGCGCCTTTGAAGAGGGCGGGATCCCGTTGACCGAGCTGATCGATCGGCTGGTCGAGCTCGGTCTCGAACGACACCGGACTCAGTCGTCGTTCGGAAATCGTGAGGGTTCCGCATGAGCAACTCCCACTTCGAGTCCGGTTCTACTGAAGATGCGGTCCGTTCCGGCGACGAACTGGTCGTGCAGTCCGTCCCATCAACCCGCCGCCGACGGCTCGTGCGGTATCTGATTCCGCCCCAGATACGGCGTTCGCTGCTGTTGTTGCGGATTCGCTGGTCTCGCCTGATGCTCGCGGCGGTCATCCTGTCGGCGGCGGGTCTGGGCCTGGCGCTGATGCTGTTGAACTCGGAGATGTTCGACATCACCACGGTCGAGGTCGAGGGCGCGAACGTCGTCTCTCCGGCCTCGGTGCGGCAGCTCGCCGGACTGAAGGGCGAACACGTCCTGTTGGCCGACCTCGAAGCGGCCACCCAGCGAATTGCGGCGTTGCCGATGGTCAAGGAGGTCGCTATCACGCGGGACTGGCCAAACGGCGTCAAAGTCGTCATAGTGGAACGGACACCGTGGGGCCGGTGGCGGGCCAACAACACCGTGTGGGCAATTGACTCCGAAGGCGTCGTACTCGAAGGCTCCGCGCCTCCGTTCGACGGACCAATCGTGACCCAGGTCTCCGCCCTGCCCGTGATCGCCGCAGGCGCGACGGTCGATACGACCGCCGTGAACATGGCGCTCGAGCTGGCCGAGCGCGGCGCACCGCAGCGGCTGCCTGCTGTGATCGCCTACGAGTGGTCGCTGTCCGAGGGTCTGGTCGTCGTTACCGAGCACGGACGCATCGTCTTCGGCGGCTCCGACGGACTCGATTTCAAGTACCACGTCTGGTCGCACCTCGAGCACGAGGCGCAGAACCGCGGCGAACCCTTGCTCTTCGCCGACCTGCGTTTCGGCCTGCGGCCGCGCGTGGAAATCGGACTCGATCTCGGTCGAGGCATCCGCGGCCAGGTCGAGACCTCCGCCGATCTCGCCCCGGAGCAGAGGCGCGATTCGCCGCGAACCCAAGCAACCCTCCTCTCAGAACCGTCCCAGCAATAGGGCCCACGAGACACGAATCCGGGAGCCAACATGCCGCCAACTTCCTCTGCCAGCGTTGCGATTGACCTTGGATCGTCTGTCATCTCCACCGTGGTCGGCGAACGCCACGAGCATGGACGCCTGCACATCCTCGGCGTTGGCCAGGCTCCCTCAAATGGCATCGAGGCCGGCCAGATCACGCATGTCTCGCGAGCCGCCGGAGCGATCCGGGCCTCGCTCGACCAGGCCGAGGCGTCCTCGGGCCGGCAGATTCTCTCGGTCGCGGTCGCCGTGTCCGGCGCGCACTTGCAGTGCATGAACAATCGCGGCGCGGTCGCATTGCCGTCGCCCGGCGAACCAATCCGCGACGCCGACCTGGTGCGTGTGATCAGTTCCGGTCGCGCCGTCACGATCAACAGCGCCGCCACGCTGCTCCACTCGATTCCGCGCTACTACGTCGTCGACGCCGAGCGGCGCTCCTTCGATCCACGTGGTCAGCACGGACAGCGGCTCGATGTATCGATGCACCTCGTCACCGCGTCGCAAAGCGCGATTCAGAACGCCGCGCACTGCGTCCAGAGCGCCGGCGTCGATGTCGAGCTGATCGCAGCCAAGCCGGTCGTCGCCGCCGAGCGCGCCATTCGCGGCGACGAGAAGGAGTTCGGCGCCCTGGTGATCGGCCTGGATTCCGGCGCGACCACGCTCACCGCATACGAAGACGGCGCGATATCGCACACGTCCGCCCTGGCGATTGGAACCGGACACATCGCCCGTGATCTCTCGATCGGGTTGCGCTGCGCGAACGACGAAGCGGTCGCGGTCATGCGCAGGCACGGCTGCGCGATTCCGCAATTGGTCGCCGAAGGCGCGCCGCCGATCGAGCTTCTCGGATTCTCGCCCAACGGCAGCCCTCAATGCGCCGAACCGGCACTGGTCGCCGAGATCGTTCACGCGCGCGCCTGTGAGATGATCAGCATGATCGTCAACCGGATCGCCGAGTTCCAGCTCCAGCACGCCGTGACCGGCGGTGTGATCCTAATCGGCGGCGGCGCGATGCTGAGCGGCATCGACCTGCTGTTCAGCAAGGCGCTCCAAACACCGGTGCGCATCGGCGAGCCCGGCGAACTGTACGGACTCTCGGACAAGCTGCGCAATCCCGAAGCGCTCGGCGTGGTCGGCATGCTCGACTGGATGCTCGACTCGGGCGACGCCACGTCGTCGGCGCAGATGCGCAGGCAGCGCCAGGCGTCCGAGCGCAGCGGCTCGGTCTTCGGTTCGCTCATCTCGGGCGCGGCCGGCATCGCCCGAGTGTTCAGCCCCAACTCATAGAAATCCACACGACTGTACGTCCACAACCACGCACACAGCCACTGCAGCGAAGAGAGGACCGCAAGTATGAGCCAACGCAACCGGAACAGCCGAGACCAAGGGATCCCGCCGATCACCGTCGTAGGAGTCGGAGGCGGCGGCTGTAATGCCGTCAACCGCATGATCGACGACCAGATCCGCGGTGTTGAGTTTGTCGCGGTCAACACCGACAACCAGCAGTTGGTGGCGGCCAAGGCCGAGACCGTGATTCCGATCGCCGATGCCGAGTCCGACGGTCTCGGTGTCGGCGGCGATCCCGAGCGCGGCGCCCGCGCGGCGGAGAACAGCCGCGACGAGATTCGCAATCTGTTCACCGATGTCGACATGGCCTTCATCACCGCAGGCATGGGCGGCGGCACGGGCACGGGCGCAGCGCCGATCGTGGCCGAGATGGCCCGCCAGGCCGGCGCATTGACCATCGCCGTCGTCACCCGGCCGTTCGAGTTCGAGGGCGTCCCGCGGGCCGACGCGGCGCAGGATGGAATCGATCGTCTCAACGATGTCGCCGACACGGTCATCGTCATCCCCAACCAGCGCTTGATCGACAAGAACGACCGCAGCCTCACCGTCACGCAGGCGTTCGGACGAGCCGACGACGTGCTCCGCCAGGCGGTTCGCGGCATCTCCGACGTACTGACCGTTCCGGGCGAGATCAACCTCGACTTCAATGATGTGAAGAAGGTCATGGGCGGCGGCGGCCACGCGCTGATGGCGCTCGGCATGGGCTCGGGCGACAACCGCGCGATCGACGCCGTTGAAGAGGCGATCCATTCGCCGTTGCTGGAAGACAGCATTCACGGCGCGACGCGGGTGCTCTACAACGTGACCTCCGCCGGAGATCTGGGCATGCTCGAACTGCAGCAGATCGCCGACTTCGTCCGCGACAAGGTGCATCCCAACGCCGAGATCATCATGGGCACCGTGATCGAGGAGGAGATGGACGGCGACATCCAGATGACCCTGATCGCCACCGGCTTCCAGCAGGTGCGGGAAGCCGCGCCGACGCCGCAGGCGGTTGCGCAGCAGGGACACTTCCAGGCGCAGCGCCAATCGGCATTCGCGCCGGCGCCTGCCGAGCCGCGACAGCCGACCCGAGAGGAGATTCTCGACAATCTCAGCTTCAATCCGGTTGCGCCGCGCAGTCCCGAGGAGCTCGCCACGCCGGCGTTCCTGCATCGCCGCGAAGCGGCCGCCGGCGCAAACGGGGGCAACGGCAACGGCGCGCGTCGCTGGGATCCCAACGCCGCATTCGGAAGCGAATGAGAATCGACGTCGTCACCATCTTCCCGCCGCTCGTCACGGGCGCGTTTGAGCACAGCATCATCAAGCGCGCCCGCGAACGCGCGATCGTCGACGTCCAGGTCCACGACCTGCGCGACTACACCGACGACCGTCACCGCACGGTCGACGACTATCCCTACGGAGGCGGCGCGGGCATGGTGATGAAGCCGGAGCCCTGGTTTCGCGCAGTCGAGTCGCTGCGCGAGACCGGTGTCGCCGGTCGCTGCATCCTGCTCACCCCGCAGGGCCGGCAACTGAATCAGTCGCGCGTGCGGCGGCTGGCCGCCGAAGAACGGCTGATCATCCTCTGCGGCCGCTACGAGGGCGTCGACGAGCGGGTCCGCGAGCATCTCGCCGACGACGAAATCTCCATCGGCGACTACGTCCTCTCCGGCGGTGAGCCTGCCGCCGTTGTCCTGGTGGACGCTGTCGTCCGATTGCAGCGCGGCGCGCTGGGTTCCGAGGAATCCACGGTCGAGGAGTCCTTTTCCGACGGCTTGCTGGAGTACCCCCAATACACGCGCCCGCCGGAGTTCCGAGGCTGGCGCGTCCCCGATGTCTTGCTCAGCGGCGACCACGGCGCGGTCGACCGCTGGCGGCTAGAGCAGCAGATCATACGGACCCGTGAGCGTCGTCCTGACTTGCTGATCGATAGTGATGTATCGGAGACAACCGGCTAAACCGCAGATCGCCGCGGTCGCACGCTAGAACGCAAGCGAGATCGGGGCATAAGATGGATCGACGAGCGCTCGCACCATTCCTTCGTCCGGAGCTGACCCATGGACCGCAGTGATCTTCTGACCTACGAACGCAACCCGGACATCGAGGAGTTTCAGCCTGGTGACACGGTTCGAGTACACGCCGTGATCGTCGAGGGCGACCGCGAACGCACCCAGGTCTTCGAAGGCGTCGTCATCCGCCGCAAGAAGCAGGGAACCTCGTCGAACTTCACCGTGCGTCGGGTGACCAAGGGCGTCGGCGTCGAGCGCACGTTCCTCTATCACTCCCCCAGGATCGAAAAGGTCGAGGTCACGCGCCGAGGCCGTGTCCGCCGCTCGCGTCTCTACTACCTCCGCGATCGCACCGGCCGAGCCGCCCGCATCCCGCAGCGCCCCCGCAACGCCAAGCGCGCCATTCACTCCTACTAAGAATCCCGCGGACATCCCTTCTGGTCCCCTCTCCCCGCGGGAGAGGGTTAGGGTGAGGGCCCTCTGTGCCGATGGATGCGGTCCCTACCAGATACGATCGCCGCGCCGGACCCTCACCCCAGCCCCCCGTGTCAAGCACGGGGCAGGCTTCTCCCAGAGGAGACCTGTGCGTAAACCCGAGCTTCAATGCGATGGCGCACTCCTCCCAGTCCCCGACTTGTTCGGGGACCCGCTCGGCTCCCAGTCCCCGACTTGTTCGGGGACCCGCTCGGCTCCCAGTCCCCGACTTGCTCGGGGACCCGCTCGGCTCCCCGTCTCGCACCTGGTAGATCCCCGGTAGTGCCGAACGGGAACGGGTCCCCGAACAAGTCGGGGACTGGACCCAGGCGGCGCTACCAGAGCTCTACCGGGTATGCGAAGGGAGCCGAGCGGGTCCCCGCATGAAGCGGGGACTGGGAAACGATGTGCGCAATGAAGATCGGATTCACGCGCAGGTCTGCAAAGCAACCGCGATTCACGTGTCGCCGTGCAGCTTCACGGCATCCGCGACCAACGACTGAATTTGTTCGCCTGGCCACTCCCGATCGCACCACACCTTGATGTGCCTCATGCCCTTGCCCGTGCCTTCCAGCCGGGACTCGGCCTCAGGTAGCTCTGCGCCTCGGAAAAACTGCAGCCGGACGTACCCGTTCGCGCCCATGATGCTGCACATGTTGCCGCGCTTGCCCTCGTGGACCCAGGCCGGGTAATTCCACTTCGTTGTCTCCGAGATGCGCGGGTTGCCGGCGACCGCTTCGCGGACCGCGTCGCGGATGGCCAGCGCAACCCGGCGCTCCGACTCGCCCAGGCTCTCGAAGTACTGGTCGAACCCGCTATCGCTCATCGGAGGACTCCGCCTCGACCGGCGCGGGCTCCAGCGACTCGACGATGGCCGTCAATCCCTCCATGCCGATCACCTTGACCAACGCGCCTTCGGGTATCTCCAGGCCGGCCGACGATCGCGCCGACCAGAGTTCGGCATCGACCATCACGGTCCCGCCGGGAGCCAGGCTGTTGTGCGCATGGCCCTCTTTGCCGACGATGCCCCGCGATTCGCGATAGGTCCACTTTGGTCTTCGCCGATCCATCGCAATCAGCGTGCCCAGGCCGAACACCACCAGACCGACCAGTCCGGCGCCGACAATCAGTGCCCAGATTGAGACCCGCTCGGCGTCCACCGACGCATCGCCAATCAATAGCAGCCCACCCAGTATGAGTGCGATGATCCCGCCGATCCCCAGGAATCCGAAGCCGGCGACGAACACCTCCGCCACCAACAGGATGATCGCCAGCACAATCAGCGCGATGCCGGCCGGGTTCGTGTCCAGCGGACCGAGCGCGAAGAATCCGAAGATCAGCATGATTACGCCGAAAACGCCCGGTCCCACCAGGCCAGGCGAGAACGCTTCGATGATCAGCAGCAAACTGCCGATCGAGGTGAAGAGGAAGGCAATGTTCGGGTCGGCGATCACGTCAAGGACCGATTCGGCGAAGTTGTAGTTGGTCTCGACGATCGGCGCGCCCTCGAGCTTGAGAATCAGGTTGTCGCCGTCGGGATTGAGCTGGATCACGCGGCCGTCAATCTGATTCAGCAAGTCGCGCAGATCCGCTGCGACCAGATCGACGACATTCAATTCGACCGCCTCGTCTCCCGTAATCGAGACCGATTTGCGAACCGCGTCTTCGGCCCAGTCGGCGTTGCGGTTGCGATGCCTGGCGATCCCGCGGATGTCGGCCGCTGCGTCGTTGGTCACTTTGTCGCGCAGGTCGCCGTCGATATCGTCGCCGCTGCCCGAGATCGGATGCGCCGCGCCGATCTGCGTGTTCGGCGCCATCGCCGCGATGTGCCCGGCCAGTGTGATGAACGTGCCCGCCGACGCCGCGCGTCCACCGGCAGGCGCGACGAACACGACCACCGGAATCTCGGCCGCCAGAATGCGCTGCACGATGTCGTCGGTCGACGAGATCAGGCCGCCGGGCGTATCGAGCATCAGTACCCAGAGCGCCGCGTCCTGGTCCTCCGCGCGGTCCAGCGCTCGCTGAACGAAGTTGGCCGACACCGGGCCGATGTCCTGGGCCAGTGCCGACACGTGAATGGCGCCCGGCGGATTGCTGGATCCGCAGCCGCTGAGCATGGCTGAGCCCAGGCCCAGGCTCAATAGCACGAGGCCGAGCACTCGGATCGGGTGTTGAAGCAACCTGCGCATACTTCAAGAATAGGCAGTGACGATAAACTCGGATCATGCCTCCACTGGTCACGCACATGATCGCCGCCGTCCGCGCGGGCGGACAGGTTGACGCCGACGGACTCGATCTCGGTCGTTCCAACGGCGATTACCTGCTCGGGGCGACGACGCCCGACATCCGCGTTCTGACCCGCTGGGATCGGGAGCGCACGCACTTCTTCGACATCTACGACGACGGACACCAGGACTGCGTCGAGAACTTCTTCGGCGCGCACCGGACGTTTCGCGATCCGTCCAGGCTCACGCAGGAAACTCGAGCCTGGGTCGCCGGCTATCTCACCCACGTGATCATGGATCAGGAGTACGTCCTCCAGATCTACCGGCCATACTTCGGAAGCCGCTCGTTGCTGGGCGGCGGTTCGCGCGCGAACCTGCTCGACCGCGTGCTGCAGTACGAACTGGATCGCCGCGAGCGCGAGGCGTCGCACGAGATGCAACAGATTCGACACGCGTTGTTCGGCTCGGCGGTGGAGATTGACGCCGGCTTCGTCGATCGATCGTTGCTCGAGCGATGGCGCGATACGACTGCCGCCATGACCGAGCATCCACCCGATTGGGAGCGCTTCTCGTTCATCGCCTCGCGCCATCTCAAAGGTGCTGGGATCGAGAGCGAGTCGGGCCTGCGAGAGTTCATGGAGACGATTCCCGAGCTGCTGGACGACACCATGAGTCACGTTGACCAGAGCGCGCTCGACGGATTCTTCGAGTCGACCGCCGAACGCACGGCGATCATCCTCAACGAATGGCTGGGAGCGACTTGATGGTCAACGCGGCGGCGACAATGGCAGAGGCCAATATCGAGATTCCTATCTGGCGCGGCGCGGACGAGGCGCGCGAGCGTCTGTTGTCGCGTCGAAGGCCCGACGAGGACGAGCTCAGCGATGTCGAACGCAGCCTCCTCTCGCGATTGTTCGACGACGAACCGGACTTCGAGGAAGCGGTACGCCGGATCGTTGAGCAAGTCCGCCTCGGCGGGGATGCAGCCGTGCGCCGGATTGCCGAGGCGATCGACGGCGCTGCGCCGGACGATCTCGTAGTGACCGAGAACGAATTCGCTCAAGCTCGCGATGAGGTGTCGCCCGACCTCGTCGCTGCCTTGCAACACGCCGCCGACCGAGTCCGGCGCTACCACGAAGCGCAACTCGCGCACAGCGCGAAGTCGTTCTCGTCCGATGGACTGGGACAGGTCGTGCGTCCGCTGGCGCGGGTCGGACTTTACGTCCCCGGCACGGCCGCGGTGTACCCATCGACCGTGCTGCACACCGCGATTCCCGCGCAGGTCGCCGGCGTGCCTGAGGTGGTGATTGCGTCGCCCGCAGTTCCGTCCGAGGACGGCACGGCAAGAGTCAACTCACTCAAGCTCGTCGCTGCGCAGATTGCCGGCGTCGATACGGTCTACAAAGTCGGCGGCGCGCAGGCCATCGCCGCGCTCGCCTTCGGGACTGAGACGATTGGCGCGGTCGACAAGATTTTCGGACCGGGCAATCGCTTCGTCACCGCCGCCAAGCGCCGCCTCTACGGGATCGTCGGCATCGACGCGATCTACGGCCCGACCGAGACCCTGATCATCGCCGACCACACCGCCAATCCCGAACTCGTCGCCGCCGACCTGCTCGCGCAGGCCGAGCATGACGACCTCGCCGCTCCGATCCTGATCTCCACCAGCGAGTCGATGGCGCAAGCGGTCGCCGCCGAGCTGCTCGATCAGGCTGCCGACCTGCCGCGCCGACAGATCGCCCTCACTTCGTTGCGCAATCGCGGCGGGATCGCATACGTGCCCGACGTCGATCAGGCGTTGGCCATCGCCAACGACTACGCCCCGGAGCACCTGGCGCTCGTGGTTGAGCAGGCCCACCGGCACGTCGGAGCAGTACGCAACGCCGGCGGACTGTTCGTCGGCGAGGCGTCGCCTGAGGCGCTGGGCGACTACGTCGCCGGACCATCGCATGTGATGCCGACCGGCGGTTCGGCGCGGTTCGCCTCGGCGCTCAACGTGGGTGAGTTCATGAAGATCATGACCGTGGTCCAGGTCACCGATGAGCTGCTGGACGAGATCGCCGGGGACGCCGAGTTGATCGCCCACGCCGAACATCTCGACGCCCACGCCCGCTCGCTCGAACGACGCCGGCGCGACCGATGAACGTCCAGGACCCGTCCGAACGACTCGCAGTGTTGCCGCATCTCGCCCGGCTGCCCGGTTACGCGCCGGTTGTCCCGCTCGCCGAACGCGCGCGACAGGCCGGTCTCGCGCCGGAGGACTGCCTCAAGCTCGACGCCAACGAGAATCCCTACGGGATGCACCCGAATGTGCGAGCCGCGCTGGGGAACGCGCTCGACTCCCCCGAGTTCGGCTCGATCTATCCCGACCCCGATCAGACGGAGCTTCGAAGCGCGCTGTCGCGGTACACCGGAGTCGATGCCTCGATGATCATTGCCGGCGCAGGCGCCGACGAACTGCTCGATCTCGCATTCCGGGCACTGCTGCCTGCGGGCGGAACCGTGATCAACTGCCCGCCGACCTTCGGCATGTACCCGTTCCTCGCCGACATCAACCAACTCAAGCTGATCAACGTGCCCCGCGACTCGCGGTTCATGGTGCGAGGAGACGAGCTACTTCACGCTGTTGATTCAGCCCGGGACGCCATCGTGGTGCTGACATCGCCGAACAATCCCAGCGGCGACGTGGTTTCCATGCCGTTGCTGCTCGATCTGCTGGATCGGGGCACGACCGTCATGCTCGACGAGGCCTACATCGAGTTCGCCGGCTTCGAGCACTCGGCACAGTATGTCCTGGACGAGCACCCACGACTGATCATCTTGCGCACGTTCAGCAAGTGGGCCGGGATCGCGGGCCTCAGGCTCGGATACGCCCTGGCGCATCCCGAGCTCGTTGCCGATCTGATGAAGGTCAAGCAGCCCTACAACGTCAACGAGGCCGCCGAGATCGCGGGCATCGCCGCCATCGACAGCCTCGACGAGATCAGCGCGCAGTTTGATGCGATTCGGCGCACCCGCAAATCGCTGTTCAAGGCACTGCAAGGTTTCGAGGCGCTCGAACCGCTGCCGTCGCAGGCCAACTTCATCCTCGTTCGCGTCGATCCGGCCGTCTGCAGCGGTCGTGAACTACACGACCGTCTAGCGAGTGTCGGAGTCTTCACGCGAACCTACAGCGACCCACTCCTCACCAACCACCTCCGAATCTCCATGCCCCGCACCGACCAGCTCGATACCCTCCTCGACCGCCTCCACTCTGTACTTTGACCCGACCCGGACCGCCTCGTCGCCCAACCCCGAGGGCAAGTCGATAGCATGGCCATCGAGAGGGAAGCGGCGCGAGGCGGACATTGGGGTGAAGGATGAACAGATTCCTACGTATCCTCCGATCACGCGAACGAACCCTCGGCGGGATACTGACAGTCGCCGCCGCGCTGGCCGTCGCGCTGACCCTGTGGTCCTTGGAGGCCATTCCCGGAGAGCCGTTTAGTCAACATCGAACTGCGGCGCAGGTTTCCATCGAGACTCCTCCGCCTCCGCAGCTCCCACAGGCGGTGTTGGGCAATCCGACGAATCTCGCGGCCTCGGTGGGTCGGCTCAGCGGCGCGGTGGATCTCAGTTGGACGCCTGCCGCCAACGCGAACATCCATCTCGTCTACCTGATCAAGGCCGACGGCACTGACGGCCGGTACTGGTCGGGCACGCCCGAGGCGAACGGCTCGGCGGTGATCGAGAGCCTTGATGTCGGCGTCCGCTACATGTTCATCGTGATCGCCGGGCAGGCGCTGCAGACGCCGGGAACATACCGCTGGTCGGAGTGGAGCAACTGGGCCCGTGCAACCCCGGTTGACAACTCAAACCTGCCCAGTCCACCGACGCAATCCAGGAGCGTCGACCCTCAGGAGGTCGTGCGCTATGCCGAGTTTGAGGGCCGCGTCGTGTCAATCGATCACGCCTCGCGATCGTTTCGGCTGCGGGTGTACGAAGTCGAGCATCTTCGTGGCGTGAGCACGCCGACCACTGTGACGGTCGAGCGAACCTCCGACCGATCGCTGCCAAGTTGGCTGCGCGTCGGACGATACGTGGAAGCCGAAGGCCGCTACTACAGCTCGACCCAGACACTGGTCGCCTGGGAGATCGATGCCGAGGATGACGATTGGGACGACGACGATTGGGACGACGACGATGACGATGATGACGACGACTAGCCCCGGTCGGACCTGACGCTGCCGCCCTGCTCGACTCCCGTATCCTGCCATCCCAGCAAAGGAGTCCGAATGCGCCTCTCCCAACCACGACTACAACCACTCACCGTCGACACCGCCGAGGGTGAATCCAAAGCCCAGCTTGAACGCGCCGAGGCCCGGGGCGGCCCCGTCCTCAACATCACCCGCACCCTCGCCCACTATCCCGAGCTCTCCTCCGCCTGGGGACGCTTCGCCCGACACGTGCTGGGCGAGTCATCCCTGCCCGAGCGGGAGCGCGAGCTAATCATCCTGCGCATGGGCTGGAATTGCCAATCCGGCTACGAGTTTGGCCAGCACCGACGAATCGGCCAGCAAGCCGGCCTCAGCCTCGAAGAAGTCGAGCGAGTCAAAGAAGGCCCCGATCACGACGGCTGGTCCTCCCACGACGCCGCACTCCTGCGCGCCGCCGACGAGCTTCACGCCGACACCTTCCTCAGTGACGAGACCTGGAACGAGCTCGCCCAGGTCTACGACACCAAACAGATGATGGACGTGGTCTTCGCCGCCGGACAGTACAACCTCGTCTCCATGGCGCTCAACACTCTCGGCGTCCAGCTCGAACCCGGAACGCCGGGCCTCGAACTGGAGTAACTCATGCCCGGACCGCTCGACGGCCTCCGCATCCTCGACTTCACCTGGGCCCTCGCTGGCCCCTACGGATCGATGATCCTCACCGATCTGGGCGCCGACGTCTACAAGGTCGAACACGTCGACACGAACGAGCGGCATCGAGGCGCCGGGCCGTATGTCCACGGCGTTTCGACCTACTTCTTCAGCGTCAACCGGGGCAAGAAGTCTGTCACCCTCGACCTCAAGCATCCCGACGCCGTCCAGATCATCAAGGACCTCATCGATCCCGCGTCCGGCGGCATCGACATCATCACCGAGAACTTCCGTCCCGGCACGATGGCGCGGCTGGGACTTGGCTACGACGATCTCGCTCCACTGAATCAGCGCTTGATTTACGCATCCACATCAGGCTTCGGACACACGGGGCCGTATCAACACCGACCGGCCGTCGACGTGATCGTCCAGGGCATGGGCGGCGTGATGAGCATCACGGGACACCCTGGCGGACCGCCCGCGCGTCCGGGATACAGCATCGGCGACATGGCCGGCGGCATGTACACCGCGATCGGCGTGCTCGCGGCGATGCACGAGCGCGAATCGTCGGGCCGCGGACAACACGTCGACGTGTCGATGCTCGACGCGCAGGTCGCCCTGCTCGAAAACGCGGTCGTGCGCGCGGCCAACACCGACGAGGTCCCTGGTCCGATCGGCACCCGGCATCCGCTGGTGACGCCCTTCCAGGCCTTCCCCACCGCCGACGGCTGGATGGTGATCGCCGGAGTCAAGGACTGGCAGCTCTTCTGCGTCAAGATTGGCCGCGACGACCTGCTTCACGACCAGCGCTTCCAGACCAATCCCGACCGGACGGAGCATCACGCCGATCTGGAACCGATTCTCAATCAAGCCTTCGCCGAGCGAACGACCGCCGAGTGGGAAGCTGAACTTGAGGGCGTCTGCATCGCCGCGCCAATGAACACGATCCCGCAGATCATCAACGACCCGCACATCGCCGCTCGCGGGATGATCGCCGAACTGCCCGTCGCCAAGTTGCAGAAGACGATCAAGGTGTCGGGATCGCCGGTGCATCTCTCGCGCACGCCGATCGAGCTCAAGCGCGGCGCCTCCGCCATCGGAGAACACACCCGCGAGGCGCTTGGTCTGATCGGGCGCTCCGCTGAGGAAGTCGATAGGCTTGTTCAGTCAGGCGTCGTCTCGGTGGACGAGTAAGGCTCGCAGGCTGTCAGAACATGGCAATTCGGATGCTTCCAACAATCTCGCTCGCCTCATTGCGACGACGTGCGCTTGCAGCCATAGCAGTGCTTTCAGTCGCCATCGCGCTGTTTGCCTCATCCGCGTCGACCTTCTCGGCCGACGAAGACGAGTTCACGACCACGCTGCATCCCGGCTGGAACCTGGTCGGCTGGATTCACGCCGACGCCCCCGCTTCTTCGCTGTTCGAGCAGATTCCCGAACTCGTGCTGATCAGAGACAACGCCGGTGCGAGCGCGATTCGCAACAGCGCGGACGGACAGGGATCACTCAGATCGCTGCTTCGCGGCGAAGGCTACTGGTTCCGCATCGCGGCGAATGAGCCGGTGCAATGGAGCAGATCGGCGGGCCATCTGGATTCCTCCATTGACGTGCCGGCCGGCGGCTCCATCGCCGCCTGGACCGGCGGCGACAACGTGCCGATCGGCGAGGCCCTGAGCGATCTGGGCGACAACCTGAGGCTTGCCTGGCGCTGGGACGCCGCCAGTCAGGAGTACCGCTCCTGGCTCCCGCAGGTCAATGCGCCCTATGCCGACGATCTAGGGCTGCGTCGCGGGGACGCAATCCTCTTGAATGTGAACTCGGCGACTCGCTGGGAACAACCCACGGCGGACTACCCCTACTTCACGTTCGATGCCGGCGTGTCGCACGACGTCAGACGATCCGCCGTGGCCGATACTCGGTTGGTCATTGATCGCATGAGTCGAGAGTTCGGCATCGACGTCGATCTGGATCGCCTGCAGTTCGATGTGTACATTCCGGCCGACGGCGATGTCGAGCAGCCCGACTCCGCTTCACTCGACTCATCGGGTCATCGCCTGCGAGTCCCGACCTCGGCCAATTTGTGGCGAGTCGCAGCCGCTCAGGCGGGGTTCCCAATCGGTCGCCAAGAGTTGAGCTACGGCTACGCGCTGGCCGTTGTGTCGCTGCTCGCCGGCGAGTGGATTGAACAGGTCCCGGACTGGTTCCAGGTCGCAGGGCCGCTGTGGATCCAACACAGCGAACCCGGCGCGCCGTTCGATCTCGAATGGTTGATGAGCTACTCGGAAGGTGCGACGCAGTACATCCTGGCCGATCAACCGGAGCATCTGCTCGCGTCCACGATCGATCCGAACGAACCCTACGCCTGGACCGATCCGGTAGATCCGACAAGCTATCTGGGGGCGGCAACCGCCCTCTGGCTGGTCGAGCGTCACGGCGCCCGTTCATTGATGGACTTCTGGCGTCACTTCGCCGCGCAACCGGACGATGCGGTTGACTGGCGCGCCGCGTTCCAGCGGACCTTCGGTCAATCGACCGAGGCGTTCTATGGCGAGTTCAACCAGTCCGTCCGCGAGCGATATCCGCTCGTGCAGGGCAAGATCGAGGCTCCTGCCTGGATCCGGCTGGATCGGCTGGATCTGACTGCGCACAGCGTTCCGTTCGGAACCAGCATTGACATTCCAATCTCGTTCCGCGGAGCCTTTCGCGCGGCTCTGCCCGCCGGCGTGGACATGCGATTCTCGCTCTCCCTTCCGCGCGCCTTTTGCAGCGGGTTCGGCACCGCCGACGGCGAGATCGTGGTGACCAGAGATGTCCCGACCTTCAACGTCGACGCCATTGACACGGCCGACGTCACATTGACTATTCCCGACGATTTCTGCGCGACGTACATCGGCGGTCAGGTCGTCGATCTGTCCGGCGAGCCGGTAGAAGGCGTCACGGTCGGCGCCTGCGCCGAGGAATGGTCATGCTCCGAGGTCAGCACCGACAAGAACGGTCGCTTTCACATCCTCACCACCGGCGAGTCCAGCTACTACCTCGAGCTGAGTTACCCCGATGAGAATTGTTCTCGCTTCTATCGCCGGGGTGGAACGACGAGTTCAGAGGCAAGTCGCACGTCATTCCGAGTCGGTCCCGCATCGAATCTGACGGTGCGGATTCTCGTACCGCCGTCGCTCTGCTGGTCCGAGATCACGGGCGTCCTCTCAAATCTGCCCGAGACCGCGCCCAAGATGCCGCTCCTCGGGTTCGCCTCGAACACGTTGCAGGTCAGCGCGATCGATACCAGAGACCAAACTGCATTCTTCGGCATCATCACCAGCGACGGTCGGTGGACCATTGCCGTACCGGGCGACAGCTTCTACCGGGTGCGGTTCGAGCCTCGGCTGGTCCCCTCGGGAACCACCGGGCCTAGTTGCGGTCTCGAGTTTCCTCAAGGCGATATCGACAGCGTCTTCGTCGGCGCGAACATGCGCGTGAGGGTCACGGCATCATTGCCCGACGACTTCTGCCGCTAACCCCGGCCCGACCAGGCGGATCGGCTATCGTTCGCAGCATCGTCGACCTGTGGACTCAATCAGGAGTCAGCGCGGCGATCCTGGGCGGATTTCGATGCACTTTCGCCGGGCGCTACAGCGTCGATGGGATGCCGGCCATGTTGTCGCGCCGAACATTGCCCTTGCCTCCGCTGATCATTCTCGCGTTGCTGCTCGGGTTCGCTGGATCGCAATCGGCCTCGGACGCCGCATCCAATGACGCGTTTACGACCACGCTGTACCCCGGTTGGAACCTGGTCGGCTGGGTGGACGCCGATGTATCAGTCGAGCGGGTGTTTGAGGACATCGCCGAGCTGCAATCTATCCGCAGCACGTCGCAAGGATCGAGTTGGCACGTCAGTCGCGCGAACGCTGCGGGTTCGTCCGCCGAACGAATCTTGAAACTTGGCCGGGGCTACTGGTTCAATGTCGGCGGCGCTCGCCCATTGTCGTGGAGCCGGATGTTCGACGCCCAAGCTGCAAGTCGTGAGTTGGGGAGCGGCAATCAACTGGTGGCTTGGGCCGGGTTAGACGACGTGCCGCTGTCAGGCGCTCTCAGGGGAGTGCCCGCAGAGGTTCGGCGCGCTTGGCGCTGGGATGCTGCCGGGCAGCGATTGCTGTTTTGGCGTCCGGGTGGCCAGGTCGCCCAGGTCGAGTCACCGAATCCGTATCGCCGCCCGCTTCGCCGAGCCGCCTCCAGCGGCGGTGTCGGGCTCCAACGCGGTGAGGCAATCGGCATCACCATTGTTGGAACGACACACTGGCGGCAACCGATCGGCGCCCTGCCTCCGATGGAGTTCCGGGGAGATGTGCCGCAGAACATCCGGGAGGAGGCACAGGCCGACCTCCGCTGGGTGGTAGAGCATTTCGGCAAAGAGTTCGGCATTGCGGCTGACACTCGGCGCATTCGCGTAGTCGTCGCCAGGTTTGCTGGTGATGTGACTGGGAAGAGCGAACACCGCGGCCTGCCACTCGCTGCCTCGGTGCTTGTTTACAACGATCCCCGTGCGGAGATCACGATTTTCATGGGGATGCAGGAGTGGGCCCGCACCGATGTGGATCGTTCTGTGGATCGTTCCACCGCAGAGCCGCTCGGCGGCCGCTTGGTGCTACTTCATGAGTACTACCACGCAATACAGGCTCAGTTGGCGGGCGTCGAGTTTCTTTCCGTTCCGGGCTGGTTGGTTGAGGGTGGGCCTACCTGGCTGCTGTATCAGCTCGGCGACTCAACGGTCGCAGATTGGCGGGATGAGCAAGCAGCCAGTCAATTCGTGCGGCTCGACGGAACCATCAACGCGCCGAGTCGTTTGGACCGGGACGCCTCGTGGTTGCCGCTCATGACCGCAAGCCCTCCACATGCCGTAGGCCACACTTTCATCCGTTGGCTCACGGCGCGATTCGGCGAGCATGCACATATTCGGTTCTGGGCCTGGTTCGCACGACCCGAATTCTCAAGTGCCACGTGGCAGCGCGTGTTTGAAGCCGCCTACGGGATTGAACACCTGACCTTGTTCGAAGACTTTGCAACATGGCTGCGAGAGCGACATCCGGTCGTAACAGGCCAGATTGTGGCGCCCCAACGCATCGATGTGCCTGGTATGTACCTGAGCCTCACCAATGGCCGTTCTTCTCCGATACTGCGCATCTTCATCGAGGCGGACGGGTCGTTCCGCGTCGCAGTGCCGAAGGCTGAAGGATATCGCTTCGCTCTCGCGCTCAATGACCTGACTTGTGCTGCTTACGCCGGCCTGGATGGCAAGTTGCGTAGCTATGACGGCGCAACACCCTTTGCAGTCGAATCCGGCGGACATCGCGACATCGTCATCGATATTGAGGATGACTATTGTCAGGCCATGGTTCAAGGTCGGGTGTTCAATGGGGGCGCCCAGGGCGTCGCGGGGGCGCATGTAGAGGCTTGTGAGAATGGCGACAGGTGCTGGGTTGGAGTCACCGACGAACATGGACGTTATCGAATCCAGCTCGAGGACGATGTCAACGTAACGCTCTCGGTGCGCGAACAGGAAGCGGGCTGCCGCTTGTATGCCAGCGAAGGTGTTGGTGTTCCGGAATCTCGTCTAGCAACGCGGTATGCGATTGGCGCTGGCGGAGAGGCAACAGTCGATGTGAGAATTCCGCTTCCGATGTGCGGCTACGTCATTCGGGGATACATTCTGGGGGAGTCCGGCAGGCCGATTGGCGGCACGATCGGCGGGGTGAGTCGCAATGTCCTCCGTGTGTTAGCAGAGGAAACTCAAGGATCAGCCCCCCAAGTCACAATGGCGGAAGTGGCGGCAGATGGCGGCTTCGAGTTGGCCGTGGCCGACAAGGGGGCATATCGTCTGTACGCCACCCCTGCGTTCACCAAGGCTGACGAACTCCAGAACCGCTGCGACTCAATGTCAACAGTGGTAAACGTAGCTGATGATGGACCGCTGGAGATCGAGTTGACACTGCCTGATGACTATTGCAAGCGACGCGTAGCTGGCCGTGTGATGTATGGTGATGGAGTTCCCCACTCCAATGTGCCCGTTGAGGTGTGCTTACCGCATGAAGTTGGGCGCGCACGCGAGTGTGGCGCCAGCGGTCGTACAGACCAGGATGGCCGCTTTATCTTGTATGTGCCTTACGATGGCGCAATCGAAGTGGGTATCGTGAAAGGTGTGCAGGTCTGGGTTCCCGACTATACTCTAGCGGCGAACAGGCGGAGTGAACAAGAACGCTGCGCCGCGTGGGGTTGGGCCCAGGCGCGGAGAGAATTGGTGATGAGCGGCGCGGACATCGCAGATGTCGACATAGTGTACCCATACGAGTTGTGCGACCGGAGTACAGATTCAATTCGGCCAACCAAGCCGGAGGGCCAGGGCTGAGTCCGAGCAAGGAGGATTCCCATGACCGACCGATCTCGCTTCGCCGACCTTGTCCGGTCCGGCCAACCGATCCTCGCTCCGGTTGCGCTTGACCCGCTCTCGGCTCGATTGGTGGAGTCGCTTGGCTTCGAGGCCGCATATCTCTCGGGCGGCGGCTACGGATTCCAACTTTCGGTCTCCGAGGCATTGTTGACGATCACCGAGGTGGCCGGATTGACTCGCCAGATCGCGGCGCGGTCGGACGTACCGCTCATCGTCGACGGCGGAGTCGGCTTCGGCGACGCCCTGCATACGACTCGCGCTGTCCGCGAGATCGAGGCGGCTGGCGCTGCCGCCATCGAGATCGAGGACCAGGTCGCGCCGAAGCGGGCGCATCATCACAAGGGCGTCGAGCATCTGGTTCCGATGGAGATGATGGTCGACAAGGTGCGCGAGGCCGTCGATGCGCGTCGTGACGACGATTTCATCATCATCGCGCGCACCGGCGCGGTGCGAAACGAGTCTTTTGAACGCGCGCTCGAACGCTGCGCCGCCTATCGCGAGGCCGGCGCCGACGTGCTGATGCTGTTCACCAGCGATCCGGAGCAGGTCGCCGAAGCGGGCCGCGTGCTCGGCGGCCCACTCTCGATGATGGCGCCCGCCGACCGGCTCGATCGGCGGGAACTCGCCAAGCACGGCTTCAGCGTGCTCATCGACCCGTTTACCGGCCAGGTCGCAGCCTATGGAGCGATGCGCGACGCCTATCGCAGCATCGCCGACAGCGGCGGTTCCGGTCGTGAGGTAGACGAGTTGATGTCGCTGTATCGAGAAGTGCAGCAGACGGCGGGGATGGACGAGCTGTACGCGATTGAGGAGCGGACGACGGAGCGGCCCTCATAGATCCCAGTGTCGGAGGATGGCTTCGGTTTCCTCGACGTGGCTGGATTCGTCTCGGATGAAGTCCTCGAGCGTGACCTTGAGCGCAATGTCTCCGAACGCCTCTGCGTCCTGCAGACGCTGCGTGTAGCGCGCGACGGCCTCTCGTTCCATGCTCAGCACGGCTTCCAGCATCGCGCGGTTTCCCTGGGGCAAAGGAATGTCGGCCGGCACGGTGGTCGGTTCGCCGCCCAGCGCGACAATCTTGTTGGACAGGTACGTCGCGTGGATCTGCTCTCCACTCACCTCGGCGGTAAAGAACTGCGACAACTGAGGCCGGTGCGGACCGTCCACGCGAGCTGCGTAGGTGATGTACGTGACGATGGCGGCGAACTCAGCCGCAAGGTCGACGTTGAGCTTCTCGATCAGTTCGGCTCGTTCCATGTATTCCCTGCCTGCGCTTTCCGCCCCGCTCTGCCGGCACGGCGTCCGACGCATGACGCCTGCTGCTTGGTCGCAGTGTAGAGACGGACTAGACAATGCACGCCATCTGCGACACAGTGAGCGTATGCGTACATCAACCGTGGTCAGGCGAACGGGCGAGACATCGATCCGCGTGCAGCTCGACCTCGACGGCGCGGGCAACGCCAGCGTCGAGACCGGCGTCGGCATGCTCGATCACATGCTGCACCAGCTCGCGCGGCATGGCGGGTTCGACCTGGCCGTCGAGGCGACCGGCGACCTGCATGTCGACGCGCACCACACCTCCGAGGACGTGGCGATCGCCGTCGGTCGCGCGCTCAATGAATCGCTCGGCGACCGAGCCGGGATCGCGCGCTTCGCCGACCGCACCGTGCCGCTCGACGAGTCGCTGATCCAGGTCGCGCTCGACCTCAGCGGCCGACCCTACGCGGTGATTGGGTTGGAGTTCCCTGCGCCGATGATCGGCGATCTGCCGTCGTCGATGGCGAAGCACATTCTCGAGACCATCGCATTCGAGGGCCGCTTCGCCCTGCATGTCCGCCAACTCGCCGGTGAGAACGAGCATCACATTATCGAGGCGACATTCAAAGCCCTCGCCCGCTGCCTGAGGGACGCCGTGCGTGTCGTGGAGGGGTCGGGCGCGCCGAGCACCAAGGGGACGTTGACCTAACGTTGCTCAGTCGTATCCACAACTCATGCCGTCATACCCGCGCTTGCCGCGGGTATCTCGCTGTATGCGCGAAGGCGGTCGCCTACGCGGCGAGATTGCCGCGGCGGAGCGCGGCAATGACGCTCGTTGATGATCAGCTCGCATCGGTCGTCTCGCTGATGTCCACCCGGTAGTCCTCGATTACCGGATTGGCGAGCAACTGGTCCGACATTTCATCGGCCAGACGCGATGCTTCCTCTGCCGACTCGGCCTCGATCCAGACCTCGATGAACTTGCCGGCTCGGACCGACTCGACACTGTCGTAACCGAGGGAGTGCAGGCCCCCGCGGATGGCGAGGCCCTGCGGATCGTTGACCGTGCGCTTGAGCGTGACGTGGATCTCGGCCTTGTATTGCATGGGTCCTAGCCGGCCGTGATCAGTTCGCGGCCGGTGACGCGCTCGTAGGCAGTGCGGTAGCGGCTGCGGATGTTCTCGACGACCTCGTCGGGCAGCGGCGGACCGGGCGGCTCCTTGTCCCAGCCGGTGCCCGAGAGCCAGTCGCGCAACGGTTGCTTGTCATAAGACGGCTGCGATTGGCCCGGCTTGTAGATTTCCGCGTCCCAGAAGCGCGAGGAGTCGGGCGTCAGCGCTTCGTCGATCAGGATCACCTCGTTCTCGCCTTGCTCGTTCTGCGTGACACCGAACTCGAACTTGGTGTCGGCGAGGAAGAAGCCTGCCTCCTGCGCCCGCGACAGGCCGTAGGTGTAGAGCGCCATCGAGCGGACCTTGACGGTGTTGGCGATGTCCTCGCCCACGATGCCGACCGCCTGCTCGTAGGTGATGTTCTCGTCATGCTCGCCGACTTCGCCCTTGGTCGATGGCGTGAAGATCGGATTGGGCAGCGGCTCCGACTCGGTCAGGCCGCCCGGCAGCGGGATGCCGCAGACGGTGCCGTCGCGCTGGTACTCGGCCCAGCCCGAGCCCGCCAGGTAGCCGCGCACGATTGCCTCGAGCTTGACCGGATCGCACTTCTTGACCAGCATCGAGCGACCGATGTACTCGGGACCGAGCGGAACCGGAATGTCGGGGTTGTCGGTCGAGTCGATCACGCGGATCAGATGGTTGGGCACGACCGACTCGGTCGCCTCGAACCAGAACGCCGACATCTGAGTCAGCACGCAACCCTTGTCGGGGATGCCGGTCGGCAGGACCACGTCGAAGGCGGAAACGCGGTCGGTCGTGACCAACAACAGCCGGTCGCCGAGGTCGTAGATATCCCGCACCTTGCCCGAGTGCTTGGGCAGGTCGAGGTCGGATTCCATCATCACGGTCATCGCAAACTCCTTCTGGGCTGATCTTAGGTCAAGTTGGCAGAATAATCGGCCTCGCTGGAGGGAAGAAACGAGGGCGAGGCCCGATGTGCGTTTCATGGCGCTCACGCGCAGTTCCGGCCGGGGCAGGATTCCTCGGCGGTCTCCCGGAGGGATCCGGGATGGAGTCGAGGTTCGTGGCGATCCTGTGGATCGGCGGCGGCAGGTCGGTGATCGGTGAAGGTGTTGGGACCGTGTCCGCGGTCGCAAATGCTCCTAGCCTTGGTTACTTGGCGACTTCTACCTGAGGTGGAATCCGATTCCATCCTCATCGCCGATTCCTCCTCCTCGATCCGCTCCTGGCACTTCCTTCAGGCGACACGACTGCGAGCACAAGCACAACACGATGGGAATCAGCGGCAGCGCGACGAGCTCCTTGAGCCGCTTTCCTAGAAGCAGTCGTGGTAAGCGTTCGTCACTGAGCCTGGATCGCAACACGAGTCATGGCATTCGAATAGCTCCCCATTGCGGGTTAGGCTTGGCGGACGCCTTGCTCAATCAGGCGGGAGATCAGTTGCTCTTGGGTGCCGGTGCCTTTGGTTGAGTTGCAGGCGGCGCAAAGGAGTTGGAGGTTGTCGATGTGATCGCTGCCGCCTCTGACGCGGGGGACGATGTGGTCGATGGTCATGTTGCGGAATGGGAACCACGTGAGGCAGCCGTTGCAGCGGCCTTCTTGGGCACCGTAGAGTAGTTGACGATTTGAGGGAGCACTGTAGGGCGGCAGGTCGCCGAGATCAGTTCGTTGCGGGACGTCGGTGCGGTGGACGCCGGTGTAGAACAGGCCTAACTCGCGCTGGAGTCGGGTACGGACTAGTTGGGCCGCCTTGGGTGAGATGTCTATCCCGACCCATTGGCGCTCCAACTTCTCGGCAGCGACACAGGCCGTCGCGCAGCCGCAGAACGGATCAAAGACGGTGTCGCCAGGGTTGGATGAGGCAGAGATCACCCGCTCCAACAGCGCGAGAGGCTTCTGAGTCGGATAACCGGTTCGCTCCTTCGATGAGCCCTGAACCGGAGGGATGTCGTACCAGAGAGTGTCAATCGGGCGACCGGGGCTTTCATCTAGATACCGTTTCTGCTGCGGGACACGGCCAGGAGCAGTTTGAATGACCCGGCCTTCTGCATACGCCTGCTCCATGCGTTCCCGAGTCCAACGCCAAACCCGATGTACACCAAGAAACTCGTAGGTCAGATTTGGCCGGTTCTTGTTTGGGTTCACCAGGTTGTCAAGGCGGTATCGTCGTCCGCTGCCTTCTTCTACGTAACGGTAGTTCTTACGGACGTACTCGGGATCATGGGGCACGTATTGCGTGTTGTAGGCGGCCTTGTCGCTCATCGTGTACCGAAGCAACAAATCGTGATTGGTCGGCATGTTCCGGGTCGCCAGACCTTTCGCCGGTTGACGACGCCAGATGATGTGATTGCGGAACTGCGATGGGCCGAAGATGGCATCCATGATGGTCTTAAGGTAATCTCCCGCCGTTGAATCGCAGTGGAGATAGATGCTTCCGTCCGGCCTGATGATTCGTTTCATCTCCAACAGGCGCACTGACATCATGATCAAGTAAGCCTTCATCGGGCGACCGTGCGAGAATCCGGCGGAGTCGATCACGCGTGCCAGAGCAGGTTCGCGCTCGGCCACTTCGCCGTGCCAGGCAACATCAAGGTCGTCCAGTGTCCACGTATCCTTGAAGGCTGCGCCGGCTGCTTCAGAGCCGATCGGAGCGGCGTAGTCACGGTTGGAGTTGAACGGCGGATCGAGGTAAATCAGATCGATTGACTCGGAGTTCATGCCCCGCATTACGTCAATGTTGTCACCAGTCCAGAGAGTTTGGTTGGTCCAGTTGGGCTCGCTCATGGGTATCACGGCATCCGGGGTCACAGGCCCAGGCGGGCGAACGACTCGTCGATGTGCTGGGTGAAGTAGCCCGGATCGAAGACGGCGTCCATGGCTTCGGGGTTGAGCGCCGACGTGATCACGTCGTCCTCCGAGATCAGGTCGCGGAACTGGATGCCTTCGTCCCAGGCTTGCATGGCGTAGGACTGGACTCGCTTGTACGCGTCGTCGCGCCCGACGCCGGCTTCCGTCAGGGCGAGCATCACCCGCTGGCTGTAGATCAGGCCGTACGAGGACTCCAGGTTGACCTGCATCCGGTCGGTGTCGATCACCAGGCCGTCGACGATCCAGGCGAGCATGTCGGTGATGTAGTCGAGGGCGAAGCATGCGTCGGGGATGGCGATGCGCTCGGCCGAGGTGTGGGAGATGTCGCGCTCGTGCCAGAGGGCGACGTTTTCCAGCGCGGTCATGGCGTTGGCGCGGATCGTGCGAGCGAGCCCGCAGACGCGCTCGGCTTTCTCCGGGTTGCGCTTGTGCGGCATGGCGGAGGAGCCGGCCTGTCCCTCGGCGAACGGCTCGCGCACCTCGCGCACTTCGGTCCGCTGCAGGTGGCGAATCTCGGTCGCGAAGCGCTCCAGCGAGGCGGCGATCACGGCCAGCGTCGTGAGGAACTGGGCGTGTCGATCGCGCTGCACGACCTGGGTCGAGATCGCTTCGACACCCAGACCGAGTTCGCGGCAGACGCGCTCCTCGATGTGGGGCGGAACCGTCGCGTGAGTGCCGACGGCCCCGGAAATCTTTCCGACGGCGACCGATTCGATCGCGTCGGCCAGACGCCGGCGGTTGCGGCGCGTCTCATCGACCCAGCCGGCCAGCTTCAGGCCGAAGGTGGTCGGCTCGCCGTGGATCCCGTGGGTGCGGCCAATGCAGAGCGTGTGCTTGTGCTCGACGGCGCGCTTGGTGATGGCGGCTTCAAGCCGTGCAAGGTCGTCCTCGATGATCCGCGCGGCGTCGCGGATCTGGAGCGCGGAAGCCGTGTCCCAGACGTCCGATGTGGTGAGTCCGTGGTGGACCCAGCGCGACTCGGGGCCGAGGGTGTCGGCGACGGAGCGGAGGAAGGCGAGCGTGTCGTGGTGGACCTCGGCCTGGTAGCGGTCGATGTCGGCGACGTTGTAGCCGGCGTTGGTCGCAATCAGTTCGGCGTCCTCTCGGGGGACGACGCCTTCGTCGGCCCAGGCGTTGACGACGGCGATCTCGACATCGAGCCAGCGCCGCCACTTGGCGTCATCGGTCCAGAGCGCGGCCATCTCCGCGCGTTGGTAGCGGGGGATCATTAGGGGATGTACTCCTCGCGAGCGGGGGAGAAGATGTCGAGCGCGACGGCGTCTTCGAGCGCGGTGACTTCGTGTGGGACCTCGGAGGGGATGATCCAGGAGTCGCCGGCGGAGAGTTCTTTGGTCTCGTCGCCGAGCTCGAATTTGACGCGGCCTGAGACGAGGTAGCCGATCTGCTCGTGCGGATGCGTGTGCATCGGTACGACGCATCCTGCGGCGATGTTGATCTCGTGGATCGACGTGTGCTCGCCGGCGTTGAGGGTGCGTCGGGAGACGCCGGGGAACATCTCGATCGGGGCTACGTCGTCGTGGGTCTGCAGGTTCGGTTTGATGGTGCGGGTCGTCATCTCTGTACCTCTCTCAGGACAGTTCTCGGAGGGCGATGTCCGTGCGATAGAAGGAGCCGTCGAAGGTGATGCGTTGGATGTTGTCGTAGGCGATGCCTCGCGCTTCCGCCAGCGTATCGGCGACGGCGGTGACGGCCAGGACGCGGCCACCGGCGGTGACGGTGCGGCCGTCGTCATCAATGGCCGTGCCGGCGTGAAAGATGTCAACGGAGTCGTCGACTGCGTCGAGGCCGTGGATCGGTTTGCCGGTGACGTACGGTCCGGGATAGCCGCCGCTAACGATGGCGACGCTGACCGATGCTCGGCCGGAGTGGGAGATCGCGTCGCGGGGCAGCGCCTCGCCTCGGGCGGAGGCTTCGAGCACCGGCAGCAGGTCACCGTCGAGCAGGGGGAGGACGGCCTGGGTCTCCGGATCGCCGAATCGAGCGTTGAACTCCAGGACATTGAGCGCGCCGTCGTCGATCATCAGTCCGGCGTAGAGCAAGCCTCGGAACTCGCAGCCCTGGGCGGCCATCTGTTCCGCTACGGGCTGATGGACATCGCCGAACACGCTGTCGGCCTGGCCGACGAATCCGGGGGGTGCGTAGACGCCCATGCCGCCGGTATTCGGGCCCTGGTCGTTGTCCATGATCCGCTTGTAGTCGCAGCTCAACGGCAGCGGCAGGATGTCGGTGCCGGAGACGATGGCCATCGCCGAGGCCTCCATGCCCGAG
>DAOUKQ010000039.1:0-2608 GCA_034421135.1 Dehalococcoidia bacterium
CACTCGGCCGAGCCCGGCATCACCGCCATGATCACCGCCGAGGAGCTGAGCTGGGGTTGCGCCGGCATCGCCCTCGGCACCCAGGTCTCCGGTCTCGCCGCCACCGCCATCTCCGTGATCGGCACGCCCGAGCAGAACGAGCGCTGGATCCCGGAATGCACCTCCGACGACGGCAAGCTCCGGCTCGGCGCGCTCGCCCTGACCGAGCCCGACGCCGGTTCCGACGCCGCCATGATCAAGACCCGCGCCACGCGCGACGGCGACGAGTACGTGCTCAACGGCACCAAGCGCTTCATCACCGGCGGCGGCATCGCCGACATCACCGTCGTCTTCGCACGCGAGTCCGACTCCGAGGGCTGGCGCGACGTGTCCGCCTTCGTCGTGCCCAAGGAGGCCGAGGGCTTCAGCCAGATCAAGATGTGGGACAAGATGGGCATCCGCGCCTCCCACACCGCCGACCTCGCCTTCGACGATGTCCGCATCCCGCTCGAAAACCGTCTCGGCGACCCCGACCCCGACTTCCGCTCCGGCGGACGCGGCGCGCTCGGCACCCTCGCCGCCACCCGACCCTGGATCGGCGCATTCGCCGTCGGCCTCGCCCGCGCCTCCTTCGAGTACGCCGCCGACTACGCCCGCGAACGCAAGACCATGAAGCGCCCCCTGATCGAGCACCAGGGCGTCGGCTTCATGCTCGCCGACATGGACATCGCCATAGACGCCGCCCGCCTCCTCACCTGGCGAGCCGGCGAAATGGCCGCCTCAAACCAGCCCTTCGATCTCGAAGAAGCCAGCAAAGCCAAGACCTTCGCCTCCGACATGGCCATGAAAGTCACCACCGACGCCGTCCAGGTCTGCGGAGGAGTCGGTTTCATGCGAGAACTCCCCCTCGAGAAGTGGATGAGAGACGCCAAGATCTTCCAGATCTTCGAAGGAGCCAACCAGATTCAGAGAATGGTTATCGCCAGAAACATCCAGAACCGCTACTTCGCATAACCGATCGGGTAGTAAGAGCGAACGTCTATCGTTCACCACATAGAACAGCCGTGCCGGCTATGCTTGTCGCACGGAAGTGGGAAGGCAATGGCGGTCTTCAACACGGTGCGGCTGCGCGACATCCTTGTCCGGGGTAAGGTTGCCGCGCCTGAACCAGCCAGCGAGTTCGTCAACGAGCTTGACGACCAAATGAACAGCACACTCTCCGAGTACGGGACAATCGACCGGATGGCGCTCATGGAGGCGAACATCCTGCATGCGATAGCCGAAGCAGAAACCCGCCGAGCGGAGATGGAAGCCCGTCAGGCGAGACATATCAACCAAGCGTTAGGGATCCTCCTCGCCGGACTCGCCTTAGCCGTCGGCATCATCCTCGGCTTCGGCTGATCGAGGCCCCGCGCCCCCTAAAACGCCCCCGCCCAGGCCAGGATCGTCCAGACCACCATCGCCAGGAACCCCGCTCCGAGCAGCAACTGGAATAGAATCAGACTCTCAGCGGGGCCGCGCTTTGGCATGGTCAACCTCCGCTGGACAGGGTAATCGATGCTCGAACTGGCAGTCTTCGAAGACCTCGGAGAACTCCGAGACGCCGTCCTCATCCTCGTCGGCATCGCCGCCTGCGGCGTCGCCTTCATCGCCCTGCTCGCCGTGCTCAGGTTCTCGCTCATGGCCTTCCGCATCGTGCGCCGCCTTCAGCGATTCCACGATCACCGCATCGCCGGCAACGTCGCCACCGCCGACGCCAAACTCGCCGCCTGGCTCGAAGAAGATCGTTGGTCCGCCCGAGGCATCCTCGAGCTGCTTCAACTCGCCGCTCAGCGAGTCCAGGAGCGACGCAACCCGCCCCCAAAGAAGCGCCGACTCTTCGGACTCCTCCCACCCGCCTAACGCTGGACGCGCTCGACAACCGGACGTGCTCGACAGCCGATTGTTGTGTCGGCCAGAGCGCTCACGTAGCATGAACGCCGACCCCGCGAGGTGCGTGGTCCGTTGTACGCGAACAACCTGGGAAGGGAACCGCGATGAAAGCTGCCATCTGGGAACCGGGAGCACAGGACAAAGACGGCGACCGCGACCTGCTCGAAGTCCATGACATTCAGGTCCGCGATCCGCAGCCGAGCGAAGTGCTCGTCCGCACCACGACCAGCGGCGTCTGCCACTCCGACCTCCACTTCATCGACGGCAAGTGGGGCGCGGCCTTCGGCGGCCGACCCACGATCCTCGGCCACGAGGCTGCCGGTGTTGTCGAAGAGGTTGGCTCCGATGTCACCTACGTCGCGCCGGGCGACCACGTGATCATGTCGTTCCGCCCCTTCTGCGGCGACTGCTACTTCTGCCTGCGCGGCGAGCCCAACCTCTGCCCCGCGCCCAACGACACGCAACTATCCATGAGCCGCCTGAGCTGGGACGGCCGCCCGGTCATGCAGATGGCCTCGGTCGGCTCCTTCAGCGAGTACATGCTCACCACCCAGGCTGGAGTCCTCAAGATTCCCGAGGACGTACCCCCGGCCGAAGCCGCGCTCGTCGGCTGCGGTGTGATGACCGGCGTCGGCGCCGCGCTCTACACCGCCAAGGTGCCCGGCGGCTCGATCGTCGCCGTGATCGGCTGCGGCGG
>DAOUKQ010000040.1:0-3447 GCA_034421135.1 Dehalococcoidia bacterium
CGAGTGACGATCTGCGGCTCGGACCAACCGCCCATTTCGAAATGGTTGTGCAGCGGCGCCATGCGGAAGACGCGCCGGCCCTCTCCGCTACGGCGACGGGTCCACTTGAACCAGCCGACCTGGACGATGTCCGAGGATGCCTCGAGCACGAAGACGATCCCGATCACCGGCAGCAAGAGCCAGTGCCCCGTCATCAGCGCGACAATGGCGAGGGTTCCGCCGAGAGCCATGGCGCCGGTGTCGCCCATAAAGATCTTGGCCGGGTGGGCATTGAACCAGAGGAAACCGAGCAGAGCGCCGACGGTGGTGAAGGCGAAGCGGACGAGGAAATCCTGTTCCTGTCCGACGGCGATCACGCCGAACGAAGCGATCGCGATCGCTCCCGTGCCTCCGCAGAGGGTGTCGAGGCCGTCGGAGATAGCGACCGAGATGACTGTGGCAAAGACGGTGATCGCGGCGATCACGATGTAGACGGGGCCGAGTGAGAACTGTCCGGCCCAGGGAACGTTGAGCGACTCGACATCGAGCGCGAAGTAGAGCACAAGTCCGACGGCGAGCGAGAAGACGGCGAGCAGGCCAAACTTGAGCTTCCAGGTCAGACCGGTCTGAATACGGCCGATCAACGTGCCCAGATCGTCGACGTAGCCCAGGGCTCCCAGAGCGACGATGCCGACCAGCGGCAGCAGAATCGACCAGCGGTCCCCTTCGACCAGGTTGGCGACGACCGTCAGGACGGCGATTGGGATCAAAAAAATCAGACCACCCATCGTCGGCGTACCGGCTTTGACCATGTGGCTGGCCGGTCCTTCGTCGGAGATCGATTTGCCTTCGCTGCGGCGTTGCAACCAGCGGATGATGAACGGCCCAACGGCGAGCGCGAAGATGAAGGCGATCCCTGCCGTGCCGAGCGAGAATGTAGTCAAGAGGCAGCCAGCCTCTCGACTACGGTTTCCAGATGCATCGCGTGCGAGGCTTTGACCAGCAGCGTGTCTCCGGGTTCGAGCGAGTGGAAGAGGATGTCGGCGGCCTGATCCGCTTCCGCGACCCAGCAGGCTTGAGCGTGCCCGGCTTCGCGCGCAGACTCGACCGTGTCGCGGGATCGTTCGCCGACGGCGATCAGCCAGTCGCAGCGGTCGGCGGCGTACATGCCCAGCGCTCGGTGAGCCGCCTGTTCCTCGGTTCCAAGCTCGAACATGTCCCCGAGCAGAGCGATGCGGCGCGGCCGGCAGTTGGTCAGCAGATCCAGGGCGGCCTGCATCGAAAGCGGCGCGGCGTTGTAAGCGTCGTCGATGATCGTCGCGCCGTTCCATGCCGTCCGACGCGCGAGGCGCGATCCCGGACGGAGACTGGCCAACGATTCCGCGATCTCCGCAAGTGTCAATCCTGCTCGTAGTCCGACGGCGGAAGCTGCCAGCGCGGTCATCGCCTGGTGCGCGCCGACTAATGGAGCCTTGACCCGGACCTGGTCACGGTTGCGCGTGTGATGGAGATCGAACTCGATGCCGTCGAATCCGTTGGCCACCACGTCTGAGGCCCGCAGGTCGCAGCGTGGGCCGATGCCGAAGGTGAAGGTCTCGGCGCTGGTGCGCTCCGACATGCAGCGTACGCGCGGATCGTCGCCGTTGAGGATTGCGAGGCCGCTCTCGGGCAGCGAGGCGGGCAGGAGCCCCTTGATTCGCTCAGTGTCAGCAAGGGAGCCGAAGCGTTCGAGATGCGTTGGTCCGACGTTGGTGACGATCCCGATGTCGGGCCGGGCGGACTCGACGAGCAGCTCCATCTCTTCTTGCGAATATGGACCGATCTCGATCACCGCCCATTCATCGGCCGGATCGATGCCGAGCAGCGCCATCGGCAAGCCGATGTCGCCGTTGAAGTTTCGGGGTGATTGATGGGCCGGGAAATGTCGGGAGAGGACCTGGTACGTCGCCTCTCGGACGGTCGTTTTGCCGACGCTGCCGGTGATCCCGACGATCTGCGCCTTCACGCGACCGCGCCAGCGGCGGCCGGCCTCCTGCAACGCGAAAAGTGGATTCCGAACGACGAACATCGAGGATCCACGCAGACCCGAGGCCTCGGAAACCAGGGCCGCAGACGCACCACGGCGCAACGCGTCGTCGACAAACTGATGACCGTCGCGCGCCTCGCCGCGGAGAGCGACAAACAGCGAACCGGGTTGGGCCTCTCGCGAATCAACCACGATGTCCGAGAACGCCTCGTCCGTGGAGCCCGGCTCGTTGAGCAGCAGGTCGCCGAGTAGCCGGGCGAGATCCCTGGAGGAGATCATTCGTCTTCCTCCTCGACTTCACTCACGTCGTCTCCCTCGTCTTCCTCGATGTAAGTCACCGGCGAGGCACTCGGATCGTCGTCATCGACCTCTGCTGCGAGCGTGGATTGTCCGTCGCCGTCGGGTTGCTCAGCATCCCGGCTCGGATCTGTTTCGGGCGCCGTGTTCCAGGCTTCGGTGTCTGCAACGTAGGCGGTGGGCGGAACGCCGAGATAAGGCAGCACCTGGGCCATCAGATCGGAGAAAATCGGCGCGGCGACGATGCCGCCGTAGATCTCGCCCTGGGGGCGGTCGATGCGGACGAGGACGACAACGCGCGGATCGTTGGCCGGTGCGAATCCGGCGAAGGAAGCGAGCGACTCGCCTTCGAGGTAGCTGCCGAACTCGACGACGTCGGAGGTTCCCGACTTACCGGCGACAGGCCAGCCGTCCACCTGGGCCGGATGTCCCAGCACGCCGTCGACAACCGCCTGCATCATCCAGGTAATCGTGGCTGCGGTTTCCCGGCTGATCGCGCGTCGGCGAGTGCGGGGCTCGAAGTGCTGCACCCCGTCATCGGTGATCACCGCCCTGACGAGCCGCGGGTACACGGGAACACCGCCGCGTGCAATCGTTGCGTAGGCCTGGACCATCTGCAACGGCGTGACGGCGATGCCCTGTCCGAACGAATCGGTTGCGAGCTGCGCGGGCGACCAGCGGATATCGGTCGAATCGGTGACGACGCCGCCGATCTCGCCGGGGAGACCTGAGTCGGTCGTGTTGCCGAAACCGAACTTGTAGAGGTACTCGTAGAACGTTCGGGCGCCGAGCTGCTGCGCGACCCAGACCGACCCGGTGTTGAGCGAGCGCTGCAGGACCTGGGTCATGGTCTGCTCACCGTGATGGGAGAGGTCGAAGTTCTTGATCGTGCGGTCTTCGATGACGACGGCGCCCGTGTCGACGAAGGTCGTGTCGGGCGCGACGACTCCGGCGTCGAGCGCTGCGGCCATGGTGACGACTTTCATCGTCGAGCCCGGCTCGTAGATGTCAGAGGCGGCCCTGGACCTCAGCAGCGCCATCGACTCAGGGTGGTCAAGGTCGATCGTCATTGGGTTGTAGGTCGGCAAGGAAGCCAATGCCAGGATGTCGCCGTTGCGCGGGTCCATCATGATGATGTGGCCGCC
>DAOUKQ010000041.1:0-108679 GCA_034421135.1 Dehalococcoidia bacterium
GTTCGGCACTACCGGGGATCTACCAGGTACGAGACGGGGAGCCGAGCGGGTCCCCGAACAAGTCGGGGACTGGGAGGAGTGCGCCATCGCATTGAAGCTCGGGTTTACGCGCAAGTCTCCAGAGGGGAGCTGCGCCTAAGCCCTCGGGTTCTACTCCCTCTCCCTCTGGGAGAGGGCTGGGGTGAGGGTCCGGTCGCCGCTCGTTATCTGGTCGTGGGGCCTGACTGGGTCGCGGAGGGCCCTCACCCTCACCCTCTCCCGCCGGGAGAGGGGACCGGAACGGGGTTCGCGCGACTCTCCAGACGTAGAGCTCGGAACGACCCTAGTTGCCCGGCGAGGATGGGCGGGACTTGGCTGCTCCGTAGTCCTGGAAGGGACCGTCTCGCCAGTCGAGAGCGGCCTTGAGGCCCTTCTCACGTGCGATGCGGCCGAAATCCCCGGCGGACGGGCGGTAGGTCGAGAGCGCCTGGATGTCGGCGCCGACTTGCAGCGCGGTGCGGAAGCCCATCACTTCGTAGGCGCGGTTGAGGCCGCGCTTCGACATCTGGATCATGTCGGGGGCGATGTTGGCGATCCGCTCGCCCATCTTCTCGGTCTCCTCGGCGAGCTGCTCGACCGGGAACGCGCGATTGGCCCAGCCCAGCTCGACGGCCTCGAGACCGGTCACCGAGTCGCCCGTGTAGAGCAGCTCGCGCGCCTTGCGCATGCCCATGTGCCAGGGGTGGTAGAGGATGTCGACCGTGGTCATCGCGCGGACGGGCGGATAACCGATGATCGCGTCCTCGGCCACGTACATCAGGTCGCACATCGAGGCCAGCTCGGAGCCGCCCGCCAGCGCGTAGCCGTGCACCTGCGCGATGACCGGCTTGGTCAGCTCCCAGATCTGCCAGTAACCCGAGAGCAGATGCTGCGGCCACTGGCCCTGTCCGGGATGGATCGGTCCGACAGTGGGTAGTCCGGAGCGATAGTCGAGGTAGTCCGACTCGGACAAGTTCGGCACCGGCGTAATGTCGTAGCCCGCCGAGAACGTGCGTCCCGCGCCGCGGATGATCACGACATGCACGCCGTCATCGGCCTCGGCGACCTTGAGCGCGTCGAACAGTTCGGCTCGCAGGCGGTGGCTGAGCGCGTTCATCTTCTCCGGACGGTTGAGGGTTACGATCCCCAACCGGCCACTGGTTTCGTACAGGATGTCTTCGTACTCGGGCATGATGTTGCTCCTCGGTTGCACCTTCGTTGCGTGAGGGTGCGTTGCGCGTGAGTCAGCGTGCTGGCTGCGCTCGCAGGCTATCCGACCGCCGGGCCGACCATCATTCCACGGTGGTCAGCGCGTAGAGAATCTGGGTCAGCGGAGCGGCGCCGCGTATGACGCCTCGGTAGATGCCGCGCTCATCGAGCACAAACAGTTCGGGAATGCCGTCGACTCGGTAGTGCTGCGCGACCTCCCCGGTCGTATCGACCAGGTGCAAGAGGTCCGTCCCATAGTTGCGCGCGAATGCTTCGCCCGCGCCCTCGTCAACCTCGTACACGTTGACGCCGATGACCAGAACGTCGTCCTGGCGAGCGGCAAGGTCGGACAGCACGTTCAACGTCTCGCCGACGAACGGCGCCCAGGAAGACCAGAAGACAATCAGGGTGAGTTGCTCGCCGCCCGATCGCGCCCGCGACAAAGAGACGAGCGTTTCGCTGGGGCTGCCCAGCGCCGGCAGCAGGAACTCCGGCGCGGGCTTGCCGACCTCCAGCCGGTGCGCGCCGGCGACCATCCCGCTCTGGACCGGCCAGAGTTCGGCGTGCGGCGCGACCGGCAGTCGCAGCCGCAACGCGCGACTCGTCACCCAGCGGTTCGGTTCGGCTGCGCCCCAGTCGAACTGCCAGGTCCGCGAACTGAGCGCTCGGGTTTCGCCTTCGATGGTCACGCCGAGTCCGTAGTGCAGCAGATTGCCGCTGCGACGGGCGCGAGCGTAGATCGAGACCTCCGGCGCGATGTGCAACGCCGCCGATCGCAACCATCGTCCCTCAGGCGCTCGGTCGAACACGAACCGTCGGCGGTCCGGGCATTGACGCGTCCGTCCGGCCTGCGTGTCGTGCAGGTCGACGCACAGTTCGGCGTAGCCCTCTTCCGAAACCCAGATCGCCATGTTGACTTGCAGCGATGACGACTGCGCATGCGCAGAGTCGACCGAAGTCAGCGCGCCGACGATCGCCGCGAGCGCGATCAGCAAGATGCCGAGTGTGGAGGAAGCGGCGACTCGTCGTGTGTGAAACATCAGGACCATCAGGAGGGCAGCATCGAGAAGTTGTGGTTGCCGAGGAATGCGCCGGCGCCGGCGACCAGCAGGGTCATCAACAGACCGGCGATGGACAGCATGATCGTGATCGTTCGCACGCGCTTCAGTTCCGGCGTGTCTTCATCGGCGTCGGCCGTCTGCCTGGCGAGTTCGAGCTGTCGCGGACCGAAGACGAACTGGTGCAAGCCAATCAGCGCGATCATCACCGCCCAGAGCGCCATCTTGATCACGAAGATGTAGCCCCAGCGAGCGTCGTAGATGTTGGGGCCGAAGTTCTCGGCCTGGTCCAGGCGCGGGTCGATCATCGCGCCGCCGGTGATCACGATGATCACCATGGCGGCAATGCCGACTCTGCCGAAGCGTCGCGTGAAGCCCTCCAGCGCGTCCAGCCACATGGTCCGATCGCCAACCGCGCGCAGCGCCGGAATCACGCAGGCAGCCGTGACGATCTGTCCGCCCAACCAGATCGCCACGCCGATCACGTGCAACATGACCAAGATGGAAATCACCGTTTCCGACATCGCGGTCCTCCAGGTCCGGCTGAGAGTTCTCCAGTAGCGAGCTCCGTCATTGCCGCGCTCCGCCGCGGCAATCTCGCTAAGTGCTGCAATGGGCGTCGTTGCTCGACTCGGCGAGATACCCGCAGCAAGTGCGGGTATGACGATGGTGTGAGCCAGGTCGGAGGCTGATGCATAAGTTTCGCCTGAGAGTGCGAGGCGCTACAAGATCGGATCCACGATAATCGCCTGGTCGCGCTCGGGTCCCACGCTGACTAGGGCGGCGGGCGCTCCGATCAGCTCCTCGATGCGGCGCACGTAGCGTTGCGCGTTGTCCGGCAGATCGTCGAACCGGCGGCAGTCGCTGGTATTCGCTTCCCAACCAGGCAGCTCTTCGTAGATGGGTTCGGCCGCTTCAAGGGCGAGGCGCGAGCTGGGGAACTCGTCCACACGGCGGCCGTTGATGTTGTAGGCGACGCAGACCTTGAGCATCTCGAAACGATCGAGCACGTCGAGCCGGGTCAACGAGATGCTGTGGCAGCCATTCAGCCGGATCGTGTAGCGCCCGGCGACCGAGTCGAACCAGCCGCAGCGCCGCGGCCGTCCGGTCGTGGTGCCGTACTCCTGCCCGGCGTCCCGCAGCCGGTCGCCCTCGCGACCGATCAGCTCGGTTGGCATGGGGCCGTTGCCGACGCGCGTCTGGTACGCCTTGTAGACGCCCACGACGCGGTCGATGTCGCGCGGAGCGATGCCCGCGCCGACGGCGGCCCCGCCGGCCATCGAGGTGGGGACGGAAGAGGTCACGTAGTCGTAGGTGCCCGCGTCGAGGTCGAGCAGCGACCCCTGCGCGCCTTCGAGCAAGATGCGGTCGCCGCGCCGCAAGGCCTCGTGGCAGATCAGCGACGTGTCGGTGACATACGGCGCCAGCCGCGCCCAGTGCTCGCGGTAAGACTCATAAACATGGTCGAAATCGAGCGGCTCCACCCCGTAGAGCTTGGTCAGCATCTCGTTCTTGTAATCGAGCACCAGGCGAAGCCGCTGCATGAAGCCTTCGGCGTCGGCGAGCTCGGACATGCGAATACCCCAGCGTCCGACCTTGTCCGAGAACGCAGGACCGACGCCCTTGCCCGTGGTGCCAACCGCCGCTGTGCCGCGGAACTGCTCCTCCTGCTGATCGATGATCGGATGCCAGGGCATGACCAGGTGCGCACGGTCCGAGACGCGTAGCCGTTCGGTGCTGACGCCGCGGGTTTCCAGCATGGTGATCTCGTCGATCAGCGCCTGCGGATCGATCACCAGTCCGTTGCCGATGATCGCCGTCTTGTCGGGGTAGAAGATGCCGGCCGGGACGAGGTGCAGGGCGAACTTGCCCTTGTCGTTGACGATGGTGTGTCCGGCATTGTTGCCGGCCGAGTAGCGCACCACGATTGACGCATGACGCGCCAGCAGATCGACCACGCGACCCTTGCCTTCGTCGCCCCACTGCCCACCGATCGTCACAACTGCCGGCATCGCGCGCACTCCGATTGACCGCGCTCGGAACCTTGGGTCGAGCGCCATATTGAGGGGACGGTGAAAAAATGGGACACCGCGATCCGCACGCAAGCGTAGCACGACGCAATCACGTTGCGATTGAGGGATAGTTCGACTGGATAGTTCGACTGGGCGAAGGATTGGCGCGGGTCCCCGGACTGGGCGATACTGTCCGCGTATGCCAGAGCCTGCGGACCCCAACGAACTACCGCCTGCGCCTTCGGAAGAGCTGGTTGAACGTAAGGTGGCGCTCGATGGCCGAATCCTCGAGTTTCCCCTGGAGCGCTGGTTGGCGACGCCCGACGTAATCGTCGGCCGCTGGGTCGCCGACAAAGACCCCAGGGCGATCAGCCGCTATCCCCGAGCCGGTGGGTACACGAGCTGGGGCATCTGGTGGCCCAATCTCCCGTACAGCGCGTACCGGCTGCACAAACCCAACGGCGACCTGCGAATCTACCGCCTCGACACCATCGACCAGGTGATCTTCGACGGCGAACACGTGGAGTTTCATGATCTGCTGCTCGACGCGCTGATCCGTCCCGACGGGGAGGTGACGATTGAAGACGAGGATGAGGTCGAACAGGCCATCGCCGAGTGCCAGCTCAGCCTTGAGCAGCAGTGGCGGATCGACTGGACCCGCGACCTGTTCGTCAACCGAGCCGAGCTGCTGATGCGGCGGATCGACGGTGCGGTCGATCAGGCGATCGAAGCCGTGCGAAGCGGAGGTCGCTGAGATGGCCAAGCCGTTTCTCAAATGGGCCGGCGGAAAGACCGCGCTGCTGCCGCAACTCCTTGAAGCGGCGCCCGAACAGATCGGCACGTACTACGAGCCGTTCCTGGGCGGAGGGGCGCTGTTCTTTGCCCTCCAGGAAGAAGGTCGGTTCCAACGCGCCGTGTTGTCGGACAGCAACAAAGAGCTGATCAACGCCTACATACAGGTCCGCGACAACGTCCAGGGACTGATTCGGGCTCTTAACAGGCATCAACGAAAGTACCGAGCCGCCGACGATCAGGCCGAGTACTACTACACCATTCGAGCCAAGAAACTGACCTGCAGTCTGGGCGGCGCGGCCAACCTGATCTTTCTCAACAAGACCTGCTACAACGGCTTGTATCGGGTCAACAGCAAGGGCGGGTTCAACGTCCCGCATGGACGCCACAAGAACCCGACGATCTGCAACGAAGAGAATCTGCTGGCAGCGTCGGAGGCGTTGCAAGGGGTTGAGTTGTTTGTGGCGGACTTCTCGACCGCTCTCCGTACAGCCGGCCTCGGAGACTTCGTCTACTTCGACCCGCCCTATGTACCGGTCAGCGAAACTTCGTACTTCACCGCATACACGGAGAACGAGTTCGGCGCCGAGGAGCAGTCCCGTCTGGCAGCGACGGCCGAAGCGCTGGCCGAGCGAGGGTCAAGGGTCGTGCTCTCAAACTCAGGCCACCCGGACGTCGCGGCCATGTATCGACACGAGTGTTTCGATCTGGCCCACGTCGAAGCTCGCCGGAACATCAATGCAAACGCTGCCGGACGCGGCGTCGTGCGGGAGTTTCTCATCCGCTCGGTTGGAAGTCCGCAGGTACACGTTCGTCAAAGTACAACGGCAACACCTGCTTCAAGTCGTCCAGATCAATGACCAGGCCCTCTCCGCGCAGCATGCCCATGTAGGGAGGGAATCCAGCGCCCTCCACGACAATCACGCCGCGCATCACCCAGGTCCGGACGTCCCCCATCAGGGTCAGGACTCGTTCCGCCTCTTCGCCGCCGCCCGGCTCGTAGCGACACTCGATTCCGACCCGCTCGTGGCTGCGCGGGTGAACCAAGAGGACATCAATCACCCGCTCCGCGCCCCAGACTCGCTGCCCATGGCTGTGGAGCGTGGACGCTTCCAGACCGAATGACTGAGCCACTCGGACCACATGCGCCACCATGTCGGCGTGAGCTGCGGCGCCTGGCAGGTCCTACTCCGGTCGCTTGGGGATCATGACCGCCCGATGGAATGAGATGACCTCGGTTCCGTCCTGGTTCGCACCGGTCGTGTGCACCGTGACGATGCCTCGGTCGGGCTGGCTCTTGCTCTCGCGGACCTCGAGCACCTCTGTCCTGACCGCGATCGTGTCGCCGTGGAAGACCGGCGCCGTGTGACGCAGATCGGTCGTGGCCAGGTTGGCGATTGCCTTGCCCGAGACCGTCGGCACGGTGATGCCGAAGACCAACGAGTAGACGAACGGCCCGGACACGATCCGCTGACCGAACTGCGTGTCCTCGGCGAACTGCTTGTTGGTGTGCAGCGGGTGATGGTTCATCGTCAGCATGCAGAAGAGCAGGTCGTCGGCCTCGGTCACCGTCCGCGTAGGCCAATGCTCGATCACTTCGCCGACCTCGAACTCGTCGAGGTAGCGGCCGAACATCTCTTTGGTCGGCATTTCATCCTCCAGGTTTCGGTGCGTGATCGCTTGCGGGAACGGGTTAGTCGACGGCGTACATCTCCAGCAGACGCCGCGCGATCACGATCCGCTGGATCTCGTTTGTGCCCTCGGCGACCGCCATCAACGGAGCGTCGCGATAGTAGCGCTCGACCGGGAGTTCCTTGGTGTAGCCGACGCCGCCGTGTACGCGCATCGATTCGAGCGTGCATTCCAGCGCGACTTCGGTCGCGAACAGCTTGGCCATGCCGACGTCCAGGTCGGAGCGCTGACCGCTGTCTTTCTTGCGTGCCGCGTCACGAGTCAGCAGTCGCGCCGCGCGAATCTTGGTCGCCATCTCGGCCAGTTTGAGCTGGATCGCCTGATGCTGGGCAATCGGCCGTCCCATCGTCTCGCGCTGTTGCGCATAGACAATCGCCGCATCAAACGCCGCCTGTGCGACACCCGTGGCACGCGACGCCACGTTGATCCGCCCAATCTCCAGTCCAGAGATCATCTGCTGGAAGCCACGACCTTCCTGCCCGCCGAGCAGGTTGTCCATCGGCACGCGAGCGTCCTCGAGGAACAGCTCCGCCGTCTCGGGACCCTTGTAGCCCAGCTTGTCGATCGTCCGCGCCATCGAGAATCCCGGCGTGCCTTTCTCGACCAGGAAGGCCGAAATCCCGCGATGCCGCGGCTGCGCCGACGGATCCGTCTTGGTCATCGCCAGGTAGACATCGCCGCGGTCGCCGTTGGTCACAAACAGCTTGTTGCCGTTGAGGATGTAATCGTCGCCGTCGCGTGAAGCCGTCGTGCGGATGGCCTGTGCGTCCGACCCCGCGTTCGGCTCGGTGATCGTGAAGCAGCCTTGCTTCTCGCCGGTCGCCAGACCGGGCAGGAAGCGATTCTTCTGATCGTCGGTGCCGTATTCGTCGATGATCCAGCCGTCGATCACATTCGTGTTGATAATCCCCGCGAGCCCCATCCAACCTCGGGAAATCTCCTCGATCACCGCCGAGTAGGTCTCGAACGACAGCCCGAGTCCGCCGTGCGACTCGGGAAACGTGATCCCGAAGATGCCCATCTCACACATGTCGGCGTGAATCTTCGCCGGAAACTCTCCGGCGTGTTCCAGCTCCACGGCGTTGGGAATCACCTGCTCGTCGACCCAACGGCGCACGTTGCGCGTGATCTCCACGCCGGTCTCGCCATCGCCCGCAATGATCTCCCGTACGTCGGAAACACCAGCCATCATCGCGCTCCTGTCAGCAGCATCCGCGTAGTCAACCCAATTGCGAACTCAGTGTATGCGCGGTACGGTCAGCCCCGATGACAACCACGGGAAGCGTTGTTTCCGTATGGCGACCAACCTGACCGAACAGCGTCGCGACTGGCGAGAGCGCACCGAGTCGATCGATGCGATCCTGCGCGCCGAAGTCGACCACAACGAAGAGCTGCGTCACCTCTCGCCCGCGACAATGGAAGCGCTGCGAAGCATCGACGCATTCGGCATCTGCACGCCGGTCGAGCTCGGCGGTTCCGATCTGCATCCGGTCGCGCAGCTCGAAACGGTCGCGACCGTTTCCGCCGCCGATCCGTCGACCGGCTGGAACCTGATGAATGGCTGCCAGGAATCGGCCTGGCTCGCGACCCGATTGCCGGAAGAGACCGCAGAACGGCTCTTTGATCCGGGTCGAGACGGCTGGCGATTCCCGGTCGCGGCCGGAGGCCTCGCGCCCGAGGGCGAGGCGCGCCCGGTCGAAGGCGGTTGGATGGTCAATGCGCGCTCGGCCTGGGCCTCGGGCATTCACACCTGCGACTACGTCCTGGTCCAGAGCTTCCTGGTTAGCGACGAGACCGAGCCGGGTACGCCGCGATCCACGGTGACCGTCGCCGCTCCGCGAGAGCAGGTCGAGATTGAAGACTCGTGGCACACGCTGGGAATGCGCGGCACCGGCTCGGCCCACTACCGCTTCGACGACCTGTTCGTACCGCACGAGATGAAGCTGGAGAATCTGGAGCTCCCGCCGCTCCGGGGCGAGGGATTCGTCACCCAGCCCAACCCAATCTTCCTCGTCCCGGCGATGTACGCGACCAGCGTCGGCATCGCCCGCCGAGCGCTTGAGGAGTTTGCAGCCCACGCGCCGTCGGGTCAACGTCGCGCCTACCGAGGGTCAATCGCCGATCGCGAGCGGGTCCAGCACGACATCGGCGAGGCGCAGGCCATGCTGGACGCCATCGAGGGCTACGGTCGCAATCTCTGCGAGCAGTTGCACGACGCACCAATTGAATCGCAGGCGCAGACGATCCGCCTGGGCGACCAGGCTCGCTCGGCCTATCGCTGGTGCAACCAGACGACCGAGCGGATCGTCAAGATCGTTCACGATCACATGGGCGGCGCCGACGTGTTCGAGAGCAGCGTCGTTCAGCGCCTGCTGCGGGACATTCAGACCTCGTCCCAACACGTCATGCCCGGTGACAGCGCCTACGTGCGGCTGGGTCGGCACCGGCTGGGCCTCGAAGTGCGGCCCGGAATCTGAACGCCCCGCCGCCATCGGCGACACCCTCCCCACTCCGAGTCGGAACGCAATGAGAACTGCGCCGGTCGTTGCTCTTTCTCCTGCCTTGGCTCGCTCTGAGCAATGATCGCGCGCCGCTTCTGCAAACGGGCCAGCTATTCGCCCAGTAGGAGAGCGAGCAAGAGCGCCAGGCAGAACACGGCCCAGGCTATGCCGCCGAGGGCGGCCTTCCAACGGGACCGGGTCGGATACGTGAGGCCGCCTAGCAGGAACAGGCCCGCCGACCCCAACCCGATGAACAGCCCGATGCTGACCAGAGTCAGCGCCGAAATCAGAACGGCAACCACACCAAGTCCGATCAGCGCCAGGGAACTGCGATCGCGGAGTCGCTCGCGCAGCGGCCTGGGCATGAGTCCCAGTCGCTGAAGCTGGCGCGGCGTGGGGATGGTCATGGCAGATTCCTTACGCCAATACGAAGCCGAGACCCGTGAGCCAGCAGGCCAGAATGACGACGGCGTGAGCGATGCGGTACCTGCTGGGCACGAGGTATGCCCCGACCAGAAACGGTATCGGGCAGACGATCAGAAATGGAAAGCCAAAGCCGCTAAACGCCGTCGCCAAACCAAAGAGCACCATCAGCCAGCCGAGGATGATCAGCGCCAAGGACGATGCGCGTCTGCGTGGAGAAGCTTGCTTCGACATGCGCCCTCCAAGCCGCGCGACTGCCATTCCCGACGTTGCGCCCAGCGGTGATCAGCGGAACATCTTCAGGCCCAAATCAGATCGCCGAACGGAGCCGGCCACCACATCAGGATGGTCAACAGAAACGCGACCATCAGTCGTCGTCGGGATCGCCTGAGGGCGAAGCCACCCAAGACGGTCAAGTGTCCGACTAGCAGGGATGCGTACACCGCCGCGACACTCCCAATCATGAACCACCAGCCCATTGATGTTCCGCCGATAACAAATCCGATAGTCATCAGCGCATTCTGGAAATCGGCTCGCGCGGTCATGACGGGCCTCCGAATGCGACCCACAGCATCCAGCAGGCCCAAGCGAGACCCATAGTCGCCAGAACAGCTCTGCGCCACGTGAAGTGACCTATGAGACCAACAATGAACAGCGGAATCGTAAAGGGAGCGATCATGTAGCCGACGTGCATCATCGTGACGAGTGAGGCCATCCAGATCAAGATGGCGAGGGCGAAGATGGCCTCGACTAGGCCCGCCTGGTTAGCAGGTACGAGTTTCATGGCCGCCAACCGTTCGGTGGAACGTCGCAGCGGCCGCCAATGCGCTTCCTCGACTGCTGGCGGCGCTTGTGGATGAGGGCGGCGAGTCGGAACGTCATGGCGTTCCTCCTTTCAGGCTGCCTCCTCAGTCCTGGCTGAACAGTACGCTTCTGGAAGCGAGCTTGCCCCCGAATCAAGCGACGCTACGCAAGGCCGTACATTTCGTCTCGAAAATGGAGAGGTTCCATATGGCACCGACATTGGCCGACCAGCGAGCGGAATGGCGCGAGCGGATTGCGACGATCGGCGACACCCTGCGCGCCGAGTCCGCAGCCAACGAGGAACTGCGCCACCTCTCGCCCGCAACAGAAGCGGCGCTGCGCAGCGTCGACGCCTTCAACCTCTGTTCGCCCACCGAGCTCGGCGGCATCAACGCCCATCCCAGGCTGCAGACGCAGGTGATCGCCGACATCACGTCGCACGACTCCTCCGCCGGTTGGTGCGCCCTGATCGGCGCGCACGAGTCGGCCTGGCTCGCCTCGCGACTGCCCGACGGCGCCGTCGAGCGGATCTTCGCCGACTCCGACCAGCGCTGGCCGGTGACGTGCGGGTCGATTGCGCCCGAGGGTGAGGCCGAGCGGGTCGAAGGCGGCTGGATGGTCAGCGGGCGCTGGGGCTGGGCCTCGGGCATCCATCACTCGGACTTCGTGCTCTCGATGTCGCGGATCACCGGGCAGGAACCGGAACCAGGCAAACCGCCGCCGTTGCTGTGCGCGGCGGCGCCGAAAGCCGATGTCCTGGTCGAAGACACCTGGCACACGATGGGCATGCGCGGCACGGGCTCGACCCACTACCGCTACGAACAGGTCTTCGTGCCCGACGAGATGTGCCTGGTCGGCTTCGAACGTCCACCCCTGCGCGGAGATGGCTGGCTGGCGCGACCGACCGTCACCTTCCTGACCGCGGCCGGTTACGGATTCCCCCTCGGCGTCGCCAAACGAGCCGTGGAAGAGATCACGACCCAGGCCACATCCCACACTCGTACCGGTCAACGATCCTCAATCGCCGAGCAGCAGCACTTCCAGGGCGACCTCGGACGCTGCGCGGCCCAGCTTGAGGTGATGGAAGGCTTTGGCCATCATCTCTTCGATGAGTTGCTGACGGCGCCAGTGCGATCCGTCGAGGATGCCGTGCGCATGGACGACCGCGCCCGCGCCGCCCTGCGCTGGGCCCACCAGACCGCCGAAGAGATCGTCCGAACCGTCCACGAGCACGCCGGGGGTCCTGCGGTCTACAGCGACAACGTGCTCGCCCGCTTGCTGCGGGACATCCAGACCGTCAGCCAGCACGTGATCCAGACTCAGTCCGCCTACATCCGCCGAGGCCAGCATCTGCTCGGCATGACCGTTCGACCCGGCCTGTAATCGGTAGTCTGGAACGCCGGGAACGATCATGAGCCGCACCAGTCCCGAACGGCAGCGCGAACGATCGGACTGGGTCGAGCGGGCCGAATCCGTCGGCCCGACGCTGCGCGAGTACGCCGCCGCCTCGACCCAGGCTCGGACGCTGGCGCCGGAGTCGGTGACTGCGCTGGAGGACGCGGGCCTGTTCCGCATGGCGGCGCCGCTTGAGGTTGACGGATTCGATGTGCATCCCGCGACCCAGGTTGAGGTCTTCGAACAGCTCGCCAGCACGGACGTGTCCAGCGGCTGGGTGGCCATGATCCAGTCCGAATCGTCTGCTCTGTCCGCCTCGCACCTGCCTGACGGCGCCGGGCTCGAGACCATCTTCGGCGAAACGTTCCCACGAATCGCCAGCACGGCCAATCCCGAGGGTGTGGCGACGGCCTTGCCCGATGGCAAATTCCGGCTCAACGGACGTTGGTCGTTCGCCAGCGGCATCCGACATTGCGGCTGGGTGCTCGCTAATGCGATCGTGCGTAACGAGGAAGGCTCGCGACCCGCACCGGAAGACGGGTTGCCGCCCGTCGCCGGATCGCTGGTACCGCTGGATCAGGTGCAGGTGGAGGACAGTTGGGACGTGATGGGGTTGGAAGGCACCGGTAGCTGTCACTATCAGCTCCACGACGTGATCGTCGAGCGACCCTTCATGACCTCCTTCGGCGGCGTGCGCTCCTACCGCGGCGGTCCCTGGTTCTCGAATCCCACAATCACATTCCTCAGTCCCGGTCACACCGGCATCGCGTTGGGGTCCGCGAAGCGTGCGCTTGAGTTGCTCAGGGGCGAGCTCAGCAACCGGACGCGGTTCGGACAGGCGACCACGGTCGCCGATCGTGGAGCGTTTCAGCGCGATTTTGGCGAAGCGTCCTGCCGCTACGAGGCGGCGAGAGCCTACGCGCTGTCCACCCTGGACGACGCGATGGCCCAGCGCGAAGCAGGCGAGCCGATCGAGCCGTCGTACGACGCGCGAATCCGCGCGATGGTCGCCTGGGTCACCGACACCTGCGTCGACGTGGTCCGCTTCGCGCATCATCAGGGCGGCGGCGCAGCCGCGTTCAGAGATAGCCCGCTGCAACAGGTCCTGCGAGACATCCTCGTCGCCAGTCAGCACATCTACGTATCGGACGTCGCCTACGAGCGCACCGGCGCCTTCCGCCTGGGCAAAACGGCCCGGGGCGGGTTCTGATCATCGTGAGCGATCGTGGTTCGAGCCTGACGCTTCGCAGGCCGGTGCGTCCCCTTCGTACTGGATGCCTTCCAGCCATTCCTGAACCGCCGCGTCACCTGGCAGGCACAGACCGGTTCGCTCCAACGCCAGGAAATCGAGCCCCGTCAGACCGCTGAACGAGCTGGGCAGTGGCCCCGTCAGGTCGGGATTGTCGCTCAGTTCCAGTAACTGCAGGTTCGAGAGTTGGCTCAGTTCGGGCGGAACCGACCCGCGCAACTGGTTGCCGGGAAGAAGCAGATATCGCAACCGGTCAAGCCGGCCGATCGTCGCCGGAATAGGACCTCGCAACCCGTTGCCGGTCAGTTCTACATCCTCATTGTCCAGACTGCCAACGCGCTGGTCGCCGTCCTGCGTGACGAGCGATAGTTCGGTCACTCGGCCCCAGCCGTCGGTGGTGACTCCGTACCACTCGTGCAGTGGGCGATCGCTCAGCCAATGGTCGTCGAACACCCAGTTGGGACCGTCGGTGGCGCGGTACAGCGCGACCAGCGCCTCGCGGTCATCGTGCTCGGCTGGCGCGGGGCAGGTGGGCGCGTCGTGGCGCCGCTCAATGCCGTCGAGCCAGGTTCCGAAATCCCGGTCGGCCGGCGCGCAGAGAGCCGATCCGTCCAGCCAGAGGAATCGCAGGGAGGTCAGGTTGCGCAACGCGAGCGGCAGCGGCCCCTCCAGCCCCCGACTGTCGCTGAGCGTCAGGCGTGTCAGCTTGGACAGCGCGCCAAGTTCGGGCGGGATCGGCCCGCTCAACTGGTTCCCGCCGAGATACAGCACCGCAAGCTCAGTCAGGCGGCCCAGTTGCGGGGGGATCGTCCCGCCGAGATAGTTGCCCGACAGCGACAATCGCTGCACATTGGTCAGCCGGCCAAGCTGGGACGGGATCGATCCGCCCAGCCGATTTCGTTCGAGGTGTAGTTCTTTCAGGTTGGAGAGATGGCTCAGTTGCACGGGAATCCGCCCGCTCAGTTTGTTGCGATCAAGCCGCAAAAGGGTCAACTCGGAGAGGTTGCCCAATTCGATTGGGATAGGCCCGTCCAGATTGTTGCTGCCCAACGACAGGCGTTCCAGCTTGACGAGTTCACCCAGTTGGAGAGGGATCAGTCCGCTCAACCAGTTGCGATCCAGAAGCAGGACTCGCAACTCGCCAAGTTCGCCCACTTGCGTTGGGATCGTTCCGCTCAGGTTGTTGTTTCGCAGATCGAGCCGTTGCAGCCTGTCGAGGTGTCCGATCTCAGCCGGAATGGAGCCCCGTAATCCGTAACCCCTGGATTCGCCGCTGTCGACCGGCTGAATCCAGTCGGGCCTGTACAACGACAACTCGATGACTCGGCCGTCGCCGTCCGTGGTCACTCCGTGCCACTCGCCCAATGGCCGGTCGCTGAGCCAGTTCGTGCTGTCCTCCCAGTTTGGTCCGTCGGTCGTGTGGTAGAAGGCTGTCAACGCCTCTCGGTCGGAGATCTGCCCCGTGGCGGCACAGTTGACGATTCCCTCGTGGTGCTCGAGTTCGCGCAGCCAGGACTGGAACATCCAATCGGCCGGCGCGCAGAGCTGCGTGCCGGCCACCGACAGTTGGGAGAGTTCCGTCAGGCCGCGCAATGAACCAGGCAGCGGACCGGACAGATCGGGATTGGCGTTCAGATACAAGGAGTGAAGGCGGCGCAGGTTGCCCAGTTCCTCGGGCAGCGACCCGCTCAGATCGCTGTCGGCGAGGAGGAGCCAACCCAGTTCGGTCAGTTGGCCGATTGAGGCGGGAATCTCCCCGCTCAGGCCGTTGCCGGTCAGACTGCTGCCGCGGCTGTCCAGCGGCTTGTCGCCATCGATCGTGTAGAGCATCAATCGTGTCACGCGGCCAAAGCCGTCCGTGTTCACGCCGTACCACTCGCCCAACGGCCGGTCGCTCAGCCAGTTGGTGTTGAACACCCAATCCGGGCCGCCGGCGGCGTGGTAGAAGGCGATCAGCGTGTCGCGATCGGGGTTCACAGGCGGCGGTCCGCAGTTCGTCACTCCCTCCCGCCTCCACACGCCAGCCAGCCAGGCCTGGAACGTCGCGCCGCCATGTGCGCACAGCCCGGTACCGGTCAACTCGAGTGTGGAGAGACTGGACAGCGCGAAGAACGAGACGGGCAGCATGCCGGACAGATGCTCATTGCCGCTCAGTCGCAGTTCATACAGGCCTCGCATATGGCCAATCTCGTCCGGAAGCGCCCCGCTCAACTGGTTGTTGCGCAGGTCCAGTCTGCTGAGCCGGTAGAGGCTGCCGAGCTCGGCGGGAAGCGCGTCACCGAGCTGGTTGTTGTGGAGGAACAAGAACTGAAGGCTATACAGCCTGGCCAGCTCAGGCGGGATCGGACCGCTCAACTCATTGTGATCAAGCGACAGTTGCCGCAGGCCGGACAGCCCCGCCAGCTCTGCAGGGATCGGTCCGCTGATTCCGGTCCAACTCAGATCCAGACTGCGCAGGTTCCGCAGCTCCAGGACGACCCTGGGAAACGGACCAGGGAACGAGTTGCGACTGAGATTCAACGAGGTGAGATTGGCCAGCCCCTGCAACTCGTCCGGCAGCGGGCCGCGTAGCCAGTTGCTGCCCAGTTCCAGTTGGCCCAGTTTGGACAGCTTGCCCAACTCGGCCGGAACCCGTCCACTCAACCGGTTGCTGCTCAGATCAAGTGTCTCCAGCGATGCAAGGTTGCCCAATTCTGGTGGGATCGGGCCGCTCAACGAGTTTCCCCAGAGCACCAGCGTTTGCAGTTGGTCCAATTGACCGAGTTGGCTCGGGATGCGGCCGCGCAGCCCATTACTGGTCAGATGACCGCTGTTTCCCGAGGGCTTGTCCCCATCGATCGTGTACAGCCGCAAGGCCGTGACCCGGCCGGTCTGATCCGTTTCGACCCCATACCACTCGCCCAGCGGCCGGTCGCTCAGCCAGTTGGTCTTGATCACCCAATCAGGGCCGTCGGTCGCGCGGTAGAGCGCGGTCAGCGCTTCGCGATCGCTCTCGACCGTTCCTTCGAATTGGTCGGCGGCTGGAGTCGTCGGCGTCTCTACCGCCGAATCCTCTTCGGGTGAGACGCACGGGCTGACGTGGGCCTCGTCCAGGCCGTCCAACCAGGTCTGAAACGCCGAGTCTGTGGGCGCGCAGAGCGACGACGGCAGCGATAACTCCTCCAGATTGCGCAGTTGGCCCAGCTCCGACGGGATCGGTCCGCTCAGGTCGGTCCGGGCCAGGTAAAGGCCTTCCAGGGATGCCAGATCACCGAGTTCCGCCGGGATCGGCCCGTTGACCTCGGTGGAACGGAGGTCCAGGTTGCGCAAGTCGCTGAGCCGCCCCAGTTCCGGCGGAATCGGTCCGCTCAAGCCGGTCGATCTGAGGAAGAGATGTTCCAGGTTGACCAGGTTGCCGAACTCGGACGGGATCGTCCCGCTCAGCGGGTTCTCCATCAGCACCAGTGCGCGCAACTCGGTCAGGTCGCCCAGGTCGGGCGGGATCGGTCCGCTCAATCGGTTGCCGTCAAGCCGCAGAGATCGGAGCCGGGTGAGCCGGCCGAGTTCGGGTGGGATCGGCCCCCTCAGGCGATTGTTGCTCAGTACCAGCGCTTCCAGATGGTCGAGTTGGCCGATCTCCGACGGAATCTGTCCTCTCAGCTCGTTCGCTCTCAGGGACGGCCCGTCGACGGGAATGCTGCCGAAGATATTGAGCGAATACAGAGCCAGCGCGGTCACCCGTCCTTCCTCGTCGGTCAGTACGCCGTGCCACTCATCCAACGGCTCGTCGCTCAACCAGTTCGTGTTGACGACCCAGTTCGGCCCGTCCATGGCGAAGTAGATCGCCTCCAGCGCCGCTCGGTCGCGCGCCACGCCGTCCCGGTCGACGCTCTCAGCCGCCCGCCCCGTACCGGCTCCGGACCACGCCAGACCGACCACCAATCCGATCAGCAACAGAACCGGCAGCCTCCGCCGCCAATTGATGATCGCCATACGGCTGATCTCAGGAGGGTTCATGCGACTTGACCAAGGCCAGGGCCTTAGCGCGCCGACTCCATCGCTGCGATCTGCTCTGAACGGGCCAGCACATTCTCGGCCTGCTCGAGCACCGGCTTGTCGATCATTTGGCCGTCCAAGGCCACGGCTCCCAGGTTTTGCTCGACGCCCTCCTGGTAGGCATCCACGACACGGCGCGCCCAATCGACATCGTCTGACGGCGGGCTGAACATGCGATTCGCCGGGCCCAACTGATCGGGGTGAATGCAGAACTTGCCCAGGAATCCGATCTCCTTCATCCGCGCCAACTCATCTTCAAATCCTTCAGGATCGCGGATGTCGGTCCAGGGCGTGTCCAACGGAGCGATGCCGGCCGCATGTGCCGCGTTGACCGATGCCCGCCGCGCCAGCTCCAGCTCTGCGCCGCCCTTGGTCCGGCGCACGCCGATGCTGACCGCGTAGTCCTCGCCGCCGACGCAAATGCCGACCAACCGCTCCGACGCCGCGCAGATCTCGTAGGCGTTGGCGACCGCGTGGGCGTTCTCGATCCAGGCCGCCAGCTTGACCTCACCATCCGGCAAGCCGCGGGCGCGCTCGAGCAACGTGAGATAGTCGTCGATTCGCTGAATGTCGCGAGCGCATTCGATCTTGGAGACGCTGACGCCGTCCAGCCAGGGCTGCACGATGGCGTGCAGCTCTTGCTCGATCAGTCCGGTGTCGTACCCGTTGGTACGGACGAAGACCTGGCGGCCGCGCTTGGGGAAGTCGGGCAACACGCGACAGAGTAGGTCGCGCGCCGCCGGCTTGTCGTCCCAGGCGACCGAGTCTTCGAGGTCGAAGCAGAGCACGTCGGCTTCGGCATCGCGAGCCTTCTCGATGAATCGCTCGCGAATGCCCGGCACCGACAACATCGAACGCATCACAATGGCTGCCACTACGAATCCTCCTCGTCCGTTGCTGATTCTGATTCCGGTCGACTGAAGATAGAACGCAGACCTTCGAGTTCCGTGGGATCATCCGTCGCGCAGCCACGGAAACCGAGAGCCGCTGCGCGCTCCGCATCGCTTGGCAATCCAAACACGACCGGTAGATCGAACGCTGCCGCGGTCAGCACCACATTCGAGCCGCCGACCGCAACGGTCGCACTATCGGGCGCGACTCCCAAGGACTCTGCGAATTCCCCTTCGTCGTACGCGATCCAGGTCATCCGGTCGGCGGAATCGCGCATCGCGGCCAGCGCCTCAAACATGATGTTGATTGCGCGTGGATCATGAAAGCCAACCGCCATCGCCGTCAGTCCCGGGCGGATCCCCGCGCGAATCTCGACCTCCTCCAGGATCCCTTCGAGATAGCGAAGCTGATCAACACTGGCTGCCGTCTGCACGGCGACTCCGTAGACGCCTTCCTGCAATGCGCTCTGCAGATACGTTCGGGTGAGTCCGGAGTCAAGCGCGGGAATCACCAGATACACCGGCGGTCCCAGCTCGATCGCTGCGTTCACGCGTTCACTCACCGTGCGAAAGCCACTCTCATCTTGAGGCGGTACGAGAATGAGGCCGTCGGCAAACTCCACGGTCGCCGCGTCAGGGATCGGGGTGTCGGGAAGCAGGACTAGCAGGGCGCGGACGTCATCCATCGCGGCGCTCCAGTTGTTCGTCGCTAGTTGGGGCTGAAGCCGTCGACGCGTTCGCGCAGACCGTCGACATCGTCAAACGGGCCGACCACCGCAGCCGCCAGGTTGCCCTCGCGGACAATCCGCTGCGCCGCCCGCTGGACGTCCGCCGCCGTCACCGACTCGAGACCGGCGATCGTTTCCTCAACCGGCTCAATCGTGCCGTTCGAGATCAACATCCCGCCCGCCCGATGACACCAGCTCGCAGCAGCGTCCAGGCTCAGCCGGAACGAGCCCACCGCGTGTTCACGCACCCGCTCGAGTTCTTCATCGGTCACAGGTTCCGAGCTGATCTTCCGCAACTCGTCGATCACCACTTCGACGGTTTCCAGCACATGCTCAGCAGTCACACCGGCCATGATCGAGAGATGTCCGGCGTCGTCGAACGCAGTCGGATGCGACCCCACCGAATAGGCCAGCCCACGCTTCTCCCGGATTTCCGTGAACAGCCGAGAAGTCATCCCGCCGCCCAGCACCTCGTTCATCAGACCCATCGCATAGCGGTCGGGGTCGAGACGCGAGATCGCCCGCAGCGAGAGCGCCAGGTTGCACTGTTCGTTGTCGCGAACTTCGATCTGCGCAATGTCATCGGACATTGCATCAGTCGCTCGCGGCCTGGCGGGAACGTCTTCATCCGATCCGTCCGCCCAGCCCGCGCTCCAGTGCCGCTCGGCGAACTCGAGCACTTCCTCACGCGCCACATTCCCGGCCACTGACAGCACGATGTTCGACGGGCGGTAGAACGTCTCAATGTGCGATGTCAGATGCTCACGTGTGACGGCGCCGACCGATTCCAGGTCGCCGGCGATTTCCCAGCCCAACGGCTGGTCGCCGTATGTTGCCTGGTTCAATAGCTGCCCAGCGCGCTGTCCGGGCTGATCATGCGCTCGCCGAATCTCAGAGCAGATCACCGTGCGCTCGCGCTCGATCTCCGACTCGGCCAACAGCGAGTTGCGCACCGAGTCGGCCAGCACATCCATCGCCAGGGGAAGTTTGTTGAACGGCACCCGATTCCAATAGCAGGTCAACTCGCGCGAAGTGAACGCGTTCAGCGACCCACCCGCGCCCTCGATCGCTGCCGAGATTGCCGTCGGTTCGGGTCGAGACTCGGTGCCCTTGAACAGCATGTGTTCGAGATAGTGGGACAGGCCCAGCGTCTCGCGTGCTTCGTCGCGAGATCCGACGCCGACGTACGCTGCCAACACCGCGGCCTGTGAGTGAGGAATCGACGTCACGACAACGCGCAGCCCTGAGTCCAGGACATCGATCGTCGGTTCGATGGCGGCGCGGTCGTTGGTTGAGTTTGGCATGGGCTGTCTCAGCATACCTGCGCCTCCGTATGCTCAAGCCACTGTGCTGAGGAGCCTGACATGAAGGCGTTCGTCAACGCGCGCTACGAGTATCACTGGGCGCCGTTGCTCGGCTGTCTGGTCGCTCATATTGGACAGATTGGTGCGCCGCAACCGAGCCACATCGTTGGATCGGTCACCGGCATCAGTTACCAGCCGCCGCAGGATGCGGAACTGCCCGCATACCTGCGCGCCGGACTCTCGGCGCTCGGAGTGGCTGCCGGCGTGAAGGACTCCGCCTTTCCCAATCGACTGCAACGCTTGCTCACGCGGCACCGGATTCGCCGCGAGTTACGCGTCGACCGTCCGGTGACCGTCTTCGGGATCGGTGTCTCCCCCTTCGGTCCGGCATGGGGACTCATCGTGGGTTGCGACGACGATCGCCGCGCCTGGCGGCGTGAAGGTCCAATGACCGAACAGGTCTCGCCCTGGCTGCCGGAATCCGACTTCAACGAGGCTCCGGTGCACATCCTGATCAGCGCTCGCCGGAGCGGAGAGCCGGAGCCTGAACTGATTGAGCGGATCGCTTCGCAAGCGATGCTGAGTTCCGTCGATCGAGTCCAACGCGACCTGGTCGACCGGATCGGCCTGCTGGACAGCAACCTCGAAATCGAACCGCAGCAGTACTCGCATGATGTCCAGGCGCTGGCAGGCAACTGGGGTGAAGCCGCGACCTTCTGGCGCGAGTTTCCGCACGGTGTGTACACTCCCGTCGCACAGCACATGGCCGTCACCCTGTCCCGCTACGCCACCCTGTTTCCCTACCCGATGGGCGGCCAACCGAACAATCCCGGTGTCCGCAGTGCAGCCGTCCACATTTTGCGTGAAGCCAGCGACGCCCTCGACGCAGCCCGTTGATACACTCCCAACCAACCAGCGACGGAGCACTTCATGGCCATCAGCGTCAAACTCTTCATGACACTCGTTCCGCTGTCCAAGTCCAAGCAGTCGAATCTCAGCGTCGACTGGTTCGACGGGATCACGGCGCAGGACATCCTCGAGGCGGAAGAGTTCTCCGAGCAGGACCAGGAAGCGATCGCGGTCGTGATCAACTCGGTTCAAGCCCAGCCGGACGACCCGTTGGACGACGGCGACGAAGTTGACCTGCTGGTCAATCTGCAAGGCGGGTCCGAAGGAGCGACATCGAGCCAGTGAGCAGCGAGCAGCCGAGGCCCAAGTACATCTTCATCACCGGCGGTGTGATCTCCTCCGTCGGTAAGGGCATCACCACCGCCTCGCTGGGACGGCTGCTCCAGTCGCGCGGACTCTCGGTCACCGTCCAGAAGCTCGACCCCTACCTGAACGTCGACCCCGGCACGATGTCGCCTTATCAGCACGGCGAGGTCTACGTCACCGACGACGGCGCCGAGACTGATCTCGACCTGGGTCACTACGAGCGCTTCCTCGACCAGAATCTGACCGCGCAATCGTCGGTCACGATGGGTCGGATTTCCGCTGAAGTGATCGAGCGCGAGCGGCGCGGCGACTACCTGGGCGGGACGATCCAGACCGTGCCGCACGTAACGGATCACATTAAGGAACGAGTACGCGGCCTCGCCGAGGGATCAGGCGTGGACGTGTTGATCGTCGAGGTGGGCGGGACTGTCGGCGATATCGAGGGACAGGCCTTCCTCGAGGCAATCCGCCAGATGCGGTACGAAGAACCGCGCAACGGCACGCTCGCGATCCACGTGACGCCGCTCTTCCACCTCAAGGCGACCAACGAGCTCAAGACCAAGCCGACCCAGCACTCGGTCCGCACCCTGCGCAGCATGGGCATCCAGCCCGACGTGATCATTTCGCGCACCGACATCCCCGCCGACGAGGGCATCACCGACAAGCTGGCGCTCTTCTGCGACGTGCCGGCCGAGGCCGTGATGACCCTGGAGACGGCGCAGTCCATCTACCAGGTCCCGTCCATGCTCGAACGGGCCGGGCTCACCGACCTCACGCTGCAGAGACTGGGACTGCAACCCAGGCCATGCCGATCGGAGCGATCGTTCGACGCCTGGACCGACTGGACCGACCGTCTCTCGCAGACCGAGCGCGTCTGCCGCGTCGCCATCGTCGGCAAGTACGTCGAGCTGCGCGATGCCTACCTCTCGGTTAAGGAAGCGCTGATTCACGCCGGAGCGCAGCGCCGCGCCAGCGTCGACATCACTTGGATCCAGTCGGACGACCTGGACGAGGCCGGTCAACCGCAGATCGCCGCCGCGCTCGCCGATGTCGACGGCGTGATCGTGCCGGGCGGCTTCGGCGAACGCGGGATCGAGGGCGAGATCGGCGTCGCCCGGTTCGCGTTGCAACAGCGGATTCCCTACCTCGGACTCTGCCGGGGGATGCAGAACATGGTGATCGCCTTCGCCCGCGAACGGCTCGATCTGCCGGCCGCGAACACGACCGAGGCCGATGAAGGCACCGACGCGCCGGTGATCGCCCTGCTCGACGAGCAGCGCGAGGTCTCGGACAAGGGCGGCACGATGCGGCTCGGCCTGTACACCTGCGAGTTGCATCCCGAGACTCGCGCCCGGAAGCTGTACGACGCCGATCTCGCCCGCGAGCGGCACCGTCACCGTTGGGAGTTCAACCCCGAGTACCGCGAGCGCTTCGAGCGAGCCGGACTGATCGCCAGCGGCACCTCGCGCGACGGCGCGCTGGTGGAGATCTCCGAGGTCTACGATCATCCCTTCATGCTCGGGTCCCAGTTCCATCCCGAGCTCAAGTCCCGACCCGAGCGATCGCATCCGCTGTTCCTCGGCTTCATCGACTCGGTCCTGGCCGAGTCCGAGACCGCCCTGCGGCATCCGGCGGGCGCGACTAACCATTTGGACTGAGGATCGAGCATGTCTAGCACGTCGAACATGTCTGGTACTGCAAGCACGTCGAGACGACATCGCGCATGAGCGAGGACGACATCTTCCGTTTTCTGACGACGCTCTCGACGATCGTCTTCGCGGGCGGGGTCGCGGCGTTGACGTTGGCCCTGACCCGCGCCTGGCAGACCGACGATCCGGTCGAGCGCGACGTCTTGTTCCGCTCCGCCGACCGCGCGCACACGCGGATGCTGCTGCCGGGCATCATCGCCACCGGCGTGCTCGGCGCGCTCTGGGGCATCCGAGCCGAGGCCGTTGACCCAATCGAAACCGGCTGGTTGCTGGCCGTCGAGATTCTCTACCTGGTCTCGCTCTTCGTCCTGGTACCGGGCATGTTCGCCGGCGTCCGCCGAGTCCGCTTGCTCTCCCTCCAGGCGCGAAAGACCGGACAGATCTCCGACGAGCTCACCGACGCCCTCAACGACCGCGGTCCGCTCGTCTTCGCCATCCTGATGTGCGTGCTGCTCCCCGTACAGATCGCGCTCGTTACCCTCCAGCCATAACGATTGGTGAAGGACTCCCGACATGAAGATCTTTCTCGACACCGCCCGACTCGACGAGATTCAGCAGGCGGTTGATTGGGGCGTCTGCGACGGCGTAACGACCAACCCCTCGCTGCACGCCCGCGCAGTTGCGCATGAAGGCGATTCGGCGATCGGCTATCGCGAGCGCATCTTGCGCATCGCCGAGATCGTCGATGGTCCAATCTCAGCCGAGTGCGTCAGCCGCACGACGGCGGAACTGGTCGAGGAAGCGCGTGAACTGGCAAGCTGGCACTCGAGCGTGGTCGTCAAGATTCCGATCGACGGGCCGGGCCTGGCCGCGATCAAGGCGCTCTCGCAGGAGGGCATCCGCATCAACACGACGCTGATCTTCTCGCTCAACCAGGCGCTGTTGGCCGCCAGAGCCGGGGCCGCCTATGTCTCGCCGTTCGTCGGCCGTCTGGACGACATCGGCGAGAACGGGATCCAACTCGTCGCCGATACCGTCGAGTTGCTGGACCGCTTCAACCTGCCCACTCAGGTCATTGCCGCCTCGCTGCGCAACACCGATCACACGGCCGACGCCGCTCGGGTCGGCGCGCACGTCGCGACGATTCCGTTCCCGGTGCTCGAGCAGATGCAGCAACACCCGTTGACAGACAAGGGCATCCAGGCCTTCCTGGACGACTGGCATGGTGCCGAGGCCCAACTGAGCGCGCAGGCGGAGACGCGGCAGCAGGCCCAGCCGGTGTCGTGAACGGCGATCCGGTAACACGCCGGCTATTGCCCTTGCGATACTTGCGGGGCTAGGATTGGAACTGTCCCCGTAAGAACGGCTTCCACGCACCGCGCCAGTCGAAGAGCACGGCGCCGTTGAGCGCAGAAGCCCCGATCCGATGCAGACCGAAGACGAACGCCGCCTGTCCGCGCATACGCAGACACCCGCACAAGCACGCAGATCCACGCAGACCCACCCAGACACGCAACCCAAACCCCAGAACGCCGCATGCGTCCCCACCCGAGGTAGCCGATGACGACTCTGAGCATTCCCGAACTTGAGCACTTGACCCGCGATGAACTGCTCGCCCAGGCTCGCGACTTGAATGTCAGCGGGCTATCGGGGCTGAAAAAGCAGGACATCGTGTTGCGCATCCTGCAGGCCCAGTCGGAGGCCGAAGGCCATATCCTCTCGGGCGGGGTGCTCGAGATCGTCGACGATTCCTATGGATTCTTGCGCGGCGAATCGTTGTTGCCGGCCCCGACCGACGTCTACGTGTCGCAGAACCTGGTCCGGCGCTCCGGCCTGCGCACCGGAGACTATGTGATCGGCTCGGTGCGGCCGCCCAAGCCGGGCGAGAAGTACTACGGCCTCTCGCGCGTCGACCTTGTCAACGGCGTGAGCGGCGCAGAGGCGGCGGCTCGGCCCAACTTCGAGAATCTGACCGCAGTCTTCCCGCATGAACGCTTCTCACTGGAGACCGACGACCCGGGCGAACTGTCCGGCCGCGTGATCGACCTGGTCGCGCCAATGGGTCGTGGCCAGCGCGGGCTGATCGTCAGCCCGCCCAAGGCCGGCAAGACGATGCTGCTGCAGTCGATCGCCAACGGGATCACCACGAACCACCCCGAAGTCCACTTGATGGTCGTGCTGATCGGCGAGCGCCCGGAAGAGGTCACCGAGATGAAGCGCTCGGTGCGCGGCGAGGTGATCGCTTCGACGTTCGACGAACCGGTCGAAGAGCACACCCGCGTGGCCGAACTGGGTCTTGAACGCGCCAAGCGGCTGATGGAGATGGGCCGCGATGTCGTCATCCTGATCGACTCGATCACCCGGCTGACGCGCGCCTACAACCTCGAAATGCCCTCTACCGGCCGCACGCTCTCGGGCGGCATCGACCCGGTCGCGCTCTATCCGCCCAAGCGCTTCTTCGGCTCGGCTCGCAAGGCCGAGGAAGGCGGCTCGCTGACGATCATCGCGACCTGTCTCGTCGATACCGGATCGCGGCTCGACGACGTGGTCTTCGAGGAGTTCAAGGGCACCGGCAACTGGGAAGTCCGACTCGACCGCAAGCTGGCCGAACGGCGCATCTACCCCTCGATCGACATCGCCGCTTCGTCCACCCGGCGCGAAGAGCTGCTGCTCACGGGTGAGGAACTGCAGCGCGTCTGGCTGCTGCGCCGGATGATGTCGGTCCTCGCCGGTTCGGGCGGCGGAGCGACCGAGCCGACCGAACGACTGCTCGATCGGCTGGCCAAGACCAAGTCCAACACCGAGTTCCTGGAAAACCTGACTGCCGCCGAGGCCTAGACATGAACCGCAACGATGTCGCCGACCTCTGCGAGTCGCTCGCAGGATCCTGGCCCGACTCGCCCTGGGGCGAGGACGACCTCGTCTACAAGCTGGGCAATCGCAACGCCGACGGCAAGGGCGGGAAGATCTTCTGTTTCCTCGGAGGCGGCACGACCGAGGGCAAACCGCAGGCCATCTCAATCAAGTGCGACCCGGCGATCGTCCCCGCCTTGCACCAGCAATACGAAGCGGTCCAGGCGCCCAGCTATCTGAACAAGTCCCATTGGGTCGCGATCACCCTGGAATCGGATCTGCCCGACGACGAACTCGAGGAGCTGATCGTCGACTCCTACGAGCGAATACTCAGCGGTTTCAGCAAGCGCCAGCAACGCCTCATCCGGGGCGAGGAGTAGGTCGCTCGGACTGCTCGTTCAGATCATGTTGAGTTTGGACTGGCCACTGTCAGAGGAATCGAGGTCCTCGGCGGCGCTCGATGGCCTCTGGATGTGAGCCGCTTCGGCGTCCGAAATCAACCCCTGGGTGATGCCATTCATCACGATGTAGGGAGGCAACAACGGGTTGCGAAATCGATAGCGAAAGTTTCGACGGGTGCCAATCTTGTCGAGGATGGCGCCTCGCTTATCGCTGCAGAACTCACTCATATGTTTGGCGAACGACGCAATCTCGTACGGCTTGCCCATGATCGCGCGCATCGGGCGGCGGACGGCTCCGGCGGTGAAGTAGCCAAGTTCGTCGCGTTGCGCCAGGGCGCAGGCAAGCGCGACCTGAGGGAACAACGAGTCGGCTCGGGCGCTCATGACGGCCCGGTGGTGCATCGTAGTGATCGTTTCCTGCGCATTGGCCACCGCAATCCGGATTCCGGCCGCTACGTGCGCAAGGTCGATACAGTCCAGGGTCTCATCGTTGGCCTCGCGAGCCGCCGCCAGCGTGATCAGATGTGTGTAGTGGGGCAGGCCCTGGGACAGCGTCGCGATGCGGTCTCGGGCATTTGGCTGAGCGGTCATGTCGACTTCGAGCAGTCCGCCGTCAATGATCTGCTGTAGCTCCGAGATCGACATTCTCGGCATCAGCACTTGCGCGAGCGCCCGCTCAACGGACTCGTGCTCTGCGATCAGCGAGCTGACGGACTCGCCGACTCCAACCAGGACCAACGTGGCGGGAACGGATTGGTCCGAGAGCATCTTGATCGTGTCGGCCATCTGCGTTCCGATTCGATGTGCCACTCGATCGAACTCGTCAACAATCACGACGAGGATGGTTCGCGTGCCAATCTGTTCCAAGAGCAATCGGACTGCATGGGGCGTGATCGGCTCATCGCCTGCGATCAACTCGCTTGCAGAGCGCACAATCTGTTGCAGTTTGGGTGCGAATCCAACCCCGCGCCGTTGTTCGATGAACTGCAAGTCGTCGAACGCCTTACGCCAGACTGCCGTGTAGTCGTCTCCGTAGTCGCAGTTCACGCGCGGCGCGATTACGGTTTGTCCAGCCTCCTCCAGATACTCCTGCAAGACGCTCGCCAGCGACGTCTTGCCGACGCCGCGCTCACCAAACAGAGCCGCGTGCCGGCCTCGCTGCAGGATCGCGTCGATCACAGCTCTGCGCTGTGATTCGCGACCGGCGAAGAGTCGCACGCGGTCGATGGGCGCTGCCGGAGTGAAGACTTCACCGAGGCGCAAGTCTCGCTCAAGATTGTTCACTAGAGTCGGCCTCCCGGTCCGTTAGCTGTCGGTGATGGCAAGTTACACTAAGTAACGACAAGTCACAACAAACATCTGTGAGTCAGGTGTCTCGACCTGAGCTAGCTCGCTGTGGTTGGCCGATTGGCAAGGCGAGACAGCAGCTCCTGGGTCAGTCGACGAAGGACTAGCCTCGCGATGCCACCACCGACAGTTCCACCCTCGACGCTCGATCGGCGCTGTGGTGGACCGTGTTGAGGGCCGTGCGGGTGTGGGTCTGCCGGCCGATGGGTTCTCCCGTGTTGGGATTGACGTCGAACCTGGGGTAGTTGCTGCTGCTGATCTCGACGCCGATGCGGTGACCGGCCTTGAACACATTGGCCGTGGGATACAGCTCAATCGCGACCTCGACGACATCGCCCGGAGCTACGAAGTCCTCCCGGTCGTAGCCGTTGCGGAAGCGCAGCCGCTTGATGCTGTCCGAAATGCGCAGGTGGTAGCCCTCGGGATAATCGGCGTTGGGCGGATAGCAGTCGAGCAGGATTGCGGTGAAGTCGGTATCCGGCGCGTCCGTGGAGACGTAGAGCCGGACCGTCACCGGTCCGGTGACTTGCACGTCCTGCTCAAGCGGTTGGCTGCGGAAGGAGAGCACATCACGTCGGCTCGCGGTGGGCAGGTACGGCGGCTCGGCGCCCATCACGTCGGGTCGGGTGCGTTGGTCGGCGCCGCCGGGCATGATTAGCTCGCGTGAGCGCTGGGTCGGCGGCCAGATCTGCTGCCTGAGCGTGGGGTCCTCGGGCGCGTACTCGCGCAGCGAGGAGACATTCGCGGAAATGGAGGGTACGGGATTGGCGGGATCGAACAGGTACGTGGACGATCCGCCGTCCTCGCCCGCCGGGTCGGCGGCGAGCCCGCCGCCGGGTTGCAGAAAGAGCTCGGTGTCGACCGCTTCGGTCGGCGGCCACTGCGATGCTTCGCGCCATTCGCCGCCGTGATCCATCCGGCCCGAGGACAGTTGACGCCCCGTACCGCCGCCCATCAGGAACATGGTCACGGGCGGTCGTTGTTCCCAGCCGCTGTCGAGGCCCTTGAGCGTCCGGTCGAAGAACTCAAGTCGGAGATCGGAAATGCTGGCGGCCAGATTGCCCGATGTCGGCGCGGTCGGACCGAAATCGACATCGCCCGACCAGCTCCGATCCAGCGTCACCTCGCCGTGCGTCCAGGGACCCATCAGCAAGTACTGCGGCGACGACATCGCCTTGGAAAAGGCCTCGAACGATTCGCAGGTCGCCCGCGTGTAGCTGTCGTACCAGCCGCCCGAGTAAACGGTGGGCACGTCGGCGGTCTGATCAATGAACTGCTCGAAATTCATTGAGGGCAATTGCCAGAGCCAGTCGTCGGAGCGCGCCTGGGTGAGCAGATCGATCGCCCAGCGCTCATAGTCCTTGGTTTGCGAGAGCGGCGTGTCGCCGTCGCGCCAGGGCAGGTGGTCGAGGTAGCCGCGCAGGTCGACCGCCGCCTGGTCGAGTGCGGCATAGAGCGCGGCGTCGCCGACGGCCTCGGGGCTGACCGGCGCGTTCCAGAATGCCCAGGCAAGCCAGCGCAGCTCCAGCGCGCCGCCCTGCCGGAGCGACGACGTGAGCCCGTTGAACGCGCCCTGGTTGACCCACATCGCCGACAGGTGGGGTGGATGCTGGGTCGCCGCCGCCGACTGGACCCAGCCCATGTACGACGTGCCGACAGTTCCGACCTTGCCGGACGACCAGGGTTGATCGGCCAGCCACTCGATCGTGTCGTAGCCGTCCTCGGCCTCGTTCTTGAGCAGGTAAAAGTCGCCCTCGGACGCGAAACGGCCGCGCACGTCCTGGATGATTCGGGCGTATCCACGACGCGCCCACCACTCGGCGTCGGCGGCGAAGCCGAGCTTGTCGTACGGCGTTCGAGTCAGCAGGGTCGGCCACGGTCCTTCGACCGCGACCCCATCGCGAGCCGGGAGATACACATCGGTCGCAAGCGAGATCCCGTCCCGCATCGGCACGCGGCGGTTGCGCTGGATCACGGCTTCGTACTCGGGTAGGGAATGCTCGCGGCTCATCTCATGCTCCTCGGGCCAGCAGCGGCGTCACGGTCGGGGCGGACGGCAGCGACGATCGGGTCACGTTGATGTGGTTGTCGCTTGGCGGATCCACCGTCACGCCCATCTCGCGCAGAAATGCGGATAGCGGTTCGAGTCCGGTCGCCAGTTCGTCTGCCGACTCGGGCTGGTACATCATCGGTATGACCATCGGCGCGGCGATGGCGTTGGCCACATCGGCGGCGGCCTGCGGCGACAGATGCGCTCCGCCGCCGCAGGGCAACAGGATCACATCGGCGCGCCGCAACTCCTCCATCGCCACGCCCTGGGGCATGCTGTGCAAATCGCCGAGGTGGGCGACGATGACCTCGTCGATCGTGATCACGAATGCCACATTGCGCGTGTGGTCGAGCCCGGCGGTGCGCACGCCTGTCGCCAGCACGCGCTTGACCTCGTACTCGCCCGGCGCGTCAAGTGGTCGGGATTGTCCCGAGGCCTCCAACGCCACGCCGTCGATCCAGTTGTGCGCTGGATCGAGCGCGCGCGAGATCGTGACGATGTCCGCACCGGGGCGGTTGATGCGGAACCCGGTTTCGGGAGCGCAGGGATCCATGACCACCGCAGCTTCGCGTCCGCGTAGGCGGAAAGCGGCGTGTCCGTACCAGGCGATATCCATATCCACAGCCTACGGAGCACATGACATATGCGCTGCGCTTCCGGTGTCTACGCGGATCCTGGGATGGCTTCTTCTTCGATCAGCTCAAGCACGCCGTTCGGCGGTGAGACCGTCAGGGTGAAGTGATTCAAGATGTCGCGGCCCAGCAGCGATGGCATGTGCCGATTCAGCACCGCACCGCTCTGGTCGCGGATCTCCGCGGCGACCCAGAGATCGTGCAGCAGGAGAATCGGATCGTCGACATCGGCTCGAAACTGCAGGAACGCGGGCCGGATCACGACCGACGCGCCCGTGCCGACGCCGCCAATGTTGATGCGCCGTTCCGTGCTCATCATTCGGCGGTACTCCTGAACGCCAAAGACCCGCGCGGCGTGTGCCGGCCACAGCAGCGTTCGGTCCGCGCCGGTGTCAATCAGAAATCGGACAATCCTGCCAGGTGTGCCGATGTCGGGAAACGTCTCCACGCGGAGGAACGGCGACGCCGGGGACCTCGGAGCGGTCTGGACAAATTCGCCGATGATGCGCCGCTTCACCAGATTGCCGGCGTCGCGATCGGATACCAGGCGGTAGCGCTCGAATCGACGACTGGATCAAGCTCCTGCGTGAATCTCAGGAGATCGTCCCAATCGTCGAACACTTCGTACGTCGTTCCGCTGTGTATGAGCACGCACTTCGTTTCGAGTAGCCGCCAGATTTCCTCCTGGTGCGCCGCGTAGAACTCGTCGTTGCGACGGCTCATTTCGGCGACCGCCTCCATGAACTCCGGCGCGAGGCCCAGATCGGTGGGCTTGTACGTGCGCGTTCTGTCAATGGTGGTCATCGCGTCTGCCTGCTCGTGCTGCCTGCTATCAGCATAGCCACCGGATCGTGCCTGATAGTCGTCTGGAGAGCTCAGCCGACCAGCACCGGTAGCTCGTCTCCGGGCTCCGCGACATGGGGCAGCAACATCAGCGCGGCGTTCTGACCGTGCGCTCCGTAGGCCGCGGTGGCCGCGCCGACGATGCGATCCTCTTGCAGCTCGCCGGCGAACCCCAGCCTGCATGCGATGTCCTGTTCTTCATAGGTCGCGTGCGGAGGAATCTTGCGCTGGTCCACGATGGTCGCCGCCGCGACCGCAGACAATGCCCCCGACGCTCCGACGGTGTATCCCACGTTGGGAGACACCGTAGTGGCGTACATATCCAGCGTCCGGCGACCGAACGCGCGCTCGATGATGTCGGTTTCTCGCTCATCGCCCTGCTTCGAGCCGAGACCGGCCGCGACGACGACATCGATGTCAGAGGGACTGACTTCACCGCCCAACATCGCGTCGCCGGTCGCGCGTCGCGCGACTTCCACATCCGTCGGTGCGAGGCCGTCACCCATAGGACCTGCGGTCATCGCCTCGCCGCCGATCTCTGCGTAGATGTGGACGCCGCGCTGAGCGGCGAGTTGCCGATCCTCCAGCATGAGCGCAGCCGCGCCCTCGCCCAGGATCATGCCCTGGCGGTTGGCGTCGAACGGCCGCTGAGCGCGCAGGTCGCTGGTCGGATCGAGCAGTCCGGTCGATTCGTACGCCGCCCAGACATCAGCCCGCAACGGAGCTTCTGCGCCAATTGCTATCGCTGCGCGAATCACGCCTGAGCGAATCATCTGCGTCGCGAGCACGATGGCCGCCAGCCCCGATGCGCCGCCCATCGACACCGTGAACACCGGTCCGGCGATGTCCAGTCCAAGCGATGCGCCCGACAGTCCCGAACCCAACGCTGCCCATTGCTCGCCCGCTCCCGGATGCGCGATCCCGGTCACTGCTCCGACGACGAACGCGTTCTGCTGGCTGAACTCGATTCTGGCGTCCGTCTGCGCCTGGATGGCGGCGTCGAGCGCGAGCTGAGAGGCGCGGTCCAACCGCGCGAGCAGCCACTCAGGCGCGCCCGAGGGTCCGCGCCACGATTCGGGAAGCTGTCCGGCCGCGGCTGGTCTGGGCGGCTCGAACGCCGAGAGCGATGACGTACACACGCGGCCCTCGCAGAGCGCCGACCAGAAATCCGACGCGGTTAGGCCGGCGGCGGACACCGCGCCGACGCCCGTGACGACCACGCGCCTGCGTTCGCCGGAATCCTCTGTTCGCACGCCTCGACCGGGGCCGCCGCTGACCATCGCGCCGCTCCTTCCTGTCCCGCGCATACCGCAGGCATTGTCTACCGAATCGCGTGTTCTGGGACACCTCGGACGCGAATGATCGTCTTTGCCGATTGTCCGAAACGCTGCTAGGATGACCGCGTTAGCACTCTCACGGTGAGAGTGCTAAGTGCAGCCTAACGGAGCGTTCAGGCTCAACCACGAAGCGTCAGCAGACGAGCCGAGTCGAGCGACATCAAGTCATGCCTCCCCAGCAATTGTCTCCGCGACAGGCTGGAATCCTTCAGCTAGTCGTACAGGATTACATCGAGACCGCGACGCCTGTCGCGTCTCGCCATGTCGCCGAGAAGTACGCGATCCCGGCGTCGCCTGCGACGATCCGCCATGAGATGCACGCCCTGGAACAAGAAGGCTATCTGACCCACCCGCATACCTCTGCCGGACGGGTCCCGTCCAATCGCGGCTATCGACACTTCGTGCAATCGCTGATGGGCCACGCCGAGTTGGGGCTCGCCGAGCAGGCGCAGGTCCGCCACCAGTTCTTCCAGGCCGCGCCCTCGGTCGACGAGTGGGTGGAACTGGCGGCCAACGTCCTCGCCCGCTCGCTGGGACTGCTGGTCATCGTCGCGCCGCCGCACCCGGAACAGCTCAGGGTGCGGCAACTCGAACTGATTTCGCTCAACGAGCTGCTCGTCCTGATGATCGTCGTGGTCCAGGAAGCGCGGATGATCCGTCAACTGATGCCCCTGCCTCAGCCGATTGAGGTAGACGAGCTGGACGAACTCGCCACGAGGCTGTCCTGGTCGCTGCGCGGCCACTCGGCAGCCGACATCCGCGAGTCCGCCCGTGAAGCGCTTGACTCCCCCCGGACCCATCCAGTCCAACACTTCGTGCTCGAGACGCTCGCCCAGGTGCTTGATCGAGACGCGCAACGGGCCGGCATCCCCTCGATCGCCGGACTCGGCGGGATGGTGGCGCAGCCGGAGTTTCAACAGGAGCCGGAACGCTCGCTCGAGTTGATCGAACTGGTCGACCAGCACGCCGCCGAGGATTTGATCCCGCCGGCCGTGATTGAAGAGTCCATGCACGCTGGCGAGATGCACGTGCTGATTGGCGACGACTACCCGAACGAGCTCCTGCATGAGTGTTCGCTCGTGCTGGCGCCGTACGGCTCGTCGATCGGCATGGGCAGCGCTCCCGAGATTCCCGGCTATGTCGGCATCGTCGGGCCGACGCGGATGAACTACCCGCGCAGCATCGCCGCCGCCCGGTTCTATTCGCGGTTGCTGCAGGAGATGATCGACGCCGTCTATGGAGTGCATCGATGAGCGTCGACAACCAACACAACGAACACAGCCAGGACAGACAGGCAGCCGTTCAGGACGATCAGATCGACGAGGTGGTCGAAATGGACACCGATGGCTCCGTCGGCGGCTCCCTGGACGAACTGGAGACGTTGCGACAGGAGTCGGCGCGCAACCTCGCCGGATGGCAACGCGCGCAGGCAGACTACGAGAATCTCAAGCGGCGCAGCGCGCAGGACGTTCGCGACCGCGTCCAGCAGTCGCAGCGGAGCATCCTGCTCGACCTGCTGGACCTGGCCGACGACTTCGAGCGCGCGGATCGAGAAGCTCCCGGCGATGTATCGACCGCCGACGATCCCTGGCGACAGGGCGTCGAGCTGATCTCGCAGAAGCTGCATGCGCTGCTGGCGCGTCAGCAGGTCGCGCGGATTGACACCGTGGGTCAACCATTCGATCCCGAATTCCATGAAGCCGTCGGCCAACTGCCCGGCCGGCGCCATGAGATCGCCGCCGTGCTGCGCACCGGATACACGATCGGTCCGCCCGCCAATCTGCGCGTGCTCCGAGCCACGCAGGTGATGGTCGGCGACGGATCTGTTGAACCCCCAGCCGAATCAGACCACTCAGCAGACGAACCGGAACCCACCGAGTAGGAGATTTCCCATGCCCGGACGTGTCATTGGCATCGACCTCGGCACCACCAACTCCGCCGTCGGCGTGATGGAAGGCGGCGAACCGACCGTCGTTCCCAACGCCGAGGGCAACCGCACCACGCCGTCGGTCGTCGCACTGACCAAAAACGGCGAGCGCATCGTCGGCACCGCCGCCAAGCGCCAGGCCGTGACCAACCCCGAGGACACGTTGTTCTCGGTCAAGCGGCTGATGGGGCGCCGTTTCGAGGACCCCAACGTGCAGGGCGCGATCAATCGTCTGCCCTACACCGTCGAGCCGGCCGACAACCGCGACGCCCGCGTGCGCATGGGCGACAATCCGTACTCGCCGCCCGAGATCGCCGCGATGATCCTGCAGAAGCTCAAGGCGGACGCGGAAGCCTACCTGGGCGAAGAGGTCAACGAGGCGGTGATCACGGTCCCCGCCTACTTCGACGACTCCCAGCGCAACGCGACCAAGGACGCCGGACGGATTGCCGGATTGAACGTCCTGCGAATCATCAACGAACCGACCGCCGCGTCGCTCGCGTACGGCCTGGAGAAAGAGAACGACCACTACATCGCCGTCTACGACCTCGGCGGCGGCACCTTCGACATCTCGATCCTCGAGCTGGGCGAAGGCACCTTCCAGGTCCGTTCGACCAACGGCAACACCTTCCTCGGCGGCGACGACTTCGACCAGCGCCTGATGGACTACCTGGTCGACACGTTCCGCAAGGAACAGGCCATCGACCTCTCGCAGGACCGGATGGCGCTGCAGCGGCTCAAGGAAGCAGCCGAACGCGCCAAGGTCGAGCTTTCGACGACGCAGTCGACCGAGATCAACCTGCCCTACATCACCGCCGACGCTTCAGGTCCCAAGCACTTCACCCACACGCTGACCCGCGCGCAGATCGAGCAGCTCGTGCTCGACCTGGTTGAAAGCACGCTCGAGCCCTGCCGGAACGCGCTCGACGACGCCGGCATCTCGCGCGAACAGGTCGACGAAGTCGTACTCGTCGGCGGCCAGACGCGGATGCCGCTGGTCCAGCAGAAGGTCGAGCAATTCTTCGGCAAGGAGCCGCACCGCGGCGTCAACCCGGACGAGGTCGTCGCGCTGGGCGCGGCGATCCAGGCCGGCGTCCTGCGCGGCGAGGTCAAGGACGTGCTGCTGCTCGATGTGACGCCGCTGACCCTAGGCATCGAGACCCTCGGCGGCGTCTCGACGCCCCTGATTCCGCGCAACACGACCATTCCGACATCGAAGTCGCAGGTCTTCTCGACCGCCGCCGACAACCAGTCGCAAGTCGAGATTCACGTTCTCCAGGGCGAGCGCGAGATGGCGGCCGGCAACAAGCCGCTGGGCAAGTTCATCCTCGACGGCATCCTGCCCGCGCCGCGCGGCATGCCGCAGATCGAGGTCACCTTCGACATCGACGCCAACGGCATCCTCAACGTCGGCGCCCAGGACAAGGGCACCGGCAAAGAGCAGCGGATCACGATCCAGGGCTCCTCAGGCCTCTCCGAGGACGAGATCGCCGCGATGCAGCGGGACGCCGAAGAGCACGCCGAAGAGGATCAGCGTCAGCGCGAGCTGGTCGAGGTCCGCAACCGCGCCGAAACCACCGCCTACGAGGCGGAGAAGATCCTGCGCGACCAGGAGGACAAGCTCGACGACGAGCTGAAGACCGAGATGCAGGGCAAGATCGACGCCCTGCGCGCCAGCCTCGAGTCCGACTCGGCCAGCGCGATCCAGACGGCGCTCGACGACCTCAACACGACCCTGATGAAGGTCGGCGAGAAGATCTACGGTCAGCAGGAACCCGCCGCCGCCACCGCCGATGCCGGAGGCCCCACTCCACCGCCCGACGACGACACCGTCGAAGGCGAGTTCCGCGAGGTTTAGCGCTGTTCAGCGGCCCTGGCGGCGTGTTTCGACATCGGGAGTGCACCGTCGCCGGAGGGTGCTTGGGGTCCGCTCCAACTGCGCGGTATGGTCAGCGCGTGGACGGCCGTCCATGCGCTGAGACTGACTGCGTAGGTCAGTGTCAGCCAGATCGGTGGATCGAACAGCAGGTGACCGCCTACGAGCAACGCCACGATTAACCCGAACTCGACGGTGACCGGTAGTCGCATGACGGGTCTGGTCGTGCCTCGGTGGCGGTACCAGAGCAGCAGCAGCGGGATGGTGATTGCGGCGCCGACCAGGAACCCGACCAACTGGGCCAAGCCGAAATCCCACATGACATTCTGTGGGTACAAGTATCCAGCTGTCAGGGCTGGCAGAGCCAGCCCAATCTCCCCTTGAGCAGTTTCCCGTGCTGCTCGGACACGTTCTTGCCATGTATTCAGCGTTCGCATCTCACGCTCCCTGGCGGTAACTGTCGGCCCATGTCAGTCACTGCTCGAATGCCTCCGCCTCGGCCTGCGCCTCGTCGAGTAGTGGGACCAGGCGTTCGGCTAGCTCCGGGACATACTCTCGTATGACTTCCCATAGCTTCTCGAAGTTGATCTCGTAGTAGGCGTGAACGATCACGTGGCGTAGCCCGATCACTCGGTCCCACTCGATTTCGGGATGGGAGTCGCGCACATCCTGCGGGATCTTGCCAGCGACCTCGCCAATCTGTGACAGCGAGAAACTCGTTGCCGCCGTCGTCTTTGCGTCGGACACGTAGCTCTCGTAATCCATGCCTGTCGTGAAGTCGAGCACTTGGCGGCAGTGCTTCTGCATGTCCTCGATGTAGACGTCCCAGCGCCTGGGACGGGAGTGTTCGGGCATGTGCGGCCTCGGATTGAGGGGATCGACGGCGTCGGCTTCGACCCAGGGGAGGTACTCCTTGCGCATCAGACGGCGCTCAACCATGTCGACGTTGCGACCGAAGACCTCGGCGAGATAGGACTGCGCCTCGTAGCAGCCCCACGATGTCTCCGGCGTGCGATCGAAGGTGACCAGGATGTCGACATCGCTGTCGGCGGTGGCCGCGTCGCGTGCGGTGGACCCGAACAGGGCGAGCTCGCACACGCCGTACCGCTCCCTGAGCACGGGCAGATGCTCGCGCAGCAGCGCCAGCGCTTCATCCCTGCCAACGACCGGATCGCTCATGCGCTTACCCTCGGGTTCAGACTAATCCTCCACAGAACCCAGCGCGCATTGCGGGACTGCGGGGAGCATCTGCGGGATTGCGCGGTAACCTAAGCCCAGAACCGCGCCCACGACCGAAACTGCCCCATGGCTCAATCCGACGACTTTTACGAGATTCTCGGCCTCTCGCGGGAGGCTTCGCAGGACGACATTCGCCGCTCGTTTCGCAAGCTGGCGATGGAGCATCATCCCGACCGTGTGACCGACCCGGCGCAGAAGGAGGCCTCGGAGGCCAAGTTCAAGCGCATCGCGGCGGCCTACGAGGTGCTCTCCGACCCGGAGAAGCGAGCCAAGTACGACCAGTACGGCTCGGCCGGCGCCTTCGCGCAGGGGGCCGGCTTCGAGGGATTTGACTTCGGCGGATTCGGCGACATCTTCGACGCATTCTTCGGCGGCCGCCGCGCCGCCGGACCGGTCCGCGGGGGCGACCTGCGCATTCAGCTTGAACTCGACTTTGAGGAGGCGGTGTTCGGCTGCGAAGAAGAGATCCGCGCGTCGCGGCTCGAGCACTGCACGATCTGCGGCGGCTCGGGCGGCGAACCCGGGACGCAGCGAGTCGCCTGCGAGTACTGCGGCGGTTCGGGCGAGGTGCGGCGCACGCAGAGCAGCGTGTTCGGTCGATTCGTCAACGTCGCGCCTTGCGAACCCTGCGAGGGCGAAGGCACCGTGATCGAGCATCCCTGCACATCCTGCGGCGGTGTCGGGCGCGAGCAGCGCAATCGCCGGCTCAAGGTGAAGATTCCCGCCGGCGTGACCGACGGGGCGCAGATGCGGTTGTCGGGCGAAGGAGACGCGGGCTTGCGGGGCGGCCCGGCGGGCAACCTCTATGTCGATATCAGCGTGCGCGCCCACGAGACCTTCATCCGCGACGGTAACGACCTGATACTGCCGTTGCACCTCAACGTCGCGCAGGTGGCGCTGGGCGACGAAGTGAACATCCCCGGCATCGACGGACATGCACAGCCGCTCAATGTGCCGGCCGGCACGCAGCACGGTCATGAGTTCCGTCTGCGCGGACAGGGCGTTCCGCATCTGCGCGGCCGAGGCCGGGGCGACCTGCGCGTACACGTCGTGGTCGAGATTCCGGCCAAGCTGAACGCGAAGCAGCGCGACCTGTTCGAGCAGCTCGCAGAGGAGTTGGACGTGCCGAGCGCCGCCGGTGGAGACGACAACGGCGTCTTCTCGCGCATCCGTGGAGCGTTCACCAATTAGCCGTTCCCGCAGTCTGCTCCGAGTTGCGATTGGCGTCACTGCGTCCCAGGCCGAGCTCGCCGTTGCCGCTTGGGAAATCGCCGGCGTGCACAACTCCAGCGTCGAATACGTCCTCGATGAGCCGTTCGAGGAACCCTGGCCGGGCCACGACAATCGCAGCGATCGGGCGGAGGTCGCCGCGTACATCACGGCCAAGCAATGGAACGGGATCGAGTCGGCATTCCGCGAGGCCTCGGCGGCGATGCTGGATGTTGATCCCGAGATCCACGTCGCGCCCATGCCCGATCGCGATTGGCGCACGGCCTGGCACGACCACTTCAACCTGGTACGGATTCCCGGCGCTCGACCAATCATCGTGCGTCCGCCGCAGATTGCTTACGAGGCGAAGCCGGGCGAGGTCGTAATCGATCTCGTGCCGGGCCTTGCCTTCGGCACCGGGCAGCACCAATCGACGAGGCTCTGCCTGCGCCTGCTCGCAGAACAGAGCTGCGGCGGATCACGCGTGCTGGATGTGGGAACGGGGAGCGGCATCCTGGCGGTCGCGGCGGCCAGCCTGGGCGCGGCGACGGTCCTGGCGACTGATATCGATCCGCTGGCGGTCGACGCCGCTCGTCAGACTGTGCGGCAGAACCGAATGACCGGGATCGTCGAAGTGCGCGAGGCGTCGATCCCCGCCGGGGACCGGTTCGATCTGATCACGGCGAACCTGACCGCCGACATTCTCCAATACCTGGCCGCCGATCTCGCGGCGGCGCTTCAAGCGGGCGGAGCGCTGATCGCCGGCGGCCTGATCGACGCGCGCGTCGACGATGTCCGGGGCGCGTTCGAAGGCGAGGGACTGCAACTCGACCGGATCGAGCGGGAGGACGAGTGGCGGGGACTGGTGTTGTCCAAATCCGGCTAGCGACGTGGGGAGCGCGCTGCGCGACTGGGCCGCGATCGTCCTACCAGGCGGGCGATGCGCCGCCGTCGATGTTGATGGCGCAACCGGTGATGAAGCTGGCCGCGTCGGAGGCGAGGAAGACGAGCATGTTGGCGGCTTCTTCCGAAGTGCCGATCCGCTTGACCGGGATGCTCTGGCCGACTGAGTCGAGGAATTCCTCGTAGGTCGCGTCGGGCATCCGAGCCTGGTGGAATCCGTGCCACTGGGCCGAGTCGACCGAACCAATGCAGGCCGCGTTGACCAGAATCTGGTCGGCGGCGACTTCCTTGCTCAAGGCTTTGGTCATGGCCAATCCGGCGGCGCGGGACGCGGCGGTCGGCATCGAACCGGCTCCAGGCGTCTTGGAGCCGATGTTGAGCAGGTTGATGATGCGACCGCCGCCGCGCTCACGCATCAGTGGAATGCAGAGCTTGGACAAGCGAATCGCGCCGTAGAGCTTCAGGTCGAGGTCGACAGCCCAGGTCTCGATGTCGTGCGATTCAATCCGTCCGGAGGACGACTGGCCGGCGTTGTTGATCAGGATGTCGACACCGCCGAAACGCTCGACAGCGGCGTTGACCAGCCGCTCGCAATCGGCATCGGAGGTCACGTCCATCGAGACGGCGACGCAGGCGCCGCCCGTTGCCTCGACTTCCGCCTTCGCTTCGTCGAGCGGACCCTGCCGCCGCGCGCCGATCACCACTGAAGCTCCTTCGCGGGCCAGCACCACTGCCGTCGCCCGGCCGATGCCCTCTGATCCTCCGGTTACAATCGCCACCTTGCCCTGTAATCCAAGGTCCATGACGCAACATCCAATCTGGTCTGAATCCGCTATTGTGCGTGTCCCAGCGGAGTCTAGCGCTCGTCCGAGGGAGGCTCGGCAGCATGGCTCGACACGACGGCGATTTGCGCGCAGGGGATGGCCATACCTTCGAGGGGCAGCCACCGGGCTTGGTACCGCGCTACTTCCTCGATGAAACGGCGCGGCTGGACGACGACGTCATCGTCGTCACGGGCGGCAAGGCCAGCCGACTCAAGCGGGTAATGCGCATCCGCCGCGACGACCGCCTGGAACTGGTCCATCCGCCGACTGATCAGTTGTACAGCGCCGTCGTTGAGCGGGTCACCAGCGACGAGGTCATCTGCCGGGTCGTCAAGCATCGAGGCCTGCGGGCGTTGCCGCCGCCGCGCATCGTCATCTCGGCCTCGCTGATCCGGCCGCAACGCTACGACTTCATGATCGAGAAGGCGACCGAGCTGGGGATCGACGAGATTCGCCCGGTCTGGTCGCAGCGGGCCCTGATCAAGGGAGACGCGACGCAGCGGCTGCACCGCTGGCGTCGTCTGGCGACGGAAGCGGCGGAGCAGTGCCGACGAGAGTATCGGCCGATCATCTATCCGCCCACGGAAGTGACGGAGTTGGTCCAGGAGCAAGCAGCGCCGAACTCGCTGCGATTGCTGGCGTCCGCGCTCGAACCCGATCAACGGATCGCGCCGATCTTCCAGCGCCGCCGCGAGCAAGGGCTGCCGCCGCCCGAATCGGTCCACCTACTCGTAGGACCGGAAGGCGGCTTTACGCCGGAGGAAGGTGAACTCGCTCGAAGTCGCGGTTGGCAGCCAATCTCGTTGGGCAATCGTCCATTGCGAGCCGAGACGGCGGCAATCATCGCGATTGCCCTCACGCTGGAGGCGGCGCGGTCATAGCAGGGCGCCGAGTCGCTTCCGGCAAGCCTGCGGAGCGGGATTTCAGGCGAGATTCAGACTGAAGTGTGTCGGCTGGGCGTTAGCCCTGGGCAAGATTGGTCGAGTTGAGGGCGCTGTTCGGGCTCAGGTCCTGGAACGGATCGGGAAACTCCAGCAGGCGGATCCAGGGCAGTGGATTGACCGTCACGCCGCGCACGACGACCTCCCAGTGCAGGTGTGGTCCTGTCGCGAGGCCCGTAGCTCCCATCCTGGCGATTAACACGCCCTGCTCGACTACCTGGCCGGCGGTCTGCAGTACCTCCGAGAGGTGGTAGTAGCCGGTGAAGATGCCCACGCCGTGATCGATGATGATCCCGTTGCCGCGCCGCCGGGTCCTGCCCGCCCAGCTCACGATGCCGCTGTTGGCCGCCCTGATCGACGCCCCCGTCTCGCCGCCGAAGTCGATGCCGGTGTGGTATTCGGAGATCGGACCGCCGTTGAACGAGCGCTGCTCGCCGTAGAGCGCGGTGATCTGACCGTCGGACGGCGGATCGAACACGCCCAGCCAGTGCAACTGCTGCGATAGTCCGCTCTGGTACGGCTGCCGCAACTCTTCGTCGGCGCGGCGGATCGCCGGATCGAGCAGGGCCGCGTTGGGACCGTCGATCTGGATGTTGTCCACGGTCCAGTCGAACGCCACGATTTCGATCACCGTCTCCTGCCAGAGCAGTTGCTCGCCTCTCGGTCCCCAGACGGAGATGCCCAGCGCTTGCGGTCCGACCTGAGCATTGGCGTCGATGCCGAAGAAGCCGACGAAGCGCTCATCGCTCTTGAGCAGCGAAAAGGTCTGCCCCTGCCACCACAACGAAGCGGTCGCGGCGCCCGGCGCCTCGACCACGATCAGCACGGTCTCGCCCTGGGCGATGGGACTGGGCAGGACGTAGACCAGGGGCTCGGGAAGGTCTTCCGCGATCAGCGGCGACTGTTGGGCCTGAACGGTCTGCTGTTCGACGACTTGCGATTGCGAGGCTTGCTCGGATGCCTGGTCCTCGCTGTCCCCCGGCGGCTGAGGGGCGACTTCGCGACTCGTGGCGAACGGGTCGAGGTCATCGCCGCCGCAAGCGGTGAGCAGGATGCCTGCGCCTGCGCCGACGAACGCGCGCAACACCGTCCGGCGGCTGAGCCTGACCGGTCCTGTTACGACTCGCTCGTGATCATTCAGTTCCTGCATCTCAACGGAACCACTTTACACATATCAGTTACGCTCTCAACTAGTGCGCCAACGATCAGAATCAGGCCGGCGTTCCCGGGTCGCGACGTTGCAGAACGGTCGTGACCGAATGGAGCAGGGCTGCAGGCGGAGAGACTCGCGATGGACGATCCCCGAAAAGTGCTGCTCAGCGTCGTCGCCAATGTTGAGCGGGTCATTCTCGGCAAGACGCCCGAGGTGCGGCAGGCGGTGATCGCGCTGGTGGCCGACGGGCACCTGTTGATCGAGGATGTGCCCGGGACGGGCAAGACGATGCTGGCCAGAGCGTTGGCGGTATCGACCGGATGCACCTTTAACCGAATCCAGTTCACCCCGGACCTCTTGCCCTCGGACGTGACGGGTGTGTCGGTCTACAACCAGAAGACGCAGGACTTCGAGTGGCGGCAGGGGCCGATCTACTCCCAGATCGTGCTCGCCGACGAGATCAACCGGGCGACGCCCAAGACGCAGTCGGCGCTGCTTGAGGCGATGGAGGAGCGACAGGTCACCGCCGACGGCGTGACCCGCCAGTTGCCGCCGCCATTCATGGTCATGGCGACCCAGAATCCGGTGGAGTACGAAGGCACGTTCCCGCTTCCCGAAGCGCAGCTCGACCGATTCCTCTTGCGCATCCACCTGGGATATCCCGACGCCAACGATGAGGTCGCGGTGCTGGAAGGGCAGCAACAGCAGCATCCGATTCAATCGCTTGCGCCGGTCACCTCGCCGGAGGAAATCCGGGAGATTCACCGGGTCGCGCGCGATATCTGGGTCGATCCGCAGCTCAAGCAGTACGCGGTGCAGTTGGTCGCGTCGACGCGATCGCACGAAGCGGTGTACCTCGGCGCGTCGCCGCGCGGATCGCTGGCGCTCTTCCGCTGCGCCCAGGCGTCGGCGCTGCTGTACGGCCGCGACTATGTGATTCCCGACGACATTAAGTCGCTGGCCCATGCCGCGCTGGGACACCGGATCATCCTCAGCCCGTCGGCGCAGGTGCGCAATCAGGATGCGCGGACGGTGATCGACGATGTGCTCGAACGTGTTCCGGTTCCAGGAGCCCGAGCGGCATCATGACCTGCCCGATCGTCTTGCGAATCCATGTTTCGCCCGCCGTCTGCGGGTCGGAGTAGGGCGGAACAGCCAGATCGGACCAGAATGTGCGCGGCCTTGGCGCCACCATTGCCAGTCCCTTCCGTCGCGCCTGGCGCGCGACCTTCGGCACTCGCCGTTCGCTAAGCATCGTCGTCACGCTGACGATCATCGCGTTCGCCGTCGGCTTCGCCTCCAACTACTGGCTGCCCCAGCGTCTCGGTTACACGTTGCTGTTCGGCCTGGCCCTGGCTGCGCTGTGGACTTGGTCCTCGGGTCAGGGCGTGCGCGTGCGTATGTCGCGCTCGCGCGACCGCGTGCAGGCGGGCGAGTCGATCATCGAGCGCTTCGAAGTGATCAACGACTCGGCCATCCCCAAGCTCTGGTTGGAGGTTGAAGAGCAGTCTGATCTGCCGGGACACACCGCGCAGTTTGTGACCTCGCTGGGGCGATCGGGCCATCGCAACTGGCGGATCCAGACGACCTGCCATCGGCGCGGCGTGTACAACCTGGGACCGATCACGGTGCGCAGTTCCGATCCCTTCGACATCTTCAACCGCGAGCTGCGCTTCGGACATCGGCGCGGACTGGTCGTCTATCCGCGAGCGCTTGAGCTTCCGCGCTACTCCGCGCCGCCGGCCAATCTCCCCGGCGAAGGACGCTTTCGCCGCCGGACGCACTACGTCACGCCGAATGCGTCGGGCATTCGCGACTACGAAGCCGGCGATTCCGTCAACCGCATCCACTGGAAGAGCAGCCTGCGCACCGGATCGCTCAAGGTGAAGACGTTCGAGCTCGACCCGGCCTCCCACCTGTGGGTGATTCTCGATCTCTCCAGCCAGGATCACGTCGGCTCCGGCGACGACGCCACGATCGAGACGGCGGTTACGGTCGCCTCGTCGGTGTCGCGCCTGTTCATCAACCAGAGCCGATCGGTCGGACTGATGATGTTCGGCGAGCGGCTCGACGTGATCGAGCCGGATCGCGGCACGCAGCACTTCGGGCGGATTCTCGAGTCGCTGGCCGTGGCCCAGCCGGTCGGCGCGGTGCCGGTCGCGTCGATCCTCTACCAGCAATCGCGCCGCTGGGGCCGGCACACCACCGTGATCGTCGTCACCGCGTCGACCGATCCGCGCTGGCAGGGCGCGATTCGCACGCTGACGCAGCGCGGTGTCAAGGTCGCCGTCGCCTTGCTTGACCTCGAGTCGTGGGGCGGACGCGCAGGCGCTGCCGGGACTGCGGCCGAACTTCGAGCCCTGGGTGTGCAGGTCAACGTGATTCGCAAGGACGACTACATTCCCGCCGTGATGGTCGGTCAGATTCCCGGAGGCCCCGTCGCCAGTGGCGCCGCCGCACTGGCCGATATGCAGGCGGCCGTCGCCAACGGTTCGAATGGCGCAGGTAGCGCGCCCGGAGCCAGCGCGAACCTGGAACTGGAAGACATGGGCGCCGTAAGCGACTGGGATCCGGCAGAGGCGCCCCAGTCTTCAGGCGAGGAAACAGCAGTCCAATGAGCAGCCACACGCCGGCCGACGGGTCGGACCAGCCGACGACGCTGCTCGCCGAGGCCGAGCGCCGCTTCTTCTCCCGTCGCGCGTCGGGCGAGACGCTGGTCATCTCGGGAGAAGAACGCGCGCTCTCTCCCGCGCAGCGGCTGATGGAAGCCACGATCACCTTCGGCATTCTGCTGTTGGTGGCGCTGTCGACGGCGAACAGCATCTACATCGCCAACTGGGTCGAGGACATGCCCGACCTGCGCGTCACGGCGACCGCCGGCATCCTGCTGGCGATGCTCGTCGGACGCGCGCGTCGGATCCGGGTCTGGGCCGCCATGCTGATCGGCATCGTGGTCGGCGGCCTGATCGTGATGGCCCAGGTCACGCAGCTCGAGACGCTGGGCGGCCAGCCGCTGTTCTGGGATCGATTTACCGACTTCGGATTCCGCTTCCAGGACTGGTTCAACCAGGCCTTCAGCAGCGGCTTGACCACCGACAATCTGCCCTTCGTCTTCTTCACCGACGTGCTCGTGTTCGTCGCCTCGTTCCTCGGGGCGTACGCGGTCGCTCGCTGGCGCAACGCCTGGGTGGCGATGATTCTGCTCGGCGCGTTGTTGGCGGTCAACGTCTCGTATCTCTCCGATCGGCAGTGGAACCTCTCCTACGGATTCTTCCTCACCGGCGCGATGCTGTTGCTGATGCGAGCCTCGCTGCTGCGCCGTATGGACCGCTGGCGATCCGAGGGCTCGGCCTATCCGGATTGGATCTCCCTGTCGTTCCTGGGGGCGACGATGATGGCGATCGTCCTGCTGTTGACGCTGTCGCGCGTACTGCCCAGACCCGACGAGTCGCAGGCTCTCGAAGACGCCTGGACCACAATCGCCGAACCGTTCGAGGGCCTCAACGACGACTTCCGCCGGCTGTTCAGCGGGATCGACTCCCGCCGCGGCGTGCCCGTGCACTCGTTCGACGATTTCCTCGTGATGCAGGGCGACATCGATCCGGGCGACGCGATCGTGATGCGGGCGGCGGCGACGGAACCCGGTTTGCTGCGCGGCGCTGCATACGACGAGTACACCGGGCGAGGCTGGCGGCAGTCGCCGTCTGAATCCCGCACGGTTCGCGAGCTGGAGCCAATAGGCGGGGCCGAACCTGCCGATGAGACATCGATCCAGAACGAGGGCACGGTGATCACCACCGAGTACCTCGACCGGCGGCCGGTTGCGGCGCAGATCTCCGTGGAGAAGTCGCCGGCGGTGTTGTTCTCGTTCGGCGCGCCTGTGCTGGCCAACAAGGACACGCGGGTCGACACGCTGGCCTCGGTCGAGTTCGAAGTGAACTTCGCGGACGCCGAGCGCTTTGCCGGCACCGACCTGGAGCCCGCGCTGAGCGCCATCGCCGACCGGATCGCCGACGGCAACGCCGATCCCGAAGACGATGTGGAGGTTCCCTCGGCGGATGAAGTCGCCTCCTACGTTCCGGCTCAGTACCGGCTGATCGATGTGGATGTCGATTCCACCAGCGGCCTGCCGGTCGGACTGCTGTTGCGCTCCGATCCCGACGAGACCGATGTGCTCTCGCTGCGGCCGTTGCAGCGCAAGGTTCGCGCCGGATACACCTACCAGATCACCGGCACCGTCTCGGGTGCGAACGAAGAGTCGCTTGCGGGGGCCGGCGCCGACTATCCGCTCTGGGTGACCGAGACGTTCCTGCAGATGCCCGACTACGACGAGGAAGAACTGGCCGACTTCGATGCGCTCCTGGAGACGATCGCCGCCAGCTTTAGCCTCGCGCCCGACCCGGAGCGAGCCGACGGCGGATACAACCCGTATTCCATTGCTTCGGCCGTCGAGACCTACTTGCGCTCAGCGCCCGCGATCGACGAGGACGGCCGCATCGTTCGCAACGAAGACGGAGAGCCGGTTCCGCTCTATCCGCTGACGACCGAGATCGAGTTGCCGCCGGCGCGGTCGGACGCGGTCTACTGGTTCCTGTTCGAGAACTGGGAGGACGGTCTGCCGATCGGCGGCTACTACGACTATCACGCATCCTCGATGGCAATCCTGCTGCGGCTTGCCGGAGTACCCGCGCGGATCGCGACCGGATTCGTCTTGAGCGGCAACAACTTCGACGAACGGACGCAGAACTACATCGTCCGCGGGCACGACTCGTACGCCTGGGTCGAGGTCTACTTCCCCGAGTTCGGCTGGGTTGACTTCGATCCGACGCCCAGCACCTCGGCCGACGAGGCGCTCGCCTCGATCGCGGGCGGCGGCGCGGGCACGCGGCGGATCGCCGCCCAACGTCTGACCACGCCGCGCTTCGACCTGCGGCCCGGCGTCGGCGGGACCCCGATCGCCGACATTGAGCTGTCGGACATCCTCCAGTTCCTGGCCGCCGGCGCGATACCCGGCGAAGACTCGGCGTTCGAGCAAGGTCCGAGCAAGTGGTACTGGCTGGGTCCGACGATCGGCGCGGCGATCATCGTCGGGATCGCGCTGCTGATCTGGATCGGTTGGTGGCTGTCGCTACGGGGACTCGAACCTACCGCGCGGCTGTGGGTCTCGGCAGCGCGGATGGCTCGCTGGATCGGCGTCCGCGCCGATCCCTCAACGACGCCGCAGGAACACGCTCGGGCGATCGACCACACGCTCGGGCTGGGCGATCTCGCCGTCGATCTCGCCAATCGCTACACGGCCACGCGATTCGGTCGTAAGACCTTGAACGAGGATGAACAGTTCGAAACCGCCGAAGTCTGGAAGCGCCTGAGGCTCTCTCTGATCCGCCGCGCCTTGCGATTCCCGATCAAGCCCGCGCCGCCGGAAGAGGATCTCGAATCGGCCGCGCCGGCGCCGGCGGGCGATTGAACGTCCAATCAAACCTCGCCGCCCGCCTGTCCCAGTCCCCGCTTCATGCGGGGACCCGCTCCTATCCCAGTCCCCGCTTCATGCGGGGACCCGCTCGGTTCCGGTCGCCGCCGGCCCAAACGGGCCCTGCATGAAGCAGGAGCTGGGACATTCCGGTTCGCTCGCGGGCGAGATCACCAGTCAAGCGGACGGCCTTCGATCTCCAGGCGGCCTGCGGCGAGGCGTTCGCCCGGTACCGCTCGCAGGGCATCGAGCACGGCAAGCGCCTGCTCCAGGCTCGCGTCTTCCAGCGGCAGCTCGTCCAACGCCGCCTGCAGATCGTCGAGGGCCTGTTCGCGACGCTCGATCAACGATTGCTCTTCGCTGAACGTCGGAGTCGTGGGCGGAGTGCCGTCTCCCTGACCGGGCAGCGCCGTCGGCGCGCCCTCCTGGGCATCGTCCGTCGACTGACCCGGACCCTCAGCGCCTTCTGTCGGGGCGTCGCTCTGGGAATCCTCGGAGGCTGACGCGGACTGGGATGTTCCGGATTGGCCTTGCTGGCCGTCGTCTCCGGGCTGCTGCCCCTGATCGTCGGGCTGCTCTTCCTGCAACGAGTCGAGGATGGCGTTCACGATCTCCAAGTTGATCTTGGCGTCGAGCAGCGACGGCGCCTCGCGCAGCGCTTCGATGTACGCGGCTCGGGCTCCGAGCAGATCGTCGTTGGTCCAGCGATGATTGCCGGCGTGGAACCAGGCCGTCGCCCGGATCTGCGCGCTGTCGGATCGCAGCGCGGCGAGCGTTTCCGTCTCGGCCCGGTCGAACTCGCCGAGCTGATGTAGCGCTCGTCCCGCGTTGAGGTGGAGGCGAGGATCGACGCCGCCGTCGGCGCGGCGGGAGAGACGTTGCGCCTCCCGCCAGTCGTCGAGCGCCTCGGCGTACTCGCCAGCTTCGTAGTGGACCACACCCTCGCGGTTTGCCTGTCCGATGCCCGGTCCTGCGCAGCCGCTGGTCATCAGCAGCGATCCCACCAAGGCCGCGAGCGAAGCGCCCCGGAGCGCCTTGCCCGGCGACCAGCCGAACACTCTGGCCGCCGCGGAAGCGATCAGGATCAGCCCGGCCGCGCCTGCGAACCACTGGAACTGCTCGGCCAGGGCCGTTTCTTCGACGACCACCTCGCGCACCAGGTCGAGCGCGGCCAGGTCGGCATTCATACTGGACATCGCGCCAGGCGAGTCGAGGGTGATCAGACTGCCGCCGCCTGCATCGGCGATGCGCTCGAGCCGGTCGAGATCGAGTCTGGTGACGACCGGCGATCCGGTGCGCAGATCATGCTTCAGGCCTGCCGATCGCGGCAGTGGGATGTTCGCGCCTCGCTCGGCGCCGACGCCGACCGCGAAGACTTGTAAACCAAGTTCGCGAGCCGCGGCTGCTGAGGCGATCGCGTCGCCGCTGTGCGACTCGCCATCGCTGACCACGGCAATCGCCCCGCGAATCCGGTCGCCGCCGTCCTCATCCGATGCCCGGACGATCGTGTTCGCGGCCAGGTCAATCGCCGCGCCGATGTCCGATCCCGGCGGCACGAGCGCTTCGCCAGGTTGCAGCGCGTCCAACACCTCGATCGCAGCCTCGTGGTCGCGAGTGAGCGGGAAGCGGAGAAAGGCGTCGCCGGCGAAGATGACCAAGCCGACCCGGTCGCCGCGGCGACCGTCGATCAATCGGCGGATCTCGGACTTCGCCGCTGCGAAGCGGCTGACCGGCGCGCTCGTCTCGTCGCCGACATCCTCAGCAGCCATGCTGAGCGAGACGTCAAGCGCGACGACCAGCGGGAAGTCCGACAGTCCAAGCGTTTGCTCTCCGGCATTCCACATCGGTCTCGCGGCGGCGATTGCGATCAGCGCCAGCGCGACCAGCAACAAGGCTCGCGAGAGCGTCCTACCCTGTCGCGCTCCGGCGATCTGCGCGCCGACCGCGTGCTGGTGCAGCCGGCGCGCTCGCCAGAGCCACCACCAGGCGATCAGCGCTGCGGGGAGCAGCGCCAGCAAGGCGAGCAGCGCAGGCGAACCGAGAGCCATCAGGGCAGCCTCCGCCAGCGGGTCGAGCGCAGGCTGAGTTCCAGCACGACCAGCAATCCCGCGACCAGGAGCAGCCAGGGCGCGAGTTCGCGCGTGGTCAGAAACACCTCATCGCCGACCCGTTCGCGCTCGAGGTTGGAGATCGAGTCGTAGGCGTCTGCCAGTTCCGTTGCGTCGGTCGCGCGGAAGTAGACCCCGCCGGTCTCGTCGGCCATGTAGATCAGCGTCAACTCGTTGAGGCCGATGCCGACTTGCCGCACATGGGTCGGCAGACCGATCGTGTAGAGCCGCACGCCGACGGCTCGCGCCACGGCGGCGGACTGGTTCGGGGTGATATCGGGCACGTTGTTCTCGCCGTCGGTGAGGACGACGACAATACGCGAAGCGGCGTCGGAGCCGCGCAGCAGATCGATCGCCTCCATCGTCGCCAGACCCAGCGCCGTGCCGTCGGGGATCAATCCGCTGCGCACCGAGACTTCGATCATCGTGTCGATCGCGTCGAGGTCGAGCGTCAGCGGACTGAGCACCAGCGCTCGGCGCTGGAACATGACCAGCCCAATCCGGTCGGAGCCGCTCGCCTCGCGCTCGGCGACGAAGTCCCGGGCGACGCGCCGGGCCGCGTCCATGCGCGTCTCATCGTTCGATAGTCGCGCCATGGTCATCGAAGACGACGTGTCCATAACCAGCACAATGTCGATGCCTTCGGCCGGGCGCACCGCCTCGACGGTCGTCGCCTGCGGTCGCGTGACGGCGACGATGATCAGCGCGAGCGCCAAGACGCGCAATGCGCCGAGCCAGGGCAGCGTGCGCATCCGGCGCGTGCCGCGGCCAACGATCGGCGGCGCGCCGGATAGCTGCGGCAGCAGATACCGGGGTCGGGGCAGCCGCGCTTCGCGTCGCAGCAGCCAGACGTAGGGGATCAACAGCGTCAGCAGCGCCAGCAGGGCAGGATCGTCAAGTCTCACGAGGATGCGCCATCCTCCCAGATTGCCTCGGCAAGCTGTCGGAAGCCGCGCAATCGCTCCGGCGTCGGCTGCTCGCCGCCAAACTGGACCCGGTCGCACGCTTCGAGCAGCCTCGTGACCCGCAGCACGATCACGCCGGGCGCGCCAGCCGCCGCCAGCGCCGGACCGATCTCGGCCGCGGTCAGCGCCGTCGCGGGCAGCGACCAATCCCGGCTCAGACGTGCGCGCACCGAGGTCGCAAGCTGCCGGCACTGCTCGGCCGCGTCCAGGGACTCGTCCATCTCGAACGTGATCCGCCGATCGGGACCGCCCGCTTCGGGCTGCGCCGTCTCGACGCCGGCAGGCGCTCGCCTCCATCGGCGAGCAAACCGGGCCGCGACGAATCCCAGTCCGATACCGATGATCGCAATGATCCAGGGGGTGAACGTCCGGCGTTCGCCCTCAAGCAGGTCTGGTCCAGTGTTCTGGCGCGGTTGCGGATCATCGGTCAAGACGGAGCCGACGGTGATCAGGACCGGATTGAGTGCCACTTCCGTCAGCGTGCCGTCGGAGCCGCGGATCGGGATCGGTGGGAGCGCGACATCGAACGAACCAGTCCGGAAAGCGCGGGTGCGGAAGACGACGATCGTCTCGCGCTCGCCGGCCTCGGTGATCACCGGCGCCGACGGCTCCATGCCGCCCATCTCGACGAGCGACCCGTCCATCGACACGCTCGCTCCGGCATCGTGCGCAATGGTGACGGTGACCGTGACCGGATCGCCGACCGTTAGGCCGACAAACGGCTCCACGACCACGTCCACATCCACGTCGGCGGCGGGTTCCTGAGCAAGCGTCGCCGCGACGCTCAGCACGATTGCGAGGAACGCGGCGGTGAACTTGATCATTGCCGGCTCCGGCGCTGACGGAAGAGGCCGATCAGCAGCGGCAGCCAGTCGTCGTCGGTGCCGATCAGCACTGCGTCGCAGCCGCATTGACGCAGTCGTTGCAGCATCCCGTGCTGCTCCGCGCGGAGCGCGAGTTCCTGCCGCTGCGCCGTTTCAAGATCGGCCAGCACCGTGTCGCCGCGCTCCGAGCCTCCCCAGTGGACGATCGAATTGCCGTTCAAGGCCGACAACGCGACCTCGCGCCGATCTCGCAGGCAGATGGCGACCACATCGTGGCGCCGGGCAAGCTGCGCCAGGGCCGGCTCCCAGACGTGGTCGGGGTGCGTGGTCACGAAATCGGAGATCACGATCAAGACGCCGCGCTTGCGCATCACGCGACCGGCGTAGCGCAGCGCCCGAGCCAACTCCGTGCGGCCGCCGACCGGCTGGCCTAGCAGGTCGCGCAGCATACGCAGCACATGACTCGATCCCTTGGCCGGCGGCACCGACATCACCACATCGGTCGCGAAGGCGGCGACGCCGACCAGGTCGTTCGCCCCTGCCGCAGCCAGTCCCAAGGCTCCCGTGATCTCGATAGCGCGGTCGCGCACCGACGGTCCTGAGGCTGCATAGCCCATCGAGCCGGAGACATCGACCAGGAACATGACAATCTGCTCGCGCTCCTCCACATAGCGCCGAATCACGGGAGTGCGCAACCGCGCGGTCGCCTTCCAGTCGATCGCGCGCACATCGTCGCCCGGGTTGTAGGGGTGGAGCTCGGCGAACTCGAGCCCGCGGCCGCGAAACGCCGTCCGATACTCGCCCGCCAGCGCATCGCGCAGCGCCCGCCGAGCGCGGATCTCGATCTGCCGCACTTCCCGGCGCACGTCGTCGAGCGTCGGCGCCGCTACTTGATTGTCGATCGCCGGCGGCGCGACCCAGTCGCGCAGGCGGCTGAGTCGAGATGGGGGCCGCGGCGCTCGAGACATTGCCAGACCAGACCAGACCAGCCGGTGTCAGGGCACCGGCAGCGCCGTGAGCAGTTGCGCGACCACGTCGTCCGACGACACTTCGTCGGCCTCCGCCTCGTACGTCAGGACGATTCGGTGGCGCAGCGCGTCGAGCGCGACCGCCTTGACGTCGTCGGGCGTGGCGTAGTCGCGGCCGGCCAGCCAGGCGAGCGCTCGCGCACCCATCGCCAGCGCGGTCGTCGCGCGCGGCGACGCGCCGAACTCGACGTATGCCGACAGTTCCTGGACCAGTCGTCCGGGCGAGCGCGTTGTGCGGACCAGTTGCACGATGTAGTCGCGCAATCGCGGCTCGACGCGCACCTCGGCTACCGCGCGACGCGCCTGCAACATGTGGGACAGCTCCATGATTGGCGCGACCACCGCCGTCTCCCCGGCGAGGGTGCGATCCAGCACTTCCCGCTCTTCCAGCTCGCCGGGATAGCTGACCCGAACGTTGAGCATGAAGCGGTCGAGCTGAGCTTCGGGCAGCGGATAGGTTCCTTCCTGCTCGATTGGATTCTGCGTCGCCAGGACGAGGAAGGGCGAGGGCAGGACGAACGTCTCGCCGCCGATCGAGACCTGCCGTTCCTGCATCGCCTCGAGCAATGCCGACTGCACCTTGGCGGGGGCTCGGTTGATCTCGTCGGCGAGCAGGACGTTGGTGAAGATCGGACCCTTGCGGACCTCGAATCGCGATTCGGCGGCGTTGTAGACCTCCGAGCCGGTCAAGTCCGCCGGCAGCAGGTCGGGCGTGAACTGCAGCCGGGCGTACTCGGCGCGCAGGCAGCTGGCGAGGGTCGATACGGTCAGAGACTTGGCCAGTCCGGGCACGCCCTCGACCAAACAGTGTCCATCGCAGAGCAAGGCGACGAGCAGCTTCGTGACCATGCCTTCCTGGCCGACGATCACGCGGCCAATCTCGGCGCGCAGGTCTGCCAGCGGCGAGTCCTGCGTCAGCGTCGGCGTGGGCAACGGCTCAGGCTCGGCGAGCGCGACGGCAGGCGCGGGCGACGGGGCCGGGCGCTCCGCCTCGACCGGTTGATCGTCTCTGGCCCATTGCGACACCCCGGCATCCGCCTTCCTGCACCGCTGCTCGCGGATGTTCAGTCTATCCACGAACGCCTACCATTCACGGACAGCGCGGCGGCAAGCGCCGCGTTCGACAGCGGAGGGAGGACCGAATGCGCTTCGGCGTGACTGTGGGGAACATGAACGGGTTCAACGACGAGTCGGGACCGAACGCCTGCATCGATGTCGCGCAGGCGGCCGAGGACCTGGGCTTCGATTCGGTCTGGACCAACGATCACATCGTCGTGCCGACCCAGATCGAGTCGCGCTATCCCTACAACGACTTCGGAGAGTTCCCGGCGCCGTCGACGATCCAGTGCTTCGACCCGCTGGTCGTCATGTGCGCGCTGGCCGAGGCGACGCAGTCGGTCGAGATCGGCTGTTCGGTGCTGGTGATTCCCTATCGACATCCAGCCGTGACCGCCAAGATGCTCGCCGCCGCCGACCAGGTCTCGGGCGGCCGGATCGTGCTGGGCGCGGGCGTCGGCTGGATGCGCGAGGAGTTCGAGGCGCTGGGCCTGCCCGAAGTGCACTATCGACGCCGCGGCGCGGTGACCAACGAGTACATCCGCGCGATGCGCGAGATGTGGACCAATCCCGGCCCCTGCTCGTTCCACGGCGACTTCGTCGAGTTCCACAACGTCGGCGCCTATCCCAAGCCGGTGCAGCGCGAGGACGGCGGAACGATTCCAATCGTGATCGGCGGCAACGGGATTAACGCCTGGCGCCGAGCCTCGCGCTATGGCGACGGCTTCCACGCGGCCTTCCAGAGCGTCGAGAACCTGGCCGCCGAGGTCGATGGCGTGCGCCGCGCTTGCGAGCGCGACCGTCGCGATCCCGACGAGCTGGAAATCCAGATGTTGCAGAATCTGCGTCCCTCGCCGACGGCGCTGGACGAAGACGATCGGCCGCTGCTGCACGGTTCGCCCGACCAGATCGCGGGCGATTTGCTCGCGCTGGGCCGGGTGGGGCTCGAGCATCTGATCGCGACGCCGATGATGATCAGTCCAACCGGCGACACGACAGTCGAGCGCGTCCTGAACAGCATGCAGTTCGTCGCCGACGAGATCCTGCCGGCGTTTGCATAGCCATGATTCCAGCCTCTGGTTCACCCAGGGACCTGCTCGGGCGTCGGACGCCGAGCGGGTCCCCGAGTGAATCGGGGATTGGGAAGGAGAGACCACATGAAATTCGGAATCCCCATCGGTAACTTCGGCACCGCCGGTAAGTACGGCGACATCAACGATGTCGTCGATGTGGCCGAGCGGGCTGAGCTGCTCGGCTATGACTCGGTCTGGGTCCACGACCACATCTTCATGCCCGCGACGATCAAGTCGCGCTACCCCTACAACGACTCCGGGGTGGCCGGCTTCGCCTACCACCAGGACATCATGGATCCGCTGGCGGTGATGTCGGCGGTCGCGATTCGCACATCGGAGATCCAGATCGGTACCTCGGTGCTGATCATTCCTTACCGTGACCCGCTCTACCAGGCCCAGGCGATCGCAACGATTGATCAGCTCTCCGAGGGCAGAGTGCTGCTGGGCATCGGCGTCGGCTGGATGGAGGAAGAGTTCGCGGCGCTTGGGTTAGAGGGCGAGCCGTTCACGCGTCGCGGCGCGATGACCGACGAATGGATGTCGATCGCGATCAGCGCCTGGACCCATGGCGTCAATCGAGAGCCGATCTCGCACGAGGGCCACTTCCGCCAGTTCGACGACCTGGGCGGGCTGTCGGCCTGCTTCCAGCAACCGCACGTCCCGATCTGGGTGGGCGGCAAAGGCCGGATCGCCGCTCGCAGAGTCGCCCGCTACGGCAACGGCTATCACACGATTACCTCAACGCCCGACCAGATCGGCGAAGAGCTGGCGATCGTCGAGCAAGAGATGGAGCAAGCCGGTCGGGACATGGAGGAGCTGGAAATCTCGATGCTCGGACCGATGGTCCTGCTCGACGGCGACACCGAATCGGTGCGCGGATTCCCGGCCGTCGTCGGAGGCTCGCGAGACGAGATCGTCGACAGCCTCGGCCAGTACGCGGAAGCCGGCCTCGACCACGCCCTCACGATTCCCGCCTACCGGACACCCAACTGGGACGTCCCGCCCGATCAGCAAATGCAGGCGATGGCGGAACTGGCGGAAATGATCGAGGAGTTGCGCTAACCAGTCAGGCCGTCGCACACTCCAGCTAGGACAGGTCGACAGCGGGTGATTGCTTCGACAGGTCGAGAATCTCAACACCGACTACGACGTTGGCGTCGTTGTAGTCGACCACGATGCCCGGAGCTATCTCTTCAGACTCGACGATCTCTGAATCGTCCAGACGCAGGTAGAGCGCGTCCGCTTCTTTGTCGACTTTGAGCTTCATCGCACTGCGCTCCGCTTGTGGTCGTGGAGTTCTGTCATGCCGCGCCATGGCACTTCCGCAGCGCTTGAGACGCGAAGTACCCGCTCATCATGCCGAACTTCAATGAACTTGCGGTCAGAGCTGGACACACCTTTAGGAAGGATTGGCATCCCGAGATCATCTGGTGCAACCGCTTGGTTACTCGAACCGAACTGGCCAAATGAAGGGAGAACAGGGAACTCAGCCAACCAGCGCACGAATGAGCGCGACCACTGCCCCTCCTAGGACGCTCGCTCCTAGGAGGGCAAGCCAGTTGAGGATTCGCTGTTGGGAGAGCAATCGTTGTTCAAGCCACTTCTTTTCGAGATCCCCCAACGCTTCTCGCATTTCAGTCCTAGAGACCTTCTCTGCGAGGATCGGAGTCATGGACGCAGCGACTCGTTCATCCAGCCCCGTTCCCAACAGGGCGACGAACTCCTTCGTCTGCTCTTGGAAGACGACTGGATCAGATTTCGACATAGCGGTTGAGTAGTTCGGCAAGCTCTTGAACGAGCTGTCGGGTTTGCGACTCTGTCAGCCTTCCAAGCATGGCTGATAACACAAGGACATTGCCGGCAACTCGATCACTCCCGGGATTGTCCGCCTCGGCGAGGTATGTGGAGATGAATGCCCCTAGCTCGCGGCGCGTCTCCGGATCAGCCTCCAGCAATGAATGGAAGTACGTCTCGCCAAAGCCGCTTGCGAGTTGCTCGAGTTCCTCGAAGTGGGGAACGTCGGCGACCGCCGTCTCCCGAGTGGTCATGAAATGCTCCTCTCGGTCATTCTACCCAGCCCCATCGGTTGACGATGCCGGAGTTACCGCGTTCTCTTGCGCGCTTATGCCATCAGATCAATCGATTCCGCGACGTAGACTGCGAATCACATCGGAGGCCCGCCATGTCTAAGCCGGTAGTGATTGAAGCTGCGATCAATGGGGCGACGCCAAAGTCGCGTAATCCGAACTCTCCGCGAACTGTTGAGGAGATCGCCGCCGACGGGGTGCGCGCCGTCGATGCCGGGGCCGCGATCGTCCACAATCACAACGACGACCAGGTGATCGTGCCGGGTGGCCGGACCACCGCCGGCTGGCACAATCCGCAGCCCTACATCGACGCCTGGCGCGAGGTCTTGTCGCAGCGACCGGACACGATTCTCTATCCGACGATGGGCTCGGGCGGGCACGACTCGGAGATTGAGGTGCGGTACTCGCACCTGCCGGCGCTGAACGAGGCGGGCGTACTGGGACAGGGCTTGATCGATCCGGGCTGCGTGGGGCTGGGACCGTCCGATGAGCACGGTCTGCCGGCGCCGACCGACAACGTGTACATCAACACCTACCGGGACGCGCGCTACATGTTCGAGACCTGCCGGCGGATGGGTCGCGGGGCCTCGATTTCGATCTTCGAACCGGGTTTCCTGCGGGTCGTGCTGGCTTACCACGCGCAAGGGTTGGTGCCGCAAGGGGCGCTGGTCAAGCTCTACTTCGGCGGGATGGAGCGCGGTCCGCTGGGCTTCGGGATGTTCCCGACCGAGCCCTGTCTGGACGCCTACCTGTCGATGCTGGCGGACACCGGCCTTGAATGGTCGGTCGCGATTCTTGGCGGCGACAACGTCGGTTCGGGATTCGCCCGGCTCGCGCTGGAGAAAGGCGGACACCTGCGCGTCGGTCTGGAGGACTTCTATCAGGGCGATCGGACGCCGACGAACACCGAGCTGCTTGAGGAAGCGGTCAGTCTTTGCGACGAAGTCGGGCGGCCGGTCGCATCCCCGTCGGAGGCGCGGGAGCTCCTGGGTCTGCCGTCAACGCCTTAGCCAGACTGACGTGTCGATCGACGGTTGTCGCGGTGTGTGGCCACGTAGGGGCGACCCCTGTAGTCGCCCGCGCCCGAGACTAGCCAAACGACCAGGTAGAAACTGCGCGCAGGGCAACCACAAGGGTTGCCCCCACATCCAGACAGGGCCGCTGCGTTCAGGGTGACGCGCAAGCCTTGTAGGGGAGAATCGAGCAATGAGCGAAATGCGATCTGAAGTCCTTCGGGAGTTTCTTGATCTGCCTCTGCCGGCGGTCCTGTCGACCCTGCGCGGCGACGGGAGTCCGTACACGATCCCGCTCTGGTACCTGTGGGAAGGCGATGTTCCGGATGAGCTGCATCCCACTCGCCATCCACCGAGCGGTCATGTGTGGTTCGTGGGAGGCGAGACCAGCACCTGGGTTCGGCACCTTCGTAGCGACCCGCGGATGTCGCTGTGCATCGACACAGAGGGTCCGCCGGCGATGCATGTCGGGATCGACGGGACGGTGGAGATCTCGACCGACGCAGACTCGGATGTCTGGGCTGTCATGCGTCGGCTGGTGGTGAAGTACGTCGGCCGCGGCGAACCAGCCAACGACGAGGCGGTCGAACAGTACCTGGAGTCCACGCGCTCGATCTCGCTGGCGCTGTTCAAGGCGACCCCGACTCGGTGGCGGGCGGTTGATCTGTCGGAGGTTGAATCGGGGCAATGACCGCGAGGTCGCAAGCCGGCTCTCGGCGTCGTGGCGTACCCTCAACGCACGGTTGACGCGCTGCGAGATTGACGGCCGAAGGAGTGTGATATGCCCCGGATGCAAGCGGATGCCTGGCGTGAGTTCATGGAGCGGCCGAATAGCGGCGTGCTGGCGACGCTCAGGCAGGACGGCCGGCCATACACGATTCCGCTCTGGTTCCTGTGGGAGGGCGAGATTGACGATGACGCGCATCCCCTGCGCAATCCGCCGCGTGGACACATCTGGCTCACCGGCACCTTGAGCCGCATCTGGTGCAGGCAGTTGATGAACGACCCGCGCATGTCGTACTGCATCGAGAATTCGGGTCCGCCGGCGCAGCATGTGGAAGTCGATGGCACGGCCGAGGCGATGACGCTGCCCGACTTCGACATCTGGCCAATCTCGCGCAAGCTGGCCGAGAAGTATGTCGGACGCGGCGATCCGGCCAACGACGACGCGGTCGACGCCTTCTTCGCCAACATGCAGACCGAACCGCGGATGCTGTTCCGGGTCACCCCGGAAGTCTGGCGGGCGATTGACCTGACGGTCTATCGAGGCAAGCGCGCCGACCGGGAGTACCAGGCGCAATAGTGAGCCTGCGCATTGGGCCTCGGAGTGGCGGCAGTAGCGGGGGATTGCTCCAGAACTCCGGGTTTCGCCGCGTCTGGGCCGCCGGCGCGGTCACCGGCATGGTGCGCTGGCTCGACATGCTGGTGCTCACCCTGTTCGCCAGGGATTTGACCGAAGCGGCGGGATTCGTTGCGCTTGCCTTTCTGGTCCGGATGGCGCCCCGACTGCTGTTCGGCATGTTCGTCGGCGCGATCGCCGACCGATTCGACCGCAAGAAGATCTGGATCGGCGCGCTGCTGATCCTCTCGGTCATGTACTTCGTGCTGACCGCGTACGTAATGCTGATCGGGATCGACTTCTGGACGCTACTGATCTTCGTGTTCATCGCCGGCACCGTCTGGTCGGTCGAGTTCCCGACCCGGCGGGCGATGATTGCCGATGTGGTCGCGCCGCACCAGGTGGGTCGCGCAGTCGGGCTGGATTGGTCGACCGACTCGATTGTCAGGATCCCGGGTCCGCTGATCGGCGCCGGACTGCTGCAGGAGTTGGGGGCCGAGTGGGCCTACCTGTTCACGGCCTGCGCGTTCATCGTCTCGGCCTCGATTGCCTCGACGCTGAGCTATCAGAAGCCGTTGCGCAGCGCCGGCGGCGAGGGATTCGCCCAGGTCGCGCGCGAGACCTGGCGAGACATCCGCGACGGCTTCAGCTACATCCGCCGCAGCGAGCTGCTGATGGGCACGCTGATGGTCACGCTCGCCTTCAACCTGCTCTTCCCCGCCTACAACGCGGCCCTGCCGGACATCGGGCAGCAGTTGTTGCAGGTCGACAAATTCCGCATCGGCGTCCTGGAGGCGCTGGTCGGCGCAGGATCGTTCGTCAGCGCGCTGGCAATCGCCGGATGGAGTAGCTGGGGTCAGTCGGGGCGGATCTACTACGCCGGCACGGCCTGGTTCCTCTGTTGCGTCACGGGCATGGTGCTGTCGCCGTGGTACGAGTTGTCGATGTTGATCTCGTTCTGCATGGGCTTCGGATTCTCGGCGTTCGCCATCATGCAGACCTCGCTGCTGGTCACGCGGACACCGGCCGAGATGCGCGGGCGGGTCATGGGCGTGCTCTCCATGGTGATCGGCATGGGTCCGCTGACCGGCCTACAGGTCTTCTTCATGTTCGAGTGGTTCGGCATCCAGGGAGGCGTGATCTCGGTCGTGATCGAAGCTGCCGGACTGATGCTGCTGGCCATCCTGATCTGGCCGGTGGTGATCCGTCGCCTTGCCGGGTCGGATCCGCGCACCGCGGCAACGTTCGCGCCTCAGCGGTCGCGGTAACCTGATAGCACAAGCGGCAACGCGTTCCGTGGCGCTGCGTGCATCGATGTGTCGGTCCTGGAAGCGAGGTTCCCAGTGACGCAAGCCAAACAGATCAGCATGCCGCGATTCCTCGATGCGCCTGAACCGGTCTGGGTCCGATGCGAAGAGGTGAAGGCAATCGGGCCAATTGAGGTCGGGTGTCTGATCGATGAGGCGGATGGCAAGTCGCGGCTCATCATTACCCAATCACACCACTGCGACGTGGAGAATGAGCTGGTGCGGGGAGTGAAGGTTGCCACATGGTCCAAAGACTCGTCCGTCTGGTTGGTTGATATTCAGTCGGGCACTTCCTTCGAACGCCTGCTGATCTCGGACGAAAACGTCTCGAATGGCCATTCTGTCTGACCGCGACATCCAGTCGCTGATCCAAACAGGCGACCTCTCGATTACGCCCACTCCATCGCCGCGAGCGATCTCGCCATCCGCCATCGATCTCACGCTGGCTCAGCGATTCGAAGTGCCTCGAGCGCTCGGCGGCTCCGCCGTGGAGTTGTCGATCGACTCCCGCGACTCCCGAGCAGTGATGGAGGCGCTGAATGCGCATGCGGAGCAGTTCACGATCGAGGACGGCGATTCGTTCAGGCTGGAGCCGGGCATGTTTGCGCTCGCTTGGACGCAAGAACGAATCGGATTGCCGAACTGGCTCGCTGCTCGCGTCGAAGGACGCAGCACGCTGGCACGCCTTGGATTGTCGATACATCAATCGGCGCCGACCGTTCACTCGACGTTTGACGGCGCCCTTCAGCTCGAGTTGTTCAATGCCGGACCGTTCACGATTCAGCTCTATCCGGGCCAGCGGATCTGCCAGTTGATTCTGGAGACAATGACTACCCCATCAGCGAGCACACTCGAGAGTGTGCATCAGTTTCAGTCCAATGATTGACGTCTGCGTAAGGCTCAGGCGTTGGTGCGCGCGACAGCGAGATTGCCGCGGCAAGCGCGGCAATGACAGTCCCCTGCATCCGGGGAGGGCTAATGTGAACGGCCTAGGCTGAGTCGGGATGGAGGCGCGCGATGACCACCATGCGGCGGCGGCGGCAGTTTAAGGCGGATTTGCTGACGACTCGCGGGTCGCTGCTGACCGAGTGCTTTGCGATCATCGATATCGAGACGACGCGCAGTGGCGATGTCCGCGAGCGGAGCTGGCGCGGGAAACTGTCCTCGCTGTCCAATCCCGAGCATTCGCTGGGCGGCGTGTACGTGTTGCGGCCTCGCGGAGAGGCGGGCGACGGCAGCCGGATCGAAATCGTCGACGGCTTCGAGGAACGGCTGGGCGTGACCTCGGATGAATACAGCTTTATCGGATCGGGCGATCCGCCCAGCGGCAGGGAGCGCAGGCGTCGGCGCTGAGGCTGCTTGACGATTACGATCATCAATGAGTACTCCAGCGAACAGGACCAATCGACATGGCGACGGCACAGGCGGTGGACGCCTCGGCGGAACTGAGGGAACAGGTTGAAGCGGCCAAGGCCGCATCGCCGTCGTTGGGCTGGGCCACTCGCGAACAGAAGGACGCCGTCTTGCATCGCGCTGCTGCGCTGCTGCGCGAACGCTCGGCGGCAATCGTCGCCGAGAACGAAAAAGACGTGGCGGAGGCCAGCGGTCACCTGAGCGAGGCGATGATCGACCGGCTCAAGCTGACGACCGAGCGGGTCGAGGCGCTGGCCGTGTCGCTGGAGGACCTGGCGCTGCTGGACGATCCGGTCGGCGAGACAATTGATGGCGCCACGACCGAATCAGGCCTCGAGATTGAGCGGGTGCGGGTGCCGCTTGGCGTGATCGCCTCGGTCTATGAGTCGCGACCGAATGTGACGATCGACATTGGGGCGATCTGTCTGAAATCGGGCAATGCCGCCGTTCTTCGCGGCGGGCGCGAGGCGCTGCGTTCCAATCGGCTCCTGGCCGCGGTCCTGCGCGACGCCCTGGCCGACAACGGGCTGCCCGCCGACGCCGTCCAGTTGGTGCGCAGCAGCGACCGCGCGCTGGTCGGCGAACTGCTGGCGATGAACGACCTGATCGACCTGATGGTTCCGCGCGGCGGGCAGGCGCTGATCAACCGCGTCCGCCGGGAAGCGTCTATGGCCGTGGTTGCAGGCGGCGTCGGCATCTGTCACACCTACATCGACGCGGCGGCCGACCTGGAAATGGCATTGAGCGTGGTTGACAACGCCAAGCGCAGGCGCGTGAGTATCTGCAACGCGCTTGACGTGATGTTGGTGCACGAAGATGTCGCGCCGCAGTTCCTCTCGGAGTTGGGACGGCGCTGGGCCGCCGACGGTCCCGCCGCCGTCGAGCTTCGCGCCGACCGGCGAGCAGCCGCGTGGCTGGCCGACACGCCCGCACACGTCGTTCCCGCCGGCGACGAGGACTTCGACACCGAGTTCTTGTCCCTGACCGCCGCGGTCGGAGTAGTTGACGACGCCGACGCAGCGTTGAGGCACATCGCCGAGCACGGCAGCGGACACTCGGAGGCGGTGATTACGTCGGATGAGGCGTTGGGAAGCCGATTCCTGCGCGAGGTCGATGCGGCGGCGGTGTACGTCAACGCGTCGACGCAGTTCACTGACGGCGGGCAATTTGGACTGGGCGCAGAGGTGGGGATTTCGACCGGCAAACTGCACGCTCGCGGACCGATGGGTCTGCGCGAGCTGACCTCGTACAAGTGGGTCATCCGCGGCGACGGACACATTCGCCCCGTCTGACATCCTGTCTGAAGTTCTGTCTGAACCGTGAGCGTAGAGAGAGCGAACGATGCCCGAGAGACCCGCACCCACACGCGCCGGCGCAGCGATGCGACAGGCCGCCGCCGGGTTTGTCGACAGCCTGGACGCCGAACGGCGGGCGAAGGCGATCTACGACTACATGGATGGCGAGCGCATCTTCTGGTACTACCCGCCGACCAATCGTCACGGTCTGCCGCTGCGCGACATGTCGGAAGATCAGCGGGACCTGGCTCTGCGCCTGATGCAGGCCGGGCTGAGCGAACGCGCGTATGAGCAAGCGGTCGGCATCATCGACCTGGAGGTCATCCTGGGCGAGATCGAGCGCGCAGCGGGTCGAACGGCGTTCAAGCGGGACCCGGAGCTCTACTACTGGACGATCTTCGGCGATCCGGCCGGCGACGAACTGCCCTGGGGCTGGCGCGTTGAGGGGCATCACATCTCGCTGAACTTTTCCCTGTGGGGCGATGGTCTGCTCTCCCTGACGCCCTTGTTCTTCGGTACGAATCCGGCCGAGGTCCGGGACGGACCGCAGGCCGGACTGCGCATCCTGGACAGGCGCGAGGATCTGGCCTTCGACCTGATGGCTTCGCTCGACGCGGAGCAAACCGAGCGCGCCGTGATCTATCCGGAGGCTCCCTGGGACATCCTCACCTTCAATGCGTCGCGCGCAGTGATGCCGGCCTACGAAGGATTGCCCGCCTCGGAGATGGATGACGACCAGCGCGCCGTGCTGGACCGGCTGATCGACACCTACGTCGATCAGGCGCCGACCGACCTGGCGCACGACCGTCGCGCGCGCATCGCCGCTACCGGTTGCGAGGGTATGCACGTTGCCTGGGCCGGACCCGTCCGCAAGGGCGAGCCGCATTACTATCGAATCCACGGCGGCAACTTCCTGGTCGAGTTCGACAATCGCCAGAATGGCGCCAACCACATCCATTCGGTCTGGCGCGATGTCGAGAACGACTTCGCCAACGATGTTCTGGGCGACCATCTGATCCTCTACCACGTGCTCTGAGAGTCCCGAGAGAGCGAGGCGCCGAGCCGATGTTTCACTACGAACGCGAAAGCCGGACGGCGCACTCGGAGTGCTTCGTGATTGAGAACGAAGCCGGGTCGCGCGGTCGTTGCGATCTGCACTTCGCGCCCCCGCTGGTCTATGCCACGCTGTGCATACCGGAGTCGTGGACGGAAGAAGATATCCAGGATGTGATCGCCGACATCGACGACCGCTGGGCGCTGACCGCTGATCCGTTGCGCGACGATCTGATCGTCACCGTCTGGCGCGGTCAGGAAGTGGGCGTGTATTCACAGGAGGATGGAGACGCCGATGACTAACGAAGCGCTCGAGCTTGAGGAAGCACGGGAAGACGCCGACGCAACCGACGCGTTGCAGATGCTATTCGACGGACACGTCGATGTGCTGCTGCCGCCGGAGGAGATCGAGGAGTTCCACGACTTCATTCGCGAAGAGGCGCTGATGCGCCGGCGGTTCGCCGTCTCGTTCCGGCTCGAGTGCCGCTGTCTCGCCTGGATCGGCTATTCGCTGGCCAACATCGTGACGCACGAGGACGGCATCGAATTCAAAGCCAACCCGATGCAGACGTATGTGCCCGACCACGAGCCCGAGGTCGAGCACCCCGAGGGAGCGACCGAGGATCCGCCCGAGCAGTTCCTCGATTGGCCGATCTGGCCGCTCGAGATTTACCAGGACGAGCTTGAAGATGAGTTTGATGACGAGGAAGCGATGTACGAGGCGGAGGATGGGGCGTGACGAGCAGCAGGCAGAATGGCAACGAAACTGGTCGCTTCGCGGCGGTGTTCTTCGACCTCGACGGGACCCTGGTCAGCGAGCGGACCGGCGTGCGCGAGGCGCGTACCGCAGTCGGAGCGCGGCTGATTGAGCTGGGCTTGTATCGCAAGCCCGCCTCGGCGTTCGCCGACACCATCGAGATCGTGATCGGCGGGATCATGGAAGACAACGACTGGCAATGGCCGCTCTGGTTGCATGCCGAGGAGTGGATGAAGCGCAGTTTGGCGGTCGAGGAAATCACCGTTGGCGAGGACGAGTTCGCGGAGTTGAACCGCGTCTACCGCGATGAACGCAGCGATCGCGCCGAGGCGATCGACGGCTGGCCGGCGGCGCTCTCCGCAGCTCGGAGCCATGGTCCGATTGGCCTGATCACCAACTTCAACGACGGACTGATGCAGCGCGAGAAGATTCGCGGCGCCGGGCTTGAAGGCCAGTTCGACGGCGTGTACATCTCCGGCGAAGTCGGCGTGTGGAAACCCGAGCCGGGTATCTTCGAGCACGCCGCTCGAGATCTCGGCGTGGAGCCGGGGGACTGCGTTCACATCGGCAACTCGGTCATTTCGGATGTCGAGGGCGCCCTCGCAGCCGGCATGGCGGCGGTGCTGGTCGAGGAAGACGATCGGCCGCGGCCGCCAGGTCTGAATGGCGAAGTGGTCTGGTGTGAGGACCTGGTTGGAGTTGCCGATTGGCTCGAGGGCTGAGGGATGCGCCGGCGACCCAGGCCGCGCTCGCTCGATATCAGCGACGATTCGCAAGCGAAACTGGCCGATCGGGGGCTTGAGTTTGCAGACGCCCAGTTCTCGTTTGCCCACCGCCCTGCATTGCACTGGCAACCATCTCAGGAGCGCCCTCTTGAAGAGGGGCCGGGCACGCGGCCAGGGCGCTGGGTCATGATCGGACGAGGAGTAGACGGGGACATTGTCACGTTTGTGCTGGAAGCGCCGGATGCCGGCGGGGTGTCAAAAGTCGTGACCGGCTGGACTGCCACCAGAGACGAGATAGAACTGTACAATCAACAGGCATGAACGCAGAATCGACATCCAGACATCAGGAGTGGTTGGAATCGCTTGAGCCGCGTGTTCGCGCAGAGGTTGAAGCTGAGATTGCCTACTACAAGCCGAATGGGGTTTGGCAGTTCGAAGAAGTAGATGACGACGAAGGTGATTGGGTGCCGCAGGCTGAACCTGACACCGCCGCGCAAGCAGAATCCGATTCGGACGTTGTTGCGGCGGCGGACTAGTGCCGGTTGGGGATTGACTACTTCCGGGAGATCGCGCGCTTGGCTGCTGCGACGACCGATTCTGCGGTGAGCCCGTACTCCTGGAGCAGCGACTGCCAGGGGCCCGACTGACCGAATCGATCCTCGATCCCGACCTGTTCCATCGGCACGGGACAATGCCGGGCCAGCGTTCGCGCGACCGCCGATCCCAGGCCTCCGATGACGTTGTGCTCCTCGGCGCAGACGATGGCGCCCGTCTGTTCAGCCGACAGAATGATCGCCTCATCGTCGAGCGGTTTCAACGTGGCCATGTTCAGCACCCGAGCTGATACTCCTGCTTCGGCGAGCGCGTCGGCGGCGCGGAGCGTCGGCTCGACCATCAGGCCGCAGGCGATCAAGGTGACATCGCTGCCGTCGCGGAGTTGATCGGCCTTGCCCAGCTCGAACGAGGCGCCGTCGGTGTAGACGACCGGCAGCTTGGGCCGGCCGAGGCGGATGTACCACGGTTCCTCATTTTCGGCGGCACTGCGGATCATCGCGTCCGCCTCGACGGCGTCGCTGGGTACGACCACGTTCATTCCGGGCAGTGACGTCATCAGCGCGAGATCCTCAATCGCCTGGGCCGACGCGCCGTCCTCGCCGACGGAGACGCCGCCGTGCGAGGCGATCAGCTTGACGTTCATCCGCTGCTGGGCGATCTGCACCCGGATCTGGTCGAAGCAGTGTCCCGGCATGAACACCGCGAAGGAGGCGGCGTACACCGTCTTGCCGGTCGACGCCAGTCCGGCGGCGATGCTGATCATGTTCTGCTCGGCCGCGCCGACCGTGAACCAGCGGTCGGGGTGCGAGGCAGCCAGCTTGTTGCCGCCGGTCGAGGCGGACAGATCCGCGTCGAGGGCGACGATGTCGTAACCGGCATCGGCCAGCTTGACCAGCGCCGGGCCGTAGGCTTCCCGCGTCGCGGCGGGTGGAGGCGTTGGCAGGGCGGCGGCTCTGGCAGTGGTCATGACAGGCCTCCGTCGATCTCTTCGAGCGCCTGGGCGAGTTGTGCGTCCGAGGGTCCCTTGCCGTGCCAGCCGGCGGGGTTCTCGGCCATGAAGGAGACGCCGCGTCCCTTGACGGTCTCGCAGATCACGACCTGCGGCGCGTCGGTGCGGGCGCGGGCCCTGAGTAGGGCGTCGCGGACGGCTTCGACGTCGTGGCCGTCGACGTGCTGGACGCCCCAGCCGAACGCAGCCCACTTGTCGCCGACCGGGTCAATGCGCATGATCTCGTCGCCGGGTCCGTCGTTCTGGAAATGGTTGCGGTCGACGATTGCGGTGATGCGGTGCAGGCCGAAATGCGAGGCGGACATGATCGCCTCCCAGTTCTGTCCCTCGTTGAGTTCGCCGTCGCCGACCACGACGAAGATCTGTCCTTCGTCCTCGGGCAGTCCATCGAGCTGATGTCCTAGCGCGATTCCGACCGCGAAGGACAGGCCCATACCCAGCGCGCCGCCGGACATCTCGACGCCCGGAGGCTTGTTGCGAACGACGTGGCCTTGCAACTCGGTGCCCAGCGAGCGGAACGTGGGGATGAGATCCGCGTTGAAGTAACCCGCTTCGGCGAGGGTCGCGTAGACGACCGGCGTTGCGTGACCCTTGCTGAGGATGACGCGGTCGCGGCGCGCCCAGTGTGGGTCGGCCGGGTCGTGCCGGGCGACGCCGCCGAAATAGAGCGCGACGAAGATCTCGGTCGCCGATAGCGAGCCGCCCGGATGTCCCGATTGCGCGGCGTGCGTCATCTCGACGATGTGTCGGCGAATGCGCTTGCAGGTGTCAAGCAGCGTCGCTGTGTCGGCTGTCGTCGCGGTCGAAGTGGTCATGTTGCCAGAAATCTCGCTGCTCCATAGACGTTCGTCGAACGCAAGCCAATGCTAATGCGGGATGCTGATTGCAGATAGCGAGCGCCGTGAAACGCTGTGGAGCGATTGCCCCGGGGAGCGTGAAGCATATGAGACTGTTCATTGAGGCGGCCTTGAACGAGTCGGCGCTCGACGCGGCCTGGCTGGCGGGCCGCAATCTGTCGCAGACCGAATCGTTTCCGGAGCACCGCGTGCGGTGGGTGAGGCGCGACGCGATTCATCTCACGCTGCGCTTTCTCGGTGAGATTGAAGAGGACCGAGTACCCGAGATTGTTGAGGCCCTGGGCGGGTTTGAAGGATCGGGCCGCTTCGAGCTGAGGCTCGATCGGATCGGCTGTTTCGGTGGACGCCGGCCGCGCGTGATCTGGGTCGGTGTCGCGCCGGGCGAGGGCCTCGATCGACTGTCGGCGTTGCGCGACGAACTCGACGCGGCGCTCGGCGCAGCGGGGGTTGAACTCGAGCGAGACGTGTTCCGTCCCCACCTGACCCTTGGGCGTGTACGTCGCCAGGCGTCGCGGGCTGATCTTGCGCAGATTGTTAAATCGGTGGATCTGGCCGACGCGCCGGACATCGATGCGGTGGTGGAGCGGGTTGCGTTGGTCCACTCGACCCTGTTGACGGATGGTCCGCGCTACCGCCGGTTGGCGTATGTGGACCTGTAACATTCGGATGTACGACCGAACATCCGGCGGCGAATTCGAGGGAGTTCAGCGATGCAGAGCAGCCTGATCTCGAAGATTGAGAAGGCCAAAATCTACGCGGAACAGCTTGAGCGGTTCCAAGTCACGTCGCTGCGCTGCGACGTACGCGGCGACTCGACGACGCACACCGCCGAGTTGGGTCCAGACGGTTGGGACTGCGACTGTTACTTCTTTCAGGACGCCAAGACCTGTTCACACACGATGGCCCTCGAGCGCGTACTCGACCGGATGCTGCCGGAGGCCTATCGACCCGCCTTCCCCAGCGGCAAGTAACGGGACCGCAGACGCCGCCTGTGAGAGCGGCGGCGCGGTTAGCGGGCGGCGTTCCAGCGTTGGGCCCGGTCTGAAAACACGTCGGGATCCGCCGACCACTCGGCATAGCCGATCCGGCCGTCGTCGGTCAGCCAGTTGATCCGGTCGTTGAGCCATTGCAGCAGATCGGCGTCCTCGATCGAAACGGTGAATCCGGCGCGCTCGACCAGCGGATCGTAGGCGGTCACGGCGAACGCGCGGCCGCTCTCTCGGGCGGCGTCGGTGTTGCCGATCTCGCCGCGGGCGAAGGCGTCGATGCGGCCGTCGGCCAACGCGCCGAGATATTCGTCCTCGTCATTGCCCAGATACGCGACCCGGGGCAGATCGCCTGGCGGCACGATGCGTGTGCGGTCGTCGAGCTCGGGCGATGGATCGGCGGCGCTGATGCGGAATGCGTCGCTGCCGTCGGCCACAAGCGTCCGCTGCGGCGTCTCCACCTGCGCGCCGGGGAGCAGGACGCCGTCGCCGTCGGCGACGCCGATGAGCTGCAGCAGCCGCGCCTCGCCGGTGGTGCCGGCGACCGCGCCCACGACATCGTCTGCGCCGAGGTCGTCGTGCGAGCGGATCCGAGCAGCGTCGGCAGCGCGAACCAGCAGCGTCTGGCGAAAGCCGATGTGCCCGTCGGTGAAGGTGACGACCGCGCCGCCACGGTCGCGCGTGCGGGAGTCGAGGATTGTGATCCCGCCGCCGGCGAAGTCGAACTCGTCGGTCGCGGGGGCGAGCCAGATGTCGGGCCAAGCAGCGATCGGCACGCGGCGAACGCGCGGGCCGCTGTCGGCCATCGACTCCAGCGCGCTGAGCAGATCAGCCTCGTACCCGAGGTGCACGAGGTCCGGGTCGGTGAGGTCGTCGTGAGAGGCGTAACTGACGGGCTCGAAGTAGGCGAAGTATCCGTAGGTCAGCACGCGGTCTTCCAATCGATCGGGTGAATCGCGGCCGCAACCGGCAAGGCAGACGACCGCCGCTGTGACGACCATTAGGCAGACGATCCGCGAGGCGATCGGTCGAGAAAATTCGGGCCGACTACAACGCATCGGATCGGCGACGGAAGACGAGACAGGCATTCTGGCCGCCAAACCCAAACGAGTTCTTGAGCACCGCATTGACCTCCGCCTGCCGCGACTCATTCGGCACGTAGTCGAGGTCGCAGTCGGGGTCGGGCGTGGTGTAGTTGATCGTGGGATGCAGCCGACCGTCGGTGATCGACTTGATCGCCGCGATCGACTCCAGGCCGCCTGCGCCGCCAAAGATGTGCCCGATCATCGACTTGGTCGAGGAAACCGGGATTCTTCGCGACTCCTCGCCCAGGGCGATCTTGATGGCGCGAGTCTCGGACGCGTCGTTGAGCGGCGTCGAGGTGCCGTGGGCGTTGACGTAATCGATCTCTTCCGGCTCGATGCCGGCATCTTCCAGGGCCCAGTTGATCGCGCGGATCGGACCGGCGCCGTCGGCGTCGGGCATCACGAGATGGTGCGCGTCGGCGGAGGAGCCGAAACCGGCCAGTTCGACCTGGTACTCGACCCCGCGGCGTCGAGCCGACTCCTCGGACTCGAGCACGATGATGCCCGCACCCTCGCCGGGCACGAAGCCGTCGCGGTCGGCGTCGAACGGTCGCGAGGCGGCGGTCGGGTGCTCGTTCTGCGTGCTGAGCGCGCGCATCACGGCGAAGCCGCCTAACCCGAGCTGGCAGAAGCCGGCCTCGGCGCCGCCGGAGATGACGATGTCGGCCTGTCCGTTGCGAATCACGTTGGCCGCGTCGCCCAGCGCCTGCGTTCCGGCCGCGCAGGCCGTGACGACGGTCGTGTTGTAGCCCAGCAGTCCGAACTGCATGGCGATGTTGGCGGCCGCCATGTTGGGTAAGACCTTGGGCAGGAACAGCGGATCGAGCCGCATGCCGCCGCGCTCGAAGAGCGTGCCCGCCGTGGACTGAATCTCGGGATAGCCGCCCGCGCCGTTACCGAGGACCACGCCGATCCGGCTGCGGTCGATCGAATCGAGGTCGAGCTGAGCGTCCTCAATCGCTTCTCGGGCGGCGGCGACGGCGAACTGTGAAAAGCGAGCCATGCGCCGCGCGGCCTTGCGCTCGATGAAGTCGCGAGGTTCGAAGTTCCGGATCTCTCCGCCGATCGTGCAACTGAAGCCTGAGACGTCAAAGTTCTCGATCGGCTTGATCGCGCTCTCGCCGGCGAGCAGCTTCTCCCACAGCAACCTGACGCCGGGCCCATAGGGCGAGATGGCGCCCATTCCCGTGACGACGACCTTCGGTCGGTTCGAGTCGGTCTGCCTGTCGGGTTCTGCGATCGCTGCTTCAGTCATACGGTCGGATCCTCGGCTCGACGGACGATGGCGGTCTGGGGCGGGGCGCTGAGGAAGCGTCGCGCGTCGGCTGCAAGCGAGAGAGAGCCCAGGACGAGAATGAGATCGTCGGCGCGCGCGCGTTGCCCCGCAGCGCCAAGCGCCGAGCGCGGGTCGTCATGGACGCCGATGTCTCCACCCCAATCGGCGTCGGTGAAGGCGTCCGCGACTTGCTCCGGCGACCGCGCCCGGGGATGGTCGGACGTGGTCGCGTAGACGTACGCGCTGCGCGTTTGGATGATGTTGGCCATGTCCCGGAGCGCCTTGTCTCCCAGGACGCCGAAGACGACATGCAACTGTTCGTGAGGAAAGTAGTCGCGGCACGCGTCGAGCGCTCGCTGAACCGACTCGGCGTTGTGCGCGCCGTCGATCACCACGCGCGGCGGTCCGGCGGGACCACTCGGTGAGAGTGAGAGCGCCTCAGGCAGTTCAAACGACTCAAGTCTCGCCGGCCAGCGCACGGTCGCTAGGCCCTGATGTAACGCTGCGGACGGTACCGCCACGCTGCCCTGATCGACCAGGGCGTCGATCGTCGCGATCGCCGTCACCGCGTTGTCGATCTGGTGCCGACCCAGCAGCGGCAGCAGGTGCATCGACTGCGGCTGCTCGGTCGGGCGCGGGCTCTGCCGGCGCAGCCGGAACCATTGACCCCACGGTTCCACGCCGGCCGGCTCGGCCCGGTAGTCGGCGCCCACGTCGACCAACGGAACGGGCACATCGTCGGCCGCATTGCGGATCACGGCTGCCGCGTCTGCATAGCGCTGCGGCGCGAGGATGACCTGCTGGCAGGCGGCGCTGATGATGCCCGCCTTCTCCGCTGCGATCTGGGTGATCTTGTCGCCCAGGATGTCGGTGTGCTCGTAGGACAGCGAGGTGATCACCGCGGCGTCGGTGCGGGAGAAGACGTTGGTGCTGTCGAGCCGCCCGCCGAGACCGACTTCGACGATCTGCACGTCGACATCGTGCGCATGGAAGGCGTGGAAGCTGAGCGCCGTGAGGATCTCGAAGGTGCTGATGTGTCCCGGATCATCGTGCAGCTCGGCTTCGATCACGTGGCGGATCTGTTCGCAGAGCCGCGCGAATTCGGTCTCGGGCAGCGGCGCGCCGAGTATGCGGATGCGCTCGGTGAAGTCATGCAGGTGCGGGCTGGTGAACAAGCCGGTCTTGAATCCCGCCGCGCGTAGGACCGACTCGATGATCGCCGCCGTCGATCCTTTGCCCTTGCTGCCGGCGATGTGAATCGTGGTGCGTCCATGCTGTGGGTCGCCCAGGCGGCGCAGGATGGATCGAATCCGGTCGAGCGCGAAGTCGCCCTTGGCGCGTCTGGGACCGGACCCGCGCTCGAAGTCGGCGAACGACATCAACCACTCGACGGCATCGATAAAGCTGTCGATCGGTTTGCCGATCAGCGGCCCAGCGTCGTCTGAAGTCCCCATCGTGGCGCCTCCCGCTCTGCCAACCCGAGCCTGCGTCGTGACTGCTTCCCGATTCATTCATCGTACGCCACTTGATCAGGTGGATTCATGCTGCGACGATCCGCCCAGGATCTACTGCGCAATGCGGCCAAACGGACGGACCGGAGCTCATGCCTGACGATGGCGATTCACTACGAACCCTGGCTGATGTGGTCGCCGAGACCGCGCCGCCGGCGCTGGTCGAGGACGGCTTGCTGACGGTGGTTGGCGCCATTGCCGACGGGGCCCGGCGCGTCGACGGCCTGACCCGACGCGCAGCGCTGGCCGGCGTGCTGGGCGATACCGGCGAGATGAACGTCCAGGGTGAGATTGTGCAGGTGCTCGACGCCGCAGGGACCGATGCATTCGTTTCGTCGCTGCGCGACTGCGGCGCGGTCGCTGCGCTGGCCTGCGAGGAACTGGAGGAAGCGGTCTTCGTCTCCAACGACGCCGACCATCCCTACCTCGTGCTCTTCGATCCGGTCGACGGCTCGTCGAACATCGACGTCGCCGTCACGATCGGCTCGATCTTCGCTGTCTACCATCGCAACGACGACGCGGCGGTGACCGAAGCGTCGCTGCTGCGTCCCGGACGCGAGCAGTGCGCGGCTGTCTACGTCGTGTACGGCTCCTCCACCGTGTTGGTCGTGGCGACCGAGGGTCGGGTCGACGGATTCACGCTGGATCCAGGCTCGGGCGAGTTCGTCCACTCGCACGACGCGATTCGGATTCCGGCCAAATGCGCCGCCTATTCGGTCAACGAAGGCAACCAGGGAAACTGGCATCCCGAGATGCAAGCGGCCGTCGCCGAGCTGCGCCAGGATTATGGTCTACGTTATGTGGGCTCGCTGGTCGCCGATTTCCATCGCGATCTGCTCAAGGGCGGCATCTTTCTCTACCCGGGCGACGTCAAGTCGCCGGGCGGCAAACTGCGATTGGGTTACGAGGCGAATCCACTTTGTTATGTCGCAGAGCAAGCCGGCGGCGCGGGATCGACCGGCGACACGCGCATCCTCGATGTCCAACCCGAGATCCTGCACCAGCGCACTCCGCTGATCGTGGGCAACGCCGACGTGGTGGAACGGGTAGTAGCGAAGTTGGCGCAATAACGTACACACATCAGCGCCCGCCGTATTGCCGGCTGGGCGTGGGCGACTCCACCAACTTGCAAGGCCTAGAAAGGCGATATCCGATGGGCAACCCACTACATGAGACCGCTCGCGCGCTGGTCGCGCCCGGTCGCGGCATTCTCGCCGCCGACGAATCCGCGCCGACGATCAAGCGCCGCTTCGACACGATCGGGCTCGAATCGACCGAGACCAACCGCCGCGATTGGCGACAGTTGCTGTTCACCACCGACGGCATCGGCGACTGGATCTCCGGCGTGATCCTGTTCGAGGAGACGCTGGGCCAGGACGCCTCCGACGGCCGCTCGCTGGTCGAGGTGCTGACCGCCAATGGCGTGATTCCCGGCGTCAAGGTCGACAAGGGGGCCAAGGATCTGGCTGGCTCCCCGGCGGAGAAGGTGACCGAGGGCCTCGACGGGATGCGCGAGCGGCTTGAGGTCTATCGCGAGCAGGGCGCTCGCTTCACCAAGTGGCGGGCGGTGATCGATATTGCAGAAGATCGTCCGACCGACTACTGCCTCGATGTCAACGCGCACGCGTTGGCGCGTTACGCCGCGCTGTCGCAGGAGGCGGGATTGGTGCCGATCGTCGAGCCGGAAGTGCTGATGGACGGCGAGCACGACATCGCCGCCTGCGCCGCCGCGACCGAGCGAGCCCTGCGCGCGACCTACGCAGCGCTGGCCGCGCAGCAGGTCGACCTCGAAGGCACGCTGCTGAAGCCGAACATGGTGCTCTCCGGCAAGAGCGCCGGCAACCGCGCTCCGGCAGACGTCGTCGCCACCGAGACGTTGCGCGTGTTCGCCAACACCGTGCCGTCCTCGGTGCCCGGCTGCGTCTTCCTCTCCGGCGGACAGTCCGACGAGGAAGCGACGGTCAACCTGAATGCGATCAACCAGGCGGCGGCCGGCTCCTCGTCCGCGCCCTGGGAACTCAGCTTCTCCTACGGTCGCGGCCTGCAGGCCACGCCGCTCTCGGTCTGGGGCGGCAAGCCCGAGAATGTTCCCGCCGCGCAACAAGCCTTCCAGGAGCGAGCGAGCATGACGTCCGCCGCTCGCAAGGGCGAGTACGCGGGCTAACGCCGGCGCTCTGCTGTACCAGTTCCCTCTCCCGGAGGAGGCTTGCGCGCACATCGCTTTCCGGTCCCCTCTCCCAGAGGGAGGGGGGGTTATCTCCGGAGCGGGAGCGCTAAAGGAATGAATCAGTGTCCCACCGACTGCTGATCGCTACTGGCAATCCCGGCAAGATTCGCGAGTTTCGCGAGCTGTTCGACGCGCATGTCGAATCGACGTGGGAGTTGGTTGCGCCCGAGGACGTGGGGCTTGAGGGATTCACCGTGGTCGAAGACGGCGACACCTATGCCGAGAACGCCGGACGCAAGGCGCGCTCGTACTCGAACGCGGCTGGCCTGCCGGCGCTGGCCGACGACTCGGGAATTGAAGTGGACGCGCTCGATGGCGCGCCCGGTCTGTACAGCGCTCGGTATGCTGGTGAGGCAGCGGGAGACGCCGCCAATCGCGCCAAGCTGTTACAGGCATTGGCCAACATCCCAACCGAGCGGCGGGCGGCGCGCTTCCGCTGTGTGATCGCCCTCGCGTTTCCCTACACCACCAACGTGCGGCTGGGTGAGGGCGTCGTTGAAGGCTCGATCGCCATGGACGAGCGCGGCGAGTTGGGCTTCGGTTACGACCCGATCTTCGCTCTGCCCGACGGTCGGCGCATGGCTGAACTCGACATCGCCGAGAAGAACCGCATCTCCCATCGCGCCCGAGCCCTGGCGAACGCAGCCTGGGCGCTCGATATGATGGCGCAGACACTGGACAAGTCAGACTAGTCGGACAGGCCAGCATGAACCCGTCTCCGGACGCTCCCATCGACCGGCTGGGTCGGCGCTTCGCCGACCTGCGCGTCTCGGTTACCGACCGTTGTAACTTTCGCTGTCCCTACTGCATGCCCAAGGAGATCTTCGGACCGGGTTACGAGTTCCTGCCGCGGACCGCGATTCTCAGCTTTGAAGAGATCGTGCGGCTGGCGAGGATCTTCGGTCAAATGGGGCTGCGCAAACTACGCCTGACCGGCGGGGAACCGACGGTTCGAGCGGAACTGCCGACCCTCGTGCGAATGTTGCGCGAAGCGCTGCCGGATGTCGATCTGGCCCTGACCACCAACGGCTCGCGGCTGGTCGCGCTGTCCGAGGAGTTGAAGGCGGCCGGACTTGACCGGGTCACGGTCAGCCTCGATTCGGTGGATCCCGAAATCGGCCGTGAGATGAACGGGGTCGATTTTCCGCCCGAGCGGGTGCTCGCCGGGATCGATGCGGCTGCCGCTGCAGGGTTGGGACCGATCAAGATCAACGCCGTGGTCAAGCGCGGCGTCAACGACGGCGGCCTGGTCGACATGGCTCGCTACTTCCGCGGGACCGGGCACATTGTTCGCTTTATTGAGTACATGGATGTCGGCGCGACCAACGGTTGGAAGCTGGACGAAGTCGTGCCGGCGCGCGAGATCATCCAGATGCTGGAGCAAGTGGAAGGACTGGAACCGGTCGAGGCCGCCTATCGCGGCGAGGTCGCCAAGCGCTGGCGCTGGTCCGACGGCAGCGGCGAGATTGGCGTGATCACCTCGGTGACCGAACCGTTCTGCGGCGACTGCACGCGAGCGCGGCTCTCGGCCGAAGGCTCGCTCTACACCTGCCTCTTCGCCTCGGTCGGCAACGATCTGCGTGGACCGATGCGCGATGGCGCCAGCGACGAGGAACTGGTCGAACGGATCGCGGGAGTCTGGACCATGCGCGAGGACCGCTACTCGGAATTGCGAGCGGCGATGACCGACGATCTGCCGCGTATGGGCCGGGTGGAGATGTCGCACATTGGCGGCTGAAGATCAGGCGCAACGGGATCAACGGGATCAGCACGAGCTGAGCCACATTGACGCTCAGGGTCGGGCGCGCATGGTCGACGTCGGCGGCAAGGACGTAACCGAGCGCCGCGCCGTCGCCGAGGGTCGCGTGCTGATGCAGCCGGAGACGCTCGAACTGATCCGCAACTCGTCGTTGAAGAAAGGCGATGTGCTCACGACCGCCGAGATCGCCGGCGTGATGGCGGCCAAGCGGACGCACGAGCTGATCCCGCTCTGCCATCCCTTGATGTTGAACAAGGTGCTGGTCGAGCTCAGCCTGGTCGACGAACCACCCTCAGTCGCGATTCGCGCCGAAGTCCGCTGCTCGGGCAAGACCGGCGTCGAGATGGAGGCGCTGACAGCCGTCTCGGTCGCCGGCCTGACGGTCTACGACATGGCCAAGGCGGTCGACCGCGGCATGAGGATCGATGCGGTCCGCCTACGAGAGAAAGACGGCGGCCGCTCAGGCTCGGTACGGCTGGACTAGCCGCCCGGATTGACGAGCGCCTCGAAGCCCTGGTTGCCGCGCAGCGAGTCGAAGTGGTCGTCGGTGCGAGCCGCTTCGGCGTAGCGCGGGTTGAGTTGGGTCGCCTGGCGCAGGGCTGAGATGGCGTTATCCGCCTGTCCCAACTTGGCCGCCGCCGAAGCGAGCCCGTAGTGGGCGCCCGGCTGATCCGGTTCGAGCTGCACGGCCGACTGGAACGAATCCAGCGCTTCCTGCGCGCGGTCTTCGTAGAGCAGCGTCAGGCCCAGGTTGGTGTGAGCGGCGCCGTCGTCGGGGCGCAGCCGCAGCGCGTGGCGGAAGTCGCCCTCGGCCGTGTCGAACTCGCGGCCGAATAGCCGCAGCAGACCGCGGTTGACGTAGATGTCCGGGTCGTCCGGCGCGAGTTCAATCGCGCGCTCGTAGTCGCTGGCCGCTTCCTCGGTGCGGTCGAGCCGGACCAGCGCGTTGGCGCGGTTGTAGTAGGCGGCGGCGGAGTTGGCGTCGAGATCGATCGCGCGGGCATACTGGCCGACGGCCGCGTCGTAGTTGCCCGCGCCGAAGTACGCGTTGCCTTCGTCCAGATGCGAGGCGGCGCTGCGCTCGGCGGGAATGGTCGCCGCAGTCGGTGGCGAGTCGGGAACCGCTGGGGCAGCCGGCGCAGGAGGGGCAGCCGGAGGCGCAGGCTCGGCAGCCGGCGCAGGCGGCGGCGTCGGAGTTGGCGGAGGTGTCGGCTGCGCTGCGGCCGGAGGTTCGGGCGCGGCAGGCGCGGCGGGAGCAACCGGCGGTGCTGGCGGTGGAGCCGGAGGCGTCGGCGCCACGCGGGCCGTCGGGGCGACCGGAGCAGGGGCGACCGGAGCAGGGGCGACCGGAGCAGGGGCGACCGCAGCCGGCGGAGTCGGGGCCGGCGGCGGTGCGACCGGCGCGCTGGCCCTCGGCGTTGAGGGTTCTTCCGTGCCGCTCGCCTGGGCGATCTGCCGGGCCATCAGCTCGGCCTGTTCGCGCCGCGCGCGCTCGTTGCGCAGTTGCAGTTCGAGGTGGTCGATTCGCTCTTCGGTCAGTTCGCGCTCGAGCCGCTGCTGCGATTGCAACGCACGGTAGATCCAGAGGATCGCGGCCCAGGGCAACAGGATGCGCAGGACAGTGGCGATGAATTGCAAGGGAGTCTCCTCTGCTCTGCGGTCGGGCCCTGGCGCAGGGCTTCCGCTCACGGGTTACGGGTGCTGCTCAGCGAGCAGGGCGCTCACCGCTTCCAGTCCGTTGAGGGCCAGTGTGAGCCGATCCTCGGCCGAAACGCCGTCGAGCTCGGCCAGCGTCTCGTCGCGCATGGAGACCGGATCGGTCGCGCCCAAGATTGCCGCCGGGCCTTCGTCGTCGAAGGACAGTTGCAACTCGCGCAGCGCGCCTTCCTCGGTCACGATCACGCAGCCGATCTCCTTGTCGCGCACGCCGTCCGGTTCGACTTCCACGCCCATGGTGAAGAATGCGCCGGGAAACGGCGGAAAGGGCCGTAACTCGAGCGCAGCCTCGCGCAGCAACGCTTCGACCTGTTCGGCCGCCGCCGCCACCGCTTCCTCGGCCAGTCGTTGGCGCAACTGGTTGCGCACGGCCCGCTGAGTCGCGGCAGCCTGGTCGGTTTCGGACATGGCTCTCGCTCGGCTCTCGTCCGGCGGAACTGCCGAACGCAGCATTTCGGCTTGCTGAAATACGAGTATACGCAGCATCGGCGATCTGAACCGCCAGTTCGGTGACAGCGCAGGGCACGGCGACCGATACGCGGCCGGTATGCGGCCCGAACGCGACCGGAAGACGGTCGGGGCGAATACGTCACTCGCGTGGTTCCGGGACCGTCGGATCGAGTCGCAGCGAGTAGCTACGATAGGCGAGGGACGGGAGCCAGCATCGGGTTGACGCAGGGGACGAGCGGATGACCGAGCCGAGATCTGACGAAACGCGCATCTGGAGTTCGCAGCTCCGGATCGCGGCGGGCCGGGCGGTCGAAGACGCGCCGCAAGTGGGCTTTGTCGAGAAGGTCGACCAGATTGGCCGCGTCGTGCGCCTCTCGATCCTGGCCGAAGCCGCGACCGAGGGCGCCGACGCGTTCATGGACCAGTTCGTGCGACGGATCGGCGAACTCTTCGATCCCGCCGCCCGCTCGCTGACCGGCGCGCTCAAGTTCGCGGTCGAGGCGACGCACGAGGAGTTGCGCAACTGGAATCGGCAGCACCTGCCCCAGGAACACGCGATGTACGGGCTGTCCTGCCTGATCCAGCGCAGCGGCCAGGAGGCGCTGCTGGGACAGGCGGGCCCTTCGGTCGCCCTGCTGGCCGGGGATGCCGGCCCGGCCAATCTGAGACGGCTGGGCTTTCACAGCCATCCTGCGGCATACCTGCAGGACGGCGATCCGGTCGCCGCGCCGATCGGCGGTTCCGCGTCGGTATCGCTGGAATTCTCCGCTTCGCCCGCCTCGACGGGCTGGGCGCTGCTCTTCACCTCGAACGCCGCGACGCTGCTCGATGCGGAACTGCGCGTCACGCTCAGCCGACTGACGGTCGAAGACACCCTGCGTCATCTCTATCCGGCGATGTTGCACCTGCGCGACGCGGCTGTCCTGGCCGTCGGGGTAGCTTCGACGCCGCCCGCCGAATCGATGGACGAGCAGTCCGGCGACGAACCCACCGAACCAGCGGCTGCCGCCCCTCAGTTCGAGGGCGACTCGGCCCTGCCGGACGCGGAGGTCGAGTGGACCGAGCAGGATGACGCCGGCCGCCGGCCGCCGGCCGATCACTTTGGCCAGGAGCCGACCCCGACCGGCGCGTCAAGCAATCCCGGCCCGTCTGATCGGGCCGAACGTCCGCGCGCGATCGCGTTTCAGACGGTCGACGTCAGGTTCGCGCCCGCCTCGCCCGGCGAGTTGGAAGCGGTCGGCTGGCCGGTGAATCCCTTCGCGTTGGCGGGCGTGGAACAGGTCGACAGCTCCGCGCCCAGGGTCGCCCTGCCGTCGCCCCGGCTGGGCCGGCCGATTGTCGAGCTGGGCCGCGCGCTGCCTTCCCTGCTTGAGCGGCGCAAGGAGCAGGAACGCAGTCGACCGCAGATCCGCACCGGCGGCGCTCGAACTCGAGGCGCCACCGCGCGTCGCGTCGGCCTGGTGCTGACGGGCATGGTGGTCGTGCTGATTGGAGTCGCAGCCGCGCTGTTGGGTCCGTCATTGCTGCAGTCGGAGGACGACCAGTTCCAGGCCAACCTGGAGCGGGCCAGGAACGGACTCGCCGCCTCCGAGCTGGCTGCGTCGACCGAGGCCGCGCAGCTCGCCTTGCAGGACGCGCTTGGCGATGTCGAAGCCGCGCTGGACCTCAATCCGCTCGCCGCCGACGCCCTGCAACTGCGTGAGCAGATCGAGGCGGTGCTGGCCGAGTTCAGCCTCGTCCAGTCGCCGGGCGAGTTGACCCAACTGGCCGACCTCTCATCCTTCGGTCCGTCGATCGCGCTCGGTTCGATCCGCTTCGGCGACGGCAGGGCCTTCGTGCTGGACGACGCCGGCGGACGGGTGTTCGCGGTGTCCGTTGCGGGCGCGGCCCAGGTCGTGTTCCTCGAAGGCGAGTTGCTCGGTCTCGGCAGCCAGCTGCGCGCCGGACGTCCGATCTCGATCGCCTGGCAGCCGCGCCAGCCCAACGCGATCGATGGGCTGCCGGCCAGCGACGGGCTCTGGATCCTCGATTCCCACGCCCGCCTCTTCCGCTGGACGCCGTCGGGCGTGCTCCTGGTGCCGATTCCCGAACTGGATCGGCTGGGATCGGTCGATGCGGTCGCCGCGACCGCGGGCAGCGTGTTCCTGCTCGACCAGTCGGGCGGCGCCGTCTGGCGCTTCCCGGTCGAGCGGACCGAACTGGGTCCGCCGGCGCGATCGGTCGGCCGCACCGACCTGCACAACGCGACCGAGCTGTTGGCCACGGTGAACGACGAAGGCATCGTCGAGTACCTGATCGCCTCGGGCGACGGACGGCTGCGGCGATTCCGCGGCAATGAAGAGCTGCCGCTGGCGATCGAGCTGGAACGACCGCTGCTCGGTCCGGCATCGATCTCGATTGGCGAGCAGTCCGGTCTGATCTACGCGGTCGACCGCGGCCAGGGCCGTGTGATCGCCGTCGGCGCCGAGGGCGGCGTGATCAGCCAGATCCAGTCGCAGGAGCTGAGCGAGCTGCGCGGCGCCTGGATCGACGAGTCCAGTGGTCAGATCACATACGCCCTGCCCGACTCGCTGCTGATCGGCCGGCTGCCCTCCTGGCAGGAGTGAGCGTTGCGCCGGCCTCGGAGATAAGCTGCCTGATGACAGAGAGCTCTGTCGACGATGTAACCGCCCGGCCGCGAATCAGCTCCACCCGCGGAGGGCGGACAACGGCCCTCGGTGATTCGGATCGATGTGTGAGAAACGAGGATACGGATGAGCTTTCGGGTGCTGGCGCTGGAGTCATCGTGCGATGAGTTTGCCGGCGCGGTGATCGAAGACGGGATCGAAGTGCTGGCCTCGGTCGTCGCCTCGCAGGCGGGGATTCACGCTCGCTACGGCGGCGTCGTGCCGGAAGTGGCGGGCCGCGAGCACCTGCGCAATCTCGCCCCGGTGATGCAGGCGACGCTGGAATCGGCCGGACTGGGCTGGGATGAACTCGACGCGATCGCGGTCACGCAGGGTCCGGGACTGGGCGGCTCGCTGCTGGTCGGCGTCAACGCCGCCAAGGCCGCCGCCTGGGCGCGCGGGCTGCCGCTGATCCCGGTGCATCACATCGCCGGTCACCTCTACGCCAACTGGCTGCGTCCCGCCCGCGACGACTGGGACGACGCCCCGCCGCCGTTCCCGCTGGTCGCCCTGGTCGTGTCCGGCGGCCACACCGAGCTCTTCTGGATGCAGGATCACGACCAGGTCGAGCGGATTGGTCAGACGCGCGACGACGCCGCCGGCGAAGCCTTCGACAAGGTCGGCCGCCTGCTCGGCTTGCCGTTCCCCGGCGGCCCCGAGATCGAGCGCGCCGCCAACGAAGCCACGCCGGAGCGGATCGCGGCGGTCGATCCGTTGCCTCGCGCCTGGTTGCCGGGCACGCACGACTTCTCCTTCTCCGGACTCAAGACCGCCGTGCTCAATCGGGTGCGCAAGGCGGAGGCGGCCGGCGAGCCGATCGACGTGCCCGCGATGGCGACCCGGTTCCAGGAATCGGTCACGCATGTGCTGGCCGAGAAGACGGCGCGCGCGGCGGAAGAGCTGGGCGCCGCCTGCGTCATCGTGGCCGGCGGCGTCGCGGCCAACGGGGCTCTGCGCGAAGCCTTGCGCGAGCGTTGCCAGGTTCCCGTGCGCGTCCCGCCGCCCAGGCTCTGCACCGACAATGCGGCCATGATCGGCGCCGCCGCCTGCTACCGACAGGCGCACGGCGAGCTGGACCTTGACGTATTCTCGACATCGGGACCCGAGGTCTTCTCGCCCGGCAATTGACGCCGCCCGTCAGCATGCGCGTCCGGCGACTGACGTTGCGCCGGGACGGCGATCACCGGTCGCCGAGCGCGGCCAGCGGGCAGATCCGACAGGCGCCCTGTCGGCAGCGGGTCTGTTCGAGTTCCAGCAGCGCCTGACTGTGCGGATGCCGCCAAGCGATCCCGTCGTCCAGGCGCTTGCGCAGCGCGTCGCTGCGCTGGTAGCGGACCGCCGGCAGCGCGAACCAGCGCTCCCGCGCGCCGGTCAGCGGATAGACGGCGTCGGCCAAGAGTTGCGTCGCGCGAGCGCGGCCCAGGCGCGTGGGAATCAGCAGCGCCTCAACCGCCTGGCCGATCGGGAACTCGGCAAGCCGCAGCGCCGAGCTCCAGGGCGACTGGCCCGCTTCGGTCCAGCGAGCGACCAGGGTCTCCAGGATCCGCGCCAGCCCCTCGGGCGAGCCCAGCGCGCCGCGCCCGCGCCGCCAGCCGTCCGTGTTCATCCGCAGGCGCAACTCGGACCAGCGCGCGGCCTCGCGGCAAGCCTCGCGCATGGCCTGGAGCGCCGCTGCCGCGTTGTGCGGCTGGCCCAGCGCTCGAGCCGCCGCGAGCGCCATGCGGCGATCCAGCTCCGCGCCCGGCCCCTGCGGGACCTCGAGTCCGTACAGCTCGCGCATCTTGCGCGCGAAGCGGCGCTCGGCGATGCGCTCCAGCCGGGTCGAGACCGCGAGACGGCCGGCGCGCCGCAGGATCGAGTCGCAGGGCAATGCGCTCCTCTGCTGCGGCGCGCCGGCGCAGTCGGCCGGCGGCAGGGCCACGGCCTCGGGCACGCGCGGATCGTTCTGGCCGCGGGATGACCCGTCGCCGTCCCGTTCGACGATGTGCAGCAGCAGGCCGTCGTAGGCGGCGTCGCCGTCGTGACCGTGTTGGATCCAAGCGTTCGGGCTCAGGTGCAACTCGACATCGCCGCGCCGCGCCCGACCGCTGGCGTCGAGGATCTGCGCGCCGCGAAAGTCGGGCCCTGGTCCGTGGTTCCAGCGCCCCGACGTGATCACCCGGATCGGCTGAACCGCCTGTTCATGATTCCCGTCGCGCGCCTCATCACCTGACCCACTACCTGACCCACCACCTGACCCGCCGCGACCGGGATGCAGGAACGGGCCCGGCCAGCGCGACTCGGCCCAGCGGCGCTGCAATGCCGCCTCACCGCGTTCGGCCCGCTGATTACCTTCGCCGCGCTCGTCGGGCGGCCGCTCAGCACGCATCCTCGCTCCGATCCGGGTCGCCCGCTTCGAAGGGGAACTGCACATCCTCGGCGACGCGGGTCAGCAGCCGGGCGGCCGTGCCGCGCGGCGAGTATTCGCCGCGCTCCCACTCGGAGATCGTCTGCTGGCGGGCGTTGAGTTCATCCGCCAACTCCCGCTGGCTCAGCCCGGCGTGGCGGCGCAGTCGGCGGATCGCCTCGGCATCCCAGCGTTCGTCCTGACGGCGTCGGTCTTCGCTGATACCCATGGAACACTTCTCCACACCATGATACACGGTACCGTGTACCAATATTGAGCTGAGCGGCGCATTGCCTCGTCAATTCGAACAAATTCACCGCCATGCGGGACTGCCGCTCCCGAACGGCGTTGACGCAGCCTCGCGGTCGGCATATGGTGAGGTTTCAACCTATGCCCCAGATCATCACTGCACCCGCATGTTGCGCGCTGGACCGGTCCGAGCAGCCGATGCCCGGCGACTCGCGGCCGAACCCTTCGCGCGCCGGTTCGCCGCAATGCCGCTGACTGCCGTTCCGCTCCATCGGCGGTGCGGCAGTCGCGGATCATCGCGCTGTTTGCGGTGCATTGGTGTTCTGACAGTCCCTTCCGCCACGCTCCGCCCGAATGCGATCGGGCGGAGCGGCAACACCCGCTATGAGGAGGCTCGCTGATGGTATCGGCCCCAATCGGAGACCAGACCAGGATCGGTGGCGAAGCGCCCGGCGTTCGCGAGATTATCGATTACTCGCGACTACCGGAGAAATACGAGCTGCCCAACCTGATCAAACTACTGCGCGACTCCTACGACTGGTTCCTGAAGGAGGGCCTCAAGGAGTTGCTGGAGGAAATGTCGCCGATCCAGGACTTCACCGGCAACCGGATGGAGCTCTATTTCCGTCACGGCGGTGAGGACGACGACGTGATCGGCTACGAGTACAGCCCGCCCGTGGAGACGCCGCTCGAGTGCCGCCAGAAGGACCGCACCTACCAGGGCGAGCTGCGGGTCCTGGTCGGGCTGCGCAACGTCAAGACCGACGAACGCAAGGAGCAATGGCTCTACTTCGGTCATCTGCCCCATATGACCGACACCGGCACCTTCATCATCAACGGCGCTGAGCGCGTCGTCGTCTCCCAGCTCGTGCGTTCGCCCGGCGTCTACTTCGGCGCCTCGGTCGATCCCGCCTCGGGCCGCACACTGTGCGCGGCCAAGCTGATCCCCTCGCGCGGCGCGTGGCTCGAGTTCGAGTCGTCCAACCGTGACGTGCTCACCGTGAAGGTCGACCGCAAGCGCAAGATCGCCGTCACCACGTTGCTGCGCGCGCTGGACGACTCCGATGATCCGGCCTTCTACGAGAACGGCGATGTCGAGCAGGGCAAGAAGTTGGAGCACCTGCTGGGCACCGACGAGCGCATCCGCGGCATGCTCGAAGGCATCGACCTGTCGGACTCGCAGCACCAGTTCCTCAACACCACGCTGGAGAAGGAAGCGCCCGGCATCCCGCCCGAACAGCGCAACAAGGAATGGGCGATGATCGAGGTCTACAAGCGCCTCCGCCCGGGCGACCCGCCGACGCTCGAAGCCGCGCGCTCGATGCTCGAAGGTCAGTTCTTCAACCCGCGCCGCTACGATCTCGGCCGCGTCGGCCGCTACAAGGTCAACAACCGCCTGCGCAGTCTGCACGCCTCAATCGACGAGCGCTGCGGGCGGCTCGGCCTCGACGGCGAGCGCGAAGACGCCGACGAGGCCCGCGAACAGGCCCTCTGGATGCGCGATCTGCTGGCCATCGTCTTCACCCAGGTGGCGATCAACAACGGCATCCAGAGCGACGACGACATCGACCATCTGGGCAATCGCCGGATTCGCGCAGTGGGCGAGCAGTTGCAGAACCAGTTCCGCATCGGCATGGTGCGCATGGAGCGCGTGATCCGCGAGCGGATGACGATCATCGACCCGGATCAGGCCGCTCCTTCGGCGCTGGTCAACATCCGCCCCGTCCAGGCCGCGGTTAAGGAGTTCTTCGGCGGCCACCAGCTCTCGCAGTTCATGGACCAGACCAATCCGCTGGCCGAGCTGACCCACAAGCGCCGACTCTCCGCGCTGGGTCCCGGCGGCCTCAGTCGCGACCGCGCCGGATTCGACGTGCGCGATGTGCATTACTCGCACTACGGCCGGATCTGCCCGATCGAGACGCCGGAAGGTCCCAACATCGGCCTGATCGGTTCGCTCGCGACGTACGGCGTGCTCAACGATTACGGCTTCATCAAGACGCCGTACCGGATCGTGGTCTCGGAGTTGGAACCGGACGACGACGATCTGATCGGTCGCCTCCTGGCCGAACCGATCGAGGGCGAGGACGGCGAGCTGATCGCGGATACGGGCGAGGAGGTCACGAGTGAGCTCGTCGAGCGGATCGCGACCGCCAACGACGCGCCGGTGCGCATCCTGCCCTACGTCTCCGACGAAGTGGTCGAGCTGACCGCCGACGACGAGGGCGATGCCGTGATCGCCCAGGCCAACGCGCGGCTCGACGCGCGCGGCTACTTCCTCGACGACCGTGTCGAGGGCCGGCTGGGCCGCCGCTTCGAGGAGTTCGCGCGCGAGGACATCCAGTTTATGGACGTGTCTCCCCGCCAGATCGTCTCCGTCGCCGCTTCGCTGATTCCCTTCCTCGAGCACGACGACGCCAACCGCGCCCTGATGGGCGCCAACATGCAGCGCCAGGCGGTGCCGCTCGTGCGGCCCGAGGCGCCGCTGGTTGGCACTGGCATGGAGCAGCCCGCCGCCCGCGACTCGGGCCAGGTGTTGTCGGCCGAGGCCGACGGCGAGGTCCGGCACGTCACCGCCGAAGCGATCGTCGTGCATTACGACGAGCCGGTGCGCGGCGAGCACCTGCACAGCTACTCGCTGCTCAAGTTCCTGCGCTCCAACCAGGGCACCTGCATCAACCAGCGCGCGGTCGTCTCGGCCGGCGATCGGATCGACGCGGGCCAGCCGCTGGCCGACTCGTCCTCGACCGACCAGGGCCGCCTGGCCCTGGGGCAGAACGTGCTGGCCGCCTTCATGTCTTGGGAGGGCTACAACTTCGAGGACGCGGTGATCGTCTCCGAGCGCCTGGTGCAGAACCACAAGTTCACCTCGATCCACATGTCCAAGCATGAGATCGGCGCGCGCGAGACCAAGCTCGGCAACGAAGAGATCACCCGCGACATCCCCAACGTCGCCGACGAGTCGCTGGCCCATCTCGACGCCGAGGGCATCGTGCGGATCGGCGCCGAGGTTCAGCCCGGCGACATCTTGGTCGGCAAGATCACGCCCAAGGGCGAGACCGAACTGACCGCCGAGGAAAAGCTGTTGCGCGCGATCTTCGGCGAGAAGGCGCGCGAGGTGAAGGACACCTCGCTGCGCGTCTCGCACGGCGTGCGCGGCGTGGTCGTCGATGTGCGCGTCTTCAACCGCGAGGAAGAGGACGAACTCCCGGCCGGCATGCAGCGGATGGTCCGCGTCACGATCGCCGAGCGGCGCAAGCTGCAAGTCGGCGACAAGATGGCCGGACGACACGGCAACAAGGGCGTGATCTCGACCATCCTGCCGGTTGAAGACATGCCCCATCTGGAAGACGGCACCCCGATCGACGTGGTGCTCTCGCCGATCGGCGTGCCCTCGCGTATGAACCTGGGCCAGATTCTCGAGACGCAGCTCGGTTGGGCCGCCAACGAACTCGGCTTCCGCGCGATCACGCCCGTGTTCGACGGCGCCTCCGAGGAGGAGCTGCAGGATGCGCTCGCCCGCGCCTGGATCGTGCGCGAAGCGCACGCCGAGCGCCACGACAACGGAGCCGACGGCGCAGACGGAGCTGCCCAGAACGGCAGCGCCCCGGCGCCCGGCCGCGATGTCGAGGCGGCCGTGCTCGGCGCCGGCGTCGACGAGCGGACCGCCGCCTGGCTGGCCGAACGGGGATACGACGAGCAGACCGTGCGCGTCGCCTTCGATCGCGAAGATCGCGAAACCACCGGGGCCGCCAGTCGGATCGCGCTGGCGGAATGGCTGATCGACCATGGCGAGACCCGCGCCGCGCGTCACTGGAGCGACGCCACTCTGGCTGAACACGCGACCAGCCTCGAGCGCGAACAGCGGATCTCCCGCCCCGTGTTCGGCAAGCAGCGCCTGGTCGACGGCCGCACCGGGGAACTGATCGACCAGCCTGTGACCACCGGTTACATCTACCTGCTCAAGCTCTCGCACATGGTCGAGGACAAGATCCACGCCCGCTCGACCGGCCCTTACTCGCTGATCACCCAGCAGCCGCTGGGCGGGAAGGCGCAGTTCGGCGGTCAGCGCTTCGGCGAGATGGAAGTCTGGGCGCTCGAAGCCTACGGCGCGGCCAACATCCTGCAAGAGCTGTTGACTGTCAAGTCGGACGACATCGTCGGCCGGGTCAAGGCCTACGAGGCGATCGTCAAGGGCGAGCCGGTGGTCGACGCCGCGATGCCCGAATCGTTCCGCGTGCTGTTGCGCGAGTTGCAGAGCCTGGGCCTCCACGTCGAGGTCCGCAACCAGGAAGATGAGGCCATGGTGCTTGAAGTGCCCAGCCGCGACGACATGCCGCAGTTGGGCGTGAACCTGTCCGGATTCGAAGGAGAGGACGTGACCAGTGCTTGAGACACGCAGCACGGAGACCATGCAGATCACCCTGGCGTCGCCGGAGAAGATCCGCGACTGGTCCTACGGTGAGGTGTTGAAGCCGGAGACGATCAACTACCGCACGCTCAAGCCCGAAAAGGACGGGCTCTTCTGCGAGAAGATCTTCGGACCGCAGAAGGACTTCGAGTGCGCCTGCGGCAAGTTCAAGCGCGTCCGCTACAAGGGTGTGATCTGCGACAAGTGCGGCGTCGAAGTGACCCGCTCGAAGGTCCGCCGCGAGCGCATGGGCCACGTCGAACTGGCCGCGCCCGTGTCCCACATCTGGTTCGTCAAGGGCACGCCCAGCCGCGTCGCCTTGCTGCTCGACCTGTCGCCGCGCAAGCTGGAGAAGGTCGTCTACTTCGCGCAATACATCGTCACCCACGTCAATGAGGAAGAGAAGCAGAAGGCGATCGAGTACCTCCGCATGGACGCCGAGGATGCGCTCGAAGACCACCGCGAGAAGTTGATCGAGACGCTCGACAAGCTGACCCAGGCGCGGGAACGCCTCTTCGCGGAGATCGACCTGCGCACCGAGGCCGACACGGCCGAGGTCAAGGAACGCATCCGCTCGGTCGTCAAAGGCCTGCGCGACGACGCGGCCGGCATCACCGAGACGATCGCCGAGTTCGACGGCAAGAAGGCGCGCCGCAACCTGAAGCTCGGCGACGATGTCTTCGCCAAGCGCGGCGACCCGATTATCTCGGAAGTGATGAGCAAGGACCTCGAAGTCCAGCTCGCCGCCGTGATCGCCAAGAACCAGGCCATGGGCGATGAAGAGATCGCCCAGATCAATGCGCTCGCCCAGGCCGACAAGCAGGAAGTGGAAGAGAACGTCGCGCAGCAGGAGGAACGCCTGCGCGAACAGCTCGACAACGCCGAGCAGAAGGCCCAGGAAGAACTCGAGCGCCTGATCCGCGAAGACCTCGAACCGCTCGTCGATCCGGTCACGACCGGCAACTTCGACGCGGCGATCCTCAATGAACAGGACGCCGAACGGTTGATGGAGAAGTACCCGGGCGTGGTTCGCTGCGAAATGGGCGCGGAGGCGATCCTCTCGCTCGTATCGCGCATGGACCTCGACGCGACTGCCGAGCAGCTCAAGATCGAAGTCCAGACCAAGGCCGGACAGCGGCGCAAGAAGGCGATGAAGCGGCTGAAGGTCGTCGACGGCCTGCGCAAGTCGTCCAACTCGCCGCAGTGGATGTTCTTCCGCGCCCTGCCGGTGCTGCCGCCCGACCTGCGGCCCATGGTCCAGCTCGACGGCGGCCGTTTCGCCACGTCCGACCTCAACGACCTCTACCGCCGCGTGATCAACCGCAACAACCGGCTCAAGCGTCTGATCGAGCTGGGCGCGCCCGACATCATCGTGCGCAACGAGAAGCGGATGCTCCAGGAGGCGGTCGACTCGCTGATCGACAATGGCCGCCGCGGGCGACCGGTCACCGGATCGGGCAGCCATCGGCTGAAGTCGCTCTCCGACATGCTCAAGGGCAAGCAGGGACGCTTCCGTCAGAACTTGCTGGGCAAGCGGGTCGACTACGCGGGCCGCTCGGTGATCGTGGTCGGTCCCGAGCTCAAGCTGCATCAGTGCGGTCTGCCGCGGCGGATGGCGCTGGAGCTGTTCAAGCCGTTCCTGATGTACGCCCTGGTCAAGGAAGAGAAAGCGGCCAACATCAAGTCGGCCAAGCGCATGGTCGAGCGCGCCCACGAGGATGTCTGGGAAGTGCTCGAGAGCGTCGTCAAGCAGCGGCCGGTCCTGCTCAACCGCGCGCCGACGCTGCACCGGCTCGGCATCCAGGCGTTCGAGCCTGTGCTCGTCGACGGCTCGGCGATCCAGATTCATCCCCTGGTTTGCTCCGCCTTCAACGCCGACTTCGACGGCGACCAGATGGCGGTGCACGTCCCGCTCAGCCACGAGTCGGTCACCGAGGCGCGGCAGGTCATGCTTTCGACCAAGAACCTGCTGCTGCCTTCCAACGGCGAGCCGACCGTCGCGCCGACACTGGACATGGTGATCGGCTGCTACTACCTCACGCTCGAACCGGAGGCCGCGCCCGGCGCGGTCCGGGACACAGCCCTCAACGGCGCAGACACGTCGGACGGCGACCCCGCCATGCGCGACTTCCCCTCGTTCGAGGATGTTCAGCTGCACTACGACCTGCACGCAGTCGGTCTGCACGACCGCATCCGCGTGCGCGACGCGAACCGCACCAATGGCGAACTGGTCGAGACCACGGTCGGACGCGTGATGTTCGACTCGGTCATTCCCGATGCGATTCCGTTCGAGGAGATCAACCACGAGTTGGCCAAAAAGTCGCTCAAGGAACTGATCACCATGTGCCACCGGCTGCTCGGTCCGGAAGAGACCGCGCTGATGGCCGACCGGATCAAGTCGATTGGCTTCCGCTACGCGACCCAGTCCGGCACCACGATGGCCATCGACGAGCTTCGCGCGCCCGATGCCAAGGCGTCGTTCCTGCAGGACGCGGAAAAGCAGGTCGAAGCGATCCGCGACGACTACGGCCTCGGTCTGATGACCGAGGAAGAGCGCTACGCCGCGACGGTCAACGTCTGGCAGACCGTGACCCAGCAGGTCAAGGACAAGATCGACGAGCAGCTCAACGAACCGGGCTCGCTGCGTCTGATGGTCACCTCCGGGGCCAAGGGCAACCTGGCCCAGGTGACGCAGATGGCCGGCCTGCGCGGGCTGATGTCCGACCCGTCGGGACGGATCATCGAGCTGCCGATTCGCTCGTCCTTCCGCGAGGGATTGTCGGTGCTCGAGTACTTCATCTCGACGCACGGCGCGCGCAAGGGTCTGGCCGACACCGCGCTGCGAACCGCCGACTCGGGCTACCTGACCCGCCGCCTGATCGACGTGTCCCAGGACGTGATCGTGCGCGTTGAAGACTGCACCTCCGAGGGCGAAATGATCCCCGGCATCTCGATCGAGGACCGCAGCGAAGACAACGAGCGCGTGATCACCAAGTTCCGCGAGAGCGTGATGGGCCGATACACGGCAGCGCCGGTGTACGACCCGTCTGACCCCTCGAACGTGCTGGTCGATGCCAACATGTTGCTGGATGAGCCAACTGTCGAAAGACTCGTCATCGATCACGACGTGAAGTCGTTCAACGTGCGCTCGCCCATGGTCTGCCGCGAGCAGAGCGGCCTCTGCCAGCGCTGCTACGGACAGTCGCTGGCGACCGGCGAACTGGTCGAGCTAGGCGCTGCCGTCGGCATCATCGCCGCGCAGAGCATCGGCGAGCCCGGTACGCAGCTCACGATGCGCACCTTCCACACCGGCGGCATCGCCGGCGTCTCCGACATCACCTCGGGTCTCCCGCGTGTGGTCGAGCTGTTCGAGGCTCGCTCACCTAAGGGGCAGGCCTTGATCGCCGAGATCGACGGTAGCGTCGAAGTGCTCACCGACGGTGAGTTGCGGCGCCTGAGGCTGACCGCGAACGAAATCCACCGCGACGAGTACGACCTGCCCGTCAAGACGCGCGTCCTGGTGAAGGACGGTGAGGAAGTCGAAGCGGGCGAGCTGCTCGCGCGCCTGCCGCAGTCGGGCGATGAGGACGAAGACCCCGAGGCGCGGCAGATTCGCGCCCGCGTCGGAGGTCGCGTCAACCGCCGACGAGGCGCGCGCAAGCTGTACATCGCCTACGAGACCAGCGACACGCGCGAGTACGAGCTGCCCGCAACGGCCCGCCTGCGCGTCGCCGACGCCGACGAGGTCGAAGCCGGCCAGCCGCTGACCGAGGGTCCGCTCGACCCGCAGGACATGCTGCGCATCCTGGGCGAGGGCGCCGTCCATCGCTACCTCGTCACCGAAGTGCAAGATGTGTACCGCTCGCAAGGTGTCGACATCCACGACAAGCACATCGAGGTGATCGTCCGCCAGATGCTGCGCAAGGTCGAGATCGACGACCCGGGCGACTCCGACGAGTGGCTCGCCGGCGACTTCATCGATCGCCACAAGTACGAACAACTCAACCGTCTGCTCGCCGCCGAAGGCAAGCAGCAGGCGACCGCCAAGTCCCTGCTGCTGGGCGTGACCAAGGCCTCGCTGCAACAGGACAGTTGGCTTGCTGCCGCCTCCTTCCAGGAGACGACGCGCGTGCTGACCGAAGCGGCGATCAACGGCCAGGTCGACCAACTCTCCGGCCTCAAGGAGAACGTGATCATCGGCAAGATGATCCCGGCCCGAGCCAAGATCGAGGTCCCGGAGCTGCCCAAGCCCGAGCCACTGCCGCTCGCGGCCGGTTTGCCCGGCGCCAGTTCCGCCGGCGTCTACAACGGCGACGACGACGACATGGGCGAGTTCGGCTTCGGCTACGAAGACGAAGATGACGAGGACGGCATCACCGCCGCCGCCAGCGGGTTCGACGAGGAAGGCGGCTACGTCGCCCTCCCCGACGAGTAACCCGAACTGAACCCCGTTCGCAAACCAGGGGCGCTCCCGAACGACGGGAGCGCCCCTGGCGCACTCCCATCCGAGCGCACCCGGCGCAAGAGGAGCTGAACACTCATGGTCTCAGTCAGCGACTACCGACTCTACCCCGCGATCCAGGCGCAACCAGGCGAGTGCGCGAAGCTGCTCAGCAGCGCGCAACCGTTTGAGTCGGCGGCGCAAGCGCTGGCCGACGCCGATCGTGTCTGGACTGTCGGCATCGGCACGTCGTTCAACGCCGCCAACGCCGCCGCCTGGATGCTCCGCGCCGCCGGCTTGCAGGCGCGGCCGCTGACCAGCCTGGAGTTCGCCGCCTGGCCGCCATTGTCGGACGGGGATGCCGTCCTGCTCTTCGCACACACCGGGCGCAAGACCTGGAGCGGGCATTCGCTGGCAACCTGCATCGAGCGCGGGACGCCAACCGTGCTGATCACCAAGATCGAAACCGAGTTCGACCTCTCGACCTTCCCCGACAGCGTCACGGTGCTGCACTCCACGACGCAGGACCCCTCGGCCATGTACACCGTCTCGCACACCACGGCAATGACCGCCGCGGCGAGGATCGCCGATCTGGTCTCGCCCGGCTCGCTGGGCGACATCTCGGAGATTCCCTCGGCGCTGGCCGCTGCCCTGGAGCTGGAAGACGAGATCGCCGATCTGGCGGCCGAGTGGTCGTCGGGCGCGCTGATTGCGCTGGGCGCGGGACCGATGCTCGCCGCCGCCGAGGAAGCGCACATCAAGATCGCCGAGGCCTCGCGCCGCACGATCCGCCACCAGGAACCGGAGTCGTTCCTGCATGGTCCGGCGGTGCAGATGATCGACTCGGACCGCATCCTCAGCTTCGCCGCCAACGACGACTCGGCCGAGCGCACGCGCGAAATCACGCAGTTCACGATGGACATGGGTTGCGCCGCAGCCTGGGTCGCGCCCAAGAGCGCGCCCGGTCCCGAGTCGGCGCGTCACCTCACATTGCCCGAACTATCACCGCCGTTGCTCGGCATTCCCGCCGTCGTGCCCGCGCAGTTGCTGGCCGCGCACCTCGCGGCCAACGGCGACATCAACGCCGACGACTTCCGCACCGACGTGCCCGAATTCCGCCAGGCGCTGTCGAAACTCCAACTCTGACGGGACCCAGCCATTGGCGCGCGGCTCCAGATGGCCCTGTTCAGTTCCAGGCGCGAACGGCGGCTCTGGCTTTGGGCGTTGACGGTCGCTGCGGCCATCTTCGCCTCGCTCGGATTCAGCGGATCCCTGGAGGATCTCGTTGACGACGACAACGTCGCCGCGGTCGTGTTCGGTCTGGCCCTGCTGCTCGTCGCCGCGACGGTCCTGACCCGGGGATTGCAGTCGATTCCCGGCGGAGCGGAGATCGCGGTCGCGTTTGGGATCGCCGCCGTCGTCCTGATGGTGCTGTTGCGGCTGACCCTGGCCGAGCGCACCCATCTGATCGAGTACGGCGTGCTCGCCGTCTTCATTCACGCGGCGCTGACCGAGCGCGTTAATCAAGGACGTCGGGTGCCGCTACCGGCACTGATAGCCATTGTTGCCGCGACGTTGATCGGGATCATCGACGAGTCGATCCAGCTCGCGCTGCCGTATCGGGTGTTCGATCCGGAAGACATGCTCTTTAACAGCCTGGCGGCACTGGCAGCGGTCGGAGCGAGCCTGCTGCTCGCCAGGGTGCGCCGCGGCGTGCGAGCCTGACTGCTTAGCCCAGCGCCCCGATCCGCGACTCCAGGTCCGCCTGCTGGCGTTGGAGGTCGGCGGCGAGTTCTTCGGCCTGCTTGACGACCTCGGCAGGGGCCTTGGCGCGGAAACCTTCGTTGGCGAGTTTCGCTTCGGCTCCTCGCAGTCGCTTGACGATGCTCTCCAGGTCCTTACCCAGCCGGGCGCGTTCCTGGTCGAGGTCGACCAGTCCGCCCAGTGGCAGGATGATTTCCGCCGACGGCAGCACCGCCGACGCGATCTGCTCGGTCGGCGCATCATCGCGGTCGCCGACGATGGTCAGAGGACGAGCTCGCGAGAGCACTTCGACGATGGGCTGCGATGCAGACACGGCCTCGGCAACCTCGTCCTGCGGCAGCACGTACGCTTCGGCCCATTGTCCCGCCTGGACCCGGTAGTCAGCGCGGACCTGGCGGACGGCGGTGACGATCTCCTGAACTGCCCCGAACGCCGCCTCGGCCTCGAGGTCGCGCGCGCTGTCGCCCGGTTGCGGATAGCGCGCGCCGATCAGGGCCGTCGTCTCTTCGCCCGACAGGTGCGGCCTCAGTTGCTGCCAGATTGCCTCGGTGATGAAGGGCATCCAGGGATGCAGCAGGCGTAGGCCGCCGTCGAGCACTCGCGTCAGTACCGGCAGCGGTGACGTATCCCCGTTGCGCAGACGCACTTTGCTCGCTTCGACGTACCAGTCGAAGAATTCGCCCCAGAGAAAGTCCTGGATCTGACGGCCGGCCTCCCCGAGCTGGAACTGGCGCAGCAGTTCGTCGACCGAGTCGGTCACAGCCTGAAGCCGCGACAGAATCCAGCGGTCTTCGAGGGGTGGGACCCCCTCCGCCTTCGGCGCCTCCCCCTGCAAGAGGGAGGAACGAGAACCGGAAGAGTTGTCGTTGGTCGCGCCGGCGATCTCGCCGAGGACGAATTTGGCTCCGTTCCAAAGCTTGTTGGCGAAGTTTCTGGAGCCTTCCAGACGCTCGTCGGTGAGGCGCATGTCGTTACCGGGGGTTGAGCCGGTGGCGAGCGTGAAGCGCAGCGCGTCCATGCCGTACTGGTCGGCCTTCTCCAGCGGATCGATCACGTTGTCCAGCGACTTCGACATCTTGCGACCCTGCGCGTCGCGCACCAGGCCATGCAGGTAGACCGTCTCGAACGGCGGGCTGCCCATGTTGTAGCAGCCCATCATGATCATCCGCGCGACCCAGAAGAAGAGGATGTCATAGCCGGTCTCCATGACCGACGAGGGATAGAACCGCGAGAGGTCGTCGGTTGTCTCGGGCCAACCAAGCGTCGAGTGCGTCCACAGCCCGGACGAGAACCACGTGTCCAAGACATCGGGGTCCTGGACGAGATCGGCGTCGTCGCACCAGGGGCAGTCGGTCGGGTCGGTCATCGCGACAATCGGGCGCGCGCCCTCGTCGATGGTGATCTGGCCGTCGTCGCCGGTGATGATCTGGTCGCCGTCGCAGCAGCGGCAATACCAGGCCGGGATGCGGTGTCCCCACCAGAGCTGGCGCGAAATGCACCAGGGTCGGATGTTGTCCATCCACTGCAGATAGACGTTCTTCGAGCGCTCGGGAACGATCCGGACCTCGTCCTCGCGCACAACCCTGGCCGCTTCGGCGGCCATGTCGTCGGTATCGACGAACCATTGGTTCGAGACGAGCGGCTCAACCACGACGCCGGAACGCTGCGAGTGTCCGACATTGTGGATGTGCGTCTCCGTCTTGAGCAGGTAGCCGTCTTCCTCGAGGTGCTGCGCGACCAACGTACGAGCCTCGTCCCGGTCCATGCCCGCATACAAGCCAGCTTCGGCGGTCATCGATCCGTCCCAATCGACGACGCGGATCGGCTCCAGTCCGTGCCGTTCGCCAATCTCGAAGTCGAGCTGGTCGTGTCCCGGTGTGATTTTCAGCGCGCCGGTGCCGAACTCGAGGTCGACTGCACTGTCGGCGACCAGCGGGATCAGCCGATTGAATCCGCGCAGCGGCAGCCGCACAAGGCGGCCCAGGTGCGGCTGCCAGCGTTCGTCGTCGGGATGCACCGCAATCGCGACATCGGCGGGAATCGTCTCCGGGCGGGTCGTCGCGATTGTGACGCCGTCGTCCAGCTCGTGACCGCGTTCGTCGACGAACGGATAGCGGACGTGCCAGAGCTTGCCCTCTTCCTCGCGGTACTCGACCTCGACATCGGAGAGCGCGGTCAACATCTGCGGGTCCCAGTTGATGATCCGCGCGCCGCGGTAGATCTTGCCGTCCTTGAACAGATCGACAAACGTTTTGCGCACGGCGTCGCGCGGCGTGGGATCAAGAGTGAAGGCGGTGCGTTCCCAGTCGCAGGATGCGCCCATGCGCCGGGCCTGCGCCGTGATCCTCGGGCGCGTGACGCCGACCCAGTCCCAGACACGCTCCTCGAATGCGTCGCGACCGAGGTCGTGGCGAGTCATGCCCTCGCGGGCAAGTTGCTGCTCAACGACGCTCTGCGTGGCGATGCCGGCGTGGTCGAGCCCGGGCAGCCAGAGCGTCGGCTCGCCCAGCATCCGATGCCAGCGGATCAGCATGTCCTCGATGGTCAGGGTCACGGCATGGCCCAGGTGTAGGACGCCGGTCACGTTGGGCGGGGGCATGATCACTGTGAACGGATCTCGCTCGCCTTCGACTGGTTCGGTTGGACGGAACCAGCCGTTGTCCTCCCAGAAGGCGTAGATCGGATCTTCAACGACCGAGGCGTCATAGGCGCCGGTCAATTGGTCGAGGATGGAGCGGTCGAACTCAGAGGCAATCACGGCTGAACTCCGCATAATCGTGGGTGAGTTGGGTGGCCGGGAGGGTGATGCATCGGGTCCGGCGCGTGGCAGCCATCAAGCGCGCCGAACCTAGCCTACCCCGACCAGTACGCCGTCAATGACATCTGATTCATCAATCGGCCGCTCAGCCGCCGTTGCGCGCCGACGCCGGCGGCGCTGTCGCGCGGCCTCCAGCTCGTAGAGCATCTCCAGACCCTGCCGCGTGTCGCTGGCGACGCGAGCCGGATCCTGCCGTTCGATGCGCCGACGGAAGAGCCAGTAGGTGAATGCTTGCCACTCGGCGTGTTCGATCCGTTCGGGATCGACGTAGTCGCGGTGGTTGGCGGCTCGATACTCGCGAAGCAGATCGGGTTGTCGGGCGCCGTAGATGCGGCCGAAGACATCGGCGTCGAGTTCCTGGCGTTGATGCGAGAACGACAGACCGTTGCGCTCCTTCTGCAGGACCCGCTCCATCGCGAGATGCAGCGCCTGCTCGACGCGCACGCCGTAGAGGAAATTCAGGTGCGCCCAGTACTTGGGCGTGCCCAGCCGCTCCTGGAACTCGGGTTCGCTGAGCGCGACGGGCGGCGATTCGTCAATCAGCATCGCCTCGACTTCGTGGGCCGGCAGCAGACCGGGCGGGGCGGCGTCGCAGATGCGTTCGGCGAGCAGCAGCCAGTCAAAGGCTTCCTGCTCAAGTAGATACACGTACTCGCGGCCGTCGATCATCTCGCGCGGCGCTTCCCAATCGCGAATGCAATCGAGCAGCGCGTCGAACCAGGGGCGGCCGCCAACCACGTCGGCGAAGAAGGAGGCCAGCAGCGTGTCGGGCCCGGACTCGATCAGTTGGCCGTTCAGCGCGTGATGTTCGAGGTCATCGGGATCGTGGAGGTCGTCCAAGTAGTGAAGGTCATGGAGATCATGCGGATCGATGTCGGGAGCGAAGCCGGTGTCGACGACACCGTCGCGCTCGGCGAGGCGCCGGAACGGCATCTCGCCGGCCTCGGTTGACTGTCCCGTCGTCGACTCTGCCATGTTCAGGCCGCCTTGCCGCAACAGCGCTTGAATTTCTTGCCGCTGCCGCAGGGGCATGGCGCGTTGCGCCCGACCTTCTGACCGCTGGCCGTCGCCGCCGGACGGGCGGCCACCGCTACTCCGCCCCCACTGGCGCTGCTGCCGCCGCTTGACTCGCGGACATTGCTGACGCGGACCGGGTCGCCCCGCTGAGCGGGAGCAATTCCCCGCGCACGGCGTTGCGGCATCGCCGGACCGCCGCCTTGCTCGATCCGGACCGTGGCGTGCATCACCGAGGCCGAGACCTCGCGCCGCAGGGCCGCCACAAGCTGATCGAACATGTCGAACGCTTCGCGCTTGTAGGTCACCAGCGGGTCCTGCTGGCCGTACGCCTGCAGGCCGACGCCCTGGCGCAGCCCGTCGATCTCGGTCAGGTGGCGAATCCAGAGCCGATCCATCGTGCGCAGCACCATCCCGCGCAGCAACTCGACAAAGGTCCCGTCGGCTGTTTCTTCGTCGATCCGCTCGGCCAGCCGCTGCAGCTCCATCGCTGCGTGATCGCGCAGCGCCTCGACGCACTCGTCCAACTCGGCCCCGTAGAGCGCGTCGCGGTCGAGACCGGTCAGCGGCAGCACCTGCGCCGACTCCTGCCAGAACTCGTCGGCGGTCGTCTCGTCCCAGAGCTCGTTGGCGAACGACTGCTCAAGATCGTCAATCGTCTGCAGCAGCATGTCCTCGACGATCAGGTGTAGATCGTCTTTCGCGTTGAGAATCTTGTCGCGCTCGACGTAGATCACCTCGCGCTGGCGATTGATCACGTCGTCGTAGTCGACCAGGTGCTTGCGGATATCGAAGTGGTAGGTCTCGACCTTTTGCTGGGCCTGCTCGAGCGCCTTGCCGACCATGCCCGACTCAAGCGGCGTCCCGTCTTCGAGTCCGGCTTTCTCCAGCATCCCCGGCAACCAGTCGGGCGTGAACCGCTTCATGATCCCGTCTTCGAACGAGACGTAGAAGCGCGACGATCCCGGATCGCCCTGGCGTCCGGCGCGACCACGAAGCTGGTTGTCGATCCGGCGCGACTCATGTCGCTCGGTGCCGATGACGGCCAGTCCGCCCCGATCGGCCACGCCTTCGCCGAGCTTGATGTCGGTTCCACGCCCGGCCATGTTGGTCGCGATCGTGACTGCGCCCGGCTCGCCGGCGCTGGCGATGATGTGCGCCTCGCGCTCATGCTGCTTGGCGTTGAGCACTTCGTGCTGCACGCGCCGACGCTTGAGCATCGACGCCAACCGTTCCGACGTCTCGACCGACGCCGTACCGACCAGCACGGGCCGCCCATCTGCCGACAGCTCGGCAATCTCTTCAATCGCGGCGTCGAACTTGGCTTGTTCGGTGCGGAAGACGAGGTCGCCCTGGTCGTCGCGGATCATGTCGCGGTGCGTGGGAATCACGACCACGTCGAGTCCGTAGATCTTGTGCAGCTCCTCGGCCTCGGTCGCGGCGGTACCGGTCATCCCGGCGAGCTTCGAGTACATGCGGAAGTAGTTCTGATACGTGATCGTCGCCAGCGTCACGGTCTCGCGCTCGACCGAGACGCCCTCTTTCGCCTCAATCGCCTGGTGCAGACCCTCGGAGTAGCGCCGGCCGTCCATCATCCGGCCGGTGAACTCGTCGACGATCACTACTTTGCCGCTCCGCACCACGTAGTCGCGGTCGCGCTGGTACATGAAGTTAGCCTTGAGCGCCGCGTCGAGGAATCGCGTCAGCCGCGCGTTTTCGCCCTCGAACAGGTTGTCGATGCTGAGCGAGTCCTCAACCTTGGCGATGCCTTCCTCGGTCAGCGCGATCGTCCGCGACTTCGGGTCGGGCGTGAAGTGCGTCTCGGGCTGGAGTCCGCGCACGAGATTGGCGAAGACGCGGTAGGTATCCAGCGACTCCTCCGCCTGACCGGAGATGATCAGCGGCGTCCGCGCCTCGTCGATCAGGACGTTGTCGACTTCGTCGACGATGGCGAAGGCGAGCGGCCGCTGCACCTTCTCCGAGGCCTTCATCACCATGTTGTCGCGAAGGAAGTCGAAGCCGAACTCGTTGTTGGTGCCGTAGGTAATGTCGGCGCCGTAGGCCTCCTGCCGCGTCACCGGGCGCAGCATCTTGAGGTCGCCGAGTTCGCGGCGGCGCTGCAGTTCTTCGGGGTCCATCGACTCGGGATTCTCGATATCGACGGTCGCGTCGGCCTCGGGATCGAACATGAACGCCGCCCGATGCTGCAGCACGCCGACCGACAGTCCCAGCGAGTGGAAGATCGGCGCCATCCACTGCGCGTCGCGCTTGGCCAGGTAGTCGTTGACCGTGATCAGGTGCGCGCCGTCGCCTTCGAGCGCGTTCAGATAGAGCGCCAGCGTGGCGACCAGCGTCTTGCCCTCGCCGGTGCGCATTTCCGAGATCTTGCCCTGGTGCAGGACGATTCCGCCGACGATCTGCACGTCGTAGTGCCGCATCTGCACCTGCCGCTTGGCCGCTTCGCGCACGACTGCGAATGCCTCGGGCAGGATGTCGTCCAGCGACGCGCCGTCTTCGAGCCGTTCGATGAACTCGGTGGTCTTGGCGGCCAACTCGTCGTTGCGCAGACGCTCGAACTCCGGCTCCCAATCAGCCACCGCATCCACAGCCCCCGAGAGCCGCTTCACCTCGCGAGCGTTGGCGTCGCCAATCAGCGATCCCGCCCGTTGCTTGGCCCGGTCGAACAACCCCATCCGTCAGTCCCCAATCAGTCAGCCCCACATCAGGGCATACATACCCAGTGTAGCCGCGACCGTCGAAGTAGCGAGGAGCGTCATGTGCAATCGACGCGCTCGCCACCGAACGCAAGCCAGCGTCCGTCGGGAGACCAGGCGGCCGTGTGCCCTTCGGTTCCGCATTGCTCGACCGGCGAACGCAGCCGCTGCAGAATGGAACCGTTGACAGCATCGACGATCAGATATTCCGAGACGGCATACTCCCAGCCGTGCAGCCAAGTCTGGGAATGCGTCGCGAAGCCGGCTTCGTCAAACTCGGGCATTTCCCTGAGTGCGCTGATCAGCAGCCGCTCGCCGCCCGGCGACCAGTCGATGACGCGAATGCCACGAGCGCCCTCTGGCATTTGAACACGGACCGTCTCCTCGCGAGCCGTGTCGATGATCAACATTGGCCCCTGATATGCGACCAGCGCGAACCGCTCGCATCCAGCATCGCACTGATGCTGCACTCGCGGCCATCCGCTGTAGCTGAAGCCGACTGATCCGTCGACTGCCGCTGCTGCACCGGTGTCTACGTCGTACCGATACAACAGCGGTTCGTCTGGACTCTCTTCACTTCCCGGCGCGTACCAGTAGAAGTAGAGCGAGCCGTTGGCAAACACCTGCGGTCGCCAGCCCGATTCGTTTCCGTCGCGGGGCGCCAGGTCGAACGGCGGCGGGAGTTTCGTCCGTTCCTCCGTGTTCAGGTTGATGAGCCAGTACCCGTCATGATGCTGTTCGGCTTGAGCCACAACGGTGAGATTCGCGCTCACACCGACATGCATGATTGGCCGGCCAAGGAACGGTATCTCGCGGACCAGGGAGGCGTCCGGCTCGTGTATCCGCATGACTCCTTCGCTTACGTGGTAGAGCGAGCCATCGGGCAGCCAACCTACCTGGCCTCGCCAGCTCACCTCAGTGCGCGATCCGTCCACGCCGAGAATCGCGTGTTTGGCTTCAACGCCGGTCTCGGCATCTCCGTGAATCGCGCTCAGAACGTGAGTGGAATCCGGTGACCAATGCAGCGAAGGATCCTCATTGTGATGGCTGAACCGAGATCGGTTTGCGTCAACGAACACCAGCGGGTCGCCGCTATCGACGGGCGTAATGGTCACGTCGCGCAACAGATCGCCGGTCTCATAATTCTGGCAGCAGCCACTCACTGCGTAGCGGCCGTCGGGCGAGAACCTGACCCATTGGCGTGCGGCGAATTTGCGGCTATCGCCGGTCGCCGGATTCCAGAGCCAAAGGCCCTCGCTGTTTGAACCGATAATCGTGCCGTCATCCCGCCACTGCCAGTGATACAAGGGTTCCCAAGTTGCGCCTGACGGACTCGCTCCATCGCCGAAGTCGACCGGCACAGTTTGCATCCACTTGCCCACAAAGATCGGTAGGCTAGCGATTGCTTGATTCAGGTCCACCCTGTCGGTGCGCACCCAGACATACTCAGGGCGGAGCGTGTCGACACGCAGTGCGATCCATTCGCCATCGGAAGAACGTCCCAGGATTGCATGGGATTCGTCGGCCAGGCCACGTGTCGAGAACTCGCCCTCAGGCCGATCGGCAAAGGTCGGCCAACCCCAGTGTTTCGCCTCCGCTATCGATCCTGACGACAACGTCAACTCGCCCCAAACCGGTCCGACGTAGACTGGCAATCCCCTCGCAGCGTCAACATCGAAACCGGTCTCAGTCGCTGCCAATGCGCGTCGGTGCACCCAGAACCGCGCGTCTGCGCTGCCGGGAAATTGGGCCGCGTATCGCCGACCGTCCTGCGAGCGCCCCGCCAACGTTACTTCGGTGACCTCGCCGGTTGACAACTGCAACTGGACCATTGGCAACGGCGGCGCCTCAACATCCGGCAGCGTCCGCGCTTCATCCAGCGTCAATGGCGAGTCAGCCAACTCGATCCAACCGACCCGTTCCTGGTTCATATCGAGGCGCAGCCAGACATCCCCGGATTCTCGGGCAAGCCAGCCGTCGGCTAAGAGCAGCCCGCCGGCCCTCCGGTGGTCGCCGATGTATTGGTCCGAGTCAGGACGCGGATAGACGTACAGGTCCTGCTCCAGGCGCATGATGAGGACGCGATTACGGGCCGGTTCACGCGCCTCCGATGCTTCCTCGTCGGGCGGTTCATGCGCTGCCGACTGCGATGCAGCAGCCTCCGGCTCGTTGTCCTGCACCGCCTGGGCGACCAGGGCGCTCGGCGATTCTTGCGGAGACGCCGTCGGAGGCCCATCATTGGCGCAGGCAACGCCGAGCCACAAAGCTGCCGCAATCGCAATGACCGCTGAACGTCCCATACTGTCAAGACGAACCTAATGGGCCTTTGGTTCCTGACCGGAACAGTGTGCCGACCGAATCGCCTTCGTGGATGCGGCGAATTGCTTCCCCCAGCAGGGGCACGATGGAGCCGACCACGAGGCCGTCACACCGTGCCGTCGCCGTCGTCTGTCGACTCTAGGCGCAGCCGGTTCGACGCGGCCCGAACACGATGTGCAAGCCGTCGGGCGACCACATTGCCGTACTCGTCCGCTGGCCGCAGTCCAGTGCTCCGAATCCACGGAAGACCTGGAGTAGTGCGCCATGCTGATCGAAGATGCCAAGTTCGTTGGTACCCCAACTGCGTCTGCCGTGCCATGTCAGGGCGGCCAGGCCGTAGCGGTCGAACTCGTTCGACTCCTGATACCGGGTAGCCAGCAACCAGCGTCCATCGGGCGACCAGGCGCGCGATCGCCAGCCATCGGGGAGCTCCGGGAACTCGCGGGGCGCCGGCGGATCGGCGGCGAACACGTCGTCAGACCAGGGGCGTTCGATTTCTTCGCCCTCGGCGTTGAAGTAGCGCAGCGCGCCGCCGGTCTGCTCCACACGCTGCAGATCTAGCCAATGCCCCGCTCCGCTGCCCTCCGGCGGGACAATCTCGACTGTGGCGCCGTCCACGGAGAGGGCGAACCATCTCGTCGACTCCTCTTCATCGCCGTATCGCGCGACGGTGCTCAGCAACCACCTCGAGTCGGCCGACCAGAACTGTTGGAAACCAGGCGCATCCGTTCCCCACGGCTTGTGGACCGATTCGAACACCACCTCCGAGCCGTCATCCAGCGAGACCAGCGCGACATTGCGCGGCTCGTTCCAGTTGATCGGCGCATCTTCGTCGGCGCGGAAGATCTCGACTGCGTAGGTTCCATCCGGTGAGATGTTGGATAGCGCGCGATCGGACAGCTTCCGCGGTTCGCCCGATTCCAGGGTCCACAGCCAGGATCCGATATCCCGTCCATTGAGCAACAGTTCGGTCTCTGTTCGCCATACCCAGTAGCTGGGCAGGTTCGGTGCGAAGCGCGACGACACCGCGCGTCCGTCCTCGCCGATCTCGACCACCTCCAGTCCGATGCTGAGGAAGATCGGTAGTTGGGAAGGATTGAAATCCAGTTCCCGACAGGCGACGGAGACCCAGACGACCGGTGGTTCGAGCGCATCGACTCGCAGGGCCAGCCATTGCGAATCCAATGACCGACCCAGCACTGGATGCTTGCCAGTCTGGAGGTTCCAGGCCGACTCTGGTCCACCGGGCCAGGCGGCGGGCCTCGATGACCATGAATAGACCTGCACTTCGATCTGAGCAGCGTCTGTCAGACGCCACGGCGTCCAGCGGCCTGTCACTTCCCCGGTGTAGACCGGCAGCCAACTCAGGCCTTGCCAGTCCCTGAGATCCTGGCGATCCACCCACACGGCCGTGTCGCTGCCCACGAAGCGCATGGCCACACTGGCCGAATCGGGCGAAGTGCCGAGCAGTGTGACGTCGATCCGGCTGTCGTCGGGGCCATACAGGACCGTCCTTGGCAAGCTGGGCCTCTCGAGGATCGGCAGCGACAGCGCTTCTTCCCGGCTCAGGGGCGCCTCCTCGAGACGCGCCCATCCGTCCAACTCCCCGTTCAGGTCGAGATGCAGCCAGATCACGCCGTTGCCTTGCTCGACCCAACCATCGGCCAGCAGCAGGGTTCTCGGACCAAATGAACGGAACGGCAGCCAGTCGTCGCCGATCCACTGATACACATCGAGCTCGTCGGTGAGACGCATCAACAGATTGCTGTTGGCCGGCGGCTCGGATCCTGGCTCAGACTCAGCCTGTTCGAGAGCAACAGGCGCTCCTCGCTCTGCCTCCGGTTGATCTTGATCGACTGGAGTCGCGGTCGGGGCGGATGGCTCGTTCCCGGTGAATGTCGGCGGTCCGTCATCCGCGCACGCGGTCAGCGTCAACAACACACAGCAGAGTGTGACTGCGGCGAGGATCCTCATACAAGCAGAGACGCAGCGCAGCCCCGCTAAGTTCCCCTATCGGAACAGCGCGCCGACCGAATCGCCTTCGTGGATTCGGCGGATGGTCTCGCCCAGCAGCGGGGCGATCGATACCACCTCGAGGCCGCAGCCGTCTCCGTTGGCCATGGGCGGCAGCGTGTCGGTGACGGCGACCTTGCTGATCGGGCTGGTATCCAGGCGGGCCAGCGCCGGATCGCTGAGCACACCGTGGGTGGCGGCGCCGTAGATGTTCTGGGCGCCTTCGGCCCGCAGCAGCTCGGCCACGTTGCAGAGCGTGCCGGCGGTGTCGATCTCGTCGTCGATGATCAACACGTCGCGGCCGTTCACCTCGCCGATCAGCTGCATCACCTCGGCTTGGTCTTCGTTGCCGCTGCGCCGTTTCTCGGCGATGGCCAACGGTAGGTGCAACCGGTCCGCGGCGATCCGCGCTCGTTTCGCCGAGCCAAGGTCGGGCGCGACCACGACGCCGTCGAAGCCCTGTTCCTGGAAGTGTTCGACCAGCAGGTGCTGACCGGTCAGTTCGTCGGTCGGGATATGGAAAAAGCCCTGGATCTGGCCGGCGTGCAGGTCCATGGTCAGCATCCGGTCGGCGCCGGCGGTCTGGATCAGGTCGGCGAACAGGCGAGCCGTAATCGGCACACGCGGCTGGTCCTTCTTGTCCGAGCGACCATAGGCGAAGAAGGGCACCACCGCCGTGATCCGTCCGGCCGAGGCGCGGCGCGCCGCGTCGATCATGATCAACAACTCCATCAGGTGATGGTTGACCGGCTTCGCGCCGGGCTGGATCAGGAAGACGTCGCGTTCGCGGATGTTCTGCAGGAGCTGGACAAAGGTGTTGCCGTTGGCGAAGTCGAATACGTTCGCCTCGCCCAGCTCAATGCCGAGCGCGCAACACACATCCCGAGCAAGCTGTGGGTGCGCATTCCCCGTAAAGACGATCGGGTCGCCAACGAATCGACTCATCGAATCGCACTCTCAGACTCGCGGCCGTTCCGTCGGAACCGGCGCACGCAGCCACGTTAGCCCACGACCACGTCTCAGACAGGTCCGCAACATAGTTGTCAAGGATTTGCACGAGCAATCGGTGGATGAAGCAGGCCAGCCGCCCTATGCTCCGCCGCTCGCGCACCCGTCCCGCGACGCCATCCCCCGCACCACGCCCGCACCGCGACAATGACGACGAGGAGGCTGGGAATGGGCGGGAATGGGCGGGACTGACGGACCAGGACAGGGCTGACGGAAGGTGCGGGCCTGGGAGCGGCTGCGACTCGGACAGCGGGGCGCTGAGTTGAGTGGATTACGCAACACGCGCATGACGACGTAACGGCCTCGGTCCGACGCTTGGCTCTCTTGCAGCAGGGGGCTTCCTTGCATACGATGCACTCGTTAGCACTCGAAGTGTGAGAGTGCTAACGTCAACATTCAGGCAAGCAACCAGCAACAGGGAATGGAAGACCGCAATATGGCCACCGAGCTCAAGCCGCTCAACGACCGCCTCGTGATCAAGCCGCTCCAACAGGAGCAGGTCCTGTCCTCCGGCATCGTCATCCCCGACTCGGCCAAGGAAAAGCCGCAGCAGGGTGAAGTCGTCGCCGTCGGCCCGGGCAAGCGCGACGACAGCGGCGACCGCGTGCCGCTCGACATCGAGCTGGGCGACCGCATCCTCTACAAGAAGTACACCGGCCAGGAAATCCAGATCGACAACGAGGACCTGATCGTGCTCGAAGAGCGCGAGGTCCTGGCCAAGTTGGTCGTCTAGTCGGAGCCCCTTCGTTCGGCCCAAGAGGCGAACGGGAACAAAGGGGTGCAAAGGAGCAATCATGGCTGCTAAGCAACTCGCGTTCGACATGGACGCGCGCAAGGCCTTGCGCGAGGGTGTCGACGCCCTCGCCAACACGGTCAAGGTCACCCTTGGACCGCGCGGCCGCAACGTCGTCCTCGACAAGAAGTTCGGCGCGCCGCTGATCATCAACGACGGCGTCACCATCGCCCGCGAGATCGAACTCGATGAGCCCTTCCGCAACATGGGCGCACAGCTCGCCAAGGAAGTCTCGATCCGCACCAACGACGTCGCCGGCGACGGTACGACCACCGCGACCGTGCTCGCCCAGGCCATCGTCACCGAGGGTCTGCGCAATGTCGCCGCCGGGGCCGACCCGATGGCGCTCAAGCGCGGCCTCGACTTCGGCCTGCGCGCCGTCGTGGACGAACTCCGCGACATGGCCGAGCCGGTCGAAAAGAAGGAAGAAATCGCCGCCGTCGCCACCATCTCCGGTGACAACGAAGAGATCGGCGAGATCATCGCCGACGTCATGGAGAAGGTCGGCAAGGACGGCGTGATCACCGTCGAAGAGGGACAAGGGATCCGCATGGAGACCGAGTTCACCGACGGCATGCAGCTCGACCGCGGCTACGTCTCGCCCTACTTCGTCTCCAACAACGAGCGCATGGA
>DAOUKQ010000042.1:0-1682 GCA_034421135.1 Dehalococcoidia bacterium
GGCACCGAGGTGACGATGTCCGGACGCCTGGCGTTCGTGACCAAGTCTCCGCTGACCGGCACCGTGACCGACTCGCACATGGGCGGTTGGTCGGCGGCTCGGCTGCGCTGGGCTGGTTTCGACGCCCTGCTGATCACCGGCAAGGCCGACTCACCCGTCTACCTCGAGGTCGAGGGCGGCGAAGTCGCAATCAAGGACGCCTCCGAGATCTGGGGCAAGGGCATCCACGACACGGTGGCGCACTTCGGCTCCGATAGCGGCAACAAGACCGACGTGTCAGTCATGTCGATCGGCCAGGCCGGCGAGAACGGCGTCCTGTTCGCCTCGTTCCTGAACGAGGACGACCGCGCCGCCGGACGCGGCGGTACCGGCGCAGTCGCCGGGATGAAGAACCTCAAGTGCGTGGTCGTGCGCGGTACCCGCGACGGCCGCTGGCGACCGGAGCAGGGCGAGGCTCGACAGAAGTTCCGCGAGGCGCAGGGCGCGCACCTGAAGCTGATCATGGAGTCGCCGGTTACGGCCCCGTCCTCGGTCAACGACGATGGCACGCTGAAGGACGGCTCGGGCGCGCTCTCCGCGTTCGGGACCAACGTGCTGATGAACGCCGTCAACTCGATCGGCGGTCTCGGCACCAAGAACTCGCAGCTCACGCAGACGACTCCGGAAGCCGCCAACGCAGTCTCGGGCGAGACGATGCGCGACGAGTTCCTGACCGCCGAGCCGACCTGTCACGCCTGCCCGGTCGCCTGCAAGAAGGAAGTCGAAATCACCGAGGGCCCGCACGCCGGCCTCAAGATGGAGTCGTTCGAGTACGAGCCGGCCTGGTCGCTGGGCGCGAACTGCGGCAACGACGACCCGGCCGTGATCGCGAAGGTCATCGACCAGTGCAACGACTACGGCATGGACGCCATCGAGATCGGCAACGTGATCTCGATGTACATGGAAGCATCGGAGCGCGGCTACGTCGACACGCCGCTTGACTGGGGCGACGGCGCGGGCATGGTCCGCGTGACCGATGAGATGGCGATGGGATCGTCCTCGATCGGTCAGACGCTGGGTCAGGGCACGGCCAAGGCCGCGGCCGCCTGGGGCCACTCCGAGATCTCGATGACGGTCAAGGGCCAGGCCGTGCCGGCCTACGACCCGCGCGGTATCAAGGGCGAGGGCCTCGGCTACGCGACCTCAAACCGAGGCGCCTGCCACCTGCGCGGTTACACGCCGGCCTCCGAGTTGCTCGGCATCCCGGTCAAGACCGACCCGCTGGACTGGGACGGCAAGGGTCCGCTGCTCAAGATCTTCCAAGACCTGCACGCTTTCTCCGACTCGCTCGACCTCTGCAAGTTCTCCGCCTTCGCGGTCGGCGCGCCCGAGTACGCGGCGCTCTACGAGAACGTCGTCGGACTGCCGATGTCCGAGGAGGACGTCATGGTCGCCGGCGAGCGGATCTACAACCTCGAGCGCCACTTCAACAATCTGGCCGGATTCGACGGTAGCGACGACTCGCTGCCCGAGCGCTTCCTGACCGAGCCCGCCAGCGGCCCGGCCGAAGGCCACGTCTGCGAACTCGATCAGATGAAGGAGCAGTACTACGAGGCGCGCGGCTGGGACGACGGCGTCGTCGGCGAAGCCAAGCTGCGCGAACTCGAGATCATCTCGTAGAAGCGCCCCATCCCACTCTCCCC
>DAOUKQ010000043.1:0-2706 GCA_034421135.1 Dehalococcoidia bacterium
CACGCCACGATGCGCCAGCCCCTCACCCTCGAGGACTACCACAACTCCCGCTGGATCGTGGAACCGTTCCATCTGCTGGACTGCTGCCTCGTCTCCAACGGCGCGGTCTGCACGATCGTTACTACTGCTGAGCGCGCGCGTGACCTGAAGTCTTCGCCCGCTTACGTCTGGGGCATGGGACAGGGACACCCGGGCAACTTCCCCCACGCCGAGGTCGAAGTCGGCACGACGTCAGGCGCAACGATCGCTGGCGAGACGGCCTACAAGATGGCCGGCGTCGGGCCCGAGGACGTCGATATCTGCGAGTTCTACGACTGCTACACCTACACCGTGCTGCGCACGATTGAAGACTACGGTCTGGCCAAGCCGGGCGAAGCGATCGGCCTCTACCCCGAGGATCCGGCCGACCCTGAGGCTGAGTTGCCGACCATCAACACCGGCGGCGGACAACTCTCGTCCTACTACATGTGGGGCATGACGCCGATCTCCGAAGGCGTGATTCAGGCTCGCGGCTCGGGTGGCGACCGCCAGATCGAGAAGAATGACATTGTCCTCTGCTCAGGCAACGGCGGCACGCTCGACACCCACGGCACGCTCATCCTCTCGCCCAACGCCAACTAGGACCTGACACCAATGGCCTACGACAAGCCGCTTCCTAACCCCGACGAGAACACGCAGCCGTTCTTTGACGGTCTCAAAGATCACAAGCTGCTGCTCCAATACTTCCCCTCGGCCGATCATTACCAGTACCCGTACAGCGACCGCTGCTACAAGGACTGGTCGACCGACTGGGAATGGCGCGAGTCCGCCGGCAACGGCGAGGTCTACACCTGGGTGCGCATGCACCAGCTCTATCACCCGTCGTGGAAGGCGGAGATTCCCTACACGCTCGCCGTCGTCCAGCTCGATGAGGGTCCGCGGATGCACACCAACCTGGTCAACGTGCCAGTCGATGACGTCCACGTCGGCATGCGTGTCAAAGTCCACTTCGACGACGTGACCGACGAAATCACGCTGCCCAAGTTCGAGCCTGTGTAGCTGCCGCGTCTTCGATGACCGACTCCGAACCAAACACCAGACCGCCGCTTGACGGCGTCAGAGTCGTCGACTTCACCTGGATCGTCGCCGGACCCACCTGCACCCGTTTGCTCGGTGATCTGGGCGCCGAAGTCATCCGCGTCGAGAACGAGCAAACGCTCGACTCGATCCGCTCCGGACGCCCCCACCCGAACGGATTCAACCCGCCCGACTCGGGCGCCATGTTCAACTGGCTCGACCGCAACAAGCGCTCGATCACCGTCAACGCGAGACACCCCGACGGACTCGACCTGATTAGGCGGCTGATCCGAGTCTCTGACGTCGTCGTTGAGAACTACTCGTCCCGCATTCTCGAGAACTGGGGATTGAGCTTTGAGGAACAACGCGCCGAGAATCCGCAGATCATCTACGTCTCGCTCTCTGGATTCGGACACTCAGGCCCCCAGCGCGACTACTCAACCTGGGGTCCGACCGCCCAGGCGCTGAGCGGTCTGACCGCCATGTCCGGTTTGCCCGAAGCGCCCGAGCCGGCCGGCTGGGGTTACTCCTACCTCGATCACATGGCCGGTTTCACTGCTGCCGCCGCGATCACGGCCGCGCTGAAGCATCGCCGCGACACCGGACAGGGGCAGTGGATCGACCTTTCACAGGTCGAGACCGGCATGGCCCTGACCGGCCCGGCCACCCTCGATTTCACTGTCAATGGACGACCCTACCGAGAGACGGGCAATCCGCCGGGCAATCGCTCCGTCTGGCCGCAGGCCGCGCCGCACAACACCTACCCCACCGCTGGCGACGACAACTGGATCATGATCACCTGCACCTCCGACGCCGAGTGGGAGGCCTTCTGCGACGCGAGCGACCACCCGCACTGGCGCACCGACAGGCGTTTCGCCACGTTGCCCGCGAGGCTGCGACACCAGGACGAACTCGACGAGCAAATCGGCTCCTGGACCGCCGGTCAGGACGGCCGCGCCCTCATGCAGCGCCTGCAAGCCGCCGACGTCCCCGCCGGCGTCGTCCAGAACGGCGTCGATCTCGTCGTCAACGACCCGCAGATGAAGGCCCGCGAGTGGACCGTCACCCGCGACCATCCGGTCATCGGCGAGCATCTGACCGACGGCCTGCAAATCCACTTCTCACGCACCCCTGCTCATCGCGATCGAAGCGGCCCGCCGCTCGGCGAAGCCAACCAGTACGTCTTCAGCGAACTGCTCGGTCTCAGCGACGAGCGCATCACCGAGCTGCAGATGAACGGCGCGATGGGCTAGCTATGGGAGCGCTCGACGGCATCCGCGTGCTCGACTGCTCCGACCCAAAGGGCCACTTCGCCGGCAAGCTGCTGGCCGGCCTGGGCGCGGACGTGATCAAGATCGAACCACCCAGCGGTGATGTCGGGCGCACCTACGGACCATTCCTCGACGACCAACCCGGCCCCGAACGCAGCCTCTACTGGTGGCACTACGCCGCCGGCAAGCGATCGCTGGCCCTCGACCTGCACAGTGCCGATGGCATCGAGCTGTTCCTGGCGCTCGCCTCCGATGCGGATGTGGTCCTGGAGACCTACCAACCCGGACGCAATCGCCCGTTCGATCCGCAAGCCCTCGCGGACTACTGCCCCGAACTCATCGTGCTCAGCCTCACTCCATTCGGCCAAACAGGTCCGTG
>DAOUKQ010000044.1:0-47422 GCA_034421135.1 Dehalococcoidia bacterium
GCCGCCGAAGCGTTGGCCGAGGGTGATCGACTCCAGACTTCCGAGAAGATCTGGGGCGCGGCTGTTCATCGGATTAAGCAGATCGCCGCCGAGCGCAACTGGCCCAACGACAGTCACACCGACGGCTGGTCGATCATTCAGTACCTGCGGCGACAGACCGGAGATCGCCGGATAGTCGATCTGTTCGGCGTTGCCAACGACGCACACCAGAACTACTACGAAGACCGGCTCACATTGGACGGGCTAGCTGACAAGATCGAGGCGACTCGCGAGCTGTGCGAACTCCTCGACGCCGCACACGAGTCGCTTCCCGCAGACTTGCCGATGCCGGATGATCGGCACTATCGCAACCGACACGGGATTGGAAACTGACCGTGGTCACATCCGAACCGATCGAGACCCACGAGATCCCCTGCGAGCGGCTGCTGGCTCACGCCGCGGACGCCATCGAGCAGGGTGACCGCCTGCAAGCCTCCGAGAAGATCTGGGGCGCGGCCGCCCACAAGCTCAAGCAGATCGCCAACGAGCGCGGTTGGCCGAACGATAGCCACGCGGATGGATTCTCGATCATTCAGCATCTCGCTGACCGCGTCGGCCGGCGGGAAGTTGCCGATCTGTTCGCCGGCGCAAGCGATACACACCAGAACTACTACGAGGATCGCCTGTCGCTAGAAGCACTGCGCCAGCGCTTGGCCTCGGTCATCGAGCTGGTGTCCTTGCTCAACGCTGCGCATCACGACCTGCCACGCGACACACCAATGCCGCAGGATCGCCACTACCGCCGCCGGCACGAGCAAGATTGATCCGGGACGGCTTACGCTGATATCGGAAGTGAACGTTCCCAACATCTTTTCCAACCTGGAGGACGGCGATGTCTGACGTAGGCTTCATCGGCGTGGGCAACATTGGCAATCCGATGTGCGCCAACGTGATCAAGGGCGGCCACAACGTCGTGGTGCACGATCTGGTCGAGGCGCACGCCGAGAATCTGATTGAACTGGGCGCAACCTGGGCAGACTCGCCGGCGGCGGTCGCTTCGCAAACTGAGGTCGTGCTGACCTCGCTGCCCGGACCGCCCGAGGTCACCAGCGTGCTGCGCGGAGCGAACGGCATTCTTGAGGGCGCTGAGCAGGGGCTGGTTTGCTTCGACCTGTCGACGAACCTGCCATCGACCGTCAAGCAGCTCGCCGAGCGCGCGGCCGAGCAGGGCGTTATCTTCCTCGACTCGCCGGTCTCCAACGGTGTGCAGGGCGCGATCGATGCCACGCTGGCTGTGATGGTCGGGGGCGACCAGGCGGCCTTCGACGCCTACCGCCACGTCCTGGAGTGCATTGGCACTCATGTCTTCCACATGGGCGAGCTTGGCATGGGCGCGCTGGCCAAAATCACCAACAACATGGTCTCGATCGGCAGCGGACAGCTCATCATCGAAGCGCTGGTCATGGCCGAGGCGGCGGGACTGGACGCCGACAAGGCCTATGAGGTGATGAGCGTCGCCTCGGCGCAGAACTACGTCCGCAACGTGCCGACGCTGCTGGATCGCGACTTCGACGACGCCCAGTTTTTCCTGCAGTGGGCCGCGAAGGATGTCTCCCTCGCAGTGCAGGTCGCGCGAGAGGCCGGTATCCCGTCGCCTATGGCATCCGCCGCCAGCGACATGCTCAATCGAGCCAAGAATCGCGGCCTGGGGATGAAGTCGCCGATGGCCACCTTACTTTCGGCCGAGGAAGACGCGGGCGTTGCTCACTAGACGCTGATTTCGTCCCCGCAGCGCGAGTTGACGTACACTTGGGGCTATGGCGGTCGCAACCGGCACGGTGACAGGCGGAGAGCAGACGGCTCGGCGGGTGGTGTTCCTGCACTCCGCCGCGTTTGTACTCGGTTTCAGCGTGGTCTTCGTCGCGCTTGGGGCGTTGCTCGGAGCGCTCGGCTCAGCGTTTCAGAACGAGCTGATCTGGTTCCAGCGCGTCGCCGGGGCGATGCTGGTGGTGCTCGGCCTGCACCTGGCCGAGGTCATCACGATCCCCTTCCTCTATCGCAGCTTCCAGGTCGGTGGACCTGGCGGTCCCGCGACATCCTCGGCAACCGCCGAACCCTCACGCGCGCGCGCCGCGGCAGACTACGGGCGCTCGCTCGTTGTCGGCGTCGCGTTCTCGGTCGGCTGGACACCCTGTGTCGGCCCGATCCTGGCCGGCATTCTCGTCCTGGCGCTCGATTCGGCGTCGCTCTTTCAGGCGGTCATCCTCCTAATCTGCTACGCCGCCGGACTGGGTATCCCGTTCTTGCTGGTCGGCGCGACCTTCGGCGCTTCGACCAAGTTCCTGCGCAAGCTGAATCGCTGGATGCCGCTGATCGGCGTCGTCTCCGGCGTGCTGCTCGTCTTCGTCGGGATGCTGATTGCGCTCGACCGCGTGGTGGTGCTGAACGAGACGCTGGGCAGCTTCGGGGTCGATATCGTGGCCGGCGCCGACGGTTCCTCGACCGAGATGTTCGACCTCAACATCGGCTCGGCCGCACTGGCCTTCGCCGGCGGATTCGTCAGCTTCATCAGTCCCTGCGTGCTGCCGCTCGTGCCGATCTATCTGGGCCACCTGGCCGGCATTGGCTCCGAGCAGACGACAATCCGCTCGGCCTAGCTGCCCTCTGGACGCTTAGAACTCGCCCGCCGACTTTCTTGTCGCTCGCATATCGATCAGCCAGCGTGACCTGGTGCGCTGCTGGAAGCGGCGGCTCATGGCCGCGACCGATTCGGGATCGCCCGCGAGCGTGAGCCGGTCGTGCAGAAAGATGGGCGTATCCCCGCTTGCGACCGTGATATCGCCCTCGCGCAGGACGACCAATACGCGCACGTCTCCCTCGAAGTCAATCTCGCTCAGGGTGAGACCATCCATGGCGCTGTTCCGTAGCGATACTTCGACCAGCCCGGACTCTGGGGCGTTACGGGCGGCGTGCAGCGCAGGACGCAGCGTTGCTTCCTCCAACGCCAGGGCGGTCACGTCGGACACCGAGTATGCCTCGATCTCAAGATGATCGAGTTGCGGGTCCGGCTCCGACACCCAGGTCACCACCCGCAGTGAAGGATGGACCCGGCGCATCGACTGGGCATAATCGATCACCTGATCAGCGTGTTCGAAGTCGACGATGACCGCGACCTCGGTGTGCAGCAATCGCACGCTAATCAGGTTGAGCGGATCGAGCGGATCGCCGACCACGCTCTCCACGCCGCGCGCATGCCAGCGCGGTATCGAGTCCGGGTCCGGATCGAGCACGATGACCGGTCGCCCGGCGGCCATCAGCCGGTCGGCGAGCGTCTCGGCCAGTCTCCCTCCGCCGACAATCAGAATGTGACCGTCGTGTCGCGGCGGCGCACGTCCGGCGAGTATCGAGAAGAGTAACGGCGCGAACACCGTGGTCAGCAGCGCCATCAGCAGCAGCGCGCCGTGCAGGTCGCTGTCGATCAGACCGAGATCCGCCGCGATGGCGCCGGCCGCCAGCACCAGCGACAGATTGGCTCCCAACAGCGATCCTCCGGCGAGTCCCGATCGCACGCTCCACGCCGGCACCAGAGCGATGATCGAGGGGATCATCTTCGAGAGGAAGGCCACGATCAGCAGTGCGGGAACCAGGATGAGCGAATCGACCGAGTCGAACACGGCGCCCAGGTCAAGAGTCGCGCCTGCGTGGATGAAGAAGATCGGTACGAAGAAGCCGTAGCCGAGCGCGTCGAGTTTGCCTCGGAGCGATGAGCCGTGCCTCGGCGAGACCACTGTGACCGCGAGTCCGGCCATGAATGCGCCGAGCACAAGTTCGGTGCCCACTACCTGCGAAAGCGCCACGAACACGACCAGCAGCGCGAGCGAGGCGCGAATCTTGAGCTGGGCCGATGTCTGGGCCAGCTCGTGCATCGTACGCGGAATGATCGGGAAGCGTCCGGATCCAAACCGGGTCATCCAGACCAACAGACCGAGTGCGGCCGGGATCGCGAGCAAGAGGATCATCCGCCAGCCGATGCCTTCGCGTTCGAGCGCCGATACGATGCCGACTCCAATAATGGCGACGAACTCAAGCAGAAATCCTCCCACCAGCAGCGATTGCGAGATTCTCCCCAGATCGGGGCGATCCTTGAGTATCGGCACCACGACCCCGACTGCGGTGGCGAGCAGGATGAACAGCAACATGGGAATTTGGTGCGACTCAATCAGGCCGATGCCATCGATCAATTCGAGGGCGATGTAGGTGGCCGCCAGCGTCAGGAGCAGCATCACGACGCCGGAGAACAGCGGATGCCGGAGCGCGACGCGCGGGACGTACCAGCGCCTGCCCGGAGACTGCCCCAGCATGCTGAGGTTGATCTCCAGTCCGGAGAGGAACATCAGGTACGCGAACCCGAACAGGGCAAGGAAGTTCAGCCACTCGTTCTCGTGAGTGATGATGCCCAACAGCGGTTCGCCGAAGACGATGCCGACCAGGACCTCGCCGACCACAGCGGGCACCAGTCCGCCGGTCAGCCTCCAGGCGACAAACGGAACGATGACTGCAAGAACAGTGACGAGCAACAGGGGGGAGATGTCAATCGTCTCCTCCACCGCTCAACCTCCCCGGTCGTCACCTGTGATCGGTATGCGACTCTAAGAACTCTATCGCGATTCTATTGAAATCCTCGGCAGCGCTGATGTTGACCGCATGGGTGGCTGAGACGCGCTCGACGCTGAAGTTGGCTGCGTTTGCTTCAACCCATTCGCGAGCCGGGGTGAAGGCGTCTTCACGGTCGCCGGCGACAAGCAGCGTGTCGACCGGATTATCGGGCAACCGATGTCGAAGCGGTGTGTGCGGCGACGTGTACAGCATGGTCCGCGCGATGCCCTCCGCGTTGCTGAGCAGCATGGCGTCGTCGAACAGGGCCCGCTCGGCATCGCCGAATGCACGCGCGCGGCGCGGATTGAGCGGATGGCGCATGACGGCGTCGATCCCGCCGTCGATCATCATCTGCGCCCGCTCACGAGCGGCATCGGGGTTGCCGATGCGGGAGGGATCGCCGAACGCCGAATGGGAGTTCGTGACGACGTGCGCAACCACCTCGTCGGGGCGCGACATTGCGTAGTTGAGCGTCAAAGCCGCGCCCAACGACTGCCCGACCACGAACCAGCGCTCTGCTCCTGCGCGTTCGCGCAGCGCGGTAAAGCGGTCGGCGTAGCGGTCGGGATGATAGGCAGCCTCATCCTCGGGCGACGGCGACGAGCCATGTCCGAACAGGTCGACGGCGATGCTGCGAAACCCGGCCTCGTGGAAGGCGGGAAGGTTGAGCAACCAATGCGCGCGGCAGGTGAGAATGCCGTGGACAAAGAGGACGGGTCGCCCATCGGACGGCCCGTCCATCTCGTAGTTGAGGTCGATCGCTCGCGAAGTCACGGCGCAATGATAGGCGCAGTTTGCGTCGCGAGACGCGCTACTCGCGGTCTGTCGCAGTAGTGCCGGCGGAAGCGCCTTCGGCGAGCGCCGCAGGATTGAGGGCTGTGAGCAATGGATCCTGGGTCACCAGGCCGAGGATGGTCGCGGTCTCGCCGAGACGGTTAACGCCGTGCTCATGCAGACGGTGCAGGTAGTCCTGGTACTGCTTCTCGCGCAGCTTGCGCAGCTCTTCGACGCCGGCGTCCAGCCGCTCAACGCCGTCGGCATAGAGGATGGCCAGCGCTTCCCGCTCGAGCGGCGACTGGGCCAGCTCGGAGGAGAGTCCGCCCTCGGCCTTGATGAAGAAGATGGGCAGCTCAAGGTCGGCGCGCTCGGCGTAGCGGTTGTACCACTCCAGGTGCTTGAGGCCGTACTCGAGGTGGCGCTTGCTGTCCTCGGCGAGCCGCGCGAACATGTCGCGATCAAAGTCCGAGCGAGCCCAATCGGTGGCGCATTCGAATGCGGTCAGCTCGTAGGACTTGTAGACCACATCGAGCGCGACAATCATGTCGGTGAAGGTCAGGGCCTGGTACCAGGACTCGGAGACATCCGAGAGCGGCGCCTTGCCGATAATCCCCGAGCCATGCAGCGCGCGCTTGCGCAGCACTTCGACCTTGCGCCCGGCGTCATAGACCTGTGTGGCCAGGAACAGCTTGACCTCGTGGAAGCCGTAGGAGATCTCCTCCAGCCACTTGGAGATGATCTTCTGCTCGGCGATGCCGTAGGTCGAGTAGATCGCGCAGAGCTGACCAGTGGCTCGTTCGACCTCGGGCGAGAGTTCCTCGCGGTTCTCCCAGTCAAGATCGGTGGCCGGGACCCATCGGTCGCGGATCGCGTCCTCGTAGAGGTCGGAGACGCCCTCGGCCCAAACCTCGGTGCGGTCGTAGATCGCGTAACCGGCGGGCATGTACATACCCGGGACCGGCCGCGTACCGCGCGGGAGGTCGTTGCGAAAGTTCCAGACATCGGGCACGTGGCCGTAGGACCCGATGTCGACATCGCTGAGCCTCATGCCGTCGTCGGACGGCGTCGGCTTGAGACCGGTCTCGCCGCCGTCTTCGAACATGATGAATTGCGCCTGCGTGAACGGATGCTCAGGCTGCGACTCCATGAAGTCGAGCCATCGGGCGATCCGGTCGGGCTCGATCGAGATGTTGAGGATGTTGTCGATCTGCCGACCGGAGGCGCCGCAGCTCTCGGCGCGCTCGATCAGTTCAGGGGTCCAGCCGCGCACCTGGGCGCGCATTTTCTGGGCAGGGGACAATGCCGGCATGTGATTCCGTCTCTCTCGGCTTCGCTCAGGCTCAGGCAGTCTCCTCAGTCAGTTTCCCAACTGGGAACCACCTGAGGGTGTCGGTTAGACCGTGATCAGTTCGCGCAGTTCCGGCGCCATCCGGTCGAGCCGGTCACCAAGTCCAACCACCTGGAGTCGGTGGTAGTACTCGTTGATCTGCTTCTTGCGCATCAGCATCACGAGGTTGTAGCCCTCGTCGAGGTACTCGATGCCGCCGCCGGCGAGCACGGCCAGCGCCTCGCCCGTGATCGGGTTGGTGGTCAGGCCGGCCTGCGTGTTCTGCACGGTCTCGTTGATGTCGAGGTAGTGGTGCAGTTCTTCCTTGCGCCAGGGCTGGGTCTCGACGGTGTACTTGGTGTGCGTGACACCGAACGCGAGGTGGCGCGACTCGTCCTGTGCGGAGAGCCGGAACATGCGCTTCTCGGCCTCGTTCTGACCGATCAGCTCGCCCATGCGGAACAGCGACTGGACCAGGCCCTCGGCGAAGAGGTGCAGGATGGCGGTCATCTCGGTGAAGTCGTCGAGCGCGAGCAGTCCCACCGCGCCGAGACCGGCTGGCGACATGCCGCCGCCGTTGACCAGCACGCGCTTGCGGAACACGTCGAGGTGGCGCGCTTCGTCCATGAGCTGCGTGCCGAGGAAGAGCTGCGACTCGAAGAAATCGGGGTGGACCGTCTCGAGGAAGCGGCCGGGCACGTCGCCGGCGATGAACTCGACCTGAGTCAAGAAGGTGCACAGGGTGCACATCGCCTTCTCGATGTCGTCGGGCTGGTCGCCGATGGTATCCCAGGGGATGTCGCGGGCGGACGACCACTGGCGTTGCAGCGCCTCTTCATAGAGCAGCATCGCCGACTCGGACCAGACATCGCCCTTGTCGCGGTACTGCCGAGAGTGCGCGTTGGAGCGCGGGTCGGCCTCAAGGCCGCGCGGCGCGAAGGAGCGCCAGTTGGCCTCGTCCACGTCGTCGGCCCCCGCCATGCGCTGGTTGATCGACTGCAGGGTGACGCCCTTGCGACCCTGCTTGATCTCAAACTCGTCGTCGGTCTCCAGGTTCAGCCAGTCAAGGTTGAGGCCCGGGTTTTCGATCGCGGTGACCATGTCTGTTCCTGTCGTCGTACAGCGCAACGCGCCGAACTGATGCGGTTGTGCCTCCAAGCGTACCAGCTATGCCGCCTTCACTGCACCGCTGAGACATCGAAACTCGCACGCAAGAAGTTGACCAGATCCCAACGTTCCTGGTCGGACAACTGCGGCGACCAGGCGGGCATCCCGGTCCCGCGAATGCCGTCCGTGATCCAGGCGAACAGCACGCCGTCCGGATGGAAGGGCACATGGACAGTGAAGTTCGCCGGCGGCGCGGGCAGCGTGTCGGCCAGGGGACCGTCGCCGGCGCCCTGCTCGCCGTGACAGGAGACGCAGTTTCGGGCGAATAACGCCGATCCTCGCTCGATCGACTCCTGCGTCCGCTCGACCGGATTGGCCAACGTGCGCCCCGGCTCGACGTGTAATCCCGTTAACAGAACGACGGCGACGATCAACCCCAGCAACCCACCGGCGAAGGCGGCGTCACCCCCGCGCGGACCCCATCGCCGGCGGATGTGCGGCCGATTGATCCATGCCAGTCCACCAATCAGGAAGGCCCACAGCGCACCGACGCCGTTCCAGTCCATCTGCGTGAGCGGCAGGGCGAGCGCGCCGCCGCGATCGGCGGCGAACGGCGAGGCCTGGTAACCCGACTCCACGCCGGTGCGGACCCCGGCGATCAGGTCGTCGCCCGACGCCCGGCGCAGCTCCATCTCGACCGTCCACTCGCCGGGCAGCCCGAAGTAGGCCCCTTCGAGCTGGAACTGGTTGTCGCCGATCCTGGCTGCTTCGACCGTGACCGGACCGACGCTGCGATCCTGATAGCGGAAGCGCAGCAACACGACCTCTACCGGATTGTCATCGGGCGCGTCGATCGTCGCTGTCCAGGTGTTGAAACCGACCAGATTAGGTGCAATCTCGAGCGAGGCGAGCACATCGGCGCGGGCGACGGTTTCGACCACCGTGTTGTCTTTCTGCTCAACTTCCGGTTGCGCGCTGGCCGGCGACGGGAGCTGCGTGAGCACTCCGGAAACGGCAATCACCGCGAGTCCGAGCATCGCCTCGGCCCGCATCATCCGCGAAAACCGACGAACCAGGACGGGACTCGATCCTTCCGCCTCGGCATCGCGAGGACGAAGCAGGAACGCGTTCGCGCCCGCCGCTCCGAAGAGCAGGACCAGGAACACGATCTTGACGATGAACGCCAGGCCCCAATCGGTCTCGATGATGCCGTCGATATCGGGAATCTGGATCAACGCCGAGAGCAATCCGGCTCCAACGAGAATCGGGACCATCAACGCCGCGACGATGGAAAATCGGCGGACGGATTCGATCCGATCGCCGGGATTGGCTCGGAGCACGAGCAACAGGGCGGCAAGTCCGCCAATCCAGACCGCGACCGCCGCCAGATGGAGCGCATCGAACAGCGTGCCCCAGATCCAGCCGGATCCGATCGCTGCGCCGTGCGAGATCGCCGACGCGGAGGCCAGCCAGACCATGCTGAACAGCAGCAGCACTCCAATCGCCGGCCGTGCCCGCTGCATCGAGGGCCGAAGCATCATCAGGCTGAGCGCCAGCGCGGCCAGGATCAGGACGTACCAGCGCTGCTGCAACCAGAGTCCATTGCGCGTGTCGAACAGGACATCGCCGAGGAATCCGATGTCGCCCAGCCGCAAGGCGCCCGCGATCGCCTCGTAGCCGGTCGTTGCGATGCCCACAACCACGGCCAACGACAGCAGCGGGAGCAGCGTCGGTATCGGCGACGGCCGCAGCAACACGGCGATGAACACAGCGCCGACGAACAGCACCAGAGCCCCGAGACCGATTGCCTTGACCACCGAGTCGGCCGCCACCGGCGGTCCGGGACGATCCAGATCAACAATCACACCGCTGCCCGACGGCGCGGATCCGTCGGGATTGAGCACCGAAAAGACATAGGAGCCGGCCCAGGTGTGACCATCGACCTCGGAGAGCGTCTCCCAGACGACGGTGTAGACGCCCGGATCGAGCCGCAGCACGCGGACGCTCATTTGCGTGGGTACCGCATCGGAGAACTCGGTCTCGCCGATATCGCGGCGCTGCCCGGCGCTGTCGAGCACCTGCACCGAACTGTGACTGCGCTGGAGCTGCTCGGTCATGAACAGTGTGATGCGGGCCGGCGACTCGCGTAGCGAGGCGTTGATCGGAGGGTCGGCGCGCGCCAGCAGGGCATGGGCTTCGACGTCGCGCGTCAGCGTGAACACCGTCGCCATCACCGCCAGAGCCGCCGCCGCGATCAGGGTGAGTCGCTTCATTGCGTCGCGTCCGGGTTCTGAAAGACCGACTCGCGGATCGCCGCCCATTCGTCCTCGCTCACGCTGCCAATCCAGTCAATCCAGCCGTGAAACTCGCCCGGCGCAATGGCGTAGGCCGGTTCCAATGCCGATGTCGAGATCAGGTAGGTCCCGAACGCTCCGAAGATCAATGCGTGACGACCGTCGCTGGAGAGGCTGAAGTCGGGCTGATCCTCACTGACGGCCGCGAGTTGCCGGAGTTCACCGCTGGCGAGGTGGAAGCTCCAGATGTCCTCGGGGCCATTCAGTCTGAACGAACCGGCAGCCCGAGCGGGTCCCGGCTCGGGGGCCGGGACTGGGAATGCGGAGACCTGGGGAAGGTACTGGCCGGCGGAGAAGATCACGCTGCTTCCGTCGGCGCTGAACCGAGGGATACGGAATGGTCGAGGCTGCCATTCGCGCTCGGGATCGAGCACGACTTCCGAGCCGTCGTTGAGGTCTCTGACCACGAGATGCGGATCGCCGCTGTACGGTCCGCTGACGAACACCAGCCGCGAACCGTCTGCCGAGATGTCGGCGTCGCGTGCGTCGTCGCGCAGGATCGCCAAGTCGCGACTCGACAGATCGAGCCGCGCAACGCTGATGGTCGACTGAACCGACTCCTGGGTGAAGATCAGCGAGCCGCCGTCGGGCGTCCAGCGCGGATTCCAGGCGAAGTCGGCGTCTCCGCCGTGTCCGAAGACGATCTCCTGCCGGGGATCACCGATGTCGATGATCGCGAGGTCGGTGCCGACCGTTGTCCCCACCGCCTGAGTGAGCTGGAAGACGACGTACGCGACTCGATCGCCGTCCGGAGAGAGCGCAGGCTGGAGCAGTTGCTGGTCCTGCCCTGCGGCAATCAGTAATCGGGCGCCGTTTTCGTCCTGGATCCAGAGGTCGGTGGCGGAGGTAAAGACGAACGTGCCCGGCGCCGGAATGCGCCGCTCCACTTCCGTCCCACCACCGCAGGCGAGGAAGAGGGTTGAGAGCATTCCGATGCCGAGCAGCAGCAACGTCCGCATCATGCGCCCCGATTTCGCGCGCCAAACCGGTAGCCGAGCGCACCTACCAGCAACAGTCCCGCAACAACGCCGATGCTCAGGAAGACGATGGGTCCTGCGCCCAGTTCGGTGTCCGCAGCATCCTCGGTGCGCACGACCGCCGGCGCGCTTGGCGCCGACGTCGCTTCGGATTCGTCCGCATCCGCTGCGTCGTCGGGATAGAGGACCAGAAGATCGCCGGCGATCTGACGATCTTCGGCTTCTTCAGCGGTCGTCGCTTCGCGGCTCACGTAGAAGGGATACGAACCGACGTCTTCGTCGCCGTCTTCCGCCGACAGATTGGTCCAGGAGACCAGGTAACGACCCGCCGCGAGCTCCTGCGAGATTCCGACGGACATCGCGTGGCGATCGTCGTTACCGATGCTCGGAGTGCCCAGCGCGATCGTTTCACCGCTATCGACGTGTTCCAGGCTGATCGCATTCGCGCCCTCGCGCCGGAAGAGCTCCTGGGTGAAGCGAATGCTGATTTCCGACGGCGACTCGACGAGCACCTCGGCGAAGCCGGGCGTCGAAGATTCATAGGCGGCATGGGCCGAGGCGTCCGGCGCGGACAGCCACAGGGCCGCCGCGCCCGACAGCAACGCCAGCAACAGGCGCCTCAATCGACTAGTCGTCGTCGTGGTCGTCGTGGTCGTCATCATCGTCGTGGTCGTCGTGCTCCTCGTGCTCCTCGTGCTCCTCATGATCATCGGACATCTCGGAGTCCTGGTCGGCGTCGTGTTGCTCGTGCGACATTGAGTTGTCGTTCTCGTGCTCCGACTGCGTCTGATCATGCGACATCGAATCGTGTTCGTCGTCCGAGTCGTGACCGATATGCGTGGGTGGTTCGAGACCGGCGAGTCCGGGCACAGAGGGCAACGATTCGTTGCTCAGCCAGGCCTCCAGGGCCCCCTCGAAGGTGTGCGCCAATGCGTGCGTGATTCGCGAGGGATCGGACGCGGCGTCGGCGTCGTCGTTGCGCATCGCGGCGAGCAGCGAGTCGAGCCAATCTGCGTACTGCTCGACGTGCGCTTCAAGTTCGATCGGCCAGTCAACCCATTCGAGCGTCTCGCGCGCCCTGGTCGCCCAGATCACAGCCTCGGCGGGGATGCGTCCGTCGTTGCGAATCGTGCTGTCGTGTTGGTGGTAGCGGAGTGGATCCAGCGGTTCCAGCGCAGCAAGCACCTGGGCTCGCTGAGCGGACTGTGTGGTGATGGCGACTTCGGACTCGAGCTGATCGACAGACTCGGAGTCGGAGCCGGAACAGGCGCTGACCAGCAGGACCGAAAGGGCCAGCAAGCTGAGGACAATCAGGGACGGGAACAGGTTCGTTAGCTTCAAAGCGTCGCGCTTTCACACCGCGGGCCGGCCCGCGGTCTTCAGGATGTTGGAGTTGTGTGCTCGGGATCAGGCAAGGCGCGGCGGCGGTCGGATGGTTGGACGCAGGGCATGTTGCTTCAGTACCGGCGCGGAGTAAGTGGTCTCCGGGATCAGCGCGGCGTGCTGCTCGTCGGCATGTTGGGCGACCCCCAGCCTGGCAGCGTCGCCAGGCGCATCCTTTGCCGGTTGCGAGGCGTCGGATGAGATGAGATGCGCAAGTCGATGGGTCGAGATTGTGCAATCGGAGAGTTCAAGCAGAGCGACCAGCGACGGTTCTCGCACCGGTTCAGCGGTTGCGACGGTCGCATCCACCTGCGACGAGGCCGTGCGCAGGAGCACGGCAACCGCAACGGCGGCGACCAATCCGGCGAGCAGCATGAAGCGTCGGGTCATGTACGCTCAGTCTATGCCGCGCCGTGCCTGGCGGCGCTCCGATCGACCCGAATTCCACCGACATACGAGGGCACATCATGTATCTGGCCATGAACCGGTTCAGCGTCAATGTCGAGCGTGAAGCCGAATGGGAGCAGATCTGGAAAGAGCGGGAGAGTTACCTCAACGAGGTCCCGGGATTCGTGCATTTCATGCTCCTGCGCGGCGCAGAGCCGGGTGACTACATCTCCTACTCGGCCTGGGAGGATGCGGCCGCGTTCCACGCCTGGACCCAGTCCGAAGCCTTCCGCAAAGGTCACGCCCAGGGAACGCTCGCCGGCGTCCTCCAGGGTCCGCCGCAACTCGGCCTCTACGAGCCGGTCGTCAGCGAGACGCCTGAGTCTCGCGAGCTCACCGACTCCGCCCCCAATCCAAATCGACGCGGTCCACGGCACTAGGCCGGACTCCCTTCCGTCGTAGCTCCCCCCTCCGTCGTCCCTGCGCAGGCAGGGACCACGAACCTCAACACTGCTTGCGCAGCAGGCACGTTGCCGTACTGCAGAGTCTGCGCGCGGAACGATCGGGGAACGGCCACGGTCATTGCCGCGAATGAGGTTGGGTGCTTCGTGGTCCCTGCCTGCGCAGGGACGACGGGAACTGGGGACGACGGGAATTGGGGCGGGACGTTCGGAACCTAACGATCCACGATGGTAGCCTGTGCGTATCTGTGAAATTTTTCCCGCTCGGCTCGTGGGTAGACGAGTGGGCAGAGAGGAACACCAGACATGGGAATGCTTGATGGCCGCGTGGCGATTGTCACCGGCGCGGGACGTGGTATCGGCGCTGAGACCGCGAAGCTGTTTGCCTCCGAGGGCGCGAAGGTCGTCGTTAACGACCTCGGCGGCGCCGTTGACGGCTCCGGCTCGGCGGCAACTCCGGCCGATGAGGTCGTTGCCGCCATCCGCGACGCCGGCGGCGAAGCCGTGGCCAACTACTCCTCGGTCTCCGACTACAACGCCGCCGAAGGCATCGTCAAGGACGCGCTGGACAACTTCGGCGACCTCGACATCGTGGTCAACACGGCCGGCATCCTGCGCGACCGCATGATCTTCAACATGACCGAGGCGGAATGGGATGCTGTCGTCGACGTGCACATGAAGGGTCACTTCAACCTGACCAAGTACGCCTCGATCCACTGGCGCTCCGAGCGCAAGGGCCACTACCGACTGATCAACTTCTCGTCGGTCTCCGGCATCTTCGGCGCGCCCGGACAGCCGAACTACGCCGCGGCCAAGATGGGCATCGTCGGCTTCACCTATAGCTGCGCGAATGCGCTCGGCCGCTACGGCGCGACCGCCAACGCGATCTCGCCGGGCGCTTCGACCCGGATGACCGACACTGTCCCCGAGGAGCGCCGAGGCTCCGGCTCAGTCGGCGACTCGTCGGAGCAGGACCCGCGGCGTTCGCCGGCCAACGTCGCCGTGCCGCTGGTCTACATGGCTTCGGAGCAGTCCGACTGGCTGACCGGCCAGATCGTCGGCGCGTCGGGCTACGAGCTGCAGCTCTTCAACAAGCCCGCCGTGATCCGCCAGGTGCGCGGCACCGAGCGCTGGACCCCCGAGGGCGCGGCCCAGCAGATCGAAGAACTGTTCAAGCCGGCCGTCACCGGCGGCGGCGCCTTCGGCTAGCGGCGGCAGTCAGTTCAGCGAAAGAAGGGCCCGTCCGTCGAATCCGTCATTGCCGCGCTCCGTCGCGGCAATCTCGCTCAGTCCACCGACAAGGTCTCAGTGCAGCGAGATACCCGCGGCAAGCGCGGGTATGACGAAGGACCCGGACGCGCGGCCTGAACGAAAGGACACAACACCATGGGAATGCTTGACAACCGAGTCGCGATTGTGACCGGCGCTGGCCGCGGCATCGGCGCAGAGGTGTCGAAGCTGTTCGCCGCCAACGGCGCAAGCGTCGTGGTCAACGACCTCGGTGGCGCAGTCGACGGCTCCGGCGCAGAGTCGGGCCCGGCCGACGAAACCGTCGCGGCAATCCGCGACGCCGGCGGCAACGCAGTCGCCAACTACACCTCGGTCGCCGACTACGACGGCGCGGAAGGCATTGTCCAGCAGGCGCTGGACGAATACGGCCGCCTCGACATCCTGGTCAACGTCGCCGGCAACCTGCGCGACCGGATGGTCTTCAACATGACCGAGGCTGAATGGGACGCGGTCGTTGCGGTGCACATGAAGGGCACCTTCAACACGACCAAGTACGCCTCGATCTACTGGCGCGCGAACCGCGAAGGTCACTACCGGCTGATCAACTTCACGTCCGGCTCCGGCCTGCACGGAGCGCCCGGTCAGCCTAACTACGCTGCCGCCAAGCTCGGTATTGTCGGTTTCACCTATAGCTGCGCCAACGCGCTCGGCCGCTACGGCGTGACCTCGAACGCGATCGGACCGGGCGCATCGACGCGGATGACCGACACCGTTCCCGAGGATCGCCGCCGGCGTCCGATGGACGATTCCGAGAACATCGTCGACATGCGCCGCTCGCCGGCCAACGTCGCCGTCCCGCTCGTCTATCTGGCTTCCGAGGACTCCGACTGGTGCAACGGCCAGGTGATCCGCGCGATGGGCTTCGACATCGGCCTCTACAGCCAGTACAAGCTGATCCGCGAACTGAGCGGCACCGAGATGTGGACCGTCGAGCGCGCCGCCGAGGAGATGGAACGCGTCTTCCGACCGGCCATCGAAGCCGGCAACGTGATCGGCGGCTAACGCCGACCGAGATCAGGTCACCTACGCTGACGGCGGGCCTCCGGGTCCGCCGTTTCGCGTTTCCCTGCCCGCATAACCCATCAGGCTCACACGGATCATCACATGACTGACCACCTTACGATTCGACCGGCGACGGATGATGACGTCCCGCAGCTCGCCGACCTCTACAACCACTACATCCTGACCTCGCCCGCGACATTCGACACCGAGCCGCACACGGTCAAGGCGAAACGCGAGTGGTTCTCGAAGTACTCGGACTCAGGCGCGTATCGAGTCATGGTTGCGGTCGAGCCGGACGGCCGGATCGTCGGGCATTCCTACTCCAGCGCGCTCTATCCCAAGGCGGCCTACGACAGCAGCGTCGCGACCAGTGTCTATCTGCTCCCAGGCGAGGTCAGCCGCGGCCTGGGCACGAGACTGTGGCAGGCGCTGTACGAGGAACTGCTCAAGGTCGACGACCTGCACCAGCTCTTCGCATTGATCACGCTGCCCAACGACGCCTCGGTGGCGATGACGGAGCGAGTCGGCTACACCCTCTCGGGCGTCTGGAAAGAATGCGGTCGCAAGTTCGACCAGTACTGGGACGTCGGCATCTGGCAGCGTCCGCTGCGACCCTGAGCGCCTGTGCGGGCGACCCAAGGCGATCCACGTTCCGGTACAATCAGCCGACAGGAGGCCATGATGGCGACGCTCTCTACCCCTTCACGACCGCTCAACAGTCCTCTCGCGCGCATCCGCAGCCTCTTCCAGCACAGGAAACGCAATCCGCACCTGCCTAAGCCCGGCACGCCGGAATGGGATCGTGAAGCGCGTCGGCAAGCCGGACGCATCGCAGACAGCCCAGGCGAGGCCGAAGACCTCGCGTTCATGGAAAGCCTCCACCGAGACTAGCCCGACTCATGGAGCCTGCCTGTGGCCAAATCTGGTACGGAGAAGGCGGCGGCGATTTCCTTGGCAAAGGTCGGCCGGTGCTGATCCTCCAAAGCGATGTGTTGCAAGACCTCGACTCGATCGTCATCGTTCCGTTCACCTCGAACTCCGATTCCGCTCAGAGCCCATTGATTCGAATCGAAGTGCCACCCCCCGGCACAAGCGGACTCCAACGTACGAGTTGGTTGATGATCGACAAGACACAGGCCGTCAAGAAAGTCCGGCTCAAGCGTCACCTGGCTGAGTTAGACGATGTTCTGACTGCCGAGGCATTCGAAAGATTCCAATCGTTCATCGGATGCCATTCGCAGAGGGCAGGCTTGTTCGGCAGTCTCCGACGATTACTTCGGCTCTCGCAGTAGGCCCCGCACCGGCGGTCAGCCTGTTAACCTCGGGAACATTGACGGCAGGAAAACGCACCGACTGTCGGTGGCGATGACGGAGCGAGTCGGTTACACCCTCTCGGGCGTCTGGAAAGAGTGCGGTCGCAAGTTCGACCAATACTGGGACGTCGGCATCTGGCAGCGTCCGCTGGGCCGCAAGGAGTAGGATTCCCCGAACCGGAGGTGACCCATGGAACGTGAACCCGACGCTTATCCCGCACGACTGGAGATCGACTACCCGGAGCGCCTGGAACGACTCTCCACGTTGCTGCGCATCCCGTTCAGCATTCCCATCGCTATCCTCTCCTGGCTGATGCCTGTCGCCCCCGCCTTGGCGATCAGCCTGGCCGTTGAGGGTGCGATCGACGACTCCGGTACCGGGTTCTTTTTCGCCGCCTTCTTCCTGCCGCTCGTGCTCATGATCCTGTTTCGACGCAAGTACCCCAGATGGTGGTTCGACTTCCTGCTCGAGTTGACCCGCTTCCAATACCGTGTCTCCGCATACTTTGGTCTGCTCACCGACAAGTACCCGTCAACGGACGAAGAACAGTCCATCCACGTGGAACTCGACTATCCCGACGCTGAACAGCTCAATCAGTTCTATCCCATTATCAAATGGCTTCTCCTGATTCCCCACTACATCGTGGTCGCCGTGCTGGGGGTGATTGCGATTCCGGTGCTCATCATCGCCTGGTTCGCCATCCTGTTCACGGGGTCCTACCCCCGGCCGTTGTTCAACTATGTGGTCGGCGTCGGCCGCTATGGACTGCGCATCAGCGCATACGGCTTCCTGCTGATCACAGACCGATACCCACCGTTTAGGCTGAGCGCATAGACGACTCGGCTACTGGAGGAACTGAACATGAGCGACAAGATTGGCATGGGACTGGCCAACTTCCCCTTCTCTGACGTTGACACCATGTGGCGCTGGATTGACCTGTGCGAAGACCACGATGTCGACTCGATCTGGCAGACCGACCGGCTGATCTCCAGGGAACCGATCCTGGAGTCGATGGCCTTCATGGCCGCGCTGGCCGCTCGTACCGAGAAGCTCAAGTTTGGCATGAATGTCGTGGTCGTCGGCTTCCGCGATCCGCTGGTGCTGGCCAAGCAGTGCGCCACCATCGATTTCCTCTCCAACGGCCGGATGCTGCCCGCCTTCGGCGTCGGCGGCGGGTTCGCGCCCGAGTGGAACGTCACCAACCGACAGCTCCGCGGGCGCGCGCCGATCGCCGACGAGATGCTGGACATCATCCAGGGACTCTGGAACGAGGACTCGTTCACCTACCACGGCGAGCATTTCACCTACGACAACGCGACGATCTCGCCGAAGCCCGTACAGAATCCCTTGCCGCTCTGGATTGGCGGGCACAGTAAGGCGGCGATCCGCCGCACCGCTCGCATCGGCACCGGATGGGTGGCAGGTGTCCAATCAGCGCATGAGGTCGGACCCGTAATCCAGCAGATCAAGGCGGCGCTCGCCGAGGCTGGACGCACCGACTACGAGCCGGACCACTTCGGCGCAGGGTTCGCCTACCATTTCGGCTCCTGGGACGACGAAGACGTCCAGGCCAACATCGCCGCCATCAAGCGCCGACTGCCGGATGTTGACCCCGAGACCTTCTACTCGGTGGGTACCGCAGAGGACATCCTGAACCGCGTCAACGAGTACCGCGCAGCGGGAGTGAGCAAGTTCATCATGCGCCCGGTCGCCCGAGGCGACGACGCCATCATGTACCAGTCCCAGCGCCTGTTTGATGAAGTGCTACCGGTCGTCCACGCCTGAGGCGGCGTGCGCTAGCAAGCTGCTGAAAACTCCCGGGATCAGGATCTCGTCATTCCAGGCTTTGCCTGGAATCTCGTTCCACTCCGCTGGCGTGTCTGGTCGAGCGAGATTCCCGGCTGGGGCCGGGAATGACGAGATCGGAATAGGCCGCGGAACCCAGCAATCATTCAGCGCCCTGCTAGGGATACGACGGCAGCGGCAGATTGGGGAAGGCTCGTTTGACGCTCTTGACGGCCGCTCGCTTGGCCGTGGCGGTGACGCCCTGTTCCTTGCCCAACGCGTTTGCGGACTCGGGCAGCACAGCCTCGTCGCCGGCGACAAGCGGGTCGCTCCAGCGGCGGAGCTGTTCCATAGTGATCTGACCCTCGATCCGATCGCCGAACCGCGTGAAGCGCCGCCACGGTTCGTCGCTCCGCCGGCTCTTCGTGTACACGGCTCGCCCCCCCGCGATGCAGAGGGCGACACCACCGGCGACATCCCAGATGCGTGAGCCGTCGAAGAGGGCCATCTGCACCGAGCCCTCAGCCGCGAGCGCGAGCTCGGTAGCGGTGCTGCCGAACGTGCGCGCGATGCCGAAGCGTCGGCCCGCCGGTCCCGTGACGCCGCCGGTACCGGCCGGGACTGTGCTCAGCCGGGATGCCGCCTGCAGATCAGGGGCGTCGCTATTGAACGGACGCTCGTTGAACATCAACCCGCTGCCCGCTCTTGCGTGATAGACCCCTGGTCGCAGAAACCGGTTCGAAGGCAACCAGAGCGCGCCGGCGACCGGCAACCCACGGTGCAGCACCCCAATCGAGCAGGCAAACAGGCCAATGCCGTTGATGAAATTCGACGTGCCGTCGAGCGGGTCAATCACCCATACGATCTCGGCATCGCTGGGACCACCGTTGTCGCGTTCCTCGCCCAACACGCCGTGAGCAGGAAAGTGGCGATGCACCTCATCGCGGATCAGGTCCTCGATCGCGTGATCGACTTCGGTAACCGGGTCGTGGGCGTTCTGACCCTTGAATGAAACCTCGATCGAGGCGTGGAATCGGTCCAACAGGATGTCGCCGCCTTGCTGAGCGAGCGATCTCGCGGCCTCGGCGATCTCAGCCAGCGCCGCCTCGGATAGCTCCGATAGGTCTATTGAATCGTCGAGCGCAGTCTCATCAGTCAAAGTAGCCATAGTGGAAGAGTACCCTTTGAGACGCTACCCGCACCCCCGAAGAAGGGACCTCTGCGATGTCTAACCAACATTCAACATCCGAACTGTCGGAGCGACGATCAAGCGGTCCCGGTCAAGCGACCGTCCGGGCCGGTTCCGCCGGGGCGACGGCGGCAGTGGGGTTCGAGGCGGAGTGGCAGGCTGCCTGCGAGGCCGCTCTCGGCGGGATGGATCTCTCGGCGGCTCCCGACTTGCTCCTCGTCTTCATCGATTCGCGCTACGCCGGGCACTACGAGGCAATCGTCCGGCATCTGCGCAGCGCGACCGGGGCGCGGCATCTGATTGGCTCGTCGGGACAGAGCGTGATCGGCTCGGCGCTCGAAGCGGAGGAAGGTTCGGCGATCGCCGTGCTCGGATTCTCGCTGCCCGGCGCAGAACTCACGCCGATGCCGATCGATCCCGAGCACATGGGCGACGACGTGTTCTCGCCAATCCAGGACGGCCCTGACGTCTGGTTGATGTTCAGCAATCCGTTCAGCATCATGACCGACCGCCTGGTCGGTCACCTGCAGCAACTGCGGCCCGATGTCGTGCTGCTGGGCGGGATGGCCTCCTCGCACCAACAGCAGGAAGGTTGCGCGGTGTTCATCGACGACCAGGTGCTGATGAGCGGCGCGGCGATGATGGGCCTGAGCGGCGTCTCGGTGCGACCGGTGGTGGCCCAGGGCGCCGAGCCGCTCGGGCAACCGTGGATCGTGACGGAGTGCGAGGCGAACACCGTCAAATCATTGGGTTCGCGTCCGGCGCTTGAGGTCTTGCAAGAGACGCTCTGGGCGCTCGATGAAGAGACCCGCGAACGCGCCGCGCGCAATCTCCTCGTCGGCCTGGCGATGGACGAGTACAAGGAAACCCACGAGCGTGGCGATTTCCTGATTCGCAACGTGATGGGCGCCGACCGCGAATCGGGCGTGGTCGCGATCAACGCGGTGCCCAGGGTGGGGCAGACGTTCCAGTTCCAGTTCCGCGACGCCCAGGCGGCCGACGACGATCTGCGCACCCGCCTGTCGGACCTGCGCGCCTCGCTCGAGCCGGAAGAAGAAGTCCTGGGCGCGCTGCTCTGCTCATGCAACGGCCGAGGCCGAGGCCTGTTCGGCGAGCCCGATCACGACGCCTCGGCACTGTCCGAGATCTTCGGTCCCGTCCCAACCGCCGGCTTCTTCTGCAACGGAGAGATCGGCCCGGTCGGCGGTCAAAACTACCTCCACGGCTTCACCGCCTCCATCGCCGTGCTGACGTCCTACCATGAGCCCCGCGCCGAAGTAGACTTGACCTGAGGATTTGGGATGTCGAACGTCGCTCGCCCGAGGCTGGATCTACCGTCGGAAGGCGAAGTCTGTTCGCGGCGCGAACACGGTCTGTATCCCTGTGTGCTGTGGCTGCCACCCCTCGGCTCGGAGCACTTTGCAGAGGAAGTGATCCGTCAAGCGAAGGCGCTCATCGAGGCGGCCGAAGAGGAGCGTGAGGTACTGGACTGGGTCGATTCGCACGCCGATGACTTGTTCGCCGACCTGGAGAAGCATGAATCGCGGTGAACTCTGGACAGCTGCTGGCGGAAGTGAGTTTCTAAGCAAACCCAGGCCCGCGTTAATCGTCCAGGATGACCTGTACCAATCGTTGGGCTCGGTGATTGTCTGCCCGCTCACCACCGTGGTAGCGGTCGAAGCAAGATTCCGCGTGATTGTGGATGCAAACGCCGACAACGGCCTTGAGTTTCAATCGGCGATCATGGTTGACAAGACAGTTGCGCTCAGCAGATCAAGACTGGGCGAGCACATTGGCCGGCTTCATCCAAGCGATATGGCACGCGTTCAAGGTGCGATTGCGACATTCCTGCGGCTGTGACGCGATGCTCCCCCGCTGATCTGCGGGACGATCGATATCTCTGCATCCTCGGGGACTTTGGTGATCAGGCCCGTCGAGACGACATCTCCGTTGATGGCGAGGGAGAGGCCTCGGCCGATTCGGTCTCCGTTGACGAGGCGGTCGGCGAGTTCGGGGTAGCGCGGACTCAGGTCGCGGATCACGGCTCTGAGATTATGTCCCTCAGCCGTCAGAACGGCCTCGCCATCGGTGAGGGTCCTGAGCGACTGAGGGACGAGGACCGTGACCATGAGTGCCCTCACCCTCACCCTCTCCCAAAGGGAGAGGGGATCAGGATGTGATTGGCGCGCAGACCCTCCTCTGGGAGCGAGGCGCAGAGCGGGATGGTGCTACTCGCCTTCGAGCACGGTCGCGTCGAGGATCGCCCTCGGCGACATCGGCAGCTCGGTCATGTGCACGCCGATGGCGTTGGCGATGGCGGCTCGAACGGCCGGGGCGGGCGGAATGATCGGCACCTCGCCGACGCCGCGGACGCCGTAGGGGTGACCGGGGTTCGGCACCTCGACGATGATCGGCTCGATCATCGGCAGGTCGAGCGCGGTCGGCATGCGGTAATCGAGCAGGCTGGCGTTCTTGAGATCGCCCGAGTCGTCGTAGAAGTACTCCTCGTTCAGCGCCATGCCCACGCCCTGCGCGACGCCGCCCTGCATTTGACCCTCGACGTAGGCCGGGTGGATTGCCGTGCCGGCGTCCTGGACGGCGGTGTAGCGGAGGATGTCGACTTTGCCGGTGTCGGGGTCAACCTCGACATCGACGATGTGCGTCGCGAAGGCGGGACCGCTGGAAGTCTTGTTCACGTCGGCGCGGCCGACAATGTGACCGCCGCTGGTCGCAAGCTGACCGGCGAGCTCCTTGAACGTGAACTGGCGGTCGTTACCGTCCTCGTCGGCGGGGCCGCGGATAATCGCATCGTCGCCGTAGGTCACGTCGTCGGCTTCGCATTCCCAGATCTGGGCGGCGCGCTGCTCCATCTGATTGCGGATGTCCATGGCGCACTCGTAGGCGGCCCAGCCGCCCGCGAAGGTCGTCCGCGAGCCGCCGGTGACCTGCGTGTAGCCCACCGAGTTGGTGTCGACCACATGCGGGTGCACGTCTTCAGCGGAGATGCCGAGCGTCTCGGCGAGCTGCATCGCGATCGAGGCGCGGGTGCCGCCGATGTCGGTCGAGCCGAGCACCAGGGGAATCGTGCCGTCGCCGTTGACCTGCGCGTAGGCCGAGGACTCGAAGCCGATGTTGAACCAGAAGCCCTGGGCGACGCCGCGGCCGCGGTTGGGGCCTTCCAGCTCCGACTGCCAGTGCGGCGACTCCTGCGCGGCGTTCATGCACTCGACGTTGCCAATCACGCCGAAGGGCATGCCGGCGGCGGTCGTGTCGCCCTCGACGCTGGCGTTCTTGAGCCGCATGTCCAGCGGGTCGTGCCCGAGCTGCTCGGCGAGTTCGTTGAGCACCGACTCGGTGGCGAACTCAGCCTGCGGCGCGCCTGGGGCGCGGTAGGCGGCCGTCTTGGGCTTGTTCACGACCACGTCGTAGCCGTCGATCTTCTGGTTGGGGATGTCGTAAGGCGCGAGCGAGCACATCGCGCCGGCGCCCACCGGCGAGCCCGGGTACGCGCCGGCCTCGAAGGCGAGGTGTACGTCGGCTGCGGTGATCGTGCCGTCGTTCTTGGCGCCCATCCGCACGCGCATGTAGGTGCCCGAGGTCGGACCGGTGGCGAGCAGCACTTCCTCGCGGTTCATCGTCAACTTGACCGGGCGACCGGTCCGCTGCGACAGCAGCGCGGCCAGCGGCTCGAGGTAGACGGGGATCTTGCCGCCGAATCCGCCGCCGATCTCCATCGGGGTCACCTTGACCTGCGAAGGAGAGAGCTGCAGCAACGGGGCAACCGAGTCGCGCACGACGAATGCACCCTGGGTCGAGGTCCAGACATCAAGCGTGCCGTCGGCGCGCCAGTAGGCCGAGCCGTTGTGCGGCTCGATGTATCCCTGGTGCGCCATCGAGGTCTCGAACTCGCGCTCGATGACGACGTCGGCTTCGGCGAAGCCCGCTTCGACATCGCCCTTGGTGAACTGCAGGTGCGACGCCGTGTTGCTGGCGTCATCGCTCATCGAGCCGTCAAGCTCGCGCGTGTGCAGGCTGTCGTGCAACAGCGGCGAACCGTCGACCATCGCGTCGCGCACGTCGAGCACCGGGCTGAGCACCTCGTACTCGACCTCGATCAGCTCAAGCGCATCCTCGGCGATGTGGTGGTCGGTCGCGGCGACGGCGGCGACGGCGTGGCCCTTGTAGAGGACCTTGTCCGAGGCGATCACGTTGTCGAGCACCCAACGCAGGTTGGCCGAGCCTTCGCCCGTATCGATTTCCTGGTCGGCGGCTCGGGGGAAGTCGGCATTGGTAATCACCGCCTTGACGCCGGGCAGCGCTTCGGCCTTGGAGGTGTCGATGCTGACGATCCGAGCGTGCGCATGCGGGCTGCGCAGGACGCGCCCGGCGAGCATGCCCGGCAGAGTCAGGTCCGCGCCGTACTGGGCCGCGCCGGTGACCTTATCGACGCCGTCGTGGCGGATCGGCCGCGTGCCGATGACGTTGTACTGCTCGGTTTCTTTGGACTGTGGTTGCGACTGAGCGGTGACCATGGGGTTTGTCCTCTCCTGTGGCGGTGTTGGAGTCGGTTCGTGCGGTCGTTAGACGACGCTCTGTCCGGCCGCCTGCTGGACGGCCTTGATGATCTTGTCGTAGCCGGTGCAGCGGCAGAGGTTGCCGGCCAGCCAGTAGCGGATCTCGTGCTCGGTCGGGTCGGGGTTCTGCTCAAGCAGCGACTCGGCGGCGACGAGGAAGCCCGGCGTGCAGATGCCGCATTGCAGCGCGGCCTGCTCAAGGAAGGCGTTCTGCAGCGGCGTGAGCTGGTCGCCCATGGCCAGACCCTCGACGGTCCGAATTTCGGCGCCTTCGCACTCCGCGGCCATCACGAGGCAGCTATTGACGATGCGGCCGTCCATGTTGACGCAACAGGCGCCGCAGTTGCCGTTGTTGCAGCCTTCCTTGGCGCCCGTGAGACCGATCCGGTCGCGCAGCGCTTCGAGCAGCGAGTCCCGCTCGTTGGCGAGGAATGTCTGGTCCTCGCCGTTGATCGTGCAGTTGACGACGATGTGTTCGTTTGCCATTCGTTCCCTGTCCTTTGTCATAGTTGCAGGCCTGATGCAGTCGGTTGCATCTGCCGACCTGCGGAAGCGCTCGATCAGGCTGCGCGTTCGGCAGCCTGGCGAATGGTTCGCTCGGTGAGTACGCCGGCGAGATGGACCCGCTGGCGGACGCTGCCGCGCATGTCGTCGATCGGATTCGCCGCCGCCCGCGAGGCGGCGGCCGCGGCGGCGATCGAGTCTTCGCTCAGCGGTTGACCGACCAGCGCTTGCGCGGCGTCGGCGACCAGCAGCGGCGTCGGAGCGACCGCGCCAATCGCCACTCGCGCCCAGGCGACCGATCCGTCGCCGTTGAGCCTGAGCTGGGTCGCGGCGTTCGTCACCGCGATATCCATCTCGTTACGAGGAATGAAGCGCAGGAACCGCGCGCCCGAGCCTTCGGCCGGGGCCGGGAAACTGAGGCTGACGGCGAACTCGCCGCTGCCCAGCACGTTGCGACCGGGCGAGGTGCAGAAGTCTTCAACCGCCACGCTGCGCCGACCGTTGGGTCCGGCGATCTCGACCTGAGCCTCGAGCACGATCAGCGAGGGAATGCCATCCGCTGCAGGCGACGAGTTACACAGGTTGCCGCCGAGCGACGCTCGGCCCTGGATCGCGGTTCCGCCGATGAGCGAGGTCGAGTCGACCAGGATGGGGAAGTTCTCGGCGATTGTGGGGTCGCCGTAGATCTGGTAGCACGGCGTGGCGGCGCCGATGGTCAGGCTGCCGTCGGCTCCGTGCTGAATACCGACGACCTCGGGGATGTGCTTGATGTCGACGAACAGGTCGATGTCGCGAGTTCGCTCGCGGGCCTGCACGATGACATCGGTGCCGCCAGCCAGCGGGCGCGCGCCTTCGCCGCCGTCCTGGAGCAGTTTGACTGCCTCTTCCACGCTCTCGGCGCGGGCATATTTGACCGCTTGCACGTATTTCGCCTCCTGGTGTTCGGCGCCATGGTTCGGCGCTCATCTACGGATGCAAGGTTCAAGGCCATCGTCGTTGCCGCCGTAGCGGGATCGGCGCATGACCGCAAAAAGTGTAGCGCACGGACGCTGCCGGATGGTTCGACCAGTTCGGTTGGCTCGATCAGGTCGGTCAGTATCGAGGCCTGACCGAGCGCAAGAGGGCGAAGCCCAGAACCGCTGCGACGATCGAGGCGGCGAAGATACCAATCTTCGCGCCTTCCAGCAGGGCTTCAGCTTGTTCCTTCAGCTCTGCCGATGCGTCCGCAGGTGCAGCGAATGAGAGGTTGGCGATGAAGATCGCCACCGTGAAGCCGATCCCAGCCAACAGGGCTGCGCCGCCCAGATGGGACCACTTCAGTTGATCGGGCTTGAAGGCGATGCCCAGGCGGACCGCCAGCGCCGACGCAGCCACGATCCCGATGAGCTTGCCCAGCAGCAAGCCGAGGAAGATGCCCCAGGCGATGTTCGAACTCAGTGCAGCGTCAATGCTGTCACCGGTGATGTGAATGCCTGCGTTCGCCAGTGCGAACAGCGGGACCACCACGAACGCCGAAATGGGCGCGATCGCCTCCTCCAGTCGCTCCAGTGGACTCATACCTTCGTGGGCCACATGTTGGATCGTGCGCAGGGCGTCGTGCGTGTCCTCCTCGCGGACCATCGGATCGGGGTCCTCTTCGATATGCCGCAAGCGCTGCAGCAGATAATCAAACCTGCGCGTCATGCCTTCGCGGCTATACAGCGGGGACGCCGGGACGATCAGGCCGAGGATCACCCCGGCCAGGGTGGCGTGCAGTCCGGCTTCCCAGAGCGTGAGCCAGAGAAAGACGCCGCCCAGAGCATGGATGCCGATGTGGCGGAACCCGAGCTGCTTGATCAGCAGCAGAAACGCCACGGCGCCAACCATGCCGGCCAACCACTCGATGCGGATCGACTCGGAGTAGAAGATCGCGATGATCAGAATGCCGCCGACATCATCGGCGACCGCCAGCGTGAGCAGAAAGACTTTGAGCTGGACCGGCACCCCGCGACCGACCAGCGCGAGCACGCCCAGCGCGAAGGCGATATCGGTCGCGACCGGAATGCCCCATCCGGCGCTGCCTTCGCCGCCCGCATTGAGGATCGCGTAGATGCCCGCCGGCAGAATCATCCCGCCCAGCGCGGCAACGATCGGCAGCGCCGCCTGGCGCGGATCGCGCAGCTCGCCATGCGTAAACTCGCGCTTGATCTCGGCGCCGACGACGAGGAAGAAGACCACCATGAGCACATCGTTGACGACATGTTGTAGCGACTGGTCGAAGGACCAGATCGCGAGATCAATGCTGATGTGCGCGTGCCAGACTTCCTCGTATGAGTGGAAGTCGATGTTTGCCCAGAGCAGGGCGATGGCTGCCGCAATCACGAGCACGATGCCGCCGGCGGCTTCGACCTCCATGAATCGCAGCGTCGTCCGCACCACGATGCGACGGAACGGATCGTCGCCTTCACGCCAACGTGGTCGGAAGAGATCAGTCATGCGGCGCCTTCGTCTTCATCGTCGATCTTCCTGCCGGCTTCGCAATCTCCCGAACGTCAACCGTGAGCATCCTATCGCGCCAACGCGCGACAGATGGAGGTATCGCTTCAGATACTGAAGTATCGAGCCTCGGGATGGTGCACGACCATGGCCGAGGTCGACTGCTCAGGATGCATCTGGAACTCGTCGCTGAGCGTGACGCCGATGCGTTCCGGCTCCAACAAGCGCCAGAGTTTGGCCTGGTCCTCGAGGTTCGGGCAGGCCGGGTAGCCGAACGAGTATCGCGCGCCCTGGTAGTTGGTCTTGATCAGTTCCTCGGGCGTGGCGCCGTCCGGCGCATCGATTCCGAGCTCCTGGCGAATCCGCCGGTGCCAGTACTCGGCCAGCGCCTCGGCGATCTCGACGCCGAATCCGTGCCAATAGAGGTAATCCTGGTAGCGGTCATCCGAATACAGCTCCTGCGCGTAGTCGCCGACTCGCGGGCCCATCGTGACGACGTGGAAGCCGACCACATCCATCTCGCCCGAGTTGACCGAACGGAAGTAGTCGGCCAGACAGCGTCCCTGCTTGCCCTGTTGCCGGGGGAAGCTAAAGCGCACGGCCTCCGTTCCTGAGCCGTCGGCGTCGTAGACGATCAGGTCGTCGCCGTCCGACTGCGCCGGAAAGTAGCCGTAGACGACGGCCGGTTCGAGGATGCCCTGACGCAGCGCCTGTTGCTGGATATCGGACAGCGACAACTCGGCGCGAGCGGCGGTCTCTGCGTCGCGGCCTTTGAAACCCCATTGCCCGCGCAGCAGCGCGGTCTTGTTGATGTAGGGGAAGATATCGCTCAGCGGCAGTCCGCGAATCACCCGCGTGCCCAAGAAGGGCGCATCCGGGATCGTCTGTGCTGGCGCCAGGGTGGATCGAGTCAGCGTCGCGGTTGCGCTTCCGGCCGACACCGCGGACGGGACAGGCGCCGGCATCGGCTCAATCGGAGCCGCATCGGGCGCAGCCCCGTCGCTGAGCGCGTTCATGATCCGAAGGCCCTCAAAGGCGTCCTGACCGTAGTAGACATCGCCGTGGAAGGTGTTGCGCAGGTCCCACTCGACGTACTTGCGCGTCAGCGCGGCTCCGCCCAGCAGGACCGGCCAACGATCGGCGAGTTCGCGCCGGTTGAGTTCCTCGAGATCTTCCTTCATCACCAGCGTCGACTTGACCAGCAGACCCGAAAGTCCAATCGCGTCGGCGTTGTGCTCCAAGGCAGCCTCGATCACGTTCGAGATCGGCTGTTTGATGCCCAGGTTGATGGTCGTGAAGCCGTTGTTCGAAAGGATGATCTCGACCAGATTCTTGCCGATGTCATGGACATCGCCGCGAACGGTCGCGAGCACGATTGAGCCTTTGCTGGCGGACTCCAGCTTGTCCATGTGCGGCTCAAGATGGGCGACGGCCTTCTTCATCGTCTCGGCCGATTGCAGGACGAAGGGCAACTGCATGTCGCCTGCGCCGAACAGGTCGCCAACCTCCTGCATCGCCGGAAGCAGCATGTCGTTGATAATCGGGATCGCCTCGCGCTTGACCAGCGCCTGGTCGAGGTCCGCTTCCAGACCCTCGCGCTGACCGTCGACGATCCGCCGGTGCAGCCGCTCCTCGAGCGGTAAGTCGTCCAGGCTCTCGCGCTGCTGCGTCGCCGCCTGGGCATCCTCGAACAGCGCCATGAACGCCGGCAACGGATCGATCGGACCGTCGGGGCCGTCGGCCCACTCGTCGAAGATCAACCGGCGCGCCGCGACAAGCTGTTCCTCGGGGATCCGATTGATCGGGAGGATCTGCGCAGCGTGAACGATGGCTGCCTTCAGACCCCGCTCTACAGCGTCGTGCAGGAAGACGGAGTTGAGCACCTGGCGAGCCGCCGAGTTGAGTCCGAATGAGATGTTGGAGATGCCGAGAACGGTCTGCGCCCGGGGGAACTCCGTGGAAATCGCCTCGACCGCGTTGAGCGTTTCCAGGCCGTCGCGACGGAGATCTGCCTGTCCGGTGCTCACAGGCAGCGTCAGCGCGTCGAAGAACAGGTCCTCGGGCGCGAGTCCGTAGTCTTCAGTCGCGATGCGATACAAGCGACGAGCAATTTCCAGCTTGCGCTCGCAGGTTCTCGCCTGGCCCTCCTCGTCGATCACGAGCGCCACGACGCCTGCGCCGAAGCGCACGGCGGAGGAGAGCGTCTGGTCGAGCCGCGTGCCGCCGTCCTCCAGGTTGATCGAGTTGACCAGCGCCTTGCCGCCAAGCTGTTTGAGTCCCGCTTCGAGCACGTCCGGCTCGGTCGAGTCGAGCATCAGCGGCAGCGTCGAGAGTCCGCGAGCCCGCGAGACTAGCTCCGCCATATCGGGCGTGCCGTCGCGGCCGACGAAGTCGACGCACACATCGGCGACGTGGGCGCCTTCCGCGGCCTGGTCGCGGATGACGTTCGCCATCTGCTCCCATTCCTCGTTCTGCAGCAGGCGCTTGAACCGCCGCGAGCCGTTGGCGTTGGCCCGCTCGCCCACGATGAGGAAGGAAGCGTCCTGGCGGTACGGCGTCGAGACGAACAGCGACGACGCGGACGGCTCGGACTGCGGACTACGGGTCACCGGTTGCAGGCCCGCAACTTCCTCGCGCACCGCGCGAACGAACTCAGGGGTCGTGCCGCAACAACCACCGACAATACCGACGCCGTACTCGGTCACAAATGTGCGGTGCGCCGAGGCCAGCGCCTCAGGCGTCAGGTCGTACACCATCTGACCGTCTTCGGTGCGCGGCAAGCCGGCGTTGGGCGAACAGAGCAGCGTCTGGTCTGCGTTGGCCGCGAGATAGCGCAGCGGCTCGTGCATCAAATCGGGGCCGGTCGCGCAGTTGAGTCCGACGCCATCCAGTCCAAGCGGAGCCAGCGCCGTCAGTGCTGCGCCGATCTCGCTGCCGACCAGCATCTGCCCCGTCGTCTCAATCGTCACCGTGGCAAACAGCGGAACCGGGCTGCGATGCTCCCTGAGCGCGTCCTTGCAGGCCAGGATCGCCGCCTTGCCCTGGAGCAAGTCGTAGACGGTCTCGACCAGCAAGGCGTCGACACCGCCTTCAAGCAGTCCCAACGCCTGCTCCAGGTAAGCGGCGTGCAGTTCGTCGAAGCCGACGTGACCGAGGCTCGGCAGCTTGGTACCGGGCCCTAACGATCCGATGACGAAGCGCGGACGTTCGCTGCTCGAGAATCGATCAGCGACGGAACGCGCGATGCTCGCCGACGCGCGGTTGATCTCCTGCGTGCGCTCCGACAGGTCGTACTCACCCAGCGTGATCGACGATGCACCGAATGTGTTGGTCAGGACCGCGTCGGCGCCGGCGTCGAAGTACGACTCATGCAATGCCGCCACCGCGTCGGGCCGTGAGATATTCAGGATCTCGTTGCAGCCTTCGAGACCGTCAAAGTCGGACAGCGACAGATCAAGTAACTGCAAACCGGTCCCGGTCGCGCCGTCGAGCACGACGACGCGTTCATCGGCAATCGTTCTGAGGTCAGGCCGTTGCATCCGTTGATCGTATCCAGCCGGGCGATCAGTTTCAGTATGGGGCTGTGTCGAGGTTATCCGCCGAACAGCCTGCGCAAGGCCGCGCCGATGCCGCCTTTCGACGTCTCAAGCTCAGCCTGCAACTGCGCCACCTGTTTCTCCAGCCGCTCGTTCTCACGGCTCAGCTTGTTGCGCTCCTGGCGGAACTCCTCGTGACGCGCGTCCAGCGTCGCCTGCACTTCTCCGGCCTTTTGCTCGGCGGCGACCTGCGCCGCCGAGGCGGTCGCCAGTGATGCCGAGGCGTCCTTGGCCGCCTGTTCGTAGAACGTCGACTTCTCGGTCAGCTCGGCATGTTCGGCGCGCAAGCGGTCGCGCTCCTGCTCCGCCGATTCGGCGCGGTCGGTGAGTGCGGCCAGTTGCGCATTCGCCGCCTCAGCCGATGCGGTTGCCGACTCGGCGCTGGATCGCAACGCGTCCCGTTCGGACTTGGTCTCGCGCAACTCCTCGCGCAGCGGCTCGATCTCCTCGCCCGAGGTGGCGAGCTTCGCCGCCAGCCGGTCAAGATGCGCACGCAAGTCCCGCGACTGCTTCTCGGACTTTCTCGCCCGCTCCTCCAATGAGTCGGCGCGTGTGACCGCAGCTTTTCGGCTCGCTTCCGCACGCTCGGCTCGAGCCCGCTCGACTTGTACCTGGTTGGCCATGAAGCGACCTACACGTCCGTGCGAACGGCCTCAATCGCGGCCGTCCAGCGGTCGTCAAGGGTTGAGTCGTTCACCGTCGACAGCACGTAGTCGCCGAACTCGGCCGTCGTAGCGCCAGTGTTCCGTCCGGTCATCACGAGTTCCTTCTCGTACTGACCGCAGAGGTCCATCGCCTTGTCCAGCTTGCCGCCCAGGTCGGGGAAGCCGATGTGCGAGAGCAGCATCGCCCCGGCGCGCAGCATCGACGAGGGATCGGCGTAGATGTCGCGGCCTTCGCGGACCATGCGCGGAGCCGAGCCGTGAATCGCCTCGAACATCGCCGTCTTGGTGCCGATGTTGCCCGCGCCGGCCGTACCGACGCCGCCCTGGAACTCAGCCGCTTCGTCGGTCAGGATGTCGCCGTAGAGGTTGGGCAGGGCGAAGACCTGGAAGTTGGTGCGACGCTTGGGATCGACGAGCTTGGCCGTCATGATGTCGATGTACCAGCCCTCCCACTCGATCCCCTCGTAGTCCTCCGACACCTTGCGCGCTGCGTCAAGGAACGCGCCGTCGGTCGTCTTGACGACATTCGCCTTGGTCACAATCGTGACCGAGTCCTTGCCGTTGGTCTTGGCGTACTCGAACGCGGCGCGGATGATCCGCTCGGAACCGGGGTTGGAGAGAATCTTGAAGTCGATGTTCAGATCGCCGATCGAGAATCCCTCGGAGCCGACGGCGTAGAGGTCCTCGGTGTTCTCGCGAAAGAATGTCCAGTCAATGCCCTGCGCCGGGACGCGCACCGGTCGGACGTTGGCGTAGAGGTCGAGCACCTTGCGCATCGCCACGTTGGCCGACTCGATGTTGGGCCAGCCGTCGCCCTGCTCCGGCGTCGTGGTCGGGCCCTTGAGCGTGACGTCGCACTCGTGGATTTCCTTGAGCACGCCCTCGGGAATCGCCGCCATCTCGTCCGCCCGGCGCTCGATCGTCAAACCGTCGATCGTGCGGAAGGAGACGCGACCAGACGAGACTTGCTCATCCAGCAGCGTTTCCAGCACGCGCTGGGACTCGTGGGCGATAGATGGACCGATGCCGTCGCCGCCGAGGACGCCGATCTCGATGTGGTCGAGCTTGGTGAAATCGGTCGGCTCGCCTTCGGATTTGATCTTGTCCACACGGGCTTGCTGGGCTTCGAGCAATTCGCCAAAGCGCTGCTGCGCCTGCTCGATGTTGTCGATCATGGGCATGTTGATTCTCCTCGCCGAACCATCCGCGTCGCGGTACCGTCGGCAGTGTACCTGCTGTCGCCGTCAGCGGAATCGAGGCGGGCAAGCCTGGGGTTTCGGCGCAAGGGCAGACCGCTGAGTGGCCAACGGCACATTCACCTGCTCTCCTCCTCGAGGACAGATCCCCTGATCCTGGTCCAGACCGATTGGGAAAGGTCAGACGACTCGAGTCTCCCTTCCGACAGCGCGGCAACGAGCATGGTCTTGACGGCAGAGCGGGAATACGAGCGCCACCGACCATCGGCAACGGCTCGGCGAATCTCCAGTGCCAGGGAGCGCCTGATCGCCGCCTCGCCGAGCTGCGCCGTGAGGTGCAGGTCTTGGAGCGTGACAATTGGCGTGCGTCCCTTCGTCGGCTGCCAGCTCATGCCAAGCTCTTGCAGACGTTCTTCTCGGAGGAGAACCAGTTGGATTCCGCTCAGGTGATTCATCGCCGCTGCAAGCGCCAGGGCCACCTCGCTGCATTCCGGTTCACCACCGTCGCCGCACTGCCAGAGCGAAAGTTGGCCGTTCTCGACCCGCAGATCCGCGTCCATCGCCAGACGCAGGGCTTCTTCATCGGAGATTCCCTCGATCATGCCCCATTTGGCCAGCGCGACTCTCCGAGCCAGAATCATCTGCTAAGGCGACAGGTCGGAAATCACGTCGGAGACATAGCTACGCAGCCATGGCACCGCTTCCCGTTCTTGATGACTCCGCAACAGAGGCGCCAACGACGAGTCTTCCCACTCTTCAACTGCCTGCACCGCGGCGTCTCGCAAGAGGATGTTCCCGGTCCGAAGCGCGATGTCGATCAAGCCGTAGCGCCAGTTCGACGCATGCCACGTATCGGTGAACGAATCTTCGTTCACGGCTCCTTGGGGAACATCAGGCCCCGAAGTCCACGGCTTGGCGCAGCGAGCCAGCGACTTCACAACAGAAGACTGCAACTGGGGATCTGGGCCAGCCAATGTCTCTAACAGGTCGCCTGGGGTCGTCTGGAGGAACAGGCGGAGATTCTCCTCAACGATTGCGTCGGCTGGATGGATATAGCCGTCGTCAACGGGTTGCGCGGCATACTCCAACGACAGCCGAGTAATCAGGCCGTCGAGATCGGCGAACCGTTCCGGGGCCGTCTGTCCCTGTGTGAGGTCTTGAACCACCATCGCCGGTCCTCCCGATTCCAATCGTATCAGCCCACATTGCGCCGTGACCGCGATCCGGCAGGCCGGCTGGCGCCGAAACCGCACCGATTCACTTGCCCAGCAACCGAGGTCTCAAACCGGTTCTGCGATGGAGTCAGCATCGACGAAACACCAACTCACGAGCGGAATGACGGATCGGTGAACGCGCGATTGGAGCGCAGGGCCAGTGCGGTCGACCATCCTGAATCACCCTAACCCCAGTTCCCGGAGGAATGCGTCGGCGTTCGGTTCCCGGCCGAGGAAGCTGTAGATGAGCTGGTCGGCGTCGGCCGTTCCGCCCGGCTCGAGGATGTGCCGCCGGTACTCCGCGCCGACGCTCGATACCGACGCGCCTGGCGCTTCGAATCGGGTGAACATGTCGTCGCCGAAGACGCGGGACCAGAGGTAACCGTAGTAGCCGGCGTCGTAGCCGAAGAGATGCCCGAACCCGGCCTGGAAATGCGTGTCCTCGGGGAAAGGGAAGCCGGTGATCGGATGCAGCTCGCGCGCGATCTCGTCGGTGCTGCGACCCGACTCGGAGTGGTACGCGAGATCGAGTCGGGAGAAGTAGACCTGCCGCAACGTGGCAATGGCCGAAGACGTGTGCTTGGCCTCCATCATCCGGTTGATCAGTGATGACGGCAGCGGATCGCCCGATTCATGGTGGCGGCTGAAGCTGCTAAGCATGTCCGGCTGCCAGCACCAATGCTCGAGCATCTGCGACGGCGCCTCGACAAAGTCGCGCTCGACGCGTGTCCCGCTGAAACGAGTGAATTGAGACTTCGTCAATGTCTGATGCAGGATGTGTCCGAACTCGTGAAACAGCGTGACCACTTCGGTGTGTCGCAGCAGTGACGGAGAACTTGCCGTCGGCTTGGTGAAGTTGGCCACGATTGCGGAGATCGGGCGCTGATAGCCGTCGTCGCTCAAGGATCTGCCGCCTCGCAGCGTGAATGCGGCTGCGTGTCCGAACTTGCCCGGTCGCGGATAGAGGTCCATGTAGAACCGGGCCAGCGCGTCGCCATTGGCCGGATCGACGATGTCGAACGGCTGCGCGTCCCCATGCCAGGCCGACTCGACCACATCAGGCCGAGGCTGGAACCGTACGCCGACCAACTCTTCATAGATGCTGAACATCCCGTCCAGCACCGCGTCGAGCGGGAAGTAGGCGGCGACCTCAAACGGATCGACCTGGTACTCCTCCTGCACAACCTGGTTGGTGTAGTAGCGCCAATCGGCGATGTCGACCGGACCGCGAACTCCGGTGCGGCGTTCCTGTTCCTCGCTCAGGCGGGACAGGTCTGCGGCGAGCTTGGGCTGCAGTCGATCCTCCAGATCGACGAGGAAGTCCAGCACCGCGTCGGTCTGCTTGGCCATCTTGACCTCGAGGGCGTACTCGGCCCAGGACTCATAGCCAAGCAGTTCGGCCTTCGACGCCCGCACGGCCAGCGCCTCTTCGAGCAAATCGATGTTGGAATCGGCTGCTTTGTTGTGGTTCTTGAGGAACAGTTCCCGCCGACGCTCGCCGTCGTGGGCGCTGTCGAGAAACGGATGTAACTCCGGATAGTCCAAACCCACCTTGTAACGAACGGCGCCATCGGTCTCGACGGTCCTCAACCGCTCGATAAACGAGTCGGGTAGACCATCCAGCTCGCTCCGGCTGACCTCGATGAAGTCCTCGTAGTCGTCGATGTTCTTGCGGAACTGGATGCCAAGGCCGACCAACCGCTCTTGCAGCGATTGCAGCTCGTTGCGCGTCTTCACTTCCAGGTCAAGCCCATTGCGCCGGTAGTCGCGCAGCTCGTACTCCAACAGTCGCCGGGCGTCGTCGGGTAGCGCTTCGAGCTCGGCTCGCGACGCATACGCCTTGAGCGCCCGATCGATGTCCTCCCGGAACCCAAGTCCGGTGGCGAACACATTGAGTCGTTCCTCGTGCTGGTGCGCAACAGCGCGCAACGCTTCGTTCGCTGAGACCTGGGACAGGAAGCCGAATCGTCCTGACGCCTGCGAGAGGACATTGCCAATCTCGTCCAACGGCAGCACCGTGTTTTCGAACGTGCGCTGTCCATCCGGCACGGCCACCACTTCGTCGGCGAGCTGATCCACGGTGCGGATGGCCGAGTCGACACCCCGCTCGATGTCGTCGGCAGTGGTCTCAGCCCAGTTCGGCGTTTCGATGGTCATGTCGCACTGTCCTCGCTTAGAGCTTATGGCCTGACCAAATGACCGCGATAGGCTCACCTGGAATCAGGAGACCAACCTGAATGGCCAACCGCATTCGATCGCTGTCATGGAACGAGGTCAGCATCGAAGAACTGGCCCGGCACGGACCCTCCACGGATGAGGCGGAGGAAGTCCTGTCAGAAGGCCAAGCCAAGCGATTCAAACAACCCGCGAGGCCTCGTCGCGACTCCGTTCGGATGGGACAGATGCAACCGGAGCGCATCAAACTGATCGGGCCGGACCGCAGCGGACGCATCCTGACGCTTATTCTGGAGTTGCCCGATGGTGACGGTTACGCCCACATCGTCACGGGATGGTCAGCAAGCGCCGGAGAGCGCACGCGCTACCACAGACCAGGAGGGCGTTCAGCGTGAAAGAACCGCGTGAGATTCGGAACCAGGGCGAGTGCATCATTGAGGGAGAATCTGGCGCATTCGTCGGCATGCTCTTGCCCGACTGGACGTATGAGCAGCTTCAAGAAGCCGCCAGGATCAGCCGGTTTGCGAGCATCGAACTGGTTCGCAAGGCTCTCGACCACTACCTGGAACACTGGGTTGGTCCCCCGGCGCCCGCATACGCTCCCGACGCAGAGATGGACATCGATCACGAGATGCACCGCGATCTCGACACCTGGATCATGGATGTGATCCGCGATGACTTCTTCGAGTTGCCGACAGCGACTATCGGAGTGCACTTCGGCGACGCGGAGGTCGAGGCGCTCTACTCCGTGCTCGATATCGAGCGACAGGAGACCTCGATAGACTTCGTTCGGGCTGCGGTCCTGGAACTGATCGCCAAGCGACAGCAACCTGGACATCCCGCAGGCAACCTGGATTCAAGCACGGAGGCCGCTTCATGACCGACATCGTCCACTCCCAGATCGATCTCTCGACCGGGATCAGCATGCACATCGCCGAGGCCGGGGAGGGTCCGGCGGTCGTCTTCTGCCATGGCTTCCCCGAGCTCTGGTACTCCTGGCGGCACCAACTGCCCGCCGTGGCCGAGGCGGGCTTCCGCGCCATCGCTCCCGACATGCGCGGCTACGGCGACACCGACGCGCCGCCGAACATCGAGGACTACACCCAGGAGCGCATCTGCGCCGACATGGTCGCATTGGTCGACGCGCTGGAGATCGAGAGCGCCGTCTTCGTCGGTCATGATTGGGGTGGAGCCGTGGTCTGGAACATGGCCCAGCACCACCCGACGCGCTGCAACGCAGTCGCTGGCATCAACACGCCGGCTGGCCGGCGACCGCCGATCAACCCGCTCGAGGCGATGAAGATCGATCCGGGCCGCTTCGATTACCAGCTCTACTTCCAGGACGAAGGCGTCGCCGAGGCCGAACTCGGCGGCAACGCGCGCCGCACCATGACCTTGATGCTGCGCACCTCCAAGCCCGAGGACCGGCTCGACGTGATCGGGATGACCTCGGGCGTGCGCGAACGCGGCGGCTTGTTGGTCGGCCTGCCCGACGACGCTGAACGCTCGATCATGCTGACCGAGAAAGACCTCGACACGTTTGCGAGCGCCTTTGAGAAAACCGGCTTCCGCGGCGGACTCAACTGGTACCGCAACCACGGACGCAACTGGGAATGGGGCGCCGCCGTCGACGGTCAGGACATCACTCAGCCCGCGCTGATGGTCACCGCCGGCAAGGACGGCGTCCTGCTGCCCTCAATGTCGGAGGGCATGGAGGAGTGGATCCCCAACCTCTCCCGAGGTCACATCGAAGAATGCGGCCACTGGACCCAGCAGGAAGAGCCGGCAGAACTGAATCGAATCCTGGTGGAGTGGCTCAAGTCGCTGTAGCCGGTACCGCGTTCAGTCCAGCGCCTCGATCTCCCGACTCTGGCCGCTGTTCCACGACTCCCAGACGGCGTCGGTGAAGCGCATGTAGCGGACGCCGTCCTCGAAGTTGGTCAACTCAACTGGCGCGCCGTTGCGGACCGAGTTCATGAAGTCGGCTTCGACCTGCCAGTCGTGCGCGGTGCCGGGATCGGCGACGATTGGCGCCACATCCTCGCCGTGCTTGCCCCACTCACCGGTGTCGCCGAAGCGCCAGTGCAGCCGGCCTTCCGAGCCGTAGATGTCGATCGTCGGCGGCTGCGGCGCGCCCTGGGTGACGGCGCTGACCCGATACGTGCAGCGAGCCCCGTTGGCCATGTCGGCGAAGATACCGAGGCTGTCGGGAATCACGATGTTGTGGCGCTCACCGGTTTCCTCATCGATCCGCGAGGGCACAAACGTCCGAGCGTGCGCGGTCACGCGTGCGGTGTCGCCGAGCCAGCGCTGGATGGTCTCGTTGAAGATGCCGAGCTGCATCATGTTATGTCCGGAGTAGTCGCTTCGGTGTCGCCAGTGCAGCGGCCCCGACTCGTCCAAACCCGAGCCGTTAAGCAGCGTCAGATGGACCTCAATGATGCTGCCCAACGAACCGTCCTCACAGAGCCGCTTGATCGTCTTGCCCAGGCCAAAGTCGAACGGCGCCGGCACAAGCTGGGAGACCAGGTCGGGGTGCTGACGGCTCACCGCCAGCATCTCTTCGGCCTCCTGCGCGTTCGTCGCCATCCGCGCCTCGCAGAGCACGTGCTTGCCGGCCTCGAGCGCAGCCCTGGTGTACTCGAGATGCATGTAGGGCCAGGTGCCGATGCTGACCGCGTCGACGGCCGGGTCGGAGAGCAGTTCCCCGACCGACTCAGAGACCTTCGGAATATCCCACTCCGCGGCGACGCGCTCGCCCGATTCGCGCGAGCGGTTGACCACGTTGACGATCTCGACATCGTTGATCGCGCGGAAGCCGGGAATGTGCCGCAGCTTCTGATTGCCCCCTGCGCCTATCAGTCCGATTCCGAATGCCATGTTCGTCTCCTTCGTCAACCTGGATTCGCCCGAGGTCCGAGATCTGAGGGCAGGGTAGTCCGAGCCTGTCCTATGCTGCTGGGGAACGAATCAATCTTTCCCGACCAAAGGAGAACACGCTATGCCGACCGCTGACGAACTGCGCGCAGGAATCCACGGAGGCGTCGCCTCGCTGCGCGCCGCGATCCAGGTGTCCGAGGCCAACTGGGACACGCCCAAGGGCACCACTGACGACGGCGAAGCAGGCTGGTCGCCCCGACAGGTCGCTGAGCACGTGATTCCGTCGACGATGATGTTCGCCAACGGTATCTGCGCTGCTTGCGGCTACGACGGCCCCGAAAACCCGCTGAGCAGCACCGACATGCCGACCCCGGCCGACGCGCTCGCCGCGCTCGACGCCGTCGTCTCCGCCGCCGAGAGCAAGGTCAAGTACGTCCAGGACGACGAGCTTGGCAAGTCGGCTGGCGGCGAAGGCCTTGGAGCCGCACCGGTCGCCATGCTGATGCAGGGCGCCATGTGGCACTTCGTCGACCACGCCGCGCAGATGAGCAACCCCTTCTAGTCCCAGGACGAAGACGCACATGTTGCGAACCGCAACCGTTGCCCTGGCACTCATCACGGCCGCCCTCCTGGGCGGCGCGGCGATGGCTGCCGGTGGCGAAAGCGGGGGCGGCGGACTGCATGCCGGACAGATCGTGGCCATCGTGATCGGTATCGCGATGGCGGCGATCCTGCTCGGCCTCTCGGCCGCCTACATCCTGCCCAAGCCGCCAAAGTTCTAGCCGCGCCGCACGAAGCGGTTCCGGTCCCCTCTCCCTGCGGGAGAGGGTCAGGGTGAGGGGCGCGCCCATGACCGACCAATCCACCGACGCCCCCTTCGAGGACGCCCACTTCCAGCGTGTCGACGAGTCTGCCGACGCCAACTTCTACGTCCAGCCGAGACTCGTTGCTCACATCGATGACGCGGCGATCAACGCCCTGCGCGAGCACTACTCCAAGTTCTTACCGAAGCAGGGCCGCCTGCTCGACCTGATGTCGTCGTGGATTTCGCACTACCCCGACGACCTGCAGTCCCAGCGCGTCGCCGGCCTCGGCATGAACGCCGAGGAGCTGGCCGAGAACCCGCAGCTCACCGAGTGGGTCGTTCACGATCTCAATGCTGATCCGATCCTGCCCTACGGCGACGGCGAGTTTGATGTCGTCACCATCGCAGTCTCTGTCCAATACCTGAAACAGCCGCTAGAGGTCTTCCGAGAGATCGGCCGCATTCTGCGTCCCGGAGGAGGCTGTATCGTCTCCTTCTCAAACCGCTGCTTCCCAACCAAGGCCGTCCGCCTCTGGCAAGGCATGGGAGACGACGGCCACATCCAACTCGTCGGCGCCTACTTCCACTACTCAGGAGCCTTCGACCCACCCCAATGGCACGACATCTCCCCCGCCAAAGGTCGGAGCGACCCGATGTACATCGTCCAGTCGAGGACTCCGACGCCGGAGTGAGGCCGTCGCCGTTCTTCCCTATCGCCCGACTCGTCATTGCCGCGTTCGCCTCTGCCTTCTCGCCGAGTTCGACGCGACCGACAGAGACGCATCGGCGAGATACCCCTGTGCAAGCCAGGGGCAGGCTCCGCGGCAAGAGCGGGTGTGACGGACCTCAACTGCGCAGACCCATCAGCAGGTCAAACTGAAACCGCGATTTCGCCCGTCCTGGTGACTTCCAAGGGCAACGGATCGCCGTCCTTCAGATAGGACCTGATGAAGCCCTCCGCGACGCTCTCCAGGTACTCGAGCGCGAGCTCGGGCGTATCGCCCCAGGCGCGACAGCCGGGCAGCAAGGGGACCTCGCCCATGTACATGTCCTCCGTCTCTTCGGAGGGCTCGTGCAGAATGTAGGGCAATCGATAGGTCGTCGGCATTGGCTGGCCCCTTCGCTCCCGTGCTCAGGGTAGCAAGGCGGCGGCAGGAGAGGTCAGTTGCAGAACGACGCAGGGTCTTCTGGGAGGCGGAACTCGACGCCGGTGACATCGCTCTCGCGAACCTGGATCTGCGACGCGTCCTGCGCCTTCGCTGTCGCGCCGCCCTCCCGGTAATGGAGCGGGCATCCATCAACATACGTGTAGATCCGGTAGCTTTGGTTCTGGTGGACCCGCATCGTCCAATACCCAGTTGCCTCCGTCCACAGTTCTGAATGGACTGACCGGGCACCCTCTGAAATCACACCGATCTGTCGATGGGCCAGTCCGTGCCGGTCCGCATTGATGAGTCGACCGCTGATCGTAGCGTTGCACAGATTTGCCGGAATCCGAATGCTCAACTCCCCAACGTCACCATCAGTATCGATCTGTTCAGCCTCGCTCCACGAGCTCGTTGCGCCGCCGCCGCGATAGTAGACAGCACAACCCCTGATGTTGACACCCAACCGGTAAGAGCCACCGCTTAGCAATGAGATGTCGAAGCTTCCATCCGCCGACGTTCGAGATCCTGTGCCTTGGCCGTCATCGGCCTGCGCATACACCCACGCGTTGACGATGCCATGACCCTCGGAGTTCAACAGTCGACCAGTGAACCTCGAGTCGCACTGCCCTCTGTCTAGTTGGAAACGGATGCTCGTGACATCACTACCAGTGCCCTGGAACAGTGTGGCATCCTGCCTAGAGCCCGGTGCAGCATCGCGCTGCCACCACGCCCTGCAACCGTCCAGATTCACGCCAAGGCGGTATGAACCCGACGACGGCAGGGTGAACGAGAAGGTTCCGTCTGCCTCAGACTGGCCGCTCGCTATCCCATCGTCGCCGCTCACAAAGACAATTCCACCTCCGATGCCGTTACCGGCGGAATCTAGCAATCTGCCGGAGATTGTCACCAAACAGTACCCGGCTGGCAATACAAGGCGCAAGTCAGGAACCGACTCATCGCTCACAGCAATCGCGACTCTTTCATCGATCGAGACCACTGTCTCGCCGCCAGGTCCGTACCATACTCTGCAATCGTCCCTCAGAATGGCTCCAACTTGATACTCTCCAGAATGTGGCACCAGGGTGCGAAATGACCCGTCTCTCTCTGTTCTGATGGTACTGGTTCTACCATCCAACGAGTTGTTCACAAACACGCGGATACCGTGTACTGACACGCCTTGGGGTCCAACGAGGTGGCCGCTCACTTCATGCTCACACACTCCATCAGGTATCACGATTTTCAGTTTTTCAGTTGCGGAAGCGTCCACGTCAATAGCCAGTGCTTCGTTGGATTCGAAAGCAATTCCAGGCTCCGTGTGCCAAAGCGAAATGCATGGCCAACTGTCTGAGAGAGAAACCCTCACCTTCACCTTCCGCCCTTTGGGTACGCTCAGTCGGAAGTTTCCATTAGTGTCTGTAACGTCAGACGAAAACACTTCAGCTGCGAATCCTTGAGACGCTGCCTCACTATTCACCAAGGTGACAGTGACACCAGAGAGGATATATTTGCCTTCACGGGTTACCCTTCCCGTGAGTTCCGTCATACGTGGGTCGCTCCTGTGGTCTAAGCGATCAGGCAATCCTTGTTGCCAAGTATCGAACTCACTGTAGAACTCCTCCACTGAGACCCCAAATGCGACTGCAAAAGCATCCTTCCAGCCGAGTGCTGAGTACCACCGAAGCGAGGGTCCGGTACGCGTCGAGGCAAGCTGCCGATAGAACTCCAGCGGTGCTGCCGCTCCGGCTCGGTTGACTAGTAACTCAGTTGCGAAACGCCCCAAGGTGTAAGAAAAACCATTTAGCACCGCGGAACTGAACAGAGATGGGCCTCTTGCTGCAAGGCCGATAAAGTCTGCGCGATGCTCATTGCTCCGTTCGTCATGGAGCAGCCATCCTGCCCAGGTTGCAGCCCCTTCGGTTAACCAGCTGGGATCACCTGCACGGCCTCCTGGGAACCGACTTCCTATGAGATCCCCTTGAAGAACATGAAAGTACTCGTGGCTGAGCAATATGATGTTTGAGCAGTCGATACAATCGGACCCTCGCTTTGCAACAATGACTGGCTCTCCCCCGATGTCCCCGGCCCACCCCGAGGCTCGAGAATACTGAGCGCGGACGCTCTCTTCTGCAGTCTTTGAGAAGTATGGATCCGCTGTCCGATGATACTGGATGAGCGATTCGACATCCTTCGGTATCAGCACAGTTAGCCTAGAGGCATCTGCTTGTACACTGAACGTCTGCGCGTAATAGTCCAAGATTGCCGCTACATCTTTCTGAGCGTGCTCTCGTAACTTGCTTGATGTGCCTCCAGGAAAGTCGATTCTCGGTACAAGATATGTGGGTTGCAACCAGTTAGTGTCTCGATCCATCGAGACCTTGAGTGGATCGCCTCGCCGGAGCGGGGCCACAGTCATCGCCGTCTCAGGATGTGCCGCGTCGTAGATCTGGCCACGAAACTCGATGTGTTCGAGCGAAAGACCTATGCCTTTGGCGGCCTCAGTGATTGACCAATCATCTGGTCCGGCCCAGGCAACCCAATTCTCTCCAGTGCGCAGTTCCACTAGGCCTCTGGCCGGAGTAATCGGCTGGTGCCACTCCACTACATCTTCCCCGCCGACGCGAACGAAGACGCCCATTCCTGGTTCGATTCGACCTATCGACCAGAGTTGCTTCGGTAGAACAGGTGCTGCCAGTTCGTAGGTCTGGGTTTCTGCATCCCAGTGCCACAGAGCTACAACCTGTGGGATCGACTCGAACAGATCCTCAATCGAGACGCCCTCCGCTATCCAGCCGATGAAGTTATCTCCAGGCTCCAGGCGCACTAGCCGCGTTTCCGAAGGTGCTTCCTGCGAGTCTTCCGCCGTCGCAACAGCCCAGCTCACCGACAGCAACAGGAAAACGCCGACACAGAGTGACAATGCGATAGAAATGCGTCTAGTTGTGGAATTGTTGTGTGACATATCAGTCAGAAGATACATCCAGCCGTTTCGACGGGCATCCGTGACGCCTAAGCGGCGGCTGTGCGTCGTCTCCGGAACCCCCTCTGTCCCTACAGGACATCTCCCCCCTGGAGGGGGGAGAGAGGGAACGGGTCCCTGCGTGAAGCAGGGACTGGCGAGCCGAGCGGGTCCCCGCGTGAAGCGGGGACTGGGAGCTCTAGCGGAACTCGGGGATGACCGTCTCGGCGAACATCTGGGCCGGTTCGATCGTGTCTCGGCCGAAGAACTCGATCATGAACATATCGCAGCCGAGCTCGACGTGCTTTTCGATCCGCTCTTTGATCATCGACGGGGTGCCGGTCAGGGCCATATCGCCGGCCGGGTTGCCCATGTGACCGCCGAAGATCTTCTGGGCTCGCTCGACCATCGGGCCGACCTTGGCGTCGTCCTCGACGATCGTGACCAGGCACTGCTGCGAGACGCGCAGCTCGGACGGGTCGCGACCCAGTGCTTTCGCGTGACCGTGGAGAACCGAGACCTTGTGCTCGAGGTCGTCCTGGGCGCCGGCCGAGTTATTCCAGATGTCGGCGTACTGCGCGGCGATGCGCATGGTGACTTTCTCGCCGCCGCCGCCGACCAGGATCGGCATGTCGCGCGGTGGCTTGGGCTGCGTGACGAGGTTCTCGGTGTGGAAGAACTCGCCCTCGAAGGAGAACTCGTCCTGGTCGGGGTCGAACATGCCCTTGAAGATCTGCAGACCCTCTTCGAGCTGGCGCAGTCGGTCGCGCGTCGAGACGAAGGGCATGCCGAAGTCGGTGAACTCGCGCGGCATCCAGCCGGAACCGAAGCCGGGGATCACGCGCCCGCCGGCGATGTTGTCGACGGTGGCGATCATCTTGCCGGTGTGGGCCGGGTTGCGCATGCCGACGGGCGTCACCAGCGTGCCGATTTCGGGCTTCTCGGTCGCTGCGGCGATGCCGGCTGCCAGGGTCCACGCCTCGAGCATCGGAATCGCAGGCGACTGCGGACCGTAGAGATGGTCGTTGACCCAGAGCGAGTCGAAGCCCATCTCCTCAAAGGCCAGCGATGCGCGCTGGGTCTCCTGCCAGGTGCGCTTGATCTGGGGAACCATCACGCCGAAATGGGGGCTGTTGGTCATGGAAACTTCCTTTCGCCGCGCAGGCGGCTGATGAGTCTGGCAAATGTCTGCTGAAGGGTAGCAGCGGAGTGGGAACGGACGGGTTAGTCGGCGGCGTGGAGTCCGTCGCCGTGCTCCTCTGCGGCCTCGCGGTCGGCGGCTTCCAGGGCGGCTCGCTTGATGAAGCGGCCGAACGGTTCAGTGCCACGGGAACTGCGCGCCTTGAGGCGTTCCATCTCTTCCCGTGTGAACTCGAGCGTGTAGCGCACAAGCCCCGGACCCCTCTTCGCGTGATCGAAGGGGATCTCTTTTGCGTCCGCAATCGGAGATTCGATGTGGAGTTCGCTTCGTTGTGAAGTCATCGTCTCCGCATTCTACCGCCTGGCTGGTGGTATTGCGCCTGCTCCTCCGCATCGGCGGTCCAACCGGTGACGACGTGTGAGAAACCGAATGCGTCAGGCATATCCAGGATGAAGGTCAGCAGACGACCACCACGACTCGGCCCGATCATCTTCATGCGCTCCGGCTGGGTAGAGGATGACCTCGGCACATCAGCGCGCTGTCGTGCGGGTTGGGTGAAGTACTTGGCTGGCCCAAGCCAGACGTCATCGGCGTCGTCAAACAACAGTCCGTGGCGCCACAGTTCGTCGTCCGTCGATCGGTTGCCTTCTACGCCGCCATAAGGAAGCTCTGGCATGTCCAGTCATCTCGATTTCGACGACGAAGCCCCGCCAAGGGCGGGGCTCCGTTGGATTCGACCGGGTCGTCGCGGCTAGTGTGCGGCGACCGCTTCCTCGGTGAACTGGGCGGCCTCGGTCGAGCCGCTCAGCGCGGTCGTGGCGGCGTCTCCACCGGTGACCGTAAGCAGGATTTCGTCGAAGTAGGACGTGCCGGCTTCGCGCTGGTGCTTGGTCGCGGTGTAGCCGTCGGCTTCGGCGGCGAACTCGCCTTCCTGCAGCTCGACGTAGGCGGCCATGCCGCGGTCGCGGTAGCCGCTGGCGAGGTTGAAGGTGTGGTAGTTGATCCCGTGCCAGCCGGCCAGGGTGATGAACTGGAAGCGGTAACCCATGTCCGCCAGTTGCTCCTGGAAGTTGGCGATCGTCGCGTCGTCGAGGTGGCGACGCCAGTTGAACGAAGGCGAGCAGTTGTAGGCGAGCATCTTGGTCGGGTACTCGGCGTGCACGGCCTGAGCGAAGTCGCGGGCCTCGCCGATGTCAGGCACGGAGGTCTCGCACCAGATCAGGTCGGCGTGCGGGGCGAAGGCGAGTCCACGGGCGATGGCGGAGTCGATCCCGCCGGTGACGCCGAAGTAGCCCTCGGCGGTCCGTTCGCCGGTGGTGAACTCGCGGTCGCGCTCGTCGATGTCGGTCGTCATCAGCGTTGCCGAGAGGGCATCGGTCCGCGCCATCAGGATGGTCGGGACGCCCATGACATCGGCAGCCAGGCGAGCGGCCTGCAGGGTGCGGACGTGCTGCGCGGTTGGGACGAGCACCTTGCCGCCCATGTGACCGCACTTCTTCTCGGCGGCGAGCTGGTCCTCGTAGTGAACGCCGGCGGCGCCCGCTTCGATCATGTTGCGCATCAGCTCGAAGGCGTGGATCGGTCCGCCGAAGCCGGCCTCGGCGTCAGCGACGATGGGCAGGTAGTAGTCGACGCTGGCGCGATCCTCCAGGCGGTCGACCTGGTCGGCGCGCATCAGCGCGTTGTTGAGTCGCTTGACCAGCGAGGGGACGCTGTTGACCGGGTAGAGCGACTGGTCGGGGTAGGTGTGAGCGGCGGTGTTGGCATCGGCCGCGACCTGCCAGCCGGAGACGTAGATCGACTGCAGGCCGGCCTTGGCCATCTGCACCGCCTGCGCGCCGGTGACGGCGCCGAAGGTGCGGACGAAGTCGGTGTCCTGCATCGCGTTCCAGAGTCGCTCGGCGCCGTAGCGCGCGATGGTCGACTCGGGCAGCAGCGAGGGGCGCAGCTTGAGGACGTCGGCGGCCGTATAGTTCCGCTGTACTCCCGCCCAGCGCGGGTTCGTCGCCCACTCGCGTTCGAGTGCGGCGGCGGCGCTGTCCAGGGGGCTGCTCGTCCCGTTCGTGCCGTTCGTCGTCATCTGGGATCCTCCGTGGCTGTCCGTG